>JAIEQJ010000018.1 GCA_019747815.1 Hyphomonadaceae bacterium
CGCCAGCACATTCCGGTCCTAAAGTCGCCCTCACACTGGCATCTACCCCGCTACCGATGGTGAGAAGAGCGGGCTAGACGCGGAACGTCCAAAGGATCAGCACAGGGCTCTAGAACCATGAACTTGCCAGTGTCCTTTCGATCGCGAAGTTCGTTCAGCGCCTGCTGCAAGATCCGGCGAACTTCGCGATCGGGACACTAGGAACGTGCAAAGCCACGCGATCGGGTGTGCCGAGGACCTCTCGGAGAGGCGTGGTGCCGGCTGAGGGGATTGAACCCCCGACCTTCGGTTTACAAAACCGCTGCTCTACCGCTGAGCTAAGCCGGCCACGTAAGACGCAACGTGGCGATAGTCCCGAGCCCAGGCGGCGTCAAGCGCCAACAGGATATCCGCCACGCAAGGGCGACAGGAGAAGACAGCTCCAGCCTGCCACACGATCATCGCCAATCGCGAAGCACTGGCGGGTGCGCGCCGCGATGGTCTTGTGCAACGATCAGTGTGCGATCGGGGTTGCCAGCGTGGCGGGCGCTTGCCAATCTAGCCTTGACGGCACCACCTGCACGCGGTGCTGACTTGCCGCCGAGGTGTCGGGCCGAGGTGTCGGAATGTCTGCAACCTTCATCCTGCTGCATCTGGCTGGCTTCGTGGCGCTGCTGCTGTGGGGCATGCACATGGTGCACACCGGCATCGTGCGCGCCTTCGGCGGTCATCTGCGACAGGCGCTGGCCATCGGCCTGAAGAGCCGCTGGAAGGCCTTCCTGGCGGGTCTGGGGATCACCGCGGTGCTGCAAAGCAGCACCGCCACCGCGCTGATGTCTACGAGCTTCATTGCCGGCGGCTTCATGTCCCTTGTGACCGCCTTGGCCGTCACGCTCGGCGCCAACGTCGGCACCACCTTGATCGTGCAGGTGCTCGCGTTCAACGTGGTGGCCATCGCGCCGCTGTTCGTGCTCGCCGGGGTCATCGCCTTCAACAAGGGCGGCAAGACGCGCACGCGCGATCTCGGCCGGGTCGCCATCGGCATCGGCCTCATCCTGCTCGCGCTGCATCTGATCATCGCCACGATCGAGCCGGTGGAGAAGGCCAGGGCGCTGCGCGAGCTGTTTGCCATGCTGGCGGGCGACCCCATCATCGACATCGCCCTTGCCGCCCTGTTGACCTGGGCCGCCTACTCGAGCGTGGCCGTGGTGCTGCTGATCATGACCCTGGCAGCCCAGCAGATCATTCCGGGCGAGGCGGCGCTGGCCCTGGTGCTCGGGGCCAATCTGGGCAATGTGATCCCGCAGTACTTGGCTGCCGGCACGAGCATTGCGGCCAAGCGGCTGGCGCTCGGCAATCTGATCATACGCATGGTCGGCTGTGTGGTCGCCATTCCGCTCCTGCCCTGGCTGGCCGGCGCGATGGCCGCGCTGGAAGCAAGCCCGGCGCGTCAGGTGGCGGACTTCCACACCCTGTTCAACCTGGCTCTCGCCCTCCTCTTCATCGGCCTGCTCGACCCGCTGGCCCGGCTGTGCACGCAACTCCTGCCCGCCGCGCCCGCGTCCGACGATCCGGGCAAGCCGCAGTACCTCAAGCCGGCCGCGGTCGAGACGCCGAGCCTGGCGCTGGCGGATGCCGCGCGCGAGGTGCTGCGCATGGTCGACATCGTCGAAGCCATGCTGCGGACATTTCTGGAGGCGCTGCAGAAGGACGATCGCAAGCTGTTGGCCAAGCTGCCCGCCATGGACGATGCGCTGGACCGGCTGCACAGCGCGGTGAAGCTGCATCTGACGGCGATCAGCCGCCAGGACGGCCTTGGCGAGGCGGACCGCAAGCGGTGCTCGGATATTCTGGCCTTTACCATCAACCTCGAGCACGTCGGCGACATCCTGGACCGGAGCCTGCGGGCGATCGCGGCCAAGAAGATCAAGCAGCGGCTCAGCTTCTCGCCGGAGGGGTTGCAGGAGATTGCAGACATGCATCAGCACCTGCTGGACAATCTGCACCTGGCAACCAGCGTGTTCATGCTGGGCGACCTGCAGGCGGCACGCACGTTGCTGGCCGAGAAGGACCGCATGCGCGAGTTGGAGCAGCTTGCCACCAGCAATCACTTGCGGCGTCTGCGGGACGGCCTGCCGCAGAGCATCGAGACCAGCACGTTGCATCTCGACATCGCCCGCGACCTGAAGCGCATTGCGGCCCATATCACCTCGGTTGCCTATCCCATCCTCGAGCAGGGTGGTGCGCTGCGGCGCAGCCGGCTGCTCGACGAGGGCCAGGGCGCCGCGAGCGGTGAGAGGCCGGCCAAGCAGCACTGACGGGCGGACCCGCGAGCGCTGGGAAGAACCTGATCGCAACCATGCCCGAGCTTTTCCCATGACGGGTGGCCGATTTCGGGCTGTGCTCAGAGCCGGTTCGCGCCCGGCCATGGCCTCCCAGCCAAGGATCTCCCATGCATAAAATCCTCTCCGCGCTCGCCTTCGCCATGATGGTTGTGCTGGCGGTGCCGCCCGCAGCGGCGCAAGCCCCGCCCGACGCCGGTGCCAAGGAGGCGCCGAAGACGGAGGCTCCGTCCGCGACGCCCGCGCCGCCGGCCGCCGCCAAGAAGACGGATGCGCCGCCGGCTCCGG
>JAIEQJ010000070.1 GCA_019747815.1 Hyphomonadaceae bacterium
GGCCCGCAGGTCCATTGCCGCCCCCAAGACGAATCAGGAATCGGCCACATACCACAGTTCGCAATTTTATGACACAGCAAGACTAGTGTGATGATCGAGAAATTCGCCCTTCCTCGCAGCACGCCTGCTGAGCGAATTTCTCGATCTGAATCACACTAGAACCATGAACTTGCTAGAACCATGAACTTGCCAGTGTCCTTTCGATCGCGAAGTTCGTTCAGCGCCTGCTGCGAGATCCGGCGAACTTCGCGATCGCGACACTTAGTGATAGCGTCCACGGGCGGCTTCAGCGGCTGCCGCCGTCATGATCCCTGCGAGCTTCTTGTAGGCTGCGGTCCATGCGGCCTTGGTGGCCGGTGTGAAATCATCGCCCTGCACGCGCTCGAGCGCCCACAGCAGCGCCTCGCCGGCCGGCTTGTAGTGCTCGGGGACCACGCCGTAGTTCAGGTGCCGCCGCCCGAGATCCTTGAGCACGGGCATGGCCTCCTCGATCTTGTGCAGGCTGAGCACGGCGGCAGCGAGCATGGCAAGAAGCTTGCCCTTTTGGCTCGTGAGATCGACGGGAAACATTCCGCGCACCTGCGGTGCGATCTCGAACAGGCGGTCATAGAACAAGTCGGCAATATGCGGCCCGGCCGCTTCGACCTGCCTGAAGGATGCCTGCACCAGGGCAATCTGCTCGCGCGTCAAGCCGTCCTTCCAGATCAGCGCGCGCAGGGCCAGATTGCTGGTCGAGGCCAAGGCCATGCCGGAAGCGATCACATAAGCCAGAAAATCCTGGGCGGGTGCCGCGGGCCCGCCGGTGATCCCGTCGCCCTGCGGGATGACGTAGATGCCCGTCATGGACGTGTATGACATCAAAGTGGTGGCCAGGCCGAAGCCGGCGGCCCCGGCGAGCAGGGGCGCCACGCCGCGCAGGCGGAACGCGATCCAGGCGGCAGCAACGGTCGCGGTGATCACGATGCCGACCGAGACCATGGCGAGCTCGCGGTAGCAGTCGATGCCGCAGCGATGCATCTGCCACATGGCGCGGTAGTGCATGCCGACGATGCCGAGGCCGACGAGCATGCCGCCGAGCAGGATATTCACGACACCCAGCCTTCGCCCGCTGGCGACGGAGAACCCGGCCCACGCCGCCATGACCGCAATGGCGAACGAGGTCGCGGAGTCGGCGAACTCGTGGCTGGCAAGGCCCGGGAACCGCACGGCAGTTGCCGCGATGTAGTGGGTCGCCCATATGGTGGCGCCCATGGTCAGGCCGCCGTTGGCAAGGGCCAGCTGCCTTTGCCAGGACTGGGCGTTGCGGTCCTCCAGGTGCCGGGTCAGTGCAAGAGCCGAAAGAGACCCCAGGATGGCTACGCCAATGGAAAGATAGGCGAGCAGGGGTTCATAGGTAGCGCTCATGGATTCCCCCTCTTTACGCGTGGGCGCGTGGCTCCCGCCCACCACCAGGCCGCACCGATGCTTCGAACGGTTTGCGCAGCAAGGCGGCGTCCGCCGGGCCGTTCTTGCCGCAGGCGATTCTACTGCAATCGGTCGCTCTTTGAAGGGTTGCAACCAATGGCTGGGTGTCGTTGCGTGCGCAGCAGGGCAAAAGGAAAAGTGCGCCCGGCCTTTGCGGCGATTGGCTACAGCCGCCCGCGACTGCGGCATCTGGCCCGCTCGCCAGGGATTGGATATTGTCCGCCCGCCGTTACCCCCGAGCCAAAGTCGATGACCGACAGCAAGCTGCAGCGCCTCAATATGGTGGAAAGTCAGGTCCGTCCCAGCGACGTGACCGATCGGCGCATCATCAGGGCGATGCTCGAGGTGCCGCGGGAGAAATTCGTCCCGGCCGCTCTGGTGCCCATGGCTTATATGGATGAGCCGTTGCCGGTGAGCAACGCCAATGGCGCGGCCGAGCGCTACCTGCTGGCGCCCCGCACCTTTGCCAAGCTCGTGCAGCTTGCCGAGATCGATGCTGACGCCGCCGTGCTCGATATTGGCTGCGCCACGGGCTATTCGACGGCCGTGCTGGCAAGGCTGGCGCGGCGCGTCATCGCCCTGGAATGCGACCGCGCGCTCGCCGAAGAGGCGCGGCGGTTGCTTGCAGAGCTTGGGGCAGACAATACCGCCGTGGTCGAGGATCGTCTCATCGCCGGCGTGCCGGCCGAGGCTCCGTTCGACGCGATTCTCCTGAATGGCGCCGTCGAGACGGTGGCGCCGCCCTTGCTCGAGCAGTTGAAGGACGGCGGCAGGCTGGCCGCCATTGTGGCAGACGGACCGCTCTGCCGTGCGCAGGTGTGGCGCCGCGTGGGGAAGGCCTTCGATGCCAGGCCAGCGTTTGACGCCGGGGCGGCATTGCTGCCCGGTTTTGCACGTCCGGCGGGCTTTGTTTTCTGATCTCTCTCGGGATTTTGTTTGCCAGGGGGCTGCGGCGTTTGGCGTCGCCGTCTGTTGAATTCCAGCAACGTTCTGCGGAAATCGGCCCGGTTAACGGTTTGTTACGTCGAATCAACCCAGTCGTATGTGAGTATCCTGTGGACACGGCGTTTGAATTTCAACAACCGGCGATGATTGCGCTTGCCCGGCCAGCGGGGGTCGACTGGAGCGGCGAGGCGCATCCGAGACAGACCGGCGAAGAGGGGTCGACACGGTGGTGGCTTGGCAAAGCAAGGCTCCCTGCTCGGTATCCCGGTTTCTGCTGGGGTTTGGAGTTGTTTGGGGTGTGGCGGGTCTGGGTGCGGGCGGGGCTGT
>JAIEQJ010000014.1 GCA_019747815.1 Hyphomonadaceae bacterium
CGCGCTTCCAGGGCACGCCCTCGCCCGTGCCGCGGCCGCCGCGCCGTTCCGGCACCGACACCGACGACGTACTGCCGAGCTGGGGCGTCGATGCCGACACGATCGGCCGCCTGCGCGCCGCCAACGTCCTCGCCTGAGCCAACGGAGCTGCCGTGCAGCCTTACCCCATCCTATCGCGATATCGGCATGTCGCCCGCCGACCGCGCCGGGTGACCTGCCGAGCTGGCCGAGCTCCCGCAGGTCGCCGGGTCCTGGCGCGGCTTGGCCCGCCGATAGCTCGAGACCCGCACCGTCGCGAACTGCTCTTGCCTGCTAGAAACGCCAGAGGGAGCCGTGTCATGACATTTAGGGAGGCCGATAAGGCCGCTGGCATCGCTGAGGGCGATCCCACAGGTCTCGCCGACGCTGTGTTTCACGATCTCCCGGATGCTGTGATTTGTGCCGACTGTGAGGGGCTTATTCGGTTCTGGAATGCCGGCGCGGAGCGCATCTTCGGCTTCTCGCGCGATGAGGCGGTTGGTCAGTCTCTCGAGATCATCATTCCCGAACGCCTCCGGCAGCGCCACTGGGACGCCTACCGCCGCATGATGGGGACCGGGCGATCCCGGCATCCATCGAACGAACCCCTCTCGGTGCCCGCC
The DNA here is from genome assembly GCA_019747815.1 of Hyphomonadaceae bacterium. Taxonomy (GTDB): domain Bacteria; phylum Pseudomonadota; class Alphaproteobacteria; order Rhizobiales; family Hyphomicrobiaceae; genus AWTP1-13. Next base: position 642 of record JAIEQJ010000014.1, read on the forward strand.
CAAACCAAATCCGGACAGACGATCTCCATACAGTTCACGGTTGCGCCGCTGCCCGGTCCGTACGGCGTAGTGGCGGGTATCGTTGCGGTGCTGCGCTGCGCGACCGCGACGTTTCAGGAACTGAGGAGACTGCGTGCGGACAAACGCGGGATGTGATCCCAATAAACTCCTGCCGCGCGCCCGACGAGACAATATCCGTCGCGAATGTTGAGCCCGATCAGCGTGCGATTGATAGAGCCTGCGACAAGCTCAATCGCCTGGACGCCACGGAAACATGGCCCAACTACGCCGCGGACAGTGAGTGCAGAGAAAGAGAGCGCCGCGAGTAGCTCGTCAAAGAGAACTTGACGAGTTGCGGCGCCACTCGAGGATTGGCAGGCTTGATGCGAGACGAGGAATGTCGATGCTTCATGCGACGCCCGGCTGTCGTGTGATGCGGCCGTCGGGTTCCGAGGACTATCGAACCGAGCCAAGCAGAACACGCCGAGCTTGTGACGCTGCTGAGCGACGGGCGAGCATGCAACTCGCGAGCTGAAGCGGGCGCAGATCCTGCTGGCGGCCGACGCGGGGACCGGTGAGGAGGAGATCGCCCGCGCGATTGGGGTGGGCGGCCCCACAGTGTACTGGACCATGCGGCGCTTCGTCCCGGCCAACCGAGTGGCGGCGCTGGGTGAGGAGGCGGTGCCGTGGGCGAGGATGGTGGCGGTACGGCTGCGCGAGTCGCCGAGCGGGCTGCACTTCGCCGCGGACTGGTAGGTGCTGGACGCGGTTATAGCCACGATCATCGGCCCGACTGCAAACAGATCCGCGTCGCCCTGGTAGAGACCTTCGACGGCTTTCCGCTGGGCCACGAAGTGTTCGAAGCAGCGCACTAGGCAAGCCAACAATTCTTCACGGGTCTGCTGCTAGTCCCCGGTGCCTTGATTGACAGTAAGATGGCGGAGTTCTAACCTTTGCGCGATCAAACAAACGATTGGTCAAACACCAGCTCGCTCGGGTCAAAGCTGCCGTCTACGATCTTGAGAAGATAAGATGCTCGGCCTTCGCGGAATGATGATGCCCGGCAATCCTGCCGTCGCGGACTGCCACGACCCGATGTATGACCCGCTAGGGGCGGCCGTCGATCTCGGGTTGCCCTTGAGCTTCCCTATCCTCACAAGCCAGCGGGACACGCTCAAGGTACGCGGTCCGAAGATCAATGGCTTTGTGTCAACCATCCGGGACTGTCTGGGCATCATCGGTACATTCTTCTTCGGCGGTATGTTCGAGCGCCATCCGAAACTCGAGCTGGCTTGTGCCGCGGCCGATGTGGGCTCGGTGCCACATTTCATGTACCGTATGGACCACGCTTGGGAGCGCCACCGTTTCTACGCCGCAGGACGGTTGGGTAGCCTTCAAGAAGAACAAGCTCTGCAACGTCCATCGGCTGATGTGGGCGAACGACTTCCCTCACACTCCACCTGGCCGAAAGCGCTGGTCGTTCTTGGCAAGGCAAACCGCGTACATGACCAAGGCGGAGCGCGACCTCGCGCGCCACGACAACGTGGTAGAGCTCGATGGCCTCGAGCGGCCGTAGGGGACCGGCACCTACATCCAGCAAGCTTCAAGGAGGACTCGCCATGTATGAGCTGGTGATTCGCGGAGGCGAGGTCGTGGACGGCTCGGGACTGCCTTCCTATCGCGCCGACATCGGCATTCGTGGCGGCCGCATCTCCCGTATCGGGCATATCAAGGAGCGAGGCCGAGAGGAGCTAGATGCACGCGGGCTCGTAGTGGCGCCGGGCTTCATTGACGGACATACTCATATGGATGCGCAAGTCGCGTGGGATCCGCTCGGCACTTGCTCATGCTGGCATGGTGTGACCACGGCCATCATGGGCAATTGCGGCTTCACGCTCGCGCCGTGCCGCCCGGACGAGAAGCATCTCGTGCTGCGCAATCTCGAGCGCGCTGAAGACATCCCCGCTAAGGCCATGGAAGCCGGGATCGATTGGACATGGGAAACGTACGCCCAGTATCTCGATGCGCTGGAGGGCTGGCGCAAGGGGATCAACTATGCGGGGTACGTCGGACATTCGGCACTGCGCACCTATGCCATGGGCGAGCGCGCGTTCTCAGAACCAGCGACCGCCGA
>JAIEQJ010000039.1 GCA_019747815.1 Hyphomonadaceae bacterium
GGATCTGATCAACAAAGGACTGCCGCCACGGGCGCTTGAAAGGCTATCGGCGCGCATTGCTCCTGCGGATGCCACATTCAAGTACCGACTCGTGCCCAAAGCGACTTTGGCGCGTTACGCCACTCGTTTGAACGCCGCGCAAAGCATGCGCATTGCACGCATCGCCAGCATTTGGACTGAAGCGCGCAGGGTCTGGGGATCCGATGAAGAGACACGTGACTTCCTGTTTCGTCCTCACCAGTTGCTCGAAGGACGTCGGCCAATCGATGTAGCAATCGAGAACGAACTGGGCGGGCAGCTTGTCCAGGATATCTTGGGCCAGCTCGAGCACGGGTCTGCCGTTTGACAGCCCAAGCGCTCGATCGGGTTCTTACGTGCTATCGGATTGGTGATCCAAACGGGGCTCATCCAATCTTCGACGCCACGGGCTCAAGACTTTATCCAGGGCGATGGAATACGACCGGATGCCCCATGATCTACACGAGTGAACATTACTCTACGGCGATGCTCGAGAAGCTCGTGCATGGTAGTGGCCGCATTCCGCCGAATCAGCACTACATCGAGATTACGATACCAAACGGTGTCTCGTATGAGGCGCTCAACACGGCGAATCTTCCCGGCTGGGCGAGCGCTTCAGGCATGGCCAGCAAAGCCTATGGCGATGCATGGCAGTCAAGCCGACGATCACTGTTGTTGATTGTTCCAAGTGTAGTGGCGCGGGTCGATCGAAATTTCTTGATCAACCCGGATCATCCGCAGTTTGCTCAGATCAAGACAAGCCTGCATCAGCCAGTTTGGTGGGACAGCCGTTTCTTTGATTGACGCGGCTATTGCCTGCACATGCAAGGCGCCATGTTGATGGGTGCAACGTTGCGGGCTTGCTGGGCGCGGACGCTCGTCGAACGATTCTGCCCGGTAGCGCGAAGGAGGAGCTGATGGTCTCCGTGTGGCATTGGGCGATGGCTGTCATGTTCCTAGTAGCTCTGCACAGTGATTATGACGGGTTGATGTTGAGCCAATCGAGGATCGGCAGATCTTGAGGTGGGACGAGGATCTCGATGCTTCGGGCGACGCCTGGCTGTCGCGTGATGAGGCCGTTGCGCTCGAGGCCGAGGATCATCTGATGGACCGTGGGTGGAGTGACGCGGAAATGGCGTTGCATGTCGGCCTCGGCAGGCGCTTGGCGGAAGATGTGGGCATAGACGTAGATGAAGGCCAGGTACTGGCCTTGCTTTTCGGTGAAGCGATGCGGACCGATGTGTCGCATAGTGCCTGATTTCTCACTCATCGCTGGATTCGTCTGGTCTCCCCTTTGAGGAGATCAGAATGAATGTACGATACCGGGTCGAGCTGAGCCAAGAAGAACGCGCCGAGCTCGGAGCAATGCTGAGCGGTGGCAGGCAATCGGCGCGCAAGTTGAAGCGGGCGCAGGTCCTGATGGCGGCCGATGCGGGGCTGGGCGACGAAGAGATCGTCCGCAGCATCGGAGTGAGCGGCTCGACGGTGTACCGCATCAAGCGCCGCTTCGTGCTGCGTAACCTGGAGGCGGCCCTGAACGAGGAGCCGCGGCCCGGCGCTTTCTCATCCTGATTGACGCTGAGTTCTCACCCTGATTGTCGCCGGGCACCCGCTGGACCTTGGAGCTGCTGGCCGGCGCGATGGTCAAGCTGACCGAGCATGGCGAGCTATCGCGCGAGACGGTGCGCCGGCGCCTGGCCGAGAACGACCTGAAGCCCTGGCGTAAGGACATGTGGTGCCTACGCCGAGACCCTCGACCCCAAGCGGCCAGTGGTGTGCTTCGACGAGAGCCCGACCCAACTGATCGGCGACGTGCGTCAGCCCATCCTGGCTGCGGATTCCGGTGAAGTCGGCCGGGCATTCCGACTGATGTCGGCCGCCTGATTCCAATCGAAGTCGGCCATCGATTCCGATTGATGTCGGCCGGGGTGGCGAGCGCCCGCTGGTCGGTTGTCGTTTGGCATCCTTGTGGTTGTGCGGTCAAGTGGACTGCGTTGGCGCGGCGAGCTTGCGGCGCAGCGAATCGCCCTTGAGCTTGAGGCGATGGGCGTTGTGGACGATGCGGTCGAGGATGGCGTCGGCGATGGTCGGCTCGCCGATGATGTCATGCCACCGATCGACCGGGATCTGGCTGGTGATGAGCGTGGCGCCGTGGCCGTAGCGCTCCTCGACGATCTCCAGGAGATCGCGGCGCTGGTCGGGTCCGAACGGCTCGAGCCCCCAGTCGTCGAGGATGAGCAGCCTCACCTTGGCGAGCCTCTTCATCAGCCTGCGATAGCGGCCGTCGCCGCGGGCGAGCGCGAGATCGGGGAACAGCTTGGGGACGCGCTGATAGAGGACGGAGCGGTTGTCGCGGCAGGCCTTGTTGCCGAGCGCGCAGGCGAGCCACGATTTGCCGACGCCGGTGGGGCCCTCGATGATGAGGTTCTGCGGGGCGTCGATCCAATCGCCGGCGATGAGTCGCTGGAACAGCGTTCGGTCGAGGCCGCGCGCAGCGCGATAGTCGACATCCTCGATGGTGGCGCGCTGGCGGAGCCTGGCATGGCGCAGCCTGGCGGTGAGCTGGCGGTTGGAGCGTTCGGTGGCCTCGCGGTCGAGCAGCAGGGCGAGCCACTCGGCGTGGCCGAGGCTGGCGGCGCTTTGGTTGTCCTGCAGCTCGCTGAAGGCGCGCGCCATGCCGGCCAGGCCGAGCTTGACGAGTTGATCGACGGTGGGATGGGTGAGCAAGGTCTGTCTCCTCAGTGGTAGTAGCGGGAACCGCGGATGTTGGGATGGTCG
>JAIEQJ010000057.1 GCA_019747815.1 Hyphomonadaceae bacterium
GCGTGGGTTCACGCTCACCGTGGGTTCGAATCCCACCCCATCCGCCATTTCAGTCCTTGAGTGGGCACTGCGTTTACACCGCCATTCGCCACCAGGGTCTGGAGCAGCCGGGACTTCGATCCCATGATCCGGACCTCGCCGATACCCACCTCGACACGCTGTGCAAGGGCGCGCAGATGGTCCCGGCGATAGCCGCCACCTTCAAGCCGGATACGCTCCCGCGCAGTGCCGGCGAACTTGCGCAACGTCTGCGGCGTCACCGCCCGCTGGCCTGAGTTCTGAAGCATGGCCTGCGCGCGTGCGGCGTCGGCCTTCGCCTGATCGCGAACGGCCTTCAGGGCCTCGATGCGATCCTTGAGCGCCGGATCGTCGAGCCCGGCCACTCCCGTCTCGATGGCGTCATAGAGGCGCTTGAGACGCAAGTCCGCCTCCGTGGCCCGCTTGTTCAATTCGGCAATATGCTCGCGGCGACGATCGGCACGCTCCTCCCTGCGGTCGAGAACGCCGGCGAGGATGGTTTCCAGCCGCTCGGGCTGAAGCAGACGGTCCTTCAGATGGCTGGCGACCAAGTCGTCCAGCTTCTCCATCGGTATGGCCATCCCTTCGCAGCCGGTCGGACCCTGCCGTGCCCTGGTCGAGCATGCGTAGTAGCGATAGCGACCGCTCTTGCCGGTGCGGATGGTCATGGCTCCGCCGCACCTGGCGCAGTGGATGAGCCCGGTAAGCATGGTCGGGCCGCTGACCACGCGGGCGGGCATGACCTTCGGGTTGCGGGCCTTGAGCAGCGCCTGGACCGCATCGAACGTCTGCCGATCGATGATCGGCGGCACCGGAATCGTTACTACTTCGCTGGCCGGCTTCCACTCTTTGGACTTCGATCGCCTGTTGAAGTGATGCTCGCCCACATAGGTCCGGCTGGTCAGCATGCGGTGGATCTGAGCGATGCCCCAGCGCCCGCCATCGCGGGTGAAGATGCGATTGCGGTTGAGATAGGAGACAATGTTCTTGATGCCCATCTGGCCCGACGTGCCGTCGCCCTGGAGGGCAAGACGGTAGACCAGCCGCACCGTCTCGGCGTGCAGCGGGTCGATCTCCAGCTTCTTCTTGACCTTCGCCCCGCGTGTCTCGGCGGCAACGGTGCGATAGCCGATGGGCGGCAGCGCTCCGTTCCAGAAGCCCTGGCGGGCATTCTCCTTCAGGGCACGGATGACGTGCTTGGCGTTCTCCTTGGATTGATACTCGTCGAACAGCGCCATGATCTGCCGCATCATGACGTGCATGGGATCGTCGCCCATCTCCTGGGTGATGGAGACGAGCCGCACACCGTTCTTGGCCAGCTTGCGAACGTAGAACTCCAGCTCGAAGTGGTCGCGGAAGAAGCGCGAGAAGCTATGGACCACGACGATGTCGAAGGGCGCGGGCTTCGACGTGCCCGCCTCGATCATCCGCTGGAACTCCGGGCGGCGATCGTTGGTCGCCGACGCGCCGGGCTCGACATAGGTCTCGACGAGGTGATAGCCGCGAGACTGGCAATAGGCCTCGCCCTGGCGCTTCTGGTCGGGGATGGAGACATCATGCTCGGCCTGCCGCGCCGTCGAGACGCGCAGGTAGAGGGCGGCGCGCAGCGGCACGGTCATGGCAGGTGTCTCCCGGTCAGATCATGATTGTGGCCGAACAGCTCGTCGAACAGGTCGCCGAACCAGCGCTCGAACACATCCACCTCGGCCTCGGTGACGGGAACGTCCTGCGGCCAGTCGTCGGTGACGGTCCAGGTCGAAAGGTCGTGCTTGGGCGGACGGCCCGGGAATGGCCACGGCTCGCCGAGCAGCTGGCGGAGCTGTTCAGATGCCGAAGGCCGAGGCGGACGCGCAGAGTGAGGCATTTCGCCAAAGTCATGGAGGCGGCAGGCCGAGACAATCGTCCATCTCTACGCCACAACCCGACGCGTAGTCTGGGATAGTCAAACAAGGACAGGACGGCTCCCGGCGGTGCTGGCGTCAGGTCGGCAGGTACTAGGCGGTGTTCCCTCATGGGCCTATGCCTCCTGCTTGGTCCGTGGAGAGACGGCGAGCCCGAGGAAGACGACAATGGCCCGATTGAGCCGCAGGATGTCCTCCTCGTCCAGGCGGCCGACCTGTGCGCCGACTCTGCCCTTCGGGACGGTGGTGATCTTGTCCACCATCAGCCGACAGGCCGCGCGCAGCCCGTTGCGCTCGTTCGGTTCCACGGGCAGCCGGAACAGCGGCGCTTCGGTCTTGTCCGTGGTGAAGGCGCAGACGGTGACGGAAGCGGTGGCGTTGAAGCTGTCATCCTGCACGATGACGACGGGCCGCGGCTTGCCCGCATAGCCCTTGCCGCCTGCGACGGTCCAGATATCGCCACGCCTCATTCATCGCCCCAGTCCGACACCGCGTCGATGAACGCCTGATCTTCGGCGGCTCGGGCGCTTCTTGCGACGGCGAGCGACTGCCGATGCGCTTGCGATCGGAAAGACGGCGCCCGCACGTCCGGCACCCAAATCTGGATCGGACGCAAGCCTTGCGAGCGCAAGCGCTTTCGATGTTCCCGCACCTTGACACGGGAGGGCTTGGGCTTCGCTGCTAGGGCCATGATCTTCCTCCACCTAGGTTACATGTAACCTATCATGAGCCGCTCGCTTTGACCAGCCACTGGGGTCAAGAAAGGAGCGGACCGCTTCCAATCCGCCTTATCTGCTTGCCAAGCCCCTGGCGGGCCGGCGACAGGCGGTCAAGGCTGGCGCGGCACGCGCCACCGCGAAGCGGCTGCGGCCTTGACGGGCTGGCGCCGGTCC
>JAIEQJ010000087.1 GCA_019747815.1 Hyphomonadaceae bacterium
CGATTCACGTTGCAATTGGAAGCTGCGCTTCCATATGAAACGATCGCGCTCTGGTGTGATGATCGAGAAAATCGCCCCTCCTCGCAGCACGCCTGCTGAGCGAATTTCTCGATCTGAATCACACTGGAACCATGAACTTGCTAGAACCATGAACTTGCCAGTGTCCTTTCGATCGCGAAGTTCGTTCAGCGCCTGCTGCAAGATCCGGCGAACTTCGCGATCGGGACACTAGGCGCGCGACGGCGGCGGCACGCCGGCCAGGAACGCGGCCAGGAACGCGGCCAGATCATCGGTCATGTGGTGCACATGCGCCGGCGGCTCGCGCCAGCCGCGGATGGCCTTCTGCACCGGATGGTCATAGCTGAACTGGGAGCGGACCAAAACCGTGGTCATGCCCAGCGCGTGCGGCGCCTCCAGATTGTGCGGCATGTCCTCGAACATGGCCGCGGTTTTGGCCTCCACCCCGTGCGCTTGCAGGAACTGGTCGTAGCAGGCGGGTGTGGGCTTGGGCACGTAGGCCGCGTCGACGATGTCGAAGATGCCCTCGAAGAGATGCAGAACGCCGATCTTTCCCGCGACCCGCTCCGCATGCGCGCGCGAGCCGTTGGTGAAGATGAGCTTGCGGCCCGGCAGCTCCGCGATGGCCTGCGCCAGCTCCGGATGCTCGGCGACCACCGACAGGTCGATATCGTGCACGTAGTCGAGGAAGGCCTTGGGGTCCATGCGGTGCACCTGCATCAGCCCGGACAGGGTGGTGCCGAACTGCCGGTAGTAGGTCTTCTGCAGATGCCGCGCATATTCGAACGGCACGCCGAGGTAGCGGGCGATGAACTCGCCCATCCGCTGATCCACCTGGGCGAAGAGATTGCAGTCGGCGGGATAGAGCGTGTTGTCGAGATCGAACACCCACGTCTGGGTCCGTGCAAAGCCGCGGCGCGGCATAGGGGCCGCCAGTGTTCCCTCTCCCCACTCTTCCGTCTGGCCCTCTCCCCGCAAGCGGGGAGAGGGAGAAGAGGCGCTGGGAGGGGAGGAGGTCACGCGGCCCTCTTCATCTTGCGGCCCAGCAGCGTGCCGACGCCGTGCTCGGTGAACAGCTCCAGCAGCACGCAGTGCGGCACGCGGCCGTCGAGGATCACCACGGCCTCCACGCCGGCCTCCACCACCTCGATGCAGCCCTCGACCTTGGGGATCATGCCGTCGGTGATGACGCCGTCGCGGATGAGCTTGCGCGCTTCCTCGATCGAGAGCTCCTCGATGAGGGTCTTGCTCTTGTCGAGCACGCCGGCCACGTCGGTGAGCAGCAGCAGGCGCTTGGCCTTCATGCGCGCCGCCAGCGCGCTGGCGAAGGTGTCGGCGTTGATGTTGAGCGTCTCGCCGGCGCGGCTGATGCCGAGCGGCGCCACCACCGGGATGAGGTCGGAGCCGGAGATGACCTCGACGATGTGCGGGTTCACCTCCGCCGGATCGCCGACGTAGCCGATGTCGACCGCCTGCATCAGATTCGATTCCGGATCGGGCATCTCGGTGATCTTGCGGGCGATCATCAGGTTGGCGTCCTTGCCCGAGATGCCCACGGCCTTGCCGCCCTGGCGGTTGATGGCGGTGACGATGTCCTTGTTGATGAGGCCGGCCAGCACCATCTCGACCACCTCCACGGTCGGCTTGTCGGTGACGCGCAGGCCATGCACGAACTGGCTCTTGAGCTGCAGCCGCTGCAGCATGCCCGCGATCTGGGGACCGCCGCCGTGCACGACGATGGGGTTCACCCCCGACTGCTTGAGCAGCACGATATCCTGGGCGAACGCCGCCGCGAGGCCCGGATCGCCCATGGCGTGGCCGCCGAATTTGACCACCACGGTCTGGCGGCTGTAGCGCTGCATGTAGGGCAGCGCTTCCGCGAGGATGCGCGCCTGTGATTGCGCGACCGACGGGGCCGATAGCGCCGAGGAAACAGTCTGCGCGCCATCGCTTCCGGCGGGTTGCTGCTTGGCCATCGCTTCGACCTTTCAAGGGCCCCGCCGCACTGGCGGGCGGGGCGGGATGCACTTATAGCCGCCCGGCAGCCGTGCTCAACGGAATTTGCTGTCGATTACGGCCTTGTTCCCGCACAGGATCTTTTGCGCAGGGCCATGATACCGCCCGCTCGATCGGGTAGAGTCGCACAAAATGTGCACAAGCATCCGGCAGCGCGGCTGAGCCAACGGGCCCTTGTGAGGCCTCTTGCGCTCGGCGCGCCGCGACGGGGGAGTTGTCGATGCCGCAGGCGTTCGCGGACCAGTTCAGATCGATCCCCATGTCGCCCAATCTCGGCGAAAGCCTGGAGCGGGCGCATGGATTTGCGCGCGAGCAGGGGCATCGCGCGGTCACGCTCGAGCACTTGCTGCTGGCCTTCACCGAGGATGCGGATGCCTCCGCCGTTTTGCAGGCGAGCAGCGTCGATCTGGTGCGCCTGGGCACCGACGTCTCGGGCTATCTGGGGCAGCTGCTGGAGGACATGCGCGCTGACGGCGACGCTGAGCCGATGACCGATCCCGAGCTCTTGCGCGTTTTGCACGCGGCCGTGCAGGCCGCGCAACAATCCCGCCGCCGCCAGATCGACGGCGCCATCGTGCTGGCGGCGGTGGTGGGGGATGGCAAGAGCCCCGCCGCCGGCCTCCTGAAAGCGCATGGGCTCACCTTCGAGGAAGCCATCCGCGCCCTGCAGAAGGCCAACGCCAGGACGAATGCGCAGGCCCGCTCGAGACAGTTCGCCACGCCCGCGCCGGCACCGGCGTCGGCACCGGCGTCGGCACCGGCCCCCCCGCCCATCGAGATGAGCGCGCCGGCCACGAGCCCGCCCGCGGTGGCGCTCGAGCCCTCCAATGCGCAGGGACCCGCACAATCGGTCGAGGACATCCTGGCGGCCGCCCGCGCCCGCATCCAGCAGCGCACCGCCGCCATCGTCGGCAGCAAGCCCGAGCCCGCCCTTCCGGCACCGGCACCGCCCGCCGCACCCGAGCCGCCCGCCGGCCTGGAGGCGGCCC
>JAIEQJ010000019.1 GCA_019747815.1 Hyphomonadaceae bacterium
TCAATGTGTCTTGGCGGCGCTTCCGTGACGCAGGGTGCTGCATTTTGTGGCATCTGGTTAACAGGATCGCGCCAAATGCCATTGCCGCTCTTTGATGTATGTCAAATTCAAGCCAAGAGCCTAGCTCGGATCAGATCGTGTTCTGCTATCGCTCGCGCTGATTGCGGCCGCACGCACATCTCCGCTGCGCACGGAATCGCAGATCGTTCCACCCTGATTGTTTCGCTGACTGGTCTGTGTACTGAAAGATGATCTCTTTGGCATAGCAGCCACGACTTCGGCGAGGTCTGCGTGAAGGTTCCAGTGAGCAATACCTCTCAAGGACGCGAATCGGCTTCGCGCCCGCTCTTCGGCTTCCTCGACGCTTGCAGCCCTTACGACGATTACCTCCTGCGGCGCCTTGAATGGGTGGCCGTCGGAGCTGAGGAGACATTTGAAAAAGGTTACCTTGTAGCGAGCCATTGCTTTTTCACACGTCCGTTGCCCGAAACAATGAAGCCTTCAGCTAACCGTGCTTTGATCCTGGTCAAGCCGCTGCCCCTCCGCACCCACCGCATTTGGGCTATCGGCGCCTTGCTCAGCCAAGGCATCCGGCAGCGCGCTCACAGGGGCCAACGCGAGAATTGCCTTCTGGGCCGCCCCCTTCGGCATTTGTTGGCAATACCGCACGAGCCTGATGTCAATCAGCTCTTGCTGCGATTTCGCACCGTAGCTTGAACTGTCCAAATCGGAACTGAGACGCAGCGATAAGAACATTAGGCTCTAGCCGAAGCCGCAAAGAGTCTCGCAGAGGACACTGGTGACAAAAACGAGACGGTCGGGGGCTGTTGGTGCTGGCGAGCCAAGAGCAAGGCCTCGTCGGTTCGCTCGGCCAATCGGCAGCAGGACCTCGGCTGAAGGAGATGGCAATGGAAGCCCCCGGCGCCCCCGGCATCCCACCGACTTGGACGAGCAGCGACAAGGACATGATCGGCGCCAGCCTTGGGCCGGCCCGCTTGTGGTTTACGATCGGGCACGGCATCGTCAATGAGGTCTACTGGCCGCGGGTGGACTTACCGCAGATCCGCGATCTCGGCTTCATCGTCGCCGACGGCCGCGGCTTCTGGAGCGAAGTCAAGCGCGGGGCCGAGTACATGGTCTCGACGCCTTCTCCCGGCGTCCCCGCCGTCCAGATTCTGCACCGCCACGACCGCTTCGAGCTTGCACTGCGCATCGTGCCCGACTCGGAACGGGACGTTCTGCTGGTGGAGATCGAGCTCACCGGCGGCGACGACTTGGCTCCGTATGCGCTGCTGGCGCCGCACCTTGGTGGCACCGGCTGGGACAACCGCGGCGAGGTCTTCACCAACCGCGGCCGCGTCGTGCTGTGCGCCGATCAAGGGCCATTTGCCCTGGCCCTGGCAGCCGCAGATCTCGAGCAACGCGATGGCTGGCAGGGCGCGAGCGCCGGCTATGTTGGAACAAGCGATGGCTGGCAGGACTTCGCCCGCAATGGCGCCATGACCTGGTTCCATGGCAAGGCCGGGCCCGGCAATGTCGCGCTGATGGGTCGGTTGCCGCGGCGCGCCGTGCTGGCGCTCGGATTTGGCAGCGGCAAGGAGGCGGCTGCGACGCTCGCCATTTCGGCCCTGAGCCAGCCCTTTGAGACAGCATGGCACCAGCAAGTCCGCGAGTGGCAGGCCTGGCACGCGGACAAGGCTCATACCCGCGGCATGCCGCGCAAGCATGCCGAGCAGATCCATCTCTCGGCGATGGTGCTCAAGGCGCATCAGGACAAGACCTATCCAGGCGCCATGGTCGCCAGCCTCAGCGTCCCCTGGGGCAACAGCACGGACGACATCGGCGGTTACCATCTCGTCTGGCCGCGCGACCTGGTGCAGAGCGCAGGTGCGCTGCTCGAATTGCGCGCGATCAAGGAGGCGCAGGACGTCCTGCGCTACCTGATCGCGACGCAGCTCGATGACGGCCGCTGGGCGCAGAACCAGTGGCTGGGCGGCACGCCCCGCTGGGGCGGCGTCCAGCTCGACGAGGTCGCCTTTCCTGTCCTGCTCGCCGCGGCGCTTGGCGAGCGCGACGCCCTTGGCGGCATCGGAGCACGGGATATAGTCCGCCGGGCGCTGGCCTACCTGGTGCGGCACGGGCCGGCGACGGAGCAGGATCGCTGGGAAGAGACGGCGGGCATCAACACCTTCACGCTTGCGGTCGTCATCGCGGCGCTGGTCGCCGGGGCCGAGTTTCTCGACGAGGCCGAACGGGGCGACGTCCTGGCGCTTGCCGACGATTGGAACGCGCACATCGAAGAGTGGTGCGTCGCCTCGGAAACGGCGCTCGGCGCGGCCCACGGCGTCGGGCCGTACTACGTCCGGGTCGCCCCCGCGCGCGTCATCGCCGACCGCGCGGCGCTTCAGGACATCGTGCCCCTCAAGAACCGCGAGCGTGACCCGGGGCTGCCCGCGGCAGAGCAAGTTTCGACCGACTTCCTGCAGTTGGTGCGGTTCGGGCTGCGCAGCCCGGACGACCCGCAGGTGCGCAACACGGTCCGCCTGGTGGACGCAGTGCTCCGGACAGAAACGCCGAGCGGGCCGGTCTGGCGCCGCTACGGTGGAGATGGTTATGGGGAGCACCCGGACGGGCGACCCTACGACGGAACGGGCCAGGGTCGGCCCTGGCCGCTGCTGGCTGGGGAGCGGGGCCACTATGCCCTGCTGTCAGGAGAGGACGCCGAGCCCTATCTGCGGATCATGGCCGCCACCAGCGGTCGGTTGGGCTTGATCCCCGAGCAAGTGTGGGACGGCGATCCGCTGCCGCGGGTTGGCCTCCAGCCCGGCCGACCGTCTGGTTCGGCGATGCCGCTGGTCTGGGCGCACGCCGAGTTCGTCAAGCTGGCGGCGAGCGTTGCCAAGGGGGTGCCGGTGGACCGGCCCGAGGCGGTGTGGCTGCGCTACGCTGGCCGCCGCCCCAGCTCCAGCCGCGCCCACTGGTCCCCGCAGATGCCCGTGGCGAAAATCCGGCAGGGCCAGACTTTGCGTGTGCTCTGTACCGTACCGACGGTCGCGCGCTGGAGGATCGATGGCCAGCAGGA
>JAIEQJ010000092.1 GCA_019747815.1 Hyphomonadaceae bacterium
GCGCGCGGGAGCGGCCGAGCTGGATCGGGCGAAGGCGGCGTAGGAGTTTGCGCATTTTCCGCATTTCGCGCAGCCCTCCTTTGCCCCAGCAGCGGCTGCCGGTCATGAGAGCGGCAGCTGAGACTCATCGTATCGATAACTAAAGAAACTGTCAATAACTTTAGTCCTAACTTGCGCGGAAATCCGCATGCCAGCAATGCCGTCACCTTCCCGGGAGCTCGATACGTGAAACGGGGCATCTGCGGCATCGTTCGACCCCATGACCCTCGGGCATCTCGACGGATCATGACGTGCAACTCGTCGACCATATCGATCCATGGGCGAACGACGAATGGCAACGCCGAGCGACGGCACGGGCTGTTCGCCCATCGGGACTTCGCGATGAGGCCGCGGATCTGGCTGAGCCCGGTCGGCGGGCGCCCTGCACAATCTCCGGCTTCAACAAAGCCCGCTCCTGCATCAGTTCGGGCATACGATGGGCATCTGATCCACGCCCGCGACGAGCTGCCCTTGAGCTTCACGGCTCGGGTGATCGCGCTCCAGCTGGTCGGCTACCGGGACTACGATTGGGTTCCTTAATGGCTCCGCCTGCCGGCAGCAGACGCCACGCCCTCACCATCACGGCGCAGCGACGGTCGATGACGCGGTCTGTGAGATGCGATCAAGAAGCGATCCAATCGCCTGAACCCTGCTGAGGCACGTGGTTTCGCAAGCTCCGATTTTTTTTGCGATGTGCCGACAACAATCGACAATCCTCGCGCGTTCTAGCGGCGCAGCATTTCCACGTCGTATCTCCAAGTGATGGCCGTCGCCACCTCGTACGGCCTGGCTGACAATCGGGCGTCCGCAAATGAATCTCCGATCCGCGATCCAAAACCAAGACCAACCAGTGGACGGGTTTGTTCGGCCTCCATTGATCCCACTCGCAGTCTCGATGGCGCTAATCGGCGTGCCGGTCACTGTCTTCAGCCTTTGCATCTGCTTGGCCGCCCACGCCAACCCGTCCCCTCGGCAAATCGATAACAAGGGAACGCCGGCCGTGCTGGCCTCGATCGACGAGTGTCAGGCTGGTGGAAACGGCGGCGGGAATGGTGGTGGGAACGGCGGTGGGAATGGTGGCGGGAACGGCGGTGGGAATGGTGGCGGGAACGGCGGTGGGAACGGTGGCGGCGCCGGCGCAGGTGGCGCTAGTGCCGGTGGTGGCGGTGCCGGTGGTGCCGGAGCTGGTGGTGCCGGAGCTGGTGGTGCCGGAGGCGGTGGTGGTGCCGGAGGCGGTGGTGGTGCCGGAGCTGGTGGTGGTGCCGGAGCCGGAGCTGGTGGCGGTGGCGCTAGTGCCGGTGGTGCCGGAGCTGGCGGCGGTGACGCAGGCGCTGGTGCTGCGGGCGGTGTTGCAGCGGCCGGTGCCGCTGGTGGCGGCGCGGGTGCTGGTGGAGGCGCAGGTGGCGGCGGCGCGAGTGGGGCCGGCGCGAGCGGCGCAGCCGGCGGAGTCGGCGCAGCTGTCGGCAATGGCGCTGCTGCGAGCGCTGTCGGCGCATCCAACCTGGCGGGCCCTCCCGGCACAGGAATCGCCACAGGCAGCGCCACGTCCGGCGGGTCGGCGAACGGAACAGCCTCCGCGTCGTTCCGCGGCGGGCCTGGCTATGGCGACTGGTCATGGAGCACCTTCGTGGCTGCCGTGCCCCGCGAGGAGAAGGCCTTCCAGTTACGCCCCGTGTACTTCCCGCGTACTCGCTTCAAGAGCATCGCGGACTGCCTGACGGCCGCCTACAGCCAGCAACTGCCACCCGACGTCTGCCGCTGACGCGACTGCGTCATGCGGCATCAGCGAGCCTGCGGCTGAAGCCGCGCATTGTCGATGAAGGCCGAAATATCGAGCTGGCCGATGGCCTTCCCCTGCGGCGCGCACAGGACACCGCCCATCAGGGAATCGTAGCCGCCGCGTTGTGGCCCGCCCAGGCGTCGGAAGCCGATACAGGATCGTCCCATCCTGCCGTCCGTGAACGTCACATAGTCGGCGTCCTTGTAGCGGGCGGCCGGTGAGACTTGCGCGATCGACTTCCCGTACTCGAATACCCACTTCACGAAGTCTGCCGTCGTCTCATCGGCGGTGAGATAGGAAAAGGTGTTCTGGCCTTCCCAAAGGAACAGGTGGACATAGTAGCCGTCGCGGCTCGTCCCAAAGGCAGCCCATTGCCGGAAGGCCCCAATGTTCCCTTCGGTCGCGACGACGTTGGTCGCCCGGCACTTGAGACCGGTCCATGCAGCAATGCGTGACTGCCGGCAGTCGATGTCCGCCCAGGTATATTGCCGCGTCTGGGCCGTCACCGTCCCGATGCCGGCAAGCAAAAAGATGAGCCACGCCAGCGATGTGACCGTCCGCACCACGCTCCCCCAGCGAATCGCTTCAATGCGTGGACAACATCGGAACAGCTTGCCCGTTGCGTGATTTTCCAGGGGCAAGCGGATCGACTCAGGCTGCCTCGACCAACCTTCCCACCTCGCCCTGGGCCCGCCGCAGCTCGATCTGGCGGTCGTGCCACTGGCGCAGCGACGGCCGGTGGCCGATCGAGACCATGGTCGTCGCGGGCAAGCGCTGCTTCAGCGCTTCATAGACCGCCGTCTCCATCGCTTCGTCGAGCGAGGCCGTGGCCTCGTCGAGGAACAGCCAGTCGGGCTTGAACACCAGCGCACGCGCCACGGCCAGGCGCTGCTGCTCGCCGCCCGACAGGATGTTGGTCCAGTGCGCGACTTCATCCATGCGGCCGGCGAGATGGCCGAGCTTCACCGCCTCCAGCGCCGAGACGATCTCGGCATCCGTGGCCTTGGACTCCTCGTCGGGGTACTTCACCGCATCGCGCAGCGTGCCGATCGGGATGTAGGGCTTCTGCGGCAGGAACAGCACGCGCGCGCCCGCCGGCACGCGCACCTGGCCCTTGCCGAACGGCCAGATGCCGGCCAGCGCCCGGAACAACGTGCTCTTGCCCGAGCCGCTGGCGCCGGTGATCAGGGTCGAGCGACCGCGCGGCAAGGTGAAGGTCGCATCCGAGAGCAGAGCCTGGCCGTTGGGCAGGCCGAGCGTCAGGCCTGTCGCGCCGAGGTCGGTGCGCGCTGCTTCCGGCGTGACCTCGAT
>JAIEQJ010000082.1 GCA_019747815.1 Hyphomonadaceae bacterium
CGCGGCCCGTCCTTCGACGAAGCTCAGGACGAGGTTGGCGCGGTGACAAGGTTGGAGAGATTGGACCGTGCTCAACCGCTCCCCCCGTGCTCAACTCGCACCACCCCGTGCTGAGCTTTGTCGAAGCACGGCTTCGTGCAGCACGGCCCGGCGCCCGCGGCCCGTCCTTCGACGAAGCTCAGGACGAGGTTGGCGCGGTGACAAGGTTGGAGAGATTGGACCGTGCTCAACCCGCTCCACCCCGTGCTCAACCCGCACCACCCCGTGCTCAACCGCTCCCCCCGTGCTCAACCGCTCCACCCCGTGCTGAGCTTTGTCGAAGCACGGCTTCGTGCAGCATGGCCCATCGCCCCACCCACTCAGGCCCAAGACAGGGCTGAAGTCTCAATGCCCGAACAGATGGAAGTTCGGCACTGCGATCGCCATCACGACGAAGAGCACGCCGATCCCGCCCAGGCCCATCGCCCCCCACAGCAGATAAATCACGCCGGTGATCAGATACGAGGAGGCCAGCACGATGGCGATCTGGAACGCGGCCGAGCCGTACTCGAAGTTGTGATACTTGGCCATGGCCGCGTCGCGCTTCTTCTCGGCCGAGAGGGCGCGGGCCATCAGCTCCTTGCGGCCCTCGCCCTTGCCGTCGGGCTTGGGCTCGGATTCATAGCGCGCCGCGCGCGACTGCCAGCCTTCGATGCGCTTCTTCAAGAGCTCCTGCGTCGCCGGCTCCTTGGCGAGCTTCAAGTCGACGTCCATCTGCTCGGCCGCCGTCTCCATGGTCGTCTTGCGGATGGTCTTGGCCTGGAAGAACGCCCACAGGTTCGACGCCTCCACGTTGTAGCTCAGCGCATCGGTCTGTGCGCTCTTGCCCAGCGTCTCGGCGATGGCCAGAAACAAGGCCAGGATGGAAATCAGGATGGCGATCTTCTTGTTCTCGCCCTCGACCAGACCATGGCCGGCCCCGTGCGACATGTGACGTCCCTCCCCTTGTTCGGCGGCGCGCTCCGGCAGCTCTCAGGCCCACCCGTCTTGCCCGCCATTCGCCCGCGGTATTAAGCGCAAGCGCGCGACGGCGCCAAGACGCAAGATAAAAGTGGTTGATTGCAGGCCTCTACGGGTGAGCCCTGAGCTCCCCTGCCGTCCACCATGGTCCCGGAGCCGGTGTCATCGCGGAACCCGTGCCGTCCCGGAATTCGCCGCGGGCGACTATCCGGGGGCCACACGCCCCGCACCGTCGTCATCCCGGAGCTTGCTTGCCCTCGCGCTCGAGGGTTCCCGGGATCCAGGGTTCGACAAACTGGCAACCCTGGACTGGGCGGGACGCTGGACCCCCGGCACAAGGCCCGGGTGACATCCGCGCTTCTTCACCTCAAGTGTCATCCCGGGGCTCGTCCCACGGGATCCAGGGTCAATAAACGCCGGAGCAAGCGGCCTTGACGCGCCGCCCGCCGGATGACAGGCGGTGGCATCCCGAATTTTTCCGCGCCTCACGACAGTCCGCGATCGCACCGCGCGGTGCGCAAATCCGGGATGGCGGGGCGCCTGCACGCGCGCAGATTGAAACCCGGCCACCCGCGCACGAGAGAGCGCGATCGTTTCATATGGAAGCGCAGCTTCCCATTGAAACGTGAATCGCACTCTCGGCAACTCATGCAGAGCGGGATTCACGCTTCGGCCAAGGCCCTCGCCATTGTGGCAAGGTGCTTCAATCCGAAGCGATCCTGCTCTAGGGTGCGCAAGTGACCCCGGAGCACGACATCTTCGACCGGCGCCTCCTCGTCGCGCGGCGCAATCGCGCGGCGGACGGCGCCGCCGACCATGATTTCCTTTTGACCCGCGTCGCCGACGACCTCATGGAGCGCCTGGGCGCGATCAAGCGCCGCTTCCCGGTCGCCCTCAATCTCGGCGCCCAGCACGGCGTGCTTGGCCGGCGGGTCCGGCAGTTGCCCGGCGTCGAGTTCGTCATCGACATGGAGCCCGCGCCCCGCCTGCTGGCGCAATGCGAGGGCCCGCGCGTGCAGGCCGACGAGGAGGCCCTGCCGTTCGCCGACCGGTCGCTCGATCTCGTGGTGTCGGGGCTTGCCCTGCACCTCGTCAATGACCTGCCGGGCACGCTGCTGCAGGTCCGCCGCGCCTTGAAGCCCGATGGCCTGCTGCTCGCCGCCATGCTGGGCGGCACGACGCTCCACGAGCTGCGCACCGCCCTGCTGGCCGCCGAGGAGGAGCTGGAAGGCGGCGCCAGCCCGCGCGTGGCGCCGTTCGCCGATGTGCGCGATCTCGGCGCCCTGCTGCAGCGGGCCGGCTTCGCCCTGCCGGTGGCGGATGCCGAAACCGTGACGGTGACGTATGCCCATCCCCTGGCGCTCATGCGCGAGCTCAGGGCCATGGGGGCCACCAATGTGCTGCGCCAGCGCCGCAAGGCGCCGTTGCGCCGGGCCACGCTGGCGCGTGCGCTGCAGGTCTACGCCGAGCGCTTCGGCCGCGCCGGCAGCCGCATCCCGGCCACCTTCGAGATCATCACGCTGACGGCCTGGGCGCCGCACGAGAGCCAGCAGAAGCCGCTGCAGCCCGGTACGGCCAAAACGCGTCTGGCCGATGCGCTGGGCACCAGGGAGCAGCCGGCGGGCGAGCGCGCCAGGCCCGGCGGCTCACGTTCCTAGGGTCCCGATCGCGAAGTTCGCCGGATCTTGCAGCAGGCGCTGAACGAACTTCGCGATCGAAAGGACACTGGCAAGTTCATGGTTCTAGTGTGATTCAGATCGAGAAATTCGCTCAGCAGGCGTGCTGCGAGGAAGGGCGAATTTCTCGATCATCACACTGGGAGCGCATCACCCGGCAAGCTCAGTTCATCGCGCCCGAAACCTTCTGCGCGGTGTTGCCCCAGCTTTCGCTCACGCCGCTGCTGAGGGCCAGCATGCCGCCGAGAGCCGCAACCGCAATCAGCGCCGCGATCAAGCCGTATTCGATGGCCGATGCGCCGCCGGTGTCGTGCGCGAACCGGCTCCAGAGGTGTTTCAAGTCCTGCATGGCCGCGCCTCCCCAGTTTGTCCGGGGTCGGCCCGCTAGTGTCCCGATCGCGAAGTTCGCCGGAACTTGCAGCAGGCGCTGAACGAACTTCGCGATCGAAAGGACACTAGC
>JAIEQJ010000027.1 GCA_019747815.1 Hyphomonadaceae bacterium
CTGTCGAAGCACGATTTGGTGAGCGCAGCCCGTCCTTCGACAAAGCTCAGGACGAGGGCGAGCCCGCGGCTTGGGTGTTCCTCTTCTGCAGTCCCGGAAGCCGAGCCCGAGGCGAGGCTCTCCGGGATCCTTACCCTCCTCGGGCGCGCGCGGGTTGCCGGCCGGCGCCTGATCGGGTAGCGTTCGGGCAAGGTTAACTCCGTATTGACGCTTGGGATTCAATTGGTGATCGGCAAAACGCGTGGGGCGCAGCGTATGAGTCGACACTTCCGGGAAGGCCGCTGGCGGTCTGCAGGCGTGATCATGGCCGCCGCAGCGATGTCGAGCCTGCTGATCTCCTGTGCCAAGATCGAGCTGGCACCTCACCTGCGCCCGCTCACCAACGACACAATGATGCTGCTCGGCAAGAAGGGCATGCATGCGCAGGCGCCGATCTTCATCCGCATCTACAAGGAGGAATCGGAGCTGGAGGTGTGGAAGCTGCGCGACGATGGGCGCTACTACCACTTCAAGACCTATCCGATCTGCACCTGGTCGGGCGGGCTCGGGCCCAAGCTCAGGGAGGGCGACAGGCAGGCCCCGGAGGGCTTCTATACGATCACGCGCGAGCAGATGAACCCGGATTCGCAGTTCCATCTGGCGTTCAACCTCGGATTTCCCAACGCCTATGACAAGGCGCTTCGGCGCACCGGCGACGCGCTGATGGTGCACGGCAGGTGCTCCTCGGCCGGCTGCTATGCCATGACCGATGCCCTGATCGAGGAAATCTACGCCTTGGCGCGGGAAGCCTTCGTCGGCGGCCAGGACAGCTTTCAGGTGCACGCCTACCCGTTCCGCATGACGGACGCCAACATGGCCCGCCATGCCAAGAGCGAGTGGCACGCCTTCTGGAGGACGCTCAAGGAGGGGCACGACTACTTCGAGCTGACGCGGCAGGTGCCGACGATTGCCATCTGCAATCGGCGCTATGTCGTGAATGTCGGCATGTCCGCTGCGGATGCGGTCAAGCTCAATGCGGAAGCGGCCTGCCCTGCCTTCCATCGGCCTCAGCCCACGCCGTTCAGCCCCAAGCCCGGCGAGCAGATCGCGCAGAGCCATGTGATCGTGCCGGGAGTGAAGAAGCGAACGGCGGCGAGCATCGAAACGGATGCGCCCCGCTCGGGCCTGACGAAGGCGGCCGAGACGGGCCCGGCCTGGTGGAACCGCATGCTGTCGAGCTTCGGTCGACCCTCGCCCAAGTAAGTGATGACACAGCACCGGCAGCGCCCGCGGCGCCGGCTGAAGGTCTCCTTGGTTTGGAAAGCCTGGCTGGTTGCGGCTGCGCTGGTCGCGGGCATCGCCGCCCTGCTGCTGACCCGCGACGTCATGCGCGACTGGGACCGATTGCGGATCGAGGCCGAACGCACGCGCCGGCTGGCCTATGCGATGAGCGGCGTGACGCTGCCCGGAACGCCTGATCTCGACGATCTTGCGGGCCGGCTGGCGGCGCATGGCGTCGCGCTCGGCGCACCCGTCTTCATTCGCATCTTCAAGCGCGAGTTCGAGCTGGAGCTGTGGATGAAGCGCGACGACAGGTTCCACCGCTTTGCGGTCTATCCAATCTGCCGCTGGTCGGGCGAGCTGGGCCCCAAGCTGGCCGAGGGCGACGGGCAGGCACCGGAGGGCTTCTACACCGTCGATCAGAAGGCGCTCAATCCGAACAGCCGCTGGCACCGCTCGTTCAACCTGGGTTTTCCCAACGCCTTCGACCGGGCGCATAAGCGCACGGGAACCTTTCTGATGGTGCACGGCGGCTGCTCGTCCGTCGGCTGCTACGCCATGACAGACCCGGTGGTGGATGAGATCTGGCGGGTGGTGACCGCGGCGCTGAACGGCGGACAGCCGCGCTTCCACGTGCACGTGTTTCCGTTTCGCATGACGGACGAGAACCTGTCGCTGCGCAGCCATATGCCGTGGGCGCCATTCTGGCGGGACCTGAAGCGCGGTTTCGATGCCTTCGAGGAGACGCAACTTCCCCCTACCATTTCCGTCTGCCAGGGGCGGTATTGGGTCTCCTCGCCCCCCAGCACGTCAAACGGCAGCCAGGAGATCGGCCATCACTGCACGCCGGCCGTCGGCGCAAGAAGTTGAAACGCCTTAACATATTTACGATTTTGGCGGTTGCGCCGTTGTCCGCGCTGGCGGCCTGGCGCAACATGGGCTGCAGGGGAAAACGAGGGATTGGGCAGCAATGACTTGGAAGGCGGCAATCCTCGCAAGCGTCCTGTTGTTGCTTGCGTCCGACGTGCTGGTGGCCGGCCATGCGATGGGACCCGGCCATGGCCCCTTCAATGGCCCCTTCAATGGCCATGGCGCAGACGGTGCCGGGACGTCCCAGGGACCGAGCGGGGATGGCCAGCAGGGCGTTGCGCTGGATTTGGCGGATCTGAAACGCCGGTTGGCCGACAAGGGCGCGGCCCTCGGCAGCCCGATGCTGATCCGCATCTTCAAGAGCGAATCGGAGCTGGAGCTGTGGGTCCGCAGGGAGGACCGCTTCGAGCTGTTTGCGACCTATCCCATTTGCAACTGGTCAGGCGCGCTGGGCCCCAAGCTGGCCGAGGGCGACAAGCAAAGCCCGGAAGGGCTCTATTCCGTCGGCCCCCGGCAACTGCATCGCTCAGGGCGCTGGCGGCGCTCGCTCGACATCGGCTTTCCCAACACCTTCGACAGGGCGCACGGCCGCACCGGGTCCTACATTCTGGTGCACGGCGGCTGCACCTCGACGGGCTGCTACGCCATGACCAATCCGGTGATGGAGGAGATCTTCACCTTGAGCGAGGCGGCGCTGGCGGGGGGCCAGGAGCGCATCCAGGTGCACGTGTTTCCGTTCCGCATGACGCAGGAGAACATGGCCGCGCAGGCGCAGAGCCCCTGGAGCGGGTTCTGGCTGAGCCTCAAGGATGCCTACGATGAGTTCAATGCGACCCGCCTGCCGCCGGCCGTCAGCGTCTGCGACAACCGGTATGTGGTCGGGGCTGCGGCGGCCGGCAGTGCCTGCCTGGCCAATGTCAGCGAGGTCAGCGTGGCGAGCGCACGGCTCAAGAATGTGCGCAGGGTTGCCCGCGCGCGCCACACGCGGCGCGCGCGGCTTGCGCGCCGGACGGTGCAGGTGCGGCAGGCGCAGCGCGCGAGTGGCCGCAACGTGCGC
>JAIEQJ010000085.1 GCA_019747815.1 Hyphomonadaceae bacterium
TTCGTGGCCCGCAGGTCCATTGCCGCCCCCAAGACGAATCAGGAATCGGCCACATACCACAGTACACAGTAAGACTAGTGTGATGATCGAGAAATTCGCTCAGTAGGCGTGCTGCGAGGAAGGGCGAATTTCTCGATCATCACACTAGAAATCCGTATCCTCCGCTCCGGCCGTGCGCTTCTGATGCCGGATGTGCTGCCAGATCGCCAGCACCACGGAGAGCGCCGCGGCGAGCAGCAGGCCGCCCGAGATGGGCCGCGTCAGGAACAGCCACGGGTCGCTGTCGGTCATGATGGCACGGATCAGATTGATCTCGATCTGGTCGCCGAGAATGAGCCCGAGGATCAGCGGCGCCAACGGAAAGCCGGCCTTGACCAAAGCGTAGCCGAACACGCCGAAGATCAGCAGCACGTAGACGCTGTCCATGGTGTTGTTCAGCGCATAGGCGCCGATGACGCACAGCACCAGCACCACGGGCGCCAGCACGGCCAGCCGGATGGTGGTGAGCCTGAGCACGAAGAACGTGCTTATCCCGATGATCAGCACCATCAGGAAATGCGACAGGATGTAGGCGGCATAGATGCCATAGGCAAGATCAGCATGCTGCGATACGAACAAAGGTCCCGACTGGATGCCATGAATGGTCATGGCGCCCAGCATGACCGCCGTGACCGCATCACCGGGGATGCCGAAGGCCATGATCGTCACCAGGGAGCCGCCGACGTTGGCATTGTTGGACGCTTCGGAGGCGATGATGCCCTCGGGGTGGCCGGTGCCGAACAGCTCCGGCGTTTTGGAGAACTTCTTCGCCTGGTCGTAGGCCAGCACGCTCGCAGCGCTGCCCCCGATCGCCGGCAGCACGCCGATGACGATCCCGACAATCACGGACCACATGAAGAGAAACGGCCGGCTGACAATCTCGCCGATCACCTTGAGATGCCTGACCGACAGGCTCGGCCGCTGCGTCACGACCCGCCCCTGGGCCCCCGCTTGCTGCATCTTCTCCACATCGGACATAATCTGAGCGAAGGCAAAGATGCCGATCAGCACCGGCAGGAAGGGAAAGCCGCCGCCGATGAACTGCGAGCCGAACGTGAAACGCGGCACGGCGCCGATCGGGTCGGTTCCGATCACGGTGATCAGCAGTCCGATGGCGGTGGCGATCAGGCTCTTGACCAGCGAGGCTTCGGCCAGGCCCGCAACCATCGCCATGGCCAGAATGAAGAGCGCGAAATATTCCCACGGTCCGAATGCCAGGGCGATCGCGGCCAGCGGGCCCGTCACCAGGATCAGGAACAGCCCGCCGACGAGGCCCCCAAGGAACGACGCCCACACGCCGAGCCAAACCGCGCGCCCGGGCTGCCCCTTGCGGGCCATCGGAAAGCCGTCGAACGTCGTGGCGATCGCCGACGGCGTGCCGGGAATGCCGATGAGGCAGGCGGTGATGAGCCCGCCCGCGGAGCCCCCGACATAGACGCCGGTCATCGCCGCCAGGCCCGCCAGCGGCTCAAGGCCGTAGGTGAAGGGCAGCAACACGATGATGGTCATGGTAATGGTGACGCCCGGCAGCGCACCGCCGACCACGCCAGCCAGCGTGCCCATGAACAGGGGCAGCAAGTACTTCCACTGCAGAACCGTGACGATGCCGGTGCCGAGCAGGTCGAACATGGCTCACCAGCCGGTCCAGCGGCCGCGCGGCAGCAGCACGGACAGGTATTGATCGAAGACCAGATAGGTGACGGCCGACGTCGCAACCGCGATCAGCACCAGCACGGCCCACTGCCAGGCGGTGGCGGGTCGCTCGATCACGATCTGAAACGCCGCGACAAAGAACGCCGTGGCCATCCGGAACCCGAGCAGCGGCAGCAGGAAGATGTAGGCGCCGGTCACGACGAAGGCGGCGAGAACCAACCCATAGGCTTGCGGCGCACCGCCGTCCGACGCCGGCTCCGTCACGGGCGCACGCCATCGGGCAACAGCATCCTGCACCACCAGCAGCCCACACGCGACGCCCATGAACACGAGAACGATGGCCGGATAGAAGCCGGGGCCGATCGGCACGATCGGCAGCTGCGGCAGGCCAAACGCAAACGGCAGCAGCACCAAGCTGACCGCGAGGCCGATCAGCCCCGCGACCCCGTCCCGCCCCAACCTCATGGGAACCTCACTTCTTGATCAGCCCGAGACCGGTCATGATCGCCTTGTTCTCCCCGTCGATCTTGTCGAGGAAGGCGCCGTAGTCCTTGGCGTTGAGATAGGCGACGCGCGTGCCCTGCAGCTTCATGGAGGCGGCGAACTCGGGCTCGGCGGCAGCCTTGGCGCAGGCGTCGCCCAGCTTGGCGCGCACCGGCTCGGGGGTGCCCTTGGGCACCAGCAGCCCGCGCACCACCTCGTAGACGATGTCGTGTCCCAACTCCTTGAGGGTCGGCACATCCGGCATGTCCGCATTGCGCTGCGCGCTGGCAATGGCCAGGAACTTGAGCTGCCCGGCGTCGACCTTGCCCTTCTGCGTCAGGTTGGAGTCGGTGAGATCGATATGGCCGCCGAGGATCGCGTTCATGCGCGGCGCAAGACCGTCATAGGACACGTACTTGAGCTTGAGGCCGGCCGCCTTCTCGACCATGGCCGGAAAGATGTGGCTGGTGGAGCCCAGCGTCGCCCCGACCGAGATCTGGCCCGGGCGCGCCTTGGCGTCAACGACGAACTCCTGCCAGGTCTTCCAAGGCGTCTTCGGACTGGCCGTGAGCACCGACGGCGTCGCCGCCAGCAGGCAAACCGGCTCGAAGTCGGTGTATTTCACGTCGGCGATGCCGGCGTAGTAGGTCAAATGGATGTAGTCGTGCACGGCATAGAGCGTGTAGCCGTCCGGAGCGGAGGCCTTGGCCTCGCGCGCGCCCACCGTGCCCGACGCGCCGCCGACGTTGGCGATGACAACGGTCTGGCCGATATGCTTCTGCAGCAGCGGGGCGAAGGGCCGGAAGATATTGTCGGTGTCGCCACCGGCCGCCCACGGCACGATCATCTTGATGGCGCGCTCGGGAAACTGCTGCGCTTGGGCCGGCACCGCCAGACCCACCCCGACCGCCACGGCGGCGAGCCCCAGGATCAACTTTCTCACCTTGTCCTCCCTGATTTCAGTCGTCGAGCTGCTTGTTTGAGAGCACCCTACCGCAGGCGGATTCGCTAAGGCAATCCAGCTCACGGAGGTATTCACGCCGCGGCGGAGAACCCGACAAGCTTCCAGCCCTCCGGGCAACTCAGTGTTGCCGAGCTTGCGGGTGGCCGCGCAACAGGCCTAGTGTCCCGATCGCGAAGTTCGCCGGATCTTGCAGCAGGCGCTGAACGAACTTCGCGATCGAAAGGACACTGG
>JAIEQJ010000110.1 GCA_019747815.1 Hyphomonadaceae bacterium
GCCTGCGTCCTGAGCTTGCCGAAGGACGGGCTGCATCCGCCACCCTCGTCCTGAGCCTCGTCGAAGGACGGGCCGCGCACACCAACGGTCGTGGTTCGACAAGGCGCACCACTGGGGCGGCGACGCCGTCGACGAGGCAACCTGAACCGGAAAGTCCCTTAGAACGCGAACTCGGTGAACAGGGGCGCGGTGCTGTGTCCCCAGGAACCCTCGTAGCGCATCAGCAACTCCTCGGCCGGCGTGCAGCCCTCGCGCAGAATGATGTCGATCGGCTCCAGGAACCGCGTTTCGTCCCGGCCCTGGCCGTCGCGCAGGGCGCGGGCCTGCAGGCCGGCCTGCGAGATGGCGAGCGCCCGGCGGGCGATCTCCAGCACGGTGGTGTTGCGGAAGGGGGTGCGGAGCGCGGTGCGGGGCACGGCATCGCGCAGGCTCTGGCGCTCCTCGGCGGTCCACGTCTTGACGAGGTCCCAGGCGGCATCGAGCGCGGTCTGGTCGTAGAGCAGCCCGGCCCAGAACGCCGGCAGCGCACAGATGCGCCGCCATCGGCCGCCGTCGGCGCCGCGCATCTCCAGGAACCGCTTCATGCGCACTTCGGGGAACAGCGTGGTGAGATGGTCCGACCAGTCGTCAAGGGTCGGGCGCTCGCCGGGGAGCTGCGGCAGCTTGCCGGCGAGGAAGTCGCGGAAGGAGGCGCCGGCGGCGTCGATGTAGCGGCCATCGCGATAGACGAAGTACATGGGCACATCGAGCGCATAGTCGGCGTAGCGCTCGAAGCTCATGCCCGGCTCGAACACGAACGGCAGCATGCCCGTGCGCTGCCGGTCGGTATCGCGCCACACCTCGCTGCGCAGAGACAGAAAGCCGTTGGGCTTGCCGGCCGCAAAGGGCGAGCAGG
This sequence comes from Hyphomonadaceae bacterium, assembly GCA_019747815.1. Taxonomy (GTDB): domain Bacteria; phylum Pseudomonadota; class Alphaproteobacteria; order Rhizobiales; family Hyphomicrobiaceae; genus AWTP1-13. The sequence continues at coordinate 896 of JAIEQJ010000110.1, forward strand.
CGAAGATGGCGGTGGCGATCGGCTGCAGCGCCAGCGACACGCGGAATTTCCGCACCATGTCGGCCTCGTCCGCGAAGTCGAGGTTCACCTGGATGGTGCAGGTGCGGTACATCATGTCGAGACCGTGCGCGCCGACCTGGGGCATGTAGCGCGTCATCACGCCATAGCGCTGCTTGGGCATGCGCGGCATGTCCTCGAGCGCCCAGTGCGGCGCGAAGCCGATGCCGAGCAAGCCGATGCCGAGCGGGGAGCCCGCGGTCAGGCACTGGTCGAGGTGCGCGTGCGTTTCGGCGCAGACCTCGTGCACGCTCGTCAGAGGATCGCCGGAGAGCTCGAACTGCCCGCCGGGCTCCAGCGAGACGGTGCCGCCGGCTTCGCCGTCGGGCCGCTTCAGGGCGATGATGTTGTCGCCCTCCATGATCGGCAGCCAGCCGAACCGGTCGATCAGGCTTTGCATCAGGGCGCGCACGCCGCGCGGGCCGCCATAGGGCACGGGCTTGAGCGTGTCGACCTGGAACAGGAACTTCTCGTGCTCGGTGCCGATGCGCCAGCGCTCGCGCGGCTTGGAGCCGGCCGCAATCCAGGCAACGAGATCATCCCGCGAGCCCACGGGCGGGCTCGGCGCTTGGTCCTGGCGGGTGGACATCGGGCGGTTGGTCCTCGTCGGAGGAAGGCTGGAGCCGGGGGCTGTTCGGCGTCCTTGTTAATGGAAAAGCCTGACCACGCACAAGCGTTTCACGCTGGGCTCAGCGCCAGTCGCCGAGCACGGCGTTCACGAGAGCGAGAGCGGCCACGGCTGCAGTGTCGGCACGGAGAATCCGGGGCCCGAGTGAGATGCGCGTGACGAATGGCTGAGTTGAGAGAAGCTCACGCTCGGCCGGGTCGAAGCCTCCTTCCGGGCCGATCAGGACGGCCAGCGGGCCGGGCTTGATGCGCGCCAGCGCCGTGAACGGGCAGGCCTCCTCGCTGTCCTCGTCGCAGAACACCAGGGCGCGCGCCGGGTCCCAGCCGGCGATCATCGGCTCCAATCGCTCGGGGGCCTGGACCTGCGGGATGCGCAGGATGCCGCATTGCTCGGCGGCCTCGATGGCGTGCGCCAGCATGCGCTCGGTGTTGACGCGCTCGGGCGTCGTGCGCCGGGTGAGGACGGGGCGCAGGCGGGCGACGCCCATCTCGGTCGCCTTCTCCACCATGTAGTCGAGCCGGGCGCGCTTGAGCGGCGCGAACAGGTGGTCGATGTCGGGGCCGCCCTGCTGGGTGCGCACCTGCTCGCCGATCGAGAGCGAGGTTGCGCGCTTGCCGGCATCGGCGATCTGCGCGCGCCATTCCCCGTCGCGCCCGTTGAAGACCAGGATGGGATCGCCGGGCTTCAGGCGCAGCACGTTGCGCAGATAATTGGCCTGTTGGGGTGTGCAGGCAACCGTGGCGCCCTGGCCCAGATCGGCGTCGACATGGAGGCGCTGGGCGGAGAAGTCGTATCGGCTCATGGGGGCAATCTATACTGCGGGCGGGCGGATCGGCGATAGCTGCGCCACACGAGGGAGAAGAGCCTTGCGCCCGCCCGCTCCCGCGTTCCCTCTCTCCGCCTGCACGGGGAGAGGGTGTGGGAGAGGGTGAGGGGCCCTCTCCCACAGAAAGAGTGGGGAGAAGAGGGGCAAGAGCGCCTAGTGTCCCGATCGCGAAGTTCGCCGGAACTTGCAGCAGGCGCTGAACGAACTTCGCGATCGAAAGGACACTAGCAAGCTCATGGTTCTAGTGTGATTCAGATCGAGAAATTCGCTCAACAGGCGTGCTGCGAGGAAGGGCGAATTTCTCGATCATCACACTAGCGTCCCGTCCACTGGGCATATTTGCGGCGGCCGTAGCGGGTGATGCGCAGGCGGTCGATGTCGTCGAGGGGGTAGGATTGGCCGGGCGTGTCCGCGGCGTGCTTGCACAAGATGACGGTGATCCAGTAGCGCTCGGAGAGCTCGTCGATGGCGGCGCAGAGCGCAACGCGGTCCGCGTCTGTGGCCCGCTTGAGGAGGGTGCCGATGCGCAGCGAGCCGCCGGTGCGGCGCAGGCTGCGATAGAGCGCGAGCGCCCCGGGGGAGGGACCGGGGTCGGCCATGGGATGGAGCGGTGGGGGATGGAGAGGTGGGGGATAGACGGTCATGGTTGCAGCCTAGCGCGCGCAGGAGGGGGCGGGGATAGCGAGCCGCATCCGCCACCCTCGTCCCGAGCCGCACCGCCGCCCGCGTCCCGCGCCGCATCCGCCACCTCGTCCTGAGCTCCGTCGAAGGACGCGCCGCGGGCCCAAGCCGTGCTTCGACCCGTCGACAGGCTCAGGGCTCAGCACGGGGTTGGAGCAAGCTCGACAATTGGAGCGAGCTCGACAGGTGATGACAGCGCTCGCTCGCCTGCGTCCCACACCCGCCGCCCGCGCCCTGAGCCGCATCCGCCGCCCTCGTCCTGAGCCTGTCGAAGGACGGGCCGCGCCCACCAAAATCGTGCTTCGACAGGCTCAG
>JAIEQJ010000067.1 GCA_019747815.1 Hyphomonadaceae bacterium
TCCAGATCAAGCGATTCAAGCGCAGGGGCCCGTCCTGCAGAATGGACCACAAGATCGGCTTTGAAAGTCCGGGGTTGCCCGTCCGAGGTAGCGCGCACAACGAAACCGGAGCCGTCCTTCTCGATTCCCTCGACTGCGGTATCGACCTTCACATTGACGCCGATCTCGCAGAATTTTTCCATCAGGACTTCGACCAGATCCGGATCGAAATTGGGCAGCATGCGCGGCCCGCGCTGGAGGATCGTGACTTCGGCGCCGGCCCGCGCTGCGATGTGTGAGAATTCCGCCGCGATAAAGCCTCCCCCTACCAGAACGATCCGCTTTGGAAGTTGCTCCAGCGCAAGAAAATCCTCGCTCGTGGCAAGATACTCTTCGCCGGGAATGCCGAGCTGGATGGGCTCCGCGCCCGCTGCGATCAAGATGTGCCGCGCCTCGAGCGTCTCACCGGCAACCTCGACGGTGTTTCGGCCAGTGAATCGCGCGTGACCGTGGAATGTTTCGATCCCTTTTTCCGCATAGCGCTGCTCGTTTTTCGCGGGGACCGGATCGGTAAAGCTGCGCTTGAACGCGATCAGCTCTGGCCAATTGAGGCGCACCTCACCTTCAGGCCCTTTGCACCTCATACGCCGGACATGATCGATGGCAGTGGCACCGCCGATCAACATTTTCTTGGGATCGCATCCGCGCAGCGCACAGGTCCCGCCGAACGGACGAAAATCGATGACCGCGACCTTCCAGCCGGCAGCGGCTGTCCGCTGGCTCGCCACCATTGCTGCAGTGCCGGTTCCGATGATCACAAGATCATATGCCTTGGCCATTTTGGTCCTCCGCTTTCCGCTGGACGGTGCAGCCTTCGTTGCGCGGGCAGGTTGCGCAGCCACGCTTGAGATACCAAGCAAAACCGATCACCCCGACCACCGCCAAAATAGCGCCCGCAACAGGCCAAAGAGGTACGAGAAACGCTAATGATACCCCCGAGAGCAACAGCAACGGCACTCCACAGCAAAGGATATGCAGCGCAGCGATAAACAAGAATGTGCCGCGCGGTACCGCAGCTTGGCCGCCTGTTTCGTCTTGAATCAGGATATCTTTGCGCTTCGATAGCATTCAATATTCTCCACAATAATCGGCGTTCGCCGTCCTTACAGCGCTAATTTGTTGGCGCGCAACCAATCAGCTTCGGAGGTACTTCACGAGGCCGGCAGCTGCGAGTCCGAGGACTACAAGCAAAAGCAAGCAAATTAGCCACATGCCCCACGACATTGGCCCGTTCATCATCTCTTGCATCATGTCCGTCTTCCTTTTGCCGCTGTGCCAGACGGTCGAGCGCTAGGAGAGCCAGCGGTCTGTTTGAACCGGTGAGGCGGTGAACTCCGCGGCGCCGTCCATGGGTAAACAAAGCCGGAGTTCGTACAGGTTCCACACGCAGAGCAAAAAAATGCCTCGCCTGATTTCTGCGCGCGGGATGACCCACCCCCCAATCGGAGGTTTTTACCTCCCTCGCGCTGCGGCTTCCGCCCGCACGGCGGAGATCGCGATGCCTTGGCTCCACAAGGCAAGAGCGCCAATTCCCGCAACGCTGAGAAGGTTGGCAGCCTCGACAACCAGTACCATGGCAAGCGCCTGCTCTTCAGGCACGCCCAGCAGAGCGAGGACGAAAAGCGCGCCAATGATGAAGCTGCCGGCGACGCGTGCGAAGTGCCCCAGGATCACGAGCGAACCGACGAACACCATGATGAAAAGATATTGGGCCGGTTCGAGGGCTACTCCAAAGGCCAGCCCAGCCCAGAAGAATTGCGTCACCGCGAGCAGTTTGATCGCGATGCTGCCGATCACGACTGCACCCGCGCGCCAGCCCACGGGCCAGTTGATACCCTCGGCGAACGAGGTTGACAGCCGCTTCAAAGGTGCGGCGAGACGCGCTGGAAGCCGATCAAGCAGCCGCGCCAGCGCGGGCGTCGAGGCCTTCTGTCGGTAGATGGCAAGGCCGCCGATCAGGACGACGAAAAGCAGCAACATTCCGGCTCCACCCCAGATGAGGCCGGCCCGAATGCCGCCGGGATCGGAGAACGTCACCACTAGAAGCACGATCGGGATCAGGCAGACGAAAACGATCCCGTCACTGAGGCGGTCGAGCGCGACGGTCGCGAGCACGGAGGTGAGCTTCAGGCTTTCGCGACGGGCGACCAGCCAGGACCGGGCAATGGTTCCAAAACCGAATGGCACGAGGGCGGCGAGCAGATAACCCGCCATGATGGCGCCGAAGAGGTAGATCGTTCCGATTGCTCGGAGGGGAAACAGAAGCTGCCGCCACTTCCAGGCGCGAACAAGCTGCTCCGCGATAACCACGGCAGGCAGGATAACAAGGAAGCGCAGGTCGGCACCCTTCAGGGTGATGAGAAAGCGATCGAGATCGAACTTTCGAAGAACCCAGGCAAGGGTTGAAAGTCCGATCGCCGCGCCAAGCCACGGCAGCCAACGCCGCCAATCGCGACTCTTCCGGACGGTCTGGTCGATTGCAGTGGCATCGTTCAAGGCGGGCTTGACCTTCCTACGCAGGAAAGGCGCAGCCTGTAGCAGAGCATTGGATATGGCCCGATCAAAAAATGGAGACCTGGCATGACCCGGCGTCGGTGGAGGCTGAGTGCGCGGATCGCTGCTGCCTTGAAACAAGCGGCCGTGGAACACCACCTTGACGTGGCTGAGCACCTGCTACGCGCGCTCGAGGTTCTTGATGATGATGCGCCTCCTGCACGCGACAGGAATTTGTATTTGGGGCTGATTCCGGGAGGGCGTACTCAGCATTGAGATCGGGATTGTTCACGATCGAGACGACGGTCCATTCTATCAGTCACGCTGAACGTCGATCACGTCTCCATCGCGGCTGATGATGACACGGATATCATCGCCATTGCGATCGATGCCGACGATAACCCAGCCGCGACGGCCTTGGCGGACACGCTCGACCCGGCCCAGGCCTTCGCCTCGTGCGATGCGGATCGCCTCATATTCTGTGATACCCTCGGGTTCGAGCCTGCGATAGGGTCTTTCCGGCTCCTCCGGGACCACCTCCGGTGGGTTCACCCGAAGCCCGTTTGGTCCCAGTTCGATTGTCTGTCCGTGCGCGCCAGCGCCAGGCAATACGACGGTCGCGGTCATGACCGCCAAAGCCGCAGCGCTCATAAGTAAACGTCTCAGAATCATCGTCTTCCTCCCAGCATCTGAATCCACGATGGAGTTCGATTCCGGCGAGAATACGCGTGTTGTGCGGCTTAAGAATCTTTCTTTGGGTAGTTGGGCGCGCCCTTAGGGCCCCGCTCCATTCCGCCGGCGCTGCCGGCTCCACGGAACCCCGCGAGCGGGTTTCCGCCTTCGGTAACGATCGGTCGCACGGGCCGTCGCCAAGCGCCGGCAGAGGCCGCGCCGCCGGCGCGCTGATGCTGCGCTTGGCGGGAAGAGAGGCGCGCGGCCCTCTCTCCCCAGCAAGAGCCAAATCGGGTCTCCCCATCCTTCCGCGCCGCAAGCG
>JAIEQJ010000074.1 GCA_019747815.1 Hyphomonadaceae bacterium
GGGGCAACATTCCTCGCCTTCATCCAGCTTGCCGCCATCCGCATTTCCTTGCGATCAATCGAGTCCACGGCCTAGCGCGCCGCCTTCTGATGCCCGCGAGGCACGGCTTCCCCTGGAGGGATCCTGGGCGCCTTGCGATCCACAGGTCGCGCCGGAGGCTCGGTGCCGGTGAACCGGCCCACAGAGAAAGGATCACTGGCCGGAAAGGTTTGCGCCAGCGCCTCGTCCAGGCCCGCCTCCAGCTTGAGGCGGGCACTTTTCTCTCGGCTGTCCATGGCCACGCTCGTGGTCTGCCTCCTTAAGGTGCCCAGCCGCCACACAGATCACAAAGGCCGCTGGCGCTTTGCATCTCCTTGAAAGATGGGGCCGCCGGGCCAAGACACAACACCCGTGCGCAGAATCGTGGGGCGGACTCAAGCGCCTGAGGCCGTCGACGCCTGTCACCGCCCACGCCCTGTGCCGCTTTGAGCGCGGCTTTGCTAGGGTTGGGAGCAGACCTCGCGATTCGGGGCCTGATAGGATGCGCCGGCGGGGCGCGTGGGCTTGGAAAACCGCAAACTGGGGGAATACTCATGAATCAGCGCGCGCTCGCTGCCGAATTCATCGGCACGTTCATGCTCATGTCGTCGGTGCTCGGAGCCGCCTTCTACTCGTTCGGCGCGCCGGCGGGGGCCGCCGGCATTCTGGGCGTTGCCCTGTCGATCGGCTTCACCGTGATGGCCATGGCCTTTGCCATCGGCCACATCTCGGGGGGCCATTTCAACCCGGCGGTGACGCTCGGGCTGATCGCCGGCGGCCGCGTCGCGGCCAACTCCGCCGTCGGCTACATCGTGGCGCAGTGCGCGGGCGCCCTCGTCGCGTGCGCCGTGTTCGCGCTCATCGGCCGCGCCCCGCCCACATTCGCCGCCAATGGCTACGATGCGCTGTCGATGACCAAGGCCGGCCTCATGTCGGTGTTCCTGATCGAGACGGTGCTGACGGCCTTTCTCGTGTTCGTCATCATGGGCGCCACCAACCGCCGGGCCCCCGCCGGGTTCGCGCCGATTGCCGTGGGCGTGACACTGGCAGCCATCCACATCATGGCCATTCCGATCTCGAATGCCTCCGTCAACCCCGCCCGCAGTCTCGGCAGCGCCGTGTTCGGCGGCACGGCCGCGTTGAGCCAGCTCTGGCTGTTCTGGGTGGCCCCCATCCTGGGCGGCGTCATCGGCGGCGTGCTGGCGCGCTGGTTGCAGGAGGAGTGATCCTGTCATCCCGGCCGAGCGTGAAGCGCGAGAGCCGGGACCCAGGGCCACACGCTCTTGCAGCCCTGGGTCCCGGATATTCGCGTTCCGCGAATTCCGGGATGACAATCACCCCTCGAGCCAGGCTCTGAGCGCCCGATTGACGGCGTCGGGTTGCTCCAGCGTCGAGAGGTGCCCGCAGTCGGGGATGATCTCGAGCCTGGCCCCGAACATGAGGGAGACGATCTCCCGCGACAGCTCCACGGGGGTCAGCGCATCCTCGCGCCCCACCAGCACCAGGGTCGGACACGCAATATAGGGCAGCAGGGGCCGATTGTCGGGCCGGGTCATGAGCGCCGCCTGTTGCCGCTTGAATGCCTCAAGCCCGGTATCATCCGCCATCTGCTCGATCGTCTCCACCAGGGGCTGGTCGGCAAGGCGCGCCGTGTGGATCAGCGACGGCATGAGGAGCTGCTGCGCCCGGCGCACGCCCTCGCGTTCGGCCGTGGCGATCAGCGCGCGGCGCCCCGCTGATCGTTCGGGCGTATCGGCGTGCGAGCCCGTATCGAGCAGCGCCAGCTTGGTCACCCGCTCCCGCGCCTGCCATATGATCTGGTAGGCGATATAGCCACCCATGGAAAGCCCGGCGAGGGCGAACCGCTCCGGCGCAACCTCAAGGATCGAGCGGGCGATCGCCTCCATGCTGTCGTTGAGGGTGTGGTCGGCAATGCTGATGTCGGCAATATCGCTCAGCGCCGCCACCTGCGGCGCCCAGAGCGCCGCGGTGCACAGCAGGCCCGGCACCAGGACCAGGTTTGTCCTTGCAGGCATGGAATATGCCTCCCCACGCAGCCCTCGACCCTTCTAGCCGATGCCTGCGCCCAAGGGGAAGGTGGGTGCAGAGGTTGCAACTGCGCCGCCTCATCCGCAATAAATCAAGCCAAAACAAAGTGTTAATATCCACCGCGGCCGCGACATCACGCCCATCGACGATCTGCGGCCGCTGCCCCCGACCTTCCTTGCAATTCGCGGCGAACAATGCCATTTACCCAAGCATACGGGCGCAGGGGATTGCTTCCATTAAGCCATTTCCCGAAGCTTTGATGCTTTCCCGTTAGGCCCTTTGTGCCAAACCCCCTGCGCTCTCGGATGCCGGTTCTTCGCGCCCTTGCGGGTTGCATGAACGCTGGCGCATGACGACGAGAGGACCCTTTCTTTTGCAAACAATAACCTTCGCTGAGCTCGGGCTCAGCGCAAAAGTTCAGGCCGCCATCCAGGCTGCCGGCTACAGTCAGCCTACTCCTATTCAAGCTCAAGCCATCCCCGTTGCCGTGACCGGGCGCGACGTGCTCGGCATCGCCCAGACGGGCACCGGCAAGACCGCCGGCTTCGTGCTGCCCATGCTGGCGCGGCTCGAGGCGGGGCGGGCCCGCGCTCGCATGCCCCGCTCGCTGATCCTGGCCCCCACGCGCGAGCTGGCGGCCCAGGTGGCACAGAGCTTCGAGAAGTACGGCGTCAACCACCGGCTCACCGTGGCGCTGCTGATCGGCGGCGTGTCGTTCGACGACCAGCTCAAGAAGCTCGACCGTGGCGCCGACGTGCTGATCGCCACGCCCGGCCGCCTGCTCGACCACTTCGGCCGGGGCAAGATCCTATTGACCGGCGTCGAGATCCTGGTGATCGACGAAGCCGACCGCATGCTCGACATGGGGTTCATTCCCGACATCGAGCGCATCTGCAAGCTGCTGCCCACCCGCCGGCAGACACTGTTCTTCTCGGCAACCATGCCACCCGAGATTCAGCGCCTGGTCGCCACCTTCCTGAACGACCCTGCCCGCATCGAAGTGGCCAAGCCTGCCACCACCGCCAAGACCATCACCCAGCTCTTCCGCTACTGCGCGTCCACCGAGGACTGGGAGAAGCGCGAGGTGTTGCGTGAGCTGATCCGCGCCGAGAACGTCAAGAACGCCATCATCTTCTGCAATCGCAAGCGCGACGTGGCGATCCTGCTCAAATCGCTGCAGAAGCACGGCTTCAATGCCGGCGCGCTGCACGGCGACATGGACCAGATGAGCCGCATGGCGACGCTCGATGCCTTCCGCGAGGGCCGCATCACCTTTCTGGCCGCGAGCGACGTCGCAGCGCGCGGCCTCGACATTCCCGACGTCAGCCACATCTTCAACTTCGACGTGCCCTGGCAGTCCGACGACTATGTGCACCGGATCGGCCGCACGGGCCGCGCCGGCAAGGAAGGGCGCTCGCTGACGCTCGTCACGCCCGAGGACGCCAAGCAGCTCAAGGACATCGAGAAGATGCTGGGCGCGCCCGTCACCTGGATCGGCGCACCGCCCAGCGCCGAGGATCTTGCCGCCGCCGCCAGCCGCCGGCGCGGACGCGGCGGTCGCGG
>JAIEQJ010000012.1 GCA_019747815.1 Hyphomonadaceae bacterium
CGGAGACGATGGCCGAGATCGGCTGGGGCACCCGCTTCCAGGAGCTGAGCGAGGCGCAGGTGCTCACCCTGATCGAGCTCGCCGTCGGCGGCTTCCAGGAGGCGATGCAGGCGATCGCCCGGCATGACGCGGCGGCGGAGGTGCCCTTCTGATGCTCGACTTCAACAGCCGCAGCCAGACCTCGACGCATGTGAATGCCGCCATCGACGCGGCGCTGCTTGCCGGCAATCAGGCAGCACCGCCGCGCAGCTATCTGGGTGGGTCGCGCCTCGGCCATGCCTGCGAGCGGGCACTGCAGTTCGAGTTCGCAAAGGCGCCGAAGGATGAGGGGGCGGACTTCGACGGTCGGCTGCTGCGCATCTTTGGGATCGGGCACGCGCTGGAGGATGTGGCCGTCGCCTGGCTGCGCGGCGCCGGCTTCGATCTTTACACCCGCCGTGGCGGTGGCGAGCATGCCGAGCAGTTCGGCTTCTCGGTCGCAGGCGGTCGCATCCGCGGCCACGTGGATGGCGTGCTGGCCGGCGGCCCCGCGATCCCCGGCATGGCGTTCCCCGCGCTGTGGGAATGCAAGACCATGAACGCGAAGTCGTGGCGCGAGACGTCCAGCAAGGGTGTGGCAGCCAGCAAGCCGATCTACGCGGCGCAGATTGCGGTCTACCAGGCCTACATGGACGCCAGCGTCCCGGGCGTGGCGGACAATCCGGCCCTGTTCACCGCCATCAACAAGGACACGGCGGAGCTGCACCACGAGCTGGTGCCGTTCAACGCCGAGCTGGCACAGCGCATGTCGGACCGGGCCGTGCGTATCCTGGCCGCGACGGACGCCGGCGATCTGCTGCCCCGCGTTGCCACCCAGGCCGACTTCTTCGAATGCCGGTTCTGCCCTTGGGCCAAACGCTGTTGGGCGCTGCCTGCATGAACGCATGGGGCGACTTCAACGATGCCGCGCCGCGCCCGGATGATGGCGTGAGCGACGTTCCCGCCGGTGGGCAGATCGCCGTCGATCGGCTTCCCAGCGCTGGGCAGTCGATGCCGGTGGCCGCTGCACCCATCGCGCCGGACATCGAGCAGATCGCCACCTTCCTCGACGTGGTGTTCGGCTATTGCGATGGGCTGATCCCCGTCCGCGGCTTCGTCGATCAGGGCCAGGGGCTCGATACCAAGCCGCACAACATATGGGTCCCGGCCGACCGGCACGCCGCAGCATCCCTCGGCGCCTACGCCACTTGGGCCGCGCGCGAGGGCAGCGCCGTCTATGTCATCCCCGGCACTGTCGCCGAGCAGGGCCAGGCCCGCGCCGAGCATGTGCTGCAGATGCAGACCGTGGTGGTCGATCTCGACGCCGGCGACATCGCCGCCAAGCTGGCGCACCTGGGCCACCATCTCGGCGCACCCACCCTGCTGGTCGAGAGCGGGGGCCGCACCGTTGAGGGCGCCGCCAAGCTGCACGCCTGGTGGCGGTTGTCCGAACCGGCCGAGGGCGAGGACCTGGCCCGCCTCTGCGCGCTGCGCGGCGAGATCGCCGACAAGGTCGGTGGCGACCTGCACTTCCGATCGGCCCACCAGCCGATCCGCGTGCCGGGCACCGTCCACCAGAAGCATGGCGTGCAGCGGCGCGTTATCATCCGGGACCACCGCCCCAGGGTCGAGGTGGAACTCCCAGACTTCGCCGCGGCCGTCGCGTCCATGCCCACCATGCCGGGCCTGGAAGCACCCACCGCTGCCGCTGGCGCCACCCGCCCCAGCCTTGATTCGGTTCTCACCACCCCGGTGCGCGAGGGCAGCCAGGACAGCTGGACCCGCTTCCAGGGCGCCAGCGCCGCCATCGGCCACTTCGTCCGCATGGTCCATGAGGGCCGAATGACCGGCGACGAGGGCTGGGAGGCGATCTGCCAGTACAACGCCGCCTGCCTCCGGCCAGAATGGCCACTGCCGCGCCTGAAGGTGGAGGCGGACAGCATCTGGGCGCTGCATGTCGATCGGAACGGGCCGCCGTTGCTTCGCGCCACTGCGCCGCCGTCCAGCGCCATCCCCGCGCACACGCTCGGCGCGCTGCTCGACGACAAATCCCCCATGCCGGACGACCTTATCGGGCCTCGCCTGCTTACCCCGGGCGGGATGCTGGTGCTCGGCGGCGCGCCGAAGGTCGGCAAATCTGATTTCCTGATCAGCTTGCTGGTGCACGCCGCGGCCGGCGCACCGTTCCTGCGATTCACCGCACCGCGCCCGCTGCGGGTGTTCTATCTGCAGGCGGAGATCCAGTACCACTACCTGCGCGAACGCCTCCAGCAGCTCCGGCTCGAGCCCGCCGTCGTGGCCCGCGCCCGCAACACCCTCGTCGTCACCCCCAAGCTGCGCATGCTGCTCGACGACCAGGGCGTGCCCCTCGTCGCTGCCGCCATCCACGCTGCGTTCCCCGATGCGCCGCCCGACATCATCTGCATCGACCCGATCCGCAACCTCTTTGATGGCGGGCCCGCAGGCGAAGGTGAGAACGACAACGCGGCGATGATGTTCTTTCTGCAGAGCCGGGTCGAGGCGCTGCGCGACCAGGTCGCCCCCGAAGCGGGCATCATCCTTGCCCATCACACGAAGAAGCTCAGCAAGCAGCAGGTGAAGGATGATCCCTTCCTGGCGCTGTCCGGCGCCAGCGCGCTGCGCGGCTACTACACCTCGGGCGCCATCCTGTTCCGCCCCGACGAGGAGCAGACCGAGCGCGAGCTTCATGTCGAGCTCCGCAACGGGCCCGGCCTCGAGCCGATGCTGGTCGACAAACGTGGTGGCGCCTGGGTGGAGCTCGATCGCACGGGCCAGCGTCTGGTGCGGAAAGACATCGGCGGCAAGCTCGATGCCGAGCGCAGCCGGCGCCACGACGTCATCCTGCAAATCATCGCCAACGAGGCCCGCGAGGGGAAGGTCTTCACCGGCAGCGCCTTCGCCGCACAATTCGAGAACACGCACGGGCTGGGCGGTGACGACACCATTGCCCGCCGCATCAACGTCCTCGCCAACAAGGGCTACATCAAGTTCCTGCGCTACGCGCCCCAGCTCGGCATTCCCGTCAGCAAATCCACCAAGGGCTACCTCCTGGTGCAGGACATGCTCTTCGGGACGGACGGCGAGACGGTCGATCCTGAGACCGGCGAGATCACGCGCACCCTCGTCCCGCTGCTGCCGACGCACTTCCAATCGGAGACCAACAACGCAGTTCTGCCCGTCGAGAATCCGGAAATCTGGGTGCTGAACGACCCGGAGGCCCAGGCATGAAACGCCACTTCGATGCGTCATCGCACTGTGCGGAACTTGCTGCGGAACTTCCATGTTCCGCAAGTTCCGCAAGCCTGCGGAACTTACCTGCGGAACTTGAATCAGCCAGCGATATCAGTGGGTTGACTAAGTTCCGCAAGTTCCGCAGCGAGGCTTTGCGGAACTTGCTTGCGGAACTTCCAATTGGCTCACGAAATCAGTGGCTTAGGCAAGTTCCGCAAGTTCCGCAAAATGCCTCCCCCCTACGGGGGGTGTGCGTGCGCGTCCCAAAGACGCGCGCACACCACACCCGGGGACGCCTGGTTCGGGTCCGGGGACCGCCCCCACTGGGGCCACCTCCCACCAAGCCGGGCAGCGACGGCGAGCTCCGCCAAGAACCGCGCCGTCGCCGCCCTCACCAGGATCATCCCCTCTCGGAG
>JAIEQJ010000029.1 GCA_019747815.1 Hyphomonadaceae bacterium
AGGGCACGCCCTCGCCCGTGCCGCGGCCGCCGCGCCGTTCCGGCACCGACACCGACGACGTACTGCCGCGCTGGGGCCTCGATGCCGACACGATCGGCCGCCTGCGCGCCGCCAACGTCCTCGCCTGAGCCTGCGGAGCTGCCGTGCAGCCTTACCCGACCTATCCCGATATCGGCGTGTCGCTCGCCGACCGCGTCGCCGTCGTCGAGCTGCGCCGGCCGCCCAACAACTTCTTCGACCGCGCCCTGATCCAGCAGCTGCGCGAAGCGTTCGAGCTGTTCGACGGCGATGACGCCTGCCGCGCTCTGGTGCTGTGCGCCGAGGGCAAGAATTTCTGCTCCGGCGCTGACTTCTCCAAGGACGGGCGGGCCCAGGAGCGCACGCCGGCGCAACCGCTGCAGGTCGGCTCGAACAACCTCTACAAGGAGGCGGTACGGCTATTCCGCTTTTCCAAGCCGATCGTCGCCGCGATCCAGGGCGCCGCGGTGGGCGGCGGGCTGGGGCTGGCAATGGTCGCCGACTTCCGCGTCGCCTGCCCGGAAGCGCGCTTCGTCGCCAACTTCACGCGACTCGGCACGCATCCCGGCTTCGGCCTCACCGTCACCCTGCCGCGGCTGATCGGCACGATGCAAGCCGAGATGATGTTTTACACCGGCGACCGCATCCCCGGTGAGAAGGCCGTCGAGATGGGGCTCGCCAACCTGCTGGTGCCACTCGTTCAGGTACGTTCCGTGGCCATCGAGCTGGCGGCCCGGATCGCGCAAAATGCGCCCCTGGCGCTCAGCGCCACGCGCGCCACCATGCGGCGCGGTCTTGCCGACGCGGTCGAAGCGGCGACCGACCACGAGTTCGTCGAGCAGGACTGGCTGTTCCGCACCCGCGACTTCCGCGAGGGGGTGCGGGCAATGGCGGCGCGCGAGATCCCCGACTTCCAGGGCCACTGAGGAAGCCACGTTGGCCGCCGCGCTCGAGGGGATTCCCGCATCCTTGACCTCACCACGGTGCTCATGCAGGCCATCAGCGACACCGATGCTGGCCTGGATGCGCGAAGAGCGGTGCAAGCTGTCGTGCCACAGCGACGTCGCCGCATCCTTCTCTCAAGTGTCTGTACACATTGGAAGTTGATTCTCGGGCGCGGCCCGACACGGGACCAGCGGTGCGCGCGATCGCGGTGGTCACCCGTTCATGGTGCAGGTCCGAGCCTCGAATCTGGTGCGGCGCGCCCGGCACGCACGCAGGGCGTTGTGGACGATCATGCGCGCCCATCTCCACTCTGATGCGCGATAAAGGGCGTGCCTCCAACTCCCGTGTCCGTTCTGTCCAATTAAATGACTTGCCAACTATTTCTGCATCATTCAACTGGAGGCATGTCCCGTTCCGGTTCGGGCCGCGCCGCCTTCAGCGCCCTGCTGTCGCGCGCCTACCGCCAATGGCGCCGCGCAGCCGATCTTCGATTGCAGCCCTACGATCTCACCGAGGCGACTTGGCTGCCGCTGCTCCGCATCTCGCGCGCGCCGATCCCGCTCCGACAGAAGGACCTCGCCTCCTCGCTGTTCGTGGACAATTCCTCGGTGGTGCGCCTGCTCGACAGTCTCGAGGCGGCGGGTCTGGTGAAGCGCCGGGAGGGCGAGGACCGCCGTGCCAGGATCATCGTGCTCACGGCGCGCGGCCGGGCGATCGCCGACAAGGTCGAGACAGTGGCGCGCAAGGTCCGCATCGATGCGCTTGCCGGGCTCAGCGACAAGGACATCGAGACTGCGATCCGCGTGCTCGAGCACGTCTGCCGCGCTCTCGATGCGGCCGAGGAAATGGCGTGACTGCACCACTGTGGCAGCTCACGGTGATCGCGTTCAGCGGCACACTCGCATGCACATCTTGGTACCGGCGTTGCCCAAGGCCGCCCGCGCGCTCAGCGCTAGCATCGGCGAGATGCAGCTCACCATGAGTGTCTACGTCTTCGGCTTCGCGGTGGGCCAGCACGCCTACGGCCCCTTGTCTGACCGCTACGGCCGGCGCCGCGATACTCATCGCGGGATTGGTGCTCTACACCCTGGCGGGGCTCCCCGCCTGCTTTGTGGCCGACGTGTATCAGCTGATCGTGCTGCAGCTGTTGCAGGCTCTGGGTGGTTGCGCCGGCATGGTGATCGGATGCGCCATAGTGCGCGACACCACCCTGCCCCAGGAGGCCGCGCGCCGGCTCGCCACCATGAACCTGATGGTCGTGCTTGGCCTAGGGTTGGCGCCGCTACTGGGCGGCGCGCTGACGGCCGCGTTCGGCTGGCGCTCGATCTTCTATGTCCTGTCGCTGCTTGGGGTCTTTGACGTGCTATTCGCGCTGTGGCTGCTGCCCGAGAGTCACGCGCCAACGAGCGGCGTCAGAGCCGCGGGGCTGGCCCGCAACTACGGCAAGCTTCTGACGTCGCCCGTATTCCTAGGCGTCTCAGTCGGCGGTGGCTGCACCACCCCAGGTCACCGCTGGGCTCGCCGCGAAGCCGGACGGCGTCCTACCCATCGGGATCGCCACGCAGCTCGTGCCGGTCGTGCGCGAACTCCACACCCGCAACTACAAGGGTCAGGTTTTCGGCATCAGCGATCTGGGCGGCGTCGTCTCGACCGGCAACGCCAATGGCGCGTCCTGCGCCGGGTCGGCCTTGGTGTAGCTGCGGCGCCATCCACTCGGTGCGCGAGTGCGCCATCATTTCGACTTCGCGCCGGACGCGAGCCTCGAGGGCCAGGAGATCGTCGGACGCCATACCGGACGACCAGCAAGTCGTGTGCCATTGGCGCGCATGTTGCTTCGTCAAATGCACAAATCCCGAACGGGAGACCATCAAGTCTAGAAATGCCTGTCGCACCGGCCGTCAGTGCCACTTCCTGGTTAACAACGACCGCCACGTTTGCGCCTCTGGCATCCAAAGCGGTGCAACAAAAAAACCCACCGCACGCGGTGGGGTCACTAAGACCTCCCACCACATGGTTCAAACACAGTAGGAGTCATCAGCCACGAGGCAATTAAAGGGAGACTCCATTCCCTTGACCCGAAGGGTAGGTCGAGCGGACGGAAGGTCAACGCCAACATGCGACACGCCAACATGCGACGTTTGTTGCGTGCAGCCCACGGTATTCGCAATCACCTGATTGCCCCGCGATCGCCATGGCAAAATGGATGTGTCGGCAGATCGATCGGATCAATCCGCCGCTAGTCCCTCGCGTTGCCTTCGCCTTCGCTACGTCGCACGACGGACCAAGAACCCTTGTCGTTGCCATACAGGCCTGGTCAGCGAGAGTGAGAGGGCCGCGCCGAGTTCCGCGACGGATTTGGAGGTCGAGAGAGGGTCTCTCGGCCGTCCGTCACGGAGTGACCGATATGGCCAAGACTGTACAGAAGATCACGCTCAGCACCTCGCGCGACATTCCCTTCAACAAGCTCCTCCTCAGCCAGTCGAACGTCCGGCGTGTGAAGGCTGGCCTCTCGATCGAGGAGCTGGCCGAAGACATCGCACGACGCGGGCTCCTGCAGAGCCTCAACGTGCGTCCGATGCTCGACGCAAAGGGCAACGAGACCGGCACGTTCGAGGTGCCGGCGGGCGGGCGCCGTTTCCGGGCGCTGGCGCTGCTCGTGGAACAGAAGCGACTGGCGAAGACAGCGCCCGTTCCCTGCATCGTTCGCGAGGCCGATACCGACATCCTCGCCGAGGACGATTCGCTGGCCGAGAACGTCCAGCGCGCCCCGCTGCATCCGCTCGACCAGTTTCGCGCTTTCCAAGCCCTGCGCGAGAAGGGACGATCGGAGGAAGACATTGCCGCAGCCTTTTTCGTCAGCGTCAACGTCGTGAGGCAGCGGCTGCGCCTGGCCTCCGTCTCACCCAAGCTGCTCGACCTCTATGCCGAAGACGGCATCTCGCTCGAGCAACTCCTCGCCTTCACTGTGGCGAGCGACCACGCACGGCAGGAGCAGGTCTTATGCCGATATCGGCATAAGACCTGTTATGTGGAGCACGAGATTATGCTGAGTAGAGGCAGGCA
>JAIEQJ010000013.1 GCA_019747815.1 Hyphomonadaceae bacterium
TCGGGGCAACATTCCTCGCCTTCATCCAGCTTGCCGCCATCCGCATTTCCTTGCGATCAATCGAGTCCACGGCCTAGGCTCGGGCCTAGGCTGCCGGGCCAATCTATTTATCGAACGCCGGATCGATGGGCACACGCGCCGGCATTGCGCGCGGCGGCGGCGGTTGAGGACCAGGGCGCAATCGTAGAGCGACCGGCCGCTCCTGCGTCTCCGCACAGGTCAGAATTTGTATGCTGCGGAGGCATATACGAAGTCGACATTGCGGCCGCCGGCGGCTTGCAGCACGTCCGCCGTATCGACATGCACATAGCCGGTGGTGAGTTGGACATGGCGATCAAGCTGCCAGGTGAGATCGACGGAGAGCTGGTGGGCGGTGAATCTTCCGGGCTGCCCCGCAGTGCCGGCGATCGGCAGACCTGCGCCGGTGTAGATGGCGCCCTGGGTGGTGGCTCGCCATAGCGGATTGTATCCGACCGTGACCTTGAATCGTTCATTGGGCTGCACCGAGAAGGTCGGCTGCAAGTCCATGACGTTCGACGGGCCAAACAGGGCGGCCTGGTTGAAGTAGGCCAGCTTGGGGAACAGGGCGTTCAGCGTGCCGAGCGTGCCGTCACCCGCGTTTCGGTCACCGCTGCCGATATCGGCCTTGAGGCCGATGCGGACTTTCCAACCCATGATGTCGCGCGTGTAGCCGGTGTCGGTGGAGAGGCCCCACGCCTGAATGTCCTGCTGGGCAAAAGTCCCGAATTGGTAGAGTACCTCCCAATCCCAATCCCAACCCGCGGCCCCGCCAAAGAACCGTGTGCCTATCGTGTGCCGTCGTTCCGGCCCCATGCCCGCGGCATAGATCGCGGTCTCGTTCTCGAATCCGAGATAGTAGAGGTCCGCCTTCGCGCCAGGCAGAAGCTTGACAGATGCGGTGGTGTAGACGCCCCAGAGGGCCTGCGCGTCGTTGGCGGTATCGTCGAACGCCCCCGTGCGCAGCAATACGGGGCGCGTCAGGAGGGCGTCGATGCGAACGCCGCCGATCGTGTCTCCCAGCCGGATACCTTCGAAGGCACGGCGAACATTGGGCGCATCCCTGATCGATACCAGGCGCTGCGCGCCGAACACCATCTCCTGACGTCCGATACGCAGAACCGGGTCAAGGTCTTCTTCTGCCCTCAGCGGCAACCGCACGTCGACGAAAGCCTGTTGCAAGTCCCAGCGGTCGAGGTAGGGCGGCGCTGCGGCGTCTTTCCACGAAGCAAAGTGGCTGCCCAGCTCGAAGAACGTGCGCAGGTAGTCGCCGACGTGGAGATCGGCATGCAGCAGCGTGCGACTCAGGAGATAGCCGTTCGCCGACTGCCCTTGCAGGCTGAAATTCGGGCTGGAATAGTACTCGAACCTCTCGCGAAGCTCGCCGCCGAGGCTGAGGTACCAACCTCGATCGCTGTCGATGGGAATGTATTTGAGCGGATCCCAGACGTCCGTGTGCTTTGCCGGATCGCGAAGGTAACGGTAGTCCTCTTCGAAACGCAGAAGGCTGTACGCCGGCGCGGTCTCGCGGGACGGCTGCTGCGCGTTCGCAGCGACCACCGCCAAATTAGCTGCCAGGGGCGCCCAGCAGATGGCGCGCGGCAGAACCGGTGCAATGCTCCGCAAGGCACCCCTCCACCAGGACCTGCCTGCTGCCGGCCACGGCTAAAACGGGCGTGGCCCGCCCAGGCAGTCTTCCGACCGCTGCATAGTTTGCGGTTCGGCCCTCACGTCAAAGACATTCGTCGGCCCTGACGCGAGGGACCAAATAGCGTGGGATCTGGAGCGCGGACCTCGTCAGGTCGGGGCGGTGCTTGCCGGCATCTGCCCGCGCCTACTTGCGCATCGAGTCCAGCGTCTCATGCTTCTGCTCGACCTCGCGCGCCTTCTGGTAGCTCTCGATCAGCAACTGGTAGGGCGGGAAGATCTGCGTGTAGACCTTCGCCCACTCCTCGGCGTCCGGCCGGTTCCAGGTCCGTTGCAGCTCGGAAGCAACCGCCGCCATGTCCATCGGCACAACGCCGGCCTGCACGACGCGCGCCAGCGTGATCTCCTGCGCCATCTTGGAGTAGGTGCCGGAGGCATCGACCACGGCGAACACCTGGTAGCCTTCCTGGACCGCAGCGATCGCGGGGAACGCCATGCACACGCTGGTGATCGTGGCGGCGATGATCAGCTGCTTCTTGCCGGTGGCTTTGACAGCAGCGACGAAGTCCGGATTGTCCCAGGAGTTGATCTGGCCCTTGCGCGCCACGTACTTGGCGTGCGGGGCGTTCTCGTGGATCTCCGGAATGAGCGGGCCGTTCGGGCCTTGCGGCACCGAGGCCGTGGTAACCACCGGCATCTTGCACAGCGTGGCCATCCTGGCGAGCGCGGCGGCGTGCCGTCGCAGCACCGGCATCGGCATGTCGGCAACGGTCTGGAACAGGCCGCTCTGGTGATCAATCAGCAGCATGGCGGCGTTGTCGGGATCGATCTTGGGCGTCTTGCCGTTGAAGTTGGCGGGAAGTGCGATGTTGGCCATGGGGGGCTCCAGGTCATATCCGTATCGTTTTCAGGTTGGGGTATCGTTTCGACTGTCCTCGTGTCAGGTCATGGCTGCTGTCTCCCTTGATCTTGAGGGTCCACCTTCGCGGCCGTGGACCTTGGCCGTAAAGGAAAGCGGCCCCGGCAGATCTCCTGCCGGGGCCGCGCAGCGGTCAGTTTGCGTTGGTCGTCTCGGCCACGTTGCCGAAGCGGCCGGCCTGAAAATCAAGCATCGCCTGCTTGATCTCGCCGACCGTATTCATGACGAACGGTCCGTGCGCCACCACCGGCTCGTCGATCGGTTCGCCTGAGAGGACGAGCAGCTTGGCGTCCGCGTTCGCCTCGAGGGTGATGCCGCCGCCGTCGTGGGCGAGCAGCACCGTCTGAGCCTCGCGCGCGGTCTCCTTGCCGTTCACCTCGACGATGCCGGACAGCACGAGCACCGAGAGCGTGTGGCCTTCGGGAACGTCAAGCGCCGCGGTCTTGCCACGGGCAAGGCGCACGTCCCAAATGTTGATCGGCGTGAACGTGCGCGCCGGTCCCTTGCGGCCGCCGAATGCACCGGCGATGACGCGCAGCTTGCCCGCACCATCGCCCAGTTCGACCGTCGGGATGTCCGCATCGAGCAAGGTCTGGTAGCCGGGCTTGGCGCTCTTGTCCTTGGCCGGCAGGTTGACCCACAGCTGCACCATCTCGAAGTTGCCGCCCGTCTGCGCGAAGGCGGGCGAGTGGTACTCCTCGTGCAGGATGCCGGATGCGGCCGTCATCCACTGCACATCGCCGGGGCCGATGAGCCCGCCCGAGCCCGTGGAGTCGCGATGCTCGACCTCGCCCTCGTAGACGATGGTGACGGTCTCGAAGCCTCTATGGGGATGCACGCCGACGCCGCGCCGGTCCGTGGTCGGCTCGAACCGGGCCGGTCCGGCATAGTCGAGCATGATGAAGGGGCTGATGTGCTGACCCTGGTCCTGGTGGGACAGCAGGGTGCGCACGGGAAAGCCGTCGCCGACCCAGTGGGGGCGGGGTGCGCTGTAGACGCCGAGAATCTGTCGCATGGTTGGTCTCCTACTCCGGGGCTCACGCGTGGGCCCATCCGTTGGAAAAGACCTAGTCCTGCCGCAAGGCGGCCGGTAGTCAACGAATCCTGACCGCATCGTCCTATCTGGTGGACGACGAACCCTATGATAGGCCTCAATGATTTGTATTTCGACGTTCCAAGTGGCTGATCACAGGAGGTTGCGCCGGCTGCCCGTGTGCTCGGCCCTATCGCACCTCAGCCTAAAGGGATTGGCGCAGCCGCTCCGGCCGGCCGGCCTTTCGGGGCTTGCCAAGTTTGAGTTTGGGCCAGCTCAACCGCAAGCACGTTGTCTTGCAGCTCGACGGCCTGATCGTGCACACGCCGGCCCATCAGGGGCTCTAGGTCATAAACTCATAAAGGGGCTTCCCAAGCGGGGCGAACAGTGATTCACCCTCTCGACCGAGGGAGGTTGAGATGGCACAGCTGCGCCGTTACGAGCTCAGTGATGCGGA
>JAIEQJ010000099.1 GCA_019747815.1 Hyphomonadaceae bacterium
GTGGTCGAATGCGCCGCACTCGAAATGCGGTTTACCGGCAACGGTAACGTGGGTTCGAATCCCACCCTCTCCGCCAGACACCCTTCCGCAAGCGTCCAAAAAACCCCTGTTTTCCTTGATTTTTAGCCATTTTGCGCTAGATATCGTTCTGCATTTGTTTCGATATTTCCGTATGCGTCCACGACGATTGGGGGCATTTCTGGGGGCATCAAAACGCAGTTTTGGGGGCACAGATGCTCAGCGAGATGGCAGTCCGACAGGCGAAGGCAAAAGACAAGGATTACAAGCTCTCCGATTCCGAGGGGCTGTATCTGTTTGTCGCCAAATCCGGCCATCGGAGCTGGCGGCTCAAGTATCGCTTTGCGGGGAAAGAGCGCAGGCTGATCCTTGGTGCCTACCCCGAGGTTTCGCTGAAAGAGGCGCGTGATCGTAAGATCGAGGCACGCAAGCAACTTGCGGAAGGCAGGGACCCCGGTCTCGAAGCGAAGAAGGCGGCTATTGCGCGGGCCATGTCGGCAGCGAACACCTTTGAGGTGGTGGCCCGCAATTGGTTCGCACTCCAGGAAGACCGGTGGACGCCGGTCCACGCAAGAGACGTAATCTCAAGCCTGGAGAAGGAGGTATTCCCTTGGATCGGCGCATTGCCGATTGCCGAGCTTGATGAGCCGATGGTGCTTTCTGTTCTGAGGAAAATCGAAAAGCGAGGCGCTATCGAGACGGCTCATCGCGTTCGGCAGAGAATGTCAGCTGTTTTCGTGCAGGCCATCGCCGAGGGCATAGCCGTCAGAGATCCGGCCGCAGTCGTGGGGAAAGCGCTAAAGCCGGTGCCACGCGGGCGCAAAAGGCCAGCGATAGTGAAGATTGAATGCCTGCATGACATGATCCGCAAAACTGAAGCTGAGCTGGCTTCGCCCCTCACGAAGCTCGCATTGTAGCGCGACGATTACGGAGTCCGGTCGGCGTCAATTATGATGGCCGATAGGTGGCCGCGCCGGTTGGTGAATTCTGGCTACCATTTGCTGTTGCGGGGAGCAACCGTCGAGCGACAATTACGACGCTGGGTAATTGTCGCTGACGCTGGCCGGAAGCGAGGGTCTGAAGCGCATGGGATGGTTGGCATGTAATTGCCGCTGGCGACAATTACCCGTTGCCTCAGCAAGGGTGCTCCCGAGCGCGAAGCCAGCGACAATTATGATGGCCGGTCCGGGGCGCCATTCGGCGGGTCGTAATCGCCGGCGTTGATACGGGCGACGGCGGAACGTTTGCGGTAGCTTTCGCCGTTCATCTCGATGATGATCGAGTGGTGCACGAGGCGGTCGATCGCGGCGACAGTCATAGCGGGATCAGGGAAGACGTTGTCCCATGCCGAAAATGGCTGGTTGGCGGTAATGGCGAGCGAGTGGCGTTCGTAGCGGTGGGCGATGAGCTCGAACAAGGCGCTGGTCTCGACCTGGTCCTTGCGGACGTAGGACAGATCGTCGAGCACGATGAGATCGAACTTGTCGAGCTTGTCGAGCATGGCGGGTAGGCTGAGGTCGCGGCGCGCGGACTGGAGCTTCTGGACCATGTCGGTGGTGGAGCAGAACAGGACGCGCCGCCCCGTGTCGATGAGGGCATGACCAATGGCAGCAACTGCGTGCGTCTTGCCGGTCCCGCTCTGGCCGAACAGCAGCAGGTTGCCGCCGCTCTCGATCCAGTCGTCACCGGCGGCGAGGGACAAGAGGTGCGGTTTGCGGATGCCGGGGGCTGCGTCGAAATCGAAGGTGGCGAAGGTCTTGCCTGCGGGCAAGCCGGACTGGTCGCGATGGCGCTGGATGCGCCGGGAGGAGCGATCGGCCATCTCGATCTCGAGAAGCGAGGCCAGCAGGTTGGCGGCCGGCCAGCCATCGCGATCGGCGGTGTCGGTGAGGCGCTTCCAGTTGCGGTTGATACTCGGCAGGCGCAAGGCCTTGAGCAGGGTAGGCAGCACGGCGGCGGCCTGGTCCTTGGTGCGGGTCATCAGTACACCTCCCCGCTGGCGATCAAGCTGTTGTAGCTGTGCAGATCGGGAGGCGGGATAGTGACATCGCGCTGCGATCTTGCGGTTGGCAGGAACTCGTCCCTGAGCGCATCGACATCGGGCAAGCGCCCTCTGTCGAGTGCCTCATCGATCCGCCGGGCCAGCACGTCGACACAGTCGCCCCTGGCGGCGATATCGAGCAGCGCGACGGCATCGCGGCAGGCCTGCCGTCCATCGAGTTGGGCATCGAAGGCTTGCCAGGCCCGCCGGTAGGCGTGATCGGGGAACAGGGCTTCGCGGTAGACGAGGTTGCGCAGCGCACCAGGCTTGCGGCGCAGGTTACCGATCATGTGCCGGAAATCGATGCTGTGCCCCCGGTGGGGATGGCTGATCCGCACACGCGGCGTGGACATTACCCTGTCCGGACCGAGGAAGAGCTCAATGCGATCGTCAAAGAGATGCGCGTTGAGGCGCCGTCCGACGAGGCGGGAAGGCACCGAATAGGTAACCCGATCGATGGCGACGGTGCCGTTGCGGGTGACATCGACGGTGACCATGGCGAAATCGGTGGTTCGCCTTGCGGGCAGCGCCTTGAGTACCCTGCGTTCTGCATCGATGTGCGCAGCATGCCGCCGGTTCTGTCTGGCGACCTGCGCCTCAACGAACTCGCGCCAGGCCTCGATGCTGACGAAATCGCGGCTTCCCCGCCGGCGTAAGGCCTGATCGAGCCGTCGCTTGAGATGGGCATGGGGACCTTCGATCGATCCGTTCTCGTGCGCCTCGCCGCGGTTGTTGCGGGTAGCGAGCATGCCGTAATGACGGCACAGCTCGTCATAGCTTCGGGTAAAATCCCGCTGCGCATCGGCGTCGAGGTTTTTGTAGGCGGCTGACAGGGAATCGCTGCGGTGTTCGGCCGGCGCGCCGCCCAGCTTCCACAAGGCATCCTGCAGGTGCTCCGAAAGGGCGGCAAAGCTCTCCCCGCCCAGCACGACAGCCGCATGCTCCCAGCCACTCGCCGCCAAGCGGAAGTGGTAAAGGCGATAGGCCAGGGTCTCGCCGGCAACGGTGACCTTGAGACTGTCGCATACCGTGAAATCCGACAGGCCCTGCCGACCGGGCTCATGATGCTGCGGGAAGAAGATCTCCTTCTCGCCGCCGTGCAGTGCCCGCCAGCGGGCGATCCGGCGTTCAAGTGTTCGTCGTATCGCATCGGGAACAGCATCCTCGCCGAACTCGTCCTGGAGCGTCTCGAAGACCGTGACGGCAATGATACCGTCGATCTGGAGCAACTCCTCGACGCGTGGCCAGAATGGCTCGAGCGGATCGGCGCGGGTGCGCCAGTGGCGCTCCTTCTTCTTCTGGGACGGAAGCTGCGGATCGTTCTCGATCCGGCGTGCGCTGCGCTCGCTGATACCGGCCTTGGCAGCCGCGACGGCCTGGGTGTGTTGGCGACGATGGGTCATGAAGAGAAATACCTGCTGATCGGAAATGTGGTGGCCCGGCATCGCAAACCCATCGCTCGTTGTTCGATGAGTGTTCCGATACCACCGCCCGCCACAGCCCCGATCAGCCCCCCCGAAAGAAGGGGAAAAAGATCGCCACCGGTTGTCTGGTCCGCTCTCCGGTCGGGGCTACGCCCCTCCCTACGATCAGCCCAGACAACCGATCCTACCGGCCATCATAGTTGCCGCTCAACCGGCCATCGTAGTTGTCGCCACGCACTCGCATCACGGTTCGCGGCACTGACAGCTCAGCGGCTTGGCGCCATTCGGTGCGTGGCTTGGACAGAGTTTGAGAACATCGACTGGGACGGTGATGGGCTCTGCCCGCAAGCCCTATGGCGTATCCCTGCCGGTCACATGAAGCTGGCCAGTGAATTGAAACAGGATGAAAAGTTTGATCATCTTGTGCCGCTCGCACCCGAGGCAGTTGCTGTCCTGCGGACGGCTAAGCAGCTCACCGGGCGCGGACCAATCGTGTTTCCCAGCAATCGCAGCGCCCGAGTTCCGATGAGCGAGAACACGCTGAGCTATTTCTACAATCGCTGCGGCTATCAGGGCAGGCATGTGCCGCATGGCTGGCG
>JAIEQJ010000064.1 GCA_019747815.1 Hyphomonadaceae bacterium
CCATACTCGTCATCGTTGGCGATCATGTTGGAGTTGCGAACCTGGCCGGCGCGCCAGGCATCACGCTTGAAGTGAAACGAATAGAAGACCTTGCGAGCCATGAGCTGATCCTTGCAATCAGAGGGGTTAAAACGCCGTCTGTCCCGGTCACTGTCTTGACGCAACCTCGGCGGCTGCGGCTCATTGTCTAGATGGGCAACGGACTCCTAAGATGATATACGGCAATAGGTCAGGTATATTGACCATTATTGTGGGTTCTGTTGCCCATCTGGACAACAGATAGGTAGCGGAATTCCGCCTGTCAAGGAGGGGCAATGGCCCAGTCTGCCTTCGGTTTTTTCTTGCGGAAGCTGCGAGAAAAACGAGGATTATCGCTCCGGGAGCTGGCCCTTCTCGCAAAGATTGATCATGCCTATGTCCACCGGTTGGAGACCGGCGAGAAGGAAGCGCCGTCGGACGAGGCCCTGACGAGGCTGACTCGGGCCCTCAAGACGACCAAGCGCGACAGCGAGTTGCTGCGATATCTTGCGCGCCATCCCAACGTCAGTATCGGACTGGCGGAATACGCCCTCGAAGATCAGACTGTGACGCCCGAAGAACTCGGAATGGCCGCAAACATGGCCTTCCGGGGCCCGACCAGGCCGGATTACAGGACGGCCATCGAGCGGATACGGCGCATGCTGGGGGACGAGGGACTTGGATGAACTTTCCGCAGTGCTGAAGGCCCGCGCGCTTATCAACAAGGTCGCCCCGACCGCCGTGCCGGTGCCCATAGAGGCGTATGCCGGCGAGATCGGCGCCGTGCTGCGCAAGGACAAGAGCCTGGGGCCGGACGAAGCGGGCTATTCCTTCGAGAAGGACGGCCGCCACTACATCTGCGTCAATGCCAATGATCGGCCGGAACGTCAGCGGTTCACCGCCTGTCACGAGATCGCCCACATTGTGCTGGGGCTGCCCTCCGACCACGAGCAGCTGCCATGGTGGAGTTACGCGAAGCGGCCGCTTAACGAGATCCTCTGCGATGTGTTCGCCGCAGAACTCCTGCTGCCCTATGGCCTCTTCAAGCGCTTCGTGGATAAGGCCGAAATCAGCCTCGCCGCCATAGACGAGTTGGCCGGCCAATTCGAGACCTCCACGACCGCCGCCGGCTCCCGGTTTGCCGCAGTCGCCGGCTTCCCCTGCGCGTTCGTGCTCTCGGAGAAGGGCGCCGTACGGTATGCCTCGCGGTCGACGACGCTTCGGCAGGGAAATGCATGGATCGCGCCTCGTATGGCTCTGCCCGCCGGCTCGGTCTGTGCACGCCTCCATGGCGGCGGGGTGTGCGACGGGCCGGAAGAGACGGCAGCCGATCTCTGGTTTAGCTCATGGGACCGCGGCGGCACCCTTCTGGAGGATGCCCGGCACCTCCAGCAGTGGAACCAGACGATCGCGCTCCTGTGGTTCGAGGATGAGGAGCTCCCGCCGCCTTCGGCGGATCGGTCGCAAGCCGGCGAAGAGGGAGAACAAGGCCTTGCCGAGCTGGACGGCATTCTGCCGTGGCCTGGAAAGAAGCGGCGCAGGTAGGCGAATCCGGCGTTTTCTGATTGCCGTCCCCAGGCCGGCCGTCGTCAACTAGACGAATGGCAGACGTTCCGTACGACCGCGTCAAGCATCTGGAGATGATCGGCAAGGCGATCGAGCGGATGGACAAGGCGGCGTTCTCGCTGAAGGCGCTTTCGCCGGCAGTGCTGGGCGTCGCGCTCGTTCTTATCGAGCGCAAAGTGCCTGCCTGGCTTGCTCTTGCGGCCGCAGCACTTGCTGTATGCATCTATTGGTACCTGGATGCGCAGTATCTCGGTCGCGAGCGCGCTTTCAGAAGACTCTATGACCGGGTTCGAAAGGGTGAGCTCGATGACGATCCATACGTAATGGATGTGACCTCCGTGTTCGGCAAGCAACCGATCTGGCCGTGCCTGAAGGCCGGCGCGGTGATCGGGATTCACGGTTCCACGCTGCTGCTTGTCGGAATCTCGTTCATCGCGCTTGGCCTTCTGTCGAGGACCTGACGTTGGCTCGGAACGTGTTTTTCAGTTTCGACTACGATGACGTGATGGCAGTCAACATCGTGCGCAATTCCGATGTCGTGCGCGCCGCCAACGCGAAGCGCCCATTCTCGGATCGAAGCCTCTACGAAGCTGCCAAGAACACTCCAGGCGCGATCAAACGGGCAATCGATGGTGCGGTCGACGGCACGAGCGTGACGGTCGTTGTTACTGGCGAGCACACGTGGCGCAGCTACTGGGTCCGTTACGAGATCGCGAAGAGTCTCGAGCGTGGTAACGGGTTTATCGTCGTCGATATCGACGGTGTTGGGCCGCCTCCGACACCAAACCGAGGCCCAAACCCGCTCGACAACATGATGCTGGCACCGTCGTACGATCGCACTGGCTTTGCGATCATGGAGTGGGACGGGTCGAAATATGCCGACTACAAGCCACTGAGTTACGTCTCCAATGCGACGGCGAAGTACCCTGCGAGCTTCCTGGCAGGGAATGCCTACGCCTTGTCTCAACGATTTCCGCTTCGCCAGCACTGGCGCCTGTTGCAGATGTACTTCTCCACCACCATCGAACAGGCAGCACGAGAAGCCGGCTGGCCCCCCGCTTCCTGAAGCTTCTGTCCTTCGCCGGCGAGGGGAACTGGCGCGACTGCAGCAGACAGATAGGAAGGCTGTTTGGCGTTCCAGCAAAGCGCCCAGCGCATGGCACCTGACGGAACCCGGCGGGCTTGAGCGGCTGCAGAGATGGGGCGGGTAGGCCTGAAGCGGCGGGGATCATTCTATGCGGCCCCGCCCCACACGCTGCGGCAAGGCATGACCTAGCCGCTGCGGCCATACAGGCGATCGGCCAGCGCCGCCGGCTGGTCTACAAGCTTCCGAAATCGTCGCTCCCGCGTCTGGATGTGCAGGTGGCGGTGGAACAGGGCAACATAATCGAGATCCTCGCGAAGATCCTGGGCAGGTGTCGCAAGCCGATTCGCAAGCTCCAGTGCGGCTCCTCCCGTCGAGGCAACCGGAACAACGTCGGCAGTGGGCTGGTAGCGATGGAACAGTTCATACTCGTCCAGAATGCCATCCATGCCGCCAATGAACACCGCCGCCTGGAATTGCTGCTCGCGAAACATGCGCTCGCGCATGAGGCGCAGGCTGGCCCCGCGGTCGTTGTCGACGGTATCGACGAACACGACATTCCCAAAGCGTGCATTCTCCTCCGGAAAGTCATCCTCAAAGAATTTGCTTTGGTAGAGCTTGACCCACGTCGCGTAGTCGACGTCCATGCTCTCTGCGGCGACCCATATCATCGGGGTGATGGCCGGGTGTCCTCCCCAAACCAGCATGCGTCGCCCGAGCGTCACATACATCAGAGCTGTGACGGCGGCCGTGATGGCGACTGAATCAGCGCTCTCTGCAAATCGAGGTGACCGCCTGGGATCAGGCACGCTGGCGGAAAGAAAGATGGTATCGGCCACGCTCAGCTCTCCCACGCGGCCAAAGCCCAGCCGATTTCTGAGGTCTTGACTGCCCGAACTGACTTGATGTTGTCATCGAGCCACTTCAAGTGCGCCACCCAGGCCTCGGAAATACCAACATGGTCGTAGATCAGGATTGGCGTCTCGCGCTGGTCGGCGCGCCGGGCTTTATCCGCGACGTCATTGAGAAGTTCAGCGGTCGGGATGCCAACGATGGGATAAGCCCACACTTGCCGGTCATCGAGGAGCTTGATCGCGATTGCCCTGTGTGAGCCTATGGCGGCGACCGCAGCACCAATTCGATCAACATCGGCGCGTAGGCGCCCGGTGATCGACATATAGCGCGAGGCAATGCTTCGGCTTCGCAGCCGTTCTACGGCGAGTACGATGCGATCTGAGGTCGCCTCCACAATGGGTCCGTCCGCACCACTCAGGTCTGCTCTGTCCAGATAGATCGTTTCGGCCAGTTCAGTCAGCCGGCTCGGCGTATGGTCGGGCCAGATGACTCGCAGAACATGGATTTCCTTGGCCCGCGCACGCCCGATCTCATGTCGGGTCCATTTGCTCTCGAAATAGGTAGGGGTATCGAGCATCACCAAGACATCTGAGTCGCAGAGCCGATGCCAAAGCACGTCTTGGAACGGCTCTCCCGGCCTCACATCATGAGTATCAAGAAAGACGTCGAAGCCTCGCGAGGTCAACAGGTCATGCAGCTGCATCGCTGCATTACGTGACTCAATGCGCCGATAGCTGATAAACGCGCGTCGCTGACGCCGCAGCAA
>JAIEQJ010000072.1 GCA_019747815.1 Hyphomonadaceae bacterium
CCCCCGGCGCCGCGGATGATGAACTTGGCGAATCGGCGCCTGTCAACGACGCGGCTCGCGCCGCCTCGTCCGCCAAAACGCGGCGCAAGCCGGCGAACGTGACGCCCGAACCCGCCGCACACCCGGCGTAAACGGACCATGCGCAGGCGCGCAACTTGATAATCGTATCAACCGAGAGGAAGATCACACTTCAAAGGCTGGCTGGTTTTGAAGCGCCGATAAGTGGCTGGTTTTCAAGCGCCGACTGACATTCGGCCACGACCTTACCCTCGCGTCGACGAGGTGCTGCCTTAGCGGGCTGATTCCTTGTCGCCGGTGCTGGCCGCGCAGGACGAATTGCAGCGACCGCTACGGGACAATCCGCAGCGCGATCACCGTGTTGATTCGCAAGGCGGCCCGACGCTGGCGGATAAGTGCATCGCGATACTGGCGCACAACATCGCTGTATTCGCGCTGGGCGTTGAGGTAGCCCAGGGTTCCTTCCTCGCCGCTTTTGTACAGGTTGAGCGTGCGGTCACGAATGGCCCGCGCGCGGGGCAGCATATCCTGTTCCAGTTGCCGTACGGCAGCCTGTGCCGTTTCAAGATCCTTTGAGGCTCGGCGAACTTCCGTTTCAATCTGACGTTCAATGCCGTTGAGTTCCGTGCTGGTCTGGGCAACGTTGATTTCTGCCCGGCGAACATTTCCCTGGTTTCGATTGAAGAGCGGCACGCTCGCCATCATGCCCAGGCTCCATGATGTCGCGTTTTGACCGCCGATCGGTCCGTTGTTCCTGAACCCGTAGGGTGTGTAGAGCACAAAGACATCGGGAAACGCTTCCGCCCTGGCGAGGTCCACGTCGGCCTGGGCACGCTGGATGCCAAGACGATACGCGACCAAATCAGGCCGGTTAGCCTTAGCCAGGGCGACGAGTTCCTCGACAGATGCGACGGAAGCTGCCGTTGTCGTGATTGAGCCGCGTATCTTGAGTTGGTCGACCGCAACCGCAGGGACATTGAGTTGCAGAGCCAGAGTTTCCAGCGCTTTGCTCTGTGCCGCAATCGCGTCTCGAAGCGCGAGGCTCGCTGAGTCGCGCTGTATCACGATCCGGTCCAGGTCGATGGCCGAACGCTCACGGCCCTCGATCTGTTTCTTCGTTCGTTTGACGATCTCATCCAGGCCAGTGAGGCTGGCTTCGAGATAGCGCACCGCCTCGCGTGCCGCCAAAACATCCACAAAGGCAGTGTAGAGATTGTCGATTTCAAGGCGAACCGCGTCTTGGTACTGCGCATCGATCACGCGTTTTGCCCGCTGAGCGGCCAGGATTCGCACACGTCGCTTGTGATTGACATCGAAAGGCTGAATGACCGTGATGCCAAAGCCATTCTCGCCGGGCCGCTGCGGGGAATAACTGCCGTAGGGCACCTGATCGGCGCTGCCGAAGACGAGCGGGTTGCCACGCAGGCCGGCGGATAAGATGTCGGCCTGGGCCTTGGGAATCTCTTGAAACTTCGTGCGCAGGTCGAAATTGTTGCGGCTTACCTGGTCGATCTCCATATCGAGAGACAATCCATCGGGCGGTCCTTCTTCGTCCTGGCTGGGAACCTCCAAAGGTCCGTAGAGAGGCAGTTCCGCCGGGCTTAGGCGAGGAGGAGGCGCGATGATCGTCTCGGGCGCGCCTGCGAAGCGAAGACTACCCGGGGCTGCTGCGGCAGCCGACAGAACATCGCGCCGTGCCATCAATGGGCGAGCGGCGGCTTCGCCCAGTGTTGGCTCGCCGCTGCCGGGCACGACCGGAAGACGACTAGCAGCAGCGCCGGGGGCGGCACCAAGATGTGAGTTGGTTCGCGCCGATTCTTGGGCTCGCAAGCCTTGCGAGAGCACGACAATGTCGTCGGCAAGCTGCACCTGTCCTTGCGCGGACGGGGATTTGCCAAGCAAAGCTGCCATGACCAACAGACTGGCCAACCCTGTGCGGCGCCGCGCAGAGGTCGATGATCCGATCGTGATTGTTAAGCGATGAAAGTTGGCCACGGGAACCTCCCTGTTCACGGACGCAGGCTCGATTTTGTAGGATCTTTATGTCGTCGCACCGGGCGTGTTGTTGGAGCTCAACAGGCGGAGACCGTTGAAGGTGACCAGGAGCGACGCCCCCATGTCCGCGGCAATCGCGGCCCATAGCGAAGCGTGGCCAGCGAGCGTAAGGATGACGAAGATCGTCTTGACGCCAAGCGAGGCGAAAATATTTTGCTGGACAATGCTGAGCGTGTGGCGGGAATGCCGCACCAGCCATGCCACGCTTGTTAGATCATCTCCCATGAGGGCAATGTCGGCTGTTTCGAGCGCCGCGTCGGTGCCAATGGCTCCCATCGCGATGCCCAAGGTAGCTCGCGCCATCGCAGGGGCATCATTCACCCCATCGCCGATCATCGCTACCTGCCCGAACTGGCGAGTGAGGTCCTCGATTGCGGCCACCTTGTCTTGCGGCAGCAGCTCCGCGCGTACTTCGTCCACTCCTGCTTGACGGCCGATGGCTTCGCCGGTGCCACGATTGTCCCCAGTAAGCATCACAACTCGTGCGATACCGGAGGCGCGCATCTGTTGGACCGCTGTCTCGGCATCCGAGCGTATCCGGTCGCCGATACCGATCAGGCCGCAGACGTGTTCATCTTTGCCTACTACCACAACGCTCGATCCGCCCGACTCCATTCGCTCAAGTAACTCGTGCATTTCGGGCGTTTCTTGGCCGCGCTCCTCCAGCAGGCGGTGTGAGCCAACCCAAATTGCTTTGTCGCCGACAACGGCTGTCGCCCCCTTGCCATTGAGTACCTGAAACTTTTCGGCCGCGACAGGTTTTAGACCGCGCTGTTCCGCCGCTCGTACGATGGCCCTTGCCAGGGGATGGCCAGAGCGTGATTCGACGGCTGCGGCGATCTCCAGGACTTCGGACGTCGTATGGCCCGAGAGGGGCACAATGTTCCGGACCTCAGGCTGACCTTCTGTAAGGGTGCCGGTTTTGTCCAAGGCGACCGCTTTCAACCTTGCCGGCGCCTCGATGTACGGCCCTCCCTTGACGAGGATGCCACGCCGGGCGCACGCCGTGAGGGCCGCAACGATGCTGACCGGAGTAGAAATCACCAGTGCGCACGGGCATGCAATGACCAACAGGACCAGGCCCTCATAGAACCAGCGCGACCAGCCGCCATCCATCAGCAGCGGGGGCAATGTCATCACCGCAATGGCCAGTATCATGACGGCCGGCGTATAGTAGCGGGCGAACCGCTCAACCCATTGCTCACTTGGCGATCGCTTGCTCTGGGCATCCCCGACCATGTGGATAACGCGCGCAAGCGTGGTGTCATTCGATGGTCTCGTGGTAACGACCTCGACCGCGCCGTCTTGATTGATCGTGCCCGCAAATACTTCGCTGCCCTCGGCTTTTGGGACAGGCAACGACTCGCCGGTTATCGGCGCCTGGTTGACAGTCGTCGTACCTTTGCTGATCGTTCCATCCAGCGGAAACTTTTCCCCCGGCTTGACGATGATGATTGTTTCCATTGCGACATTCGCAACATCGACCATCGACTCGCTACGGTCAGGATTCAAGACGCGCGCCGTATCGGGTGTGATCGACATCAGGCTGGCAATCGCGCGACGCGCGCGTCCCACGCTCCATGATTCGAGAGCCAAGGACACAGCGAACAGGAACGCCACCGTCGCCGCCTCGAAGAACTCATCAAGGCCAACCGCGCCGCTGATGGCAATCGTCATCAGCAAGTTCATGTCCGGACGCAGGCGCACGAGCGACCGCCATGCCTTGGGGAGGATGAACCAGGCGCCGGCGATTGCGGAGGTGATATACAGGAGCTGTGACGCAAGCGGCATCGTGAGCGCTTCCTCGCCTCCCATTGCCGCCCGCCACCCGCTTGCCTTCACGTGATACAGGAACGCGCACGCCAGAAGGAGGCCGCTCGCTACCGTGAGCGCTGTCTTCGCGTGCTTGAGACCACCCTCGCCCTGCGGGCTCTGATGCCGCTCATCGATCCACGGTTCAGCGCGCATTCCGGTTTTTGCAACGGCCGCTACCACCGCGTCTGCTGTCAACGCGGACGCGTCGGCTTGGACCAGCATCTTGCCGCGAAGAACATCGAAGGAGAGACCGCGGACCCCGGGCAGGGGAGCTACCTCTGCCCGGAGCGCCGCTACCTCTTCGGCGCAATCCAGTCCTTGGATTTTGAAAGCGAGCGTAGGCATCAGCGTCGATCATCCGGGTAACCGTTCACACCCTGGGGAGGAGTGAGGGCGTTTTTTGGCCGGTGAAGTGGGCTTCGAGGGCGGCGGTGAGG
>JAIEQJ010000054.1 GCA_019747815.1 Hyphomonadaceae bacterium
ACGTGGGCCTGCTCGCCATTTCGCTTTGGATCGCCATCGACTCTCTCAAGGCGATCCGCCTCGGCCGCAGCTGACTCGCATGTTGTGCAAGCCGCGCTAGAGAAATTTGGCTCGAAGATCTTCCGTCAATGCATCACTCCTCCACAACTCTGCCAAGCGAGTTCAGGTATCAGGGCCTGAGCCCCTTCGGGTCGCCGGAGACATGTGAAGCTTTTGCGCGGCTCTACCAGTTCTGAGGCAGCCCCCAACATGACCGGACAGGGGCTCACGCTTATGGAGGTGTGTGCCTATGACCCACCCTATGGTGAGTTCTAACGATCCGCCCCGCGCCGAGCGCGTCGAGGTGATCACCTCCGTCCAGCGCCGTCGGCACTGGACCACGGAGGAGAAGGTGCGCCTCGTCGAGGAGACGTATTTGCCCGGCCACTCCGTCTCGCTCGTCGCCCGTCGCCACGGGCTGAACGCCAACCAGTTGTTCACGTGGCATCGCCTGATGGCCCGCGGCGCCTTCACGGCCGCCGGGACTAGCGAGGAGGTGGTGCCCGCCTCCGAGCTTCGCGCCGCCCAGCAGCAGATCCGTGAGTTGCAGCGGCTCTTGGGCAAGAAGACGCTCGAGACCGAGATCCTGCGCGAGGCGGTGGAGCGCATCGCCGCCCCCAAAAGGCTGCCCTCGCGCGTGAACTCGTGGCCAGGGGACGGCCCGTGAACGCGGTCGCTTCAGCATTGAGCGTCTCGCGCCCGCATCTAGCCTCCTCTCGGCAGCCCGTGGCGCGACGGCGGGGGCGCCAGCCCACGCCTGACGCCGAGCTTCTGGCGGCGATCCAGGCCCTCGTCGCCGACCTTCCGACCTATGGCTACCGACACGTCCACGCCCTGCTGCGCCGCCAAGCCGGGCGCGACGGCCGGCCCGCGCCGAACGTGAAGCGCGTCTACCGGGTCATAGAGGTGCACGGCCTCTTGCTCCAGCGACACGCGGGCGGAGCCGAGACGCGTCGTCACAAGGGCAAGGTGGCGGTGGACGTGCGCAACACGCGCTGGTGCTCGGACGGGCTGGAGATCGCGGCTGAGAACGGTGAGCGGGTGCGGGTCGCCTTCGCGCTAGACTGCTGCAACCGGGAAGCGATGAGCTACGTGGCGACCACGGCGGGCCTAACGGGCGAGGATGTGCGCGACCTCATGGTGGCGGCCGTCGAGCATCGCTTCGGGCCGGTTAACCAGTTGCCGAGCCCCATCGAGTGGCTGACCGACAATGGCAGCTGCTACTTGGGCCGCGACACGCGCCGGTTCGCCCGCGACCTCGGATTGGTGCCGAAAATGACGCCGCTGGAGAGCCCGCAGAGCACGGCATGGCAGAGGCGTTCGTGCGGACCCTGAAGCGTGACTACGTGCGTGTTTCGGTCCTGCCGGATGCCGAAAGCGTGCTGCGCCAGCTTCCCGTTTGGCTGGCGCACTACAATAACCTTCGCCCGCATTGTGCGCACGACTACCGCGCGCCGCGCGAGTTCATCGCCCGGTCAATCCAGGAGGCCCTGTCCGGTCTTTAGGGGCAACATCACAGTTAGGTCAGCAGGCTGAAGCCGGCGGACACCTCCTCCGAATTGGTCGCTGACGCAGATCTTCCCCAACCTCTCGCCGTGTCCGAGTTCACAGATGGCGCTTCCAGACCGAGGCCTTAGTGCACACGCCGCCGCGAGTTCTGCTCTGCGATGTAGAACGCTGTGCGATGCGTCTGCGCAGTTCGCTGAGAGCCAACCTGCCCTTAAAAATTCCGATATGCACACGAGAGGTGTGAGCGCTCTTGGGGATTTCTGTATCGAGTAACCTGCGCCGAGTAAATGTTTTTGGAGTATGATTGATGCTGCCAAACAAAATGGACAAAAGGCTATGTTTTGCGGCCCGACCGCCTAGTTTAGATTCGACCATTAGTACGAGCAACAAGCTTTCATCGCTCTCGGGCATCGGCGAGGGTTGGCTTATACCAGTTGGTGTCATAGAGTCCAGCGGATCGGCCGTGCTTCCATCTGTAGATGACCTCACGCTCTTGGTCCCAATTAGTGGAAACAAAATCGAATGCATGCGCGCACCTTTGTGGCAGCGCGGAATATCAGCAACTCCCGACGAAAATACTGTGACGCTTGGTTTAAGCGGATTCGCTTATGAATTAGAGTCACAGGAGCCGTTCAGTTTTGCTCAATTCTTCATGCATGCTACATTCCTCGAAGAGATTGCGATTGATCTTGGTCTAGGCGGGCTACCCCAACTTCGAGAGGACATCAAATTTCATCGCGACTATGTTCTTAATAATCAGCTTTTGACGTACGTTGCTGCGGCGACTGGGCCAGCGGGCTCGATCTCGCCAGGCGAGATGAACGCACGTGCTCTCGTGATCGGCATCGAGTTGATTAGGCGCTACTCAGGTGGACACGTGAAGTCGTTTGTGGGGCGGCTGACGCCGCGGATGATGCTTGCCATCGACAAATACATCGACGACCATCTCGCCGAAGACATTTGCATTAGCGATTTGGCGGTGCTCACGGGCTTGTCGCCATCACATTTTGCACATTGCTTTCGCGCGACGGTCGGCGATCCACCCTACCGCTACCTGGTCGGACGCCGTTGCGATCGGGCAAAACATCTGATTCGGCTCGGGATGCCGCTTGCCCAGGTGGCGTTGGAGGTAGGTTTTAGCGCGCAACCGCAGTTTTCGATGGCGTTTCGGCGACTCGTGGGCACCTCGCCGTCAGCTTACCGCGCCGCGGTGAGGTCAGGCTGAAGAACACGCGCGCGGACAAGTGCATATGCGCGAACAGGCTTTCCAGCCGATCCGGCGCATCGGCGTTCGGCTCCTGGGTCGGCCGGTTTGGGACGGACTGCAATCTACCGCGGACCATAAGTGCTTAGAGCGTCTAACAAAACCGGTTGTGTGGCGTTGGGAAGGGATGGCGAAGGAGCTTCTTCCCGATGGCCTGTGGGCCGTGATCGCACCGTTGCTGCCGCCTGAACCGGCCAAGCCGAAGGGTGGTCGCCCGCGCACCTCCGACCGCGCGGCGCTGACAGGTATTCTGTTCGTGTTGCGCTCAGGTACGCCCTGGGAACTGCTGCCTCAGGAGATGGGCTGTGGTTCGGGCATGACCTGCTGGCGGCGTTTGCGCGATTGGCAGAAGGCCGGGGTGTGGGACCGCCTGCAGCAGGCGTTGCTCGATCGGCTCGGCCGCCGGAACGGCATCGACTTCAGCCGTGCCTCGCTCGACAGCGCCTCGATTGCCGCCAAAAGGGGGGCCCGGCGACGGGCCCGAACCCGACCGATCGCGGCAAACCGGGCACGAAGCGTCACGTCCTCACCGACGCGAAGGGCATCCCGCTTGCGCTGAAGCTGACGGGCGCCAACGTGCACGACAGCCGCATGCTGGAGGCGGTCGTGGATGCCGTCCCGCCGATCCGTCAGTGCTGGGGACGGCCGCGCAAACGCCCGTCCCGGCTGTATGCCGACAAGGCTTACGATCACCGCCGCTGTCGTCAGGCGCTCACCTGCCGTCGCATCCAGCATCGCATCGCGCGGCGCGGGATCGAGAGCAGCCAGCGATTGGGACGGCACAGGTGGGTCGTCGAACGGACGCTGGCTTGGTTCGCCCAGTTCCGCCGCCTCGCCATCCGCTACGAGCGGCGGGCCGACATCCATCTCGCCTTCTCGACGCTGGCCGCAGCCCTCATCCTCTGGCGCTTCATCGAACGATGGTTTTGTTAGACGCTCTTAGCTCGACTTTGGCCAATGTGACGGGCGGTCGAGGGGGGTGAGGTGACGAAGCGGGCGTGACAGATAGGCTGGTGGCGTCCCTGCCAAGAGACACCGCCATGCCCGCTCTCCCCGCCCGCTTCGCCGGGCTCATCCTGGCGTTCGCGCCGCTGTTCGTCCACCGCTCCTGGCGGCACGCCCAGCTTCTGCTGGTTGGCGCCATCCTCACCCCCGGTCGGCGCACCGTGACGGGCGTCCTGCGGATCATGGGCCGGGCGCACGAGCGGCAGTTCGTCAACGTTCACCGCATCCTCAACCGCGCGGCGTGGTGCCCGCGCTCCGGCAGCCGCATCCTGCTCACGCGGCTAGTCGGCGCGTTCGCCCCACACGGTCCCGTGGTGCTTGCCCTCGACGACACGATCGAGCGGCGCTGGGGTCGGCGCATCCGGGCGCGCGGCATCTATCGTGATCCGGTGCGCTCCTCCGACAGCCACTTCGTCAAGGCAAGCGGGCTGCGATGGATGAGCCTGATGCTGCTTGCCCCGATCCCATGGGCAGGGCGGGTCTGGGCGCTGCCGTTCTTCACGGGGCTGGTGCCGTCCGAACGCGCCTGCCAGGAGCAGGGCCGTCGCCACAAGCCGTTGCTCGACGTCGGACGCCAACTCGCCTTGCAAGCTCGCCGCTGGCTGCCAGGGCGCGACCTCGTGCTGGTCGGCGATAGCGGCTTCTCGGCCTTGCTGTTCCTCGACGCCATGCGCCGCGCCCGCATCACGGCAATCACCCGCCTGCGGCTCGACGCAGCGCTCTACCAACCCGCCCCGCCGCGCCGACCGGGCACGATCGGACGCCCACGCACCAAGGGAGCGCGGCTGCCGACGCTCTGCGGCTCGTGCCGGAGCCAGGTCGCCAGCGCGGCGGCTGACCGGTCCGGCAGCAGGTCGAGGGGACGATGGTGC
>JAIEQJ010000076.1 GCA_019747815.1 Hyphomonadaceae bacterium
TCCACCTCCCAGCACGGGGAATCACAGGTCGCTGATTCGTGGTATCCCCGATTCCCACTTAAGGCACGACGCTCTAGCCGCTGCTCGGCAAGTAACCAATCCGGCCGATCACGCCCTGGTGCTGGCCTGCGGGGGGTAATGTTCATTGGCTGTTCAGATGCGCCGGATCATGCTTGTCCGGCAACGCCCGAATATCAGTGCCATGGCCAGCCACTGGAGGCGTTTCATGACAACACGTTCGACGACACCGATCGCAGGCGCGATGGGGATGCGGCGCGAGTGCGCCCGGCTTCTCGTGATCGCGCTCGGATGCGCGCTCGCTTCGGGCGCGTCGCTCGCCCAGTCCGATCAGCGCGGGAAAGCCAAGCCCGTCGCGCCGCGCGAGGCCGTGGGCCTCAATCCGCAGCCCGAGCCGCCGAGCCGGACGCGGAAGCGGCACAGGCTCAAGCCGGGCGAGATGCGCGGGCTCAATCCGCAGCCCGAGCCGCCGATGCCGGCCGATCGCCCGCGTCGATGACGAGGGGCACGGTGCGGGGAGCGCAGGATCACGCCAACCGCTGGCGGCAGTAGGTTTCGCGGATCGCGAGCAGGGCCAGCAGCCCGCCGACACAGCAGGCGATCAGCGAGGCGAAGGCCAGCCGATAGGAGCTCGCCTGGTAGACGGGAGCGCCGAATTGGGTCTGCCCCGTCCAGGTGAGATCGAGCAGCAGGCCGACGAGCGGCTGGAACAGGGCGCCGGCGCCGGTGATGATCCCGTTGAGGAAGCCGATCGCCGTGCCGCTGAGCGCCGGGGGAATGTTCTCCCGGACGAGGGCGAAGCACAGGATCTGCGCCGAGCCGAACAAGCCCACTAGCAGATTGAGCGTGATCAGCGCGGCGAGCGGCAGGTTTGGGACGTAGATGAGCGTGGTGAGGACCACCGTCTTGAGCGCCAGTGCGATCAACAAGGGATCGCGTCGCCGACCGATGCGATCCGACAGCCAGCCGAACAGCGGCGCGCCGATCGCCCAGCCGCCGAAGAAGGCCGAGGTGACACCTGCCGCCGACGCACGCGACATGCCGTAGGCGGCCTCCAGAAACGGCACGCCCCACAGGCCTGCGAAGGCGAGCACCGGTGCGGACGTGCCCAGTCCGGTGAACGCAATGAGGAGGATTTGCCGGTCGCGGACGACAACGCCAAGGCCCGAGAGCGCAACGGCAATGCCGCCGCTGCCGCGCCATCTGTCGCGCACCGTGGCCCAGGCGGCCACCGACAGGATGGCGCCCCCCGCGGCCAGGAACAGCGTCGCCGTGCGCCAGTCGGTGGCCTCGATGGCGAGCCGCAAGGGGGCCTGGCCGAACGCGCCGCCAGCCATGCCCATGGCCATGGCCAGGCCGGACAGCAGGGCAAAGCGGTTGGCCGGGAACCACTGCCCGGCTATGGCCATCGCGCCGACCAGGCTGAAGGCGGCCGAGGCGCCGATCAGAAGCCGGCCGGCCGTGACCATGGCCAGAGACTGGCCGACGGCAAAGAGCATGCAGCCGCCGGCACAGGCGAGCGCCGCCACCGTCATCAGCCGGCGTGGCCCGAAGCGGTCGAGCAGGAGGCCGACGGGGATCTGCATGCCGGCGTAGGCGTAGAAATACGCGGCCGAGAGATGGCCCAGCACGGCCGCGCCGACGGCGAAGTCGCGCATCAGCTCCCCGACCATGACGCTGGGCGCCACGCGCAGCACCCAGGCATAGAAGAAGAACATGGCCCCGGTGGCCCACGCCAGCAGCGGCAGCAGACCGGGGCCGGGCGAGGAAGGCACGGCCTGCATCAAAGCTCCCGCGTGGCACCACGCGGTCACGATGCATGCTGGCGGCGCCGGCGCAAGTGCTTACAGCGCAGCACGGCTGCGCGCCCGAAGCGGGGGCAGCGATATCGTCATGCCAGGGGAATCGCCGCGCGCTCGCCAGGCAGCGCGATGTCACGCATGGCGTTGGGGGCGCGTTATGAAGCGCACCTCGCGCGCCGAAGCACAGATCTCGAGCTCGTCGCCGAGCGACCATTCGGCCGCCCTCGCCGCCATGGCCGCCGGCACACGCTCCGATCCGGGACCCGCGGGAACGTCGTAGGTCGCGTGCGCATCGTGCGGCAGCAGCACGCGATAACCGCGCTCCATCGCTGCGCGCGCGGTTGCCGCCACGCACATCTCGGAGAGCACGCCGCATACGGCGATGGCACGCACATGGAGCGCCGCAAGCTTGTGATCGAGGCCGGTTGCCGCGAAACCGTTGTCGCCCTTCTTTCTGATGACCGTCTCGTGCGCTTGCGGCGCAAAGAACAGCGCCCACCCCGGGCGATGGGGCTCATCCACAGCGCCGGCCGGGCCGTCGTTCTGAAGAAAGATCACAGGTGCGCAGGCAGCTCGGGCCTGCTCCAGCAGCGCCTCCACCATCGACGTGAGCCGGGCATGGTCGGGTACGGCTCCGGGTCCCGCCACGAATGCGCGCTGGACATCGACCACGAGGAGCGCGTCCACGGGCTCGGCCTCATGGGAAGGCTGGTCTTGCATGCGTGCTCGTGGGCGGGCTGGCTCTGGTCGTCCTACGGGCACTTGCCGGCGAGGTCGTCCATGGCGGCGTTGTAGGCCTTGCCGTCATCGCTGTTGTCGTCCAACCCGTCGGCTGCGTTCCAGGCGGCCTCGAAGTCGGGGCCGAGCTGCTGCATGAGACCCGTGATCTTGGCTTCGGCGGCCGCATCCTCCTTCTCGCCCGCCTCGTCCATGGCTTTGGTCATGTCGCAGAAGGTCTTCAACCTGCCGGCATCGGCGCCGATGCCCTGCAAGGTCTTGACGGCGGCGTCGATCTTGGGACTGGCGGCCAGCGCGCCGGCGATCCCGAGACAGGCGACGACACCGGCAAGGACAACGCGTCTCATGTGAACCTCCTGGAGAGTGAAAACCAGCCAACGAACGTTGGGGGCCACCCGTTCCGTCGGCGGTGTGGCTGTTCCGTGTCTCAAGGACATGCGAATGGGACTAGCTGCCATGCTGCGCCATGCGGTCGGCGCGACAGGCCGGGCATTCTGGGCTGTACAGTGTTTTTGCTTGCCATCGGCGCCGGGCTTTGGCTTAAGTAGCCTCCGTTGCAAGTGTTGGGTCGGCATGAGGTGAGCCTCGTGCGCCCGGAGATCGAGTAGGCCCCGTGAGCTTGGATGGCTCCATTGCTGCGCCGAACGCGGTTCTGCCCGCCACGGCTGCGCTCGGCCTGCTGAACCTGCTCCTTATGGGCCCCTGAGCCTCGGCGGTCTCGCTCAAGCCGGGACGGATGCTCAGGGGATTACAAAATCCAAACCTGACTCCAAACCTGACATTGCATGATGCCGGCGCCTGATGCGCGGCAAGATCCAAGGAACAATGCCCATGTCCCAGCGACCCGACGACGCGGTGCCGCAACAGGCCGCCAACACCGACCGCGTCTTCATTTTTGATACAACTCTGCGCGACGGCGAGCAGTGCCCCGGCGCCACCATGACCTTCGAGGAGAAGCTGCAGGTGGCGGACTTCCTCGACGCGATGGGGGTGGACATCATCGAGGCCGGGTTCCCGATCGCCAGCGACGGCGATTTCCACGCCGTCTCCGAGATCGCCCGGCGCATGAAGACGTCGGTGGTGTGCGGCCTGTCGCGGGCGGGCGAGCTCGACATCGACCGTGCGGGCGAAGCCGTCAAGCACGCCCGGCGGCCGCGCATCCACACCTTCCTCTCCACCTCGCCGGTGCATCGCAAGCACAAGCTGCAGAAGTCGGCCGAGCAGGTGCTGGAGATGGTGCAGTTCCAGGTGGCGCGTGCGCGCAACTGGGTGGAGGACGTGGAATGGTCCGCCGAGGACGCCACCCGCACGGAGATCGACTATCTGTGCCGCTGCGTGGAGACCGCGATCAAGGCGGGCGCCACCACCATCAATCTTCCCGATACCGTGGGCTATGCCACGCCCGAGGAATATTTCCAGATGTTCCGCACCGTCATGGAGAAGGTGCCGGGCTCGGAGAAGGTGATCTTCTCGGTGCACTGCCACAACGATCTCGGCATGGCGGTGGCGAACTCGCTGGCCGGCGTCAGGGCGGGGGCGCGGCAGGTGGAATGCACCATCAACGGCATCGGCGAGCGGGCCGGCAACGCGGCGCTGGAGGAGGTGGTGATGGCGATCAAGACGCGCGGCGATGTGCTGCCGTATCAGGTCGGCATCGATGCCAAGCAGCTCAACCGCGCCTCCAAGCTGGTGGCGGCGGCAACCTCGTTCCCGGTGCAGTACAACAAGGCCATCGTCGGCCGCAATGCGTTCGCGCACGAGAGCGGCATCCACCAGGACGGCATGCTCAAGCATACGCAGACCTACGAGATCATGACGCCGGAATCGGTGGGCGTGTCCAAGACCTCGCTGGTGATGGGCAAGCATTCGGGCCGCAACGCCTTCCGCACCAAGCTCAAGGAGATGGGCTACGAGCTGGGCGAGAACGCGCTGGAGGATGCCTTCAACCGCTTCAAGGCGCTGGCCGACCGCAAGAAGCATGTCTACGACGAGGATCTCGAGGCGCTGGTGGACGAGGAGATCGCCACCCAGCAGGACCGCATGAAGGTGGTGGCGCTCACCGTCATCGCCGGCACCATGGGTCCGCAGTCGGCCACGCTCACCCTCGACCTGGGCGAGGGCCAGCAGGCGACGGTGCAGTCGACCGGCAACGGGCCGGTGGATGCCACGTTCAATGCGATCCACAAGCTGGTGCCGCACGAGGCCAAGCTCGCGCTCTATCAGGTGCACGCCGTCACCGAGGGCACGGATGCGCAGGCGGAGGTGTCGGTGCGGCTGGAGGATGTCGCCGTGGACGGCGGCCGGGCCGTGACGGCGCGGGCGGCCGATCCCGACACGCTGGTGGCGAGCGCCAAGGCCTACGTCTCGGCGCTCAACAAGCTGTTCGCCAAGCGCGGGCGCCTGCACGCGCAGATGGGGGCGTGACGCGCACTCCCTCACCCTCGTTGCTGCCTCTCACCCTAGCCCTCTCCCCGTGAAGGACGGGGAGAGGGGACAGATCGGCATTCCGTCTTCGCCCTCTCTCCTTGTCTTCTCCCTC
This sequence comes from Hyphomonadaceae bacterium, assembly GCA_019747815.1. Taxonomy (GTDB): domain Bacteria; phylum Pseudomonadota; class Alphaproteobacteria; order Rhizobiales; family Hyphomicrobiaceae; genus AWTP1-13. The sequence continues at coordinate 5,098 of JAIEQJ010000076.1, forward strand.
TCCCCACTCTTTCCGTGGGGAGAGGGCCGGGGTGACGCCAGCTTGTCATGCCGGCCGCGTGCGAAGCACGAGAGCCGGTACCCAGGATTGAAGATTGCGCGCGATCACCGGCGGCCCCTGGGTCCCGGAGAGACTGCTTCGCAGA
>JAIEQJ010000036.1 GCA_019747815.1 Hyphomonadaceae bacterium
TCTCGAACGGCGACCAGAAGAAGGGCTGGCCGCGCCGACCGACGAACAGCAGGTGAGGGTGGGCGCTTCCGAGATACTCGCCCTGCATGGGCGCGATATTGGCTGCCGTGGTCGACAGAACGGTCTTGAACCGCTTCAGCCGCTCCATGTCGGCACCGAGCCCGTCGGCTAGCGTCAGCGGCATCGCCGCGAGAAGCCCCTGGATCTGCAGATAGCGCTCGTCGGTGAGGTCCCAGCCTGCCGCCTTGTAGATCGACTTGATCGCCCGCTCGTGGCGGTCGCCGGACCCAAGTGGCGAATAGGTCGTCACGCCGTAGAACACGCGCACCAGACGGCGGCCTTCCTGCAGCTCAGCCTGAACATGTTGCCACTCGGCGGCCTGTTCCCCGATCCGTGGCAGGAACCTGGCGCTGCGGGTCCCGGCGAGGCTGGTTGTCCGCATGAACTTGAAGCCGGCCTTCGCCGATGCAGCCTCTTGGTCGGGATAGACGAGACACAGCATGGTCGCGGCCGGGCAGGGGAAGCGCAGCTTGTCGGTGAACAGGTCGCCGATCAGCCGCGCGCATTCCCACGGGGCCCAGCGCGATGGCATGTTGCGTACGGCAAAATGCCGGACATCGAAGGCATCAGGATAGACGGTCCCGATCTCGGGCACGCCGTCATTGACCTTGCCAGTGGGCCGGAACCGCTCAGTCACCAGCCGCATGCGATCTTCGGCCACGACCAGTTCGATGTCGTGGCGGATCGCCTGCGAGGCGATCGGATCGTTCGGGTTGTAGGGCACCGCATCATCCTGCGGCGCCGTGGTGGGCGAGGTCAGATCATCGATGACAGCGATGAGCGCTTCGGGCCCGACTTCGACCACGCCGAGGTTGAGCGACTTGAGCATCGCCACCAGCCCCTCGCGGGTCTGTTTGAGATCCTCGTTGCTGACCGCCTTCGATGTTGGCACGCCGACCGAGACGATGACCTGGTGATGCCGCGCATGAAAGGGGGCATCCGCAGAGCCGGACTCCCAGACGAGCGAATAGAGCCGCCGCGCGCGGTGACGGGCAATCGCCTCGTACACGCCGCCCTGCATGTACCGTGGCGCAAACCACGGGGCGATGATTCTGCTGATGCGCGGGCTCGCAAGGTGGAGCACCTGCAGGCAGGCGCCCGCTGGTAAGCCTTCCGAGAAGAATTGCCCGAGGATCTCCCCTGTGCGCTCGTCCGCGCCGATCAGCGGCGTGACCGAGAGGACAAAGCCCTTCGAGCGTGCGTTGAAGTACAGGCGCGTTGCCGGATCATAGACCCTGTAGGGCAGCCAGTCGGACAGCATGTCGACCATCAGCTGGGGGCGGGGCTTTTCGACGTGCTCGGCGTCACCCAGCAATCCGCTAAGCAGCCGATCAATGACGGACTTGAGTTGCTCGGCCATTACTTGGGTTCCTCGGGCTGCGGGGTGCTGGCTATCGGCTGTTCACCGGCCCTGGCTGCGGGGCGGATCGCAGCTTTCGCGGCTTCAATCGCCGCGGCGCTGGGGAACACGGGAGCGCTGTGCCCCGCCTCTGGCCGAGGGGTCCGACCACGCGGGGGAGGCGGCGTGTCGAACCCCTCGACCGCCGGTGCTTTGGCACCGGCAACGGCCTCGCGCGCCGTGGAGGGGAGGACCAGCGGCGAGGCATCTGAAACTGCATTTTCGGAACTGGGGGCATCAGCGCCCGGGGTCTCCAGGGTGCTGGTCCCGTTCGTGGGCGCGGATGAAAAGGGCGACGCAAGATCGACGGTAGCATCCAAGTGTCCGTCTGCGGCTTCGTGTGCCGACGCAGCTTGAGCGGCCTTCAACTGCCGGCGGACCTGGCGCATGACGGCCCCGCTCTTGTCCTCACCCGCCTTGCGGCGCAGTTCGGTTGCCCAGCGCGGGTTGTCGATGACTGTCCAGGCGACCGCTTCATCATGGAGCGTTCCTGCCTCATCGACATGCGCTGGGAAGACGACCCGCAGGGTCCGCTCCGCCGTACGCGTGGTGTCAGCCTCCACCACGCCCGACCGGGAGCGTGTCTCGGCATGAGGCGTCGTGCCCGCCGACAGAATGTTCGTTGCCTTGGCATCGATGACGTGGGCCGGTGCGCAGTCGCCCTTGGGCGGCCTGCAGGTGAAGTCGCCTTCGACATTGGTGCCGAACGTGGCGCAGCCACTGGAGAAGCCGGCCAGGCAGGCGCAGACAAGAAGACGTGATGGAAACCGCATGGGGTTATCCTTTCGGAGCTGGGGTGGGAGCCCGGGTGGAGGTTGGGCGCAGGAATTCCCGGAGCACTGTAGCAGGCCGGAAACCCTCGAGAACGGCGCCATCGGCGGGGCGCACGATCACCGGCGTGCCGCCAAAGCCGTGTGCCCGGGCGAAGGCCTCGTTGGCATCGAGGCCGCTCGTGTCGCAGGGTTTGGGATTGGCGAGCGCCAGACCAGAATAGGCCATGTGCAGCGCCAGCTCGGGCCGAGGTGCGCACAGCACCCGCTCGGCGTCGCGGCGGCTCTCTGCCCCGAAAATCGAGATCGGCCGTTCTTCGACCCGCGCCCCGATCGCCTTCAGTTCTGCCTCAAGCTTCTTGCAGTAGCCGCAGTGGAAGTCCGAGAAGACAACGACACGTGGACCATTGGCAGGGCCCCAGGTGATCGCGCCATTTGATGGAAGCTTGCCAAGCTGCACATGCCGCGGTTCAGCGTTCCGGGCTGAAGCTGCTGATGGGTTTGGGCTCCCATCCGCTTGCGCTTCGGGATTGCTGCGCCGTGCGGCCCCTGCCGCCAGCAGGTCCGGATTGAGAGCGAGCAGCCGTGCAGCCGTTAGATCCTGACGGGCTTCCATGTCATAGACCCGGCCGATCACCAGATACTTCGCAGCCCGGTCAACGTAGAAGAGCGTCGACTTGGATGCGACCTCGCACAAACCGCCAAGGCCTTTGCAGTTGATCGCGTCGATCGGCGTCTTGGGCAGGCGCAGCTTCAGTGCCTCACGCACCTTCGCCATGTCCGGAGCGGCAGTGGGGGCTGCAAGACTTGCCACCGCCCATCCGGTTGCGGCCGACAAGGCGATGATTGCTGCCAGTCCTGCGGCCGGGCGCAACCAGCGGCGGCGACGGTTATCCCGCTCTAGAGACAAGTTTTCGATCATTGGGAGTTCCTCACGTAGACGCCGTCGAGGAACACGATCTCGACATCGATGCCGGTCGGCATCTCGACGACGGGTTGGTACTGTTCGGCGCGCTCGATCAGGTATTTGCTGACCGTGTCGGCGGCATCGGCGGCGCCTTGGCCAAGCCCGCCACCAAGGATGTCACCAGCCGAGAGCTTAGAGCGACTGCCATCGGGGTTGGTCGTGACGCCGGAGAACACGCTGTTGGCGTTTGCGGAGAAGCCGCGCCCGAAACCGCCGACGATCCCGGCGAGCAATGCCTGGCTGACGAGGCTGCCTTCGCGGCTCACGACGCGACCCCGAACCCCGGACTTGCCAGCGAAGCTGATGAAGCCCTTGACCTCGCTCACTGCGACCCGGCCACCAGGCTGATCGCAGGTCATGCGGGCAAGCTTCACATAGACCTTCTCGCTGCTGAGATCCCCGCGCGCCGCGCCGTTCACAACGCAGCCCTGGATCCGGGTGGTCAGAACCTTCCCGTTCTGTATGACGGATCGGGCAGGCCCCGTGATCCTCAGCACAACTGGCAGCGGATCGGTCTGGCTGGCGACGCCCGCCGAGGCGTCGACGCCGACGATAACCCGGGCCGGCGCATAGGAATTGGGCGGCAGGTAATCAGGCGAGTCCTCGACGACGACCGGCGGCGCATCGGGGCGGCCCACCCGGAGACCGCTGCTCCCTGCCTTGTCGGAGCTGAAGCTCATCAGCTTCACCTCGCCAGGCGAGGGGATCATGCCGCCCTGCGGATCACCGCCTGCAGACACAGGACTGGGCTGGGGCGAACGTCCCCGCGCGTCATAACCGCCCGCCTGCGGCCCATAGGCCGGTGGCGGTACAGTGGGTGCCGTCGTCGCCGGCTGAGCGGCAAGCCGTGTCTTGAGCTCGGCATTTTCTGCGGAGATGGCATCGATCGCGGCCTGCCCATCGACCCGCATGGCCTGGTTTTCGGCCTTGAGAGCAGCCAGCTGCGACTCGATCTCCGTCCGCGGAATGCTCCCATCCTTCAGCGCCTTCTGCTCGCGCGTGACCGCATCCAGCCGGTTGCCGTAGGTTGCGACGAACTCGCGCTGCGAGAGATCGCGGTTGACGAGGCCCGCCGTGTCGATCGTCTGCGCCGCATTGGGATCGCCGGTCTTGGCCTTGTCGTCACCGCCAAGGATGAACCAGCTCCCGCCGAGCAGCGCGAGCGCTCCCAATGAGCCCAGCAGCAGCTTCTGACGGCGCGCAGTGCGGGCGTTGAGCCCGGAAAGTTCGGATGGCGCCGCACTCTCGGCCTGCAGAGGGGCCGGGCTTGGCGTATTGGCTGCATCAGTCATGGCCGGTCTCCGCGTTTGCGCCGACAACAAAGGCCGTGGTGCTGGTCCCGGGCTCGAGCTTCGGCTCGGCGATCGAGACAGCGAGCGTGTCGCGGGGCGCGAGATCGCGCTCGGCCAGCGTCACCGGCTTCGAACCGCGATTGTGGATGCGGACCACCTTGCCGGTGAGACTGGCGCCGCGATAATCAGCGATGAGCTGGACTTCGAGATCGCCGACCCGGGCAGGCATGGCGCTCGCCTGGCGGACCTCGAAGCCTTCGACAGTCCGGTCGTTGGCCATGGCCTGGATCAGCCTGACGGCGCTGGTCTCGAGCGGGGTCTGGCTTTCCCAGTCCGCCGCGCGGTTCTTCGCGATCGCGGGGTTGGTGACGAAGACCTGGGTCGCTGGAATTTGCTCAACCCGGCACGCGACCTTGTAGACGAAGCCCTTTTTCGTGGTGGCGAAGAAGCTGATTGCCCGGGCGGCGTAGGTTTCCGGCACGGACACGTAGATATCCCCGCGCACCGGCTCGTTGGTCACCGCAAAGTCGTTGTAGGGCGTCCCGGTCGAGATCTTCGAGACGCTGGCGAACTGGTCGTCGACCAGCGCAAAGCGGGTCAGTTCCCGCGCGGAAACGCTGCACTCGATCCCGGCACCATCGGCCGCTTGCTTGAACTGGTCGGCGGCATGAGCGGGGGATGCTACTGCTGTGAGCAGTGCTGCCGCACTCAGAAATCGGACCCGAGCGTGGGCATCTTTTCGGTAAGCCATCACTGGGCCTCCTTCGATTTGTCCTGTGGGGGGAGCTGCGCGAACCCTGCCAGCGCCAGGCGCAGGCCGCGGTAGGTCCAGCTGAAGCGGAAGCGGCACTCGTCGCTCGCAATCACCTGCGCGCCGACGAATGTCTTGAGAGTGCCGGTCACATCCGAGGTCAGACCCTTGGGATCGACGCTCATCGACCGGATCACGAATGCCTGGGTAACGTCCGAACCGCGCTGTTCCTCGACAATCCGCACGAGCTCAGCTTTGAGCTGCCCATAGCTTGCGGGATCCGCCAGCTTCAGGATCTCGTGCATCCAGTAATCGAGGCCTTCCGGACTGCGATTGAGGAGGACAAGGGCGGCATCACGAGTGACAAGCTCGAGATAGTCGGCCTCGACCCCGGCGCTGCTCACCGTGAGCCCTTTGGAAACAGTCGGCACCAGCACGACCTCGCGGTCGCGGGTGGCGGCAAGGCTCCCTGCTACGACCAGTGCGAGGCCGAGACCGGCACTGGTAAGCGCGAACAGGTTCCGCTGGCGCAGCAGCGATTGCTGACGTTCGTGTGATATGTCGGAAAACATGGGCTTCCCCTCAACCGGCAAGCAGGCGGCAGTGAGAAGGCGGCGTTGCCTTGAGGCCCAGAAATCCTGCAGGCAGATACCAGTATGCGGCATGGGCTACCCAGGAGCTGGCGCGTCCTGCTTTTGCCTTTC
>JAIEQJ010000059.1 GCA_019747815.1 Hyphomonadaceae bacterium
CGAGAAGCACATCACCGATAGAAAGGGTCAAGATTGCACGCCGATCCAGGGTCAAAGTTCCGCGCCGATTGACACCTACAATTCGCAGTTCTGCGCGATCTGTGAGTTGCCGAGGCATCCACTCCCATTCTTTGCACCAAACGCCCATCCGATCCGCGAATTGAAGCGTCAACTCATTCACATAGCTTGAGAAAGCATATGGATTAACCATTCGTTAACCATTCGCGCCCAACCCTCGCGGCGGGCGCTGGGGAGAAAGACATATGGTTTGCAATGAACGGAAAGACTGCGTGGAGCATCTCAGCGCGGGCGTTCGACGCCTCGCGCAATGAGCGTCGCTCGAGGCTTCTCCGCCCAATCTTCTTTCAGTTCGGCGTCACGTGGTTTTGGGTGGCTTTGGCGCTCGAGGGTCGCGCCGTAGAGGTGTGGCGGGAGCTGCGGGTGCAGACTGTGTCATCCAAGCGTCTGCGGCTGGCGGGTGTCTGGGCCGACTGCGCCTACGGCTTGCGAGAGGCGCTCCAGACCGGAGCCAATGGGCAATCGCATCACGTTGCAGCCTGGTCGCTGCCTGAGAGCCGCAAGATGCGCAGCCTCGGACTTGGCCGCATGTGGGCGGTGCTTTGCCCCTATTGCCACCGGTTTCACATGCACTCGCCGGGCGAAGGCCGGCGAACGCCACATTGCTGCGCGGACAGGGACAACAACCACTATGTCCTGGCGTTTGCCGGGACACTGCCGATGCAGCATCACAGGCGCTTCTATCGCTCGTCCAGGGCGGACCTGCCGCGGCTGCTGGAGCAGTGGCCACAGGCCGCTTGCCCGGGAGCCTCGCCAGCGAAACTCATGGCCGCGTGAGAATGGCGGCGTAGAGAGAGGAAGGAGCCACCGCCGCGGATCGGCTCTGCCTAAGGCAGGACCATCTGCGGCCCCGACAGCGTGTGGGCGGTCTATTGTTTGCCGCCAGCAGCGGACTTGGCGGCAGGCGCGGTGGTGTCAGGCCCGGGCCAGCACACGAGCGCGCTCGCCTTGCAGGTGTGCTCGTCGAACACAAGCAAATCCAAGAACAACTCGCAGCTCACATCCTTCTTGCCGACCGTGTAGCCCTTGATGCCGTTCGCCTTGGTCCAATCGGCAATATACTTGTCGAGCAGGCTCTTGGCGTCGCGAATGGGGCCGTCCTTGCCGTAGTCGTTCACGGAGAACGCCAGCCGCTTGCAGGCTGCGTTGGCAGGCTCAACAGCGGTCCCGGCCAGCAAGACCACGGCGGCCGGCACGGCAAAAAGCATGGACTTCAAGCGCATGCGCGATTTCCCCCTCGGGCCGATAGGCGGCACTTCACCGAACGACTGCGCGGTCGCGCTCACCGCGCGTAGGGCGCATCACCGCCGCGCGGTCCGATGCCGGAATCGAAGAAGAAGCCGTGATCGAACGGTCCCGCGGTGGTCTGCCGGTCGATGAACGGGTCGCGGTAGGTGTTCGTGCTCCCGAACCGGGCACGCGATCCGCCGTAAACATTGATAACGTCAGGGTCGCTGTAGGAATAGAAGCCCACGCGGCGCCCCAGAAAGCCCCGCACGCGTGTTGAACGCTTGCCGTGGTAGCGCGATTTGGCCGACTCTATATGGCCTTGCTGGAGGTGCGCACTGCCCGGCTGGCGATGGCTGGCGTGGCCCGCACCCGTGAACGCCAACATCGCAAGGGCGCCACACGCGGCGACCACCATGCCTTTGTTCTTCATGACGATCCTGCTTTCGGTTCTATGTTGTCCAACTCGCCACAAGAAGGCGCATCAGTCTAGAGCATGGAAGCAACCAAAACCTAAAAAACAATCCCAGGGAAGGCCGATCGGATACGTGTCCCCTCAACTTGCCGGCCCACCTGCCAAGCGCGTGGCCTCAACAGGGAGAACAACTCCTGCATCGGATCGGTAAAAAAGGCCACCCCGTCGAAACAAGGAAGCCTCCTTTACAGTCTGCAGCCAACCCCACTGTGAACCGGGGGCCAGCTCACACTCAGGTGCAGGCGCGCTGCTTGGCCGTGCACGACGTCAGCAGCAACACGCCCGGAGCGCCGCACTTGTAGGCCACGGGCCCAGCCGCCTTGGCACCCTTGGATGAGACTGCGAAATCCAGATTGATCTTGGCCATCTCTCTGGCGATCTCCTTGGTCACGCCCTCACCCTTCACGCTCACGCGGCTGCAGGCAGCCTGAGCATCTGCCCCCGCCGCTACGGCGAAACCGGCGGCAGCACATACTCCGACGACAAATCTACGCATGGCCTTCATCCCTCGTCTCCTTGATCACGCAAGAGCACAGCGCTACTTGCAAAGCTTCGCCTGGACAACGCACTCTCTGCCGAGCATGCCGCCTACATTGCACCGCGACTTGACATTGCTCACCTTGTAGCCCGGCGCCACGCCGACCTTCTGGCTCGATGCCATCCAGGATCCCCAAGACCCCCAATCCGTCCCCTGGAGGACCGCCTCCCAGGCCTGGAACTTTGCCGAATCATCATTGCCGCCGGTGCCCTTTCCAGCCTTGCTCACACACTGGGCCTGCGCCACTGCACTTGCTGCCATGAGCACACTCGCGGTCGCGAGCACGCGAATGAACGTCTTCATTGCCGAAGCTCCCCTTATGCAGATTTGATAGTGAGCCCGGAACATTGCCCCAGATTTTGGGCCTTGCACATGGCAAGCGCCCCCGTCCACGCCCCCTTTCGGTCGAATTCCACGACCCCGTGGCGCGCGGGTGACGCGCGGGACGCCTCACGACGGCAGCGGACCGCGATCGCTCAATCGGCCAACTGCAGATTGACCGCCTTCGGGCCTTTCCCGCGCTTGTCCGGCTCGGTCTCGAAAGACACGCGCATGTTCTCGGTCAGAGGTCCGACATTGGAGCGCTCGACGGCCGTAATGTGGACGAACACGTCCTTTCCACCGCCGTCCGGCGTGATGAAACCGAAACCTTTCGACTGGTTGAAGAACTTCACCGTTCCGGTCTGCCGCATACGACGCCTCCCTTAGTCCCCGATGGAAAGTATTATGGTTTGCATCAGCATGCGTGCCGACACGCGTAAAGCCACGACGATCTCATCCGATGCCGGCGGGGAAAGTGAGGCGCGCGAGAAAGCGTTGATGCGTCTGCGCAAGTCATCTCAGTACAGTCTCTGCAGTCAAGAACCGGGTCCGATGGGCGCGCCCGGACTGCGCGGGAGTATCGATGATTGCCGTGGGCTGCGCAAGGTAAAATCAGCATGCTGCCGCCTCAGCGCTTGGCGACCTTTCGCCGATGCGAACCGGCTCGTCCAAACGGCGCAACGTGCGGGGTCTGCACCAAGTCATCAAGACGGTAGTGCGCGCCCGCGCCTTCGGCCAGACGCTGCGTCAGCTCAGGCAGGACCGCGGCAAGACGCTCACGCAGCGTGTAGGGAGGATTGGCAACGATCAGACCGCAGCCATTAAGGCGGTCGGGCGCATTCTGGCCGTCCCGGATCATGAGCTCCACACGCAACAAGTCGTGCCTCTCCAGGCCTGCCAACGTACGGTGGAAGGTGGCAATGGGCTTGAGGTCTTTGATCGGATACCAAGCCAGATAGACGCCGGTCTCGAAGCGCCCCAAGGCCTCGGCCAAACCTGCGGACAACCAGGCAAGCTCATCCGGCTGCTCAAATGGGGGATCGATCAATATGACCCCGCGGCGCTCCTTGGGCGGCAGCAGCGACTTGAGCGCAATCCAACCGTCGATCGCGAGCAGCCTGATCCGCCGGTCCCGCCCCAGTGTCAAACTGAGCTGTGCCCGATCTTCCGGATGCAGCTCATTGGCAACGAGCACATCCTGACTGCGCATGAGGTGAAGCGCAATGAGCGGGCTGCCGGGATAGACCGCAAGCTGCTGCGCCGGGTTCACAGCACGCACGGCATCGAGGTAGGGTGCCATCGCCTGCGCCACGTCGGGCGGCAACGGGCTGACGCCGGAACCGAGCAGGCGCCCGATGCCGCCGCGCCACTCGCCCGTCTTGGCCGCCTGGACGGAATCCAACTCATAGCGGCCGCAACCGGCGTGCGTATCGACCACGCGAAAGGGGCCTTCCTTCCGCTTCAAGTGGTCGATGACCAGGGCTAGCGTGAGGTGCTTCAGGACGTCAGCGAAATTGCCCGCGTGGTAGGCGTGCCGATAGTTCATGTGCGCACCTTGCGCGCCAAGCGCAGACGAATGTCAAGCCGGCATGACGGCGGCAGCGCCGGCAGATGCCGCTGCGCACTCGTTGCGGCCGCAACCCTACTTCGACTTCGGAAGAGCCGACTTGACCATCGGGTTCTTGCACCCCGCGAGGTATTTGGCATCAAGCTCTGCGAACCCGGGCTCTCCCGCCTTGACAACCTTGGCCTTGGACAAGGCAGCCCGGTCGGACACGCTGTCGATCACGAACACATGGGGCGAGGCGCAGGTGAAAAGCATGAAGCCGCGCTTGTCCTTCTTGGCGGCCTCACGCGAGGCATCGCCGTAGCGATAGACGCGCTCACCCTTCTCGGTGTTCACAACGACGTAGGCCAAGCCGGAGCCCGACGTGTAGGCCGAGCGGAATTTCTCGACATCGGCATCGGAATCTGCCGCCAGCGCCTGCGCGGCGATGAGCACGGCAGCGGTCGGGGCAAGGAGGATAAGCTTGTTCACGTTCAATACCTTAGTTGAGGTCGACCAGAACGAGGGTGGGACGGCTGGCGCGTGAAAGCAAGTGCATTTCCGGCCAGGGCGTTCCGATTTAGGCGTTCCGGTCTGGGCAAACCACTCCCGGCCCAACCGCGGCACCGGTCCATTTGCTGCAGCGCACAGAAGTCTGTGCCCATTTCTTTCATGCAACCGAGCGCCAGCAATTCACAGAAACTTATCCACCGCATCGGGCCGCGCTGGTGCAATTGCGACGTTTTGGCAGTTACTATTTGGCATTCAATACGAAGAGTTGCCGTGGGGCAGCGTACCCACGCCGAGTCGGGAGGTCGAGATGCTGTCAAAGCGGCGCTGCCCCCATACCGGGGTCGTCAACTTCTTCTTCACGTCCGATCCCCACCTGGCTGTCGGGTCGATCGTCAAAGGAGAGCGATCGGGCTACCTGTGGCATTGCTATACGGACCCCTGCGAAGCTGCCGGTAGTGTCCGGGATATGCGGACGGCGGAGCGCCGGGTCGCTAAGCTTTGCCGCCGGGCAGCCACGACCGGGAATGCAACGCTATTCGTTGCCGCGGCCTAAAGGCGCCGTCCTCGACAATCAATAATGAAAGGTTATCGAGGCGCCATCGCCAAGGGCCGGATGCGCATCCCTGCGTCGGCGGCACATTATTGTGCCAGATAGGATCAATTGTATGGTCTTCAAAGATTATCGGTTGGGTAATTCTTTAGAATACAATTCTAAGGTCGCCGCGAATGGATTCATATGAAATACGGACCTGAAGCGTATGCATAGTACCTTGGCGCGACACTTACAGGCAGTCACGGATGGGCTTCGCGCAACCACGTCAAGGCGCGTTGCAGAATTGCGCGTGCATTTACGCAAACGGGTCGCTTCTCCCCGCAAGCTCATTGCACGGCTTGGCGTCATCGTGGCGCTCATTACCGCCCTGGCGCCGCCGGTGCTCTATGCGTTGATCAGTGTCAATCAACTGCAGCAGCACGTGATCGAGCAGGCATCGATCGGTGCCCGCCACGTCGAGGTCCAACTCAACAGGAAGGACGGCGTCGACTGGCTCGCGCAAACGTCCATGAACGTTCTGCATGCCACGCAAGGCGCCAAAAGCTCAATCGCCGCAAGCTGGATCACGGATGCAGCCGGCGCAATGCTGATGTTCCAGGGGCACTCGGTCTGGTGGCCCGAGCTGCGAGCGAAGGCCAAAATCCGCGCGCCGGGATTTGAAGGCCCCGTGGGTCGGTCAAAATCCCCCGGGTATGGTCACTTGAAATTCCCCCACCTGATGATCGCCGTCAGCGCCGCT
>JAIEQJ010000078.1 GCA_019747815.1 Hyphomonadaceae bacterium
CTCCATCCGCTTGAGCCCATCCACGAGCCGATCCGCGACCGGGGTCTGGCTGACGATGCCGATGATTCCGCACATGAGGAATTGCCTTTACTGAACGGGGTTTGGGACGCGAATATGCGGCATTGGCCCGCGGATGCAAACGCGACCTCCGGCCGATGCTTTTACGCCGCGTTAACCACTCCTGGATAGGTGGACAAAGCGAGGCATAGCGGCGGGGCGGCAAAAAATGGAAGTGTTGAACAGGCCATTCGCGGACGCACTGGCTAATGACCGGACGCTGCTCGATGTGGCGGTGCTGCTCCCCTGCTACAACGAGGGCCTCGTCATCCGTTCGGTCATCGAGCGGTTCCGCGCGGTCCTGCCTTATGCCCGTATCTACGTCTACGACAACAACAGCACCGACAACTCGGTGGCCGAGGCGCGCGGGGCGGGGGCGATCGTCCGGCGCGAGCCGCGCCAGGGCAAGGGATTCGTCGTCCGGCGCATGTTCACCGATATCGATGCCGACCTCTATATCATGTGCGACGCCGACGAGACCTATGACGCCTCGGCGGCGCAGAGTCTCGTCGATGAACTGGTCGAAAACGGGCTCGACATGGTGGTGGGAACGCGCGTGGACACTACCGGCCGCGGGTACCGCCCGGCGCACAAATTCGGCAACTGGCTGCTCACCACGCTGGTGCGCAAGATTTTCGGCAACGGCTTCAGCGACATGCTGAGCGGCTATCGCGTGTTCTCGCGCCGCTTCGTCAAATCCTTCCCTTCGATGGCGCAGGGCTTCGAGATCGAAACCGAACTGACCATTCACGCGCTCCAGCTGGAAATGCCTATCCGGGAAGTGCCGACGCATTTCAAGGACCGGATCGAGGGTTCGGATAGCAAGCTTAAGACCGTTTCGGACGGGACCCGCATTTTGTGGACCATCGCGACCCTATTGAAGCAGGAACGGCCGCTTTTTTTGTTTGGAATCGTGGCCCTGCTCATGGTGGGCGCCTCCCTGTGGCTGGGCTTTCCGGTCATCGCCGAATTCATCGCCACCGGCGCCGTGCCTCGTCTCCCCATGGCGCTCCTCGCGACGGGACTCATGATCCTCGGTATTCTCAGCTTCTTCACTGGGCTGTTGTTGGACTCTGTCACGCGTGGACGTAAGGAGGCCAAGTTGCTCCACTACCTGGCACACTCCAGCATTCTGTCTGCATGCGAAACCCGGAGCATCTGCTGACATGTCCCTCTCTCCCCAGCGCGCGTCGTTTCCAGATTCCCAGGAACCTCAAGAAGCCGCGATGCTCTGCGCGGTCTCGAAGAAGCCCTGTGATTTCGTCAGCCGGGGGTCCTTTCTCGATCGAAGCGGCATGGTCGGAAACATCGAGGTCCGGCAGTGCCGGCATTGCAATCATGCGGTGACCCAACCACCCATTGCCGATGTGTCGTTCCTTTATGGCGACCGCGAGAGCCAGGACTATCAGCCCGACACCAAAGGCGGCATTTCCCGCGCCATAAAAAACATCGCCTTCCGCGCCCAGGCGCGCAAGCTGCTTCGCCAAATCGGCACACCCGGACGCCGCGCTCTCGATTTCGGCTGCGGCAGCGGACAATTCACCCGGGTTCTGGGCGAGATGCTGCCCGGAACCGAGCTGGTCGGTAGTGACTTCTTCCACAGTCCGCCCGCCGAACTGGCCGGCAAGGGTTACACGCACAGCGATGCGCTGGCGTCCCAGGCCGATTCCTTCGATCTCGTCATGGCATTCCATGTGCTCGAACACGATGACGATGTCGCCGGCCTTCTCGACCGCATCCTCACCCCGGCCCGTCGCGGGGCAACAGTGGTGGTCGAGGTACCCAATGTGGAATGTGCCTGGAACAAGGTGTTCGGTCGCTTCTGGGACGCTTGGTATGTGCCGTTCCACCGCAATCACTTCAGCCGGCGGTCGCTTGTGTCCATCCTCGAGGGCCGAGGGCTGAATGTCCGTGCGGTACACTCGATCACAGCGCCGACTATGGGCCGGACGATGGCCAATCTGGCGGGGCAGACGAACAACCTTTTCTGGCTCCTCCTCGGCATCGCCCTGCATCCCCTCCAATTGCTGGGCGAGAAGATGACCGGGCAGCCGACCGCCATTCGGGTGATCGCTACGAAGCAGTAGCCCTGCCTGTGCCTTAGCGGTCAGACCTCGGCCTTCGCGCCTCGATGGTCATGGCAGATGCCGCCATCGTGACCATTGCCAAGGCGAGCGACAACCCGGTCAGGATCAGGCGGTTGGCGAGCACGAAGAGCACGATGTCCTGCTGCGCGACATCGAAACGCTCGAAAACGACAGAAAAGCTCCACTCAGATACGCCTAGCGCGCCAGGCAGCATGACCAGCGAAATCGCGAGCGTAATCATCGGCACGCCGATGACAATTGCCGCGACATCTCCCGCGCAGCTAGCCACGAAAACCAGCAGGGTGATGACCGTGAGGTTGACCAGCCTGAGCAGCGAGATGCCGTAGAGCCGGAGCAGCAAGCTCCGGTCGGCGAGGCGGCCGTCAAGCCGGTTGCGAACAAACGGAATCACCCGGACCAGATGCGGCAAGAGAAGGACGACTCCGAGGCCGACAAGTGAAGCGGCGAGCGCCAAGACACTGAACACCGCCAAGTCACCGCTTGTCAGCGCGATTGTGGAGGGCACTGCCATCAGGATGACAACAGCGAAATCCGCCCCCTGATCGAGACTACCCGATAGCGCCCCGCGCATCGGGCTGCCGCCGCTTATCCGATTGGATAGGCTCCGCGATGCGACATTCATCAGCGGAGGAGGAAGGAAGGTTCCGAGCGCAACGCCGAGCGTGCCGAAAGCGAAAGCCTGCCGAAATGGCACGGGCGATCCGCCAAGGGCCTCATCGAGGAGCGACCAGCGCCAGGATGCCAGCGCCACGTGGGCGGCAAGGCAGGCGAAGAGTGGTACGAGCACCCACCAGCGCAGCCGGGCGAAAAGCATTACGACTTCGGTGCTAGTGACATCGAATGCATGCAGCCAGAGGCCCACGGCCAGTGCCGCAAGCAAGACCGATACGACAACGAGGAGCAGGCGCAGACGGCCCGTCACGGGTCGGGCGTCGCAGCAGGACGGAGCAGCGCTTCTATTACGGCGAGATAGCGACCGTGAGTCGCCTCCCATCCGCACTGGGTCTCCAAATAATTGCGGACGCTGTCGTCCGACCAGTCCTGTTCCTCGTCGAGCATCCCGGCGAAAAGAGCCGCGGTGCCCTCGATATCGTTCAGATCGACGGCGGTGGTTTTCAGAAAGGGCGATAGCGCCGGGTCCGTCTCCAGAATCTGCTCCGAGCAGACGACCATCCCACCGCAGGCCAGCGCCTCGCGCACGACCATGGAGTAGCTTTCCGACGGGCTGGGCAGAACCACCGCGTCGCTTACGCGGTGTAGTCTCGCAACCTCGTTCCGGCTCAGCTGGCCAAGCGGGAGCACGTTCGGCAGACCCCATTCCCGCACATCGACGGGACCGCTTCCGGCGACAACGAAGGTCCAATCCGGGCGTGCGCGCGCCAGGGGTGCCATCACGCCGATCCCTTTGCTGGGGGTCACGCGGCCGACGTAGCTGGCGATCTTGCCCTCGGGGCGAAGCCCTAGCCGTTCGCGGTCGCAGCGCCGCTCCTCCTCTCCGGCTGCCGGCCGAAATGTCTCGAGATCAAGTTTATGGCCGATGGCGAGGACGTCTGGCCGGTCGAGCGCATAGTAACGGGCGACGAGGGGGCTCACGCTGACGAGCGCATCGGCGCTTCGGATCGCAGGGCGAACCACGAGCCGCTCGCCCAAGTCCATTATCGACCTGGCGACACGCGAAACGGTCGAGGGTTGCCCGACGTGCTGGATGAGAAGGGTCGGCTTGCCCAGCAGTTTGGCCACACCAAAGCCCAGAGCGCTAACGATGAAATTGGCTTCCACGGCCACGACCAGATCGGCGCGTTTGACTGCGCGCCAGATTCCGGCGAGTGCCCAAGGCGCAGGGAGCGGCATCGGCACTCCGGAAAGGTGATAGACGAGATCAGTGCCCGGCAAGGGCTTGTCGTCCAGCGAGGAACGCCTCACTTTGTCGGCCTGCGAAACCCACTGCACCTGGTAGTCGTTCTGGCGGAGAACACGCACCAACTCTGCGGTGGCCAGCTCCATTCCTCCGCCGTGGCTGTCGAAATATCCACTGAACACCGCCACGCTGCGTTTTCGCGCAAGCGCTTCCTTCATGTCGGCAGGGAGCATGAGCATGGTCGAAGGACCCTCCTGCGCCTTCTGTGCCTTACTATGCCTAACATCGGCTTAAGGAGCCGGTTCGCGCCAGCAGCGTTGGCGCGGCAGCCACTGGAGCAGCCATGTCACATTGTCGTCGGGCCGCTCCTCCGAGTAGCCGAACTGTGGAAGCCTATACTGGTCGTGGCGGATCATCGTCACTGTGCCCCGGCGGCACAGCTCAACTATCATGTCCTGATCCATCAGCTGGTTGGTGAACACGAGCGGCACGTTGGAGAAGTCGGGCCGATTGCGAACCTGATCGATCGCGCTCCCCGGAGGGCGCGTCTCGATCACCAGGAAATCGGCCTCTTGGCGCTCGATCCGCGCGGTGAGCGCCGCATAGGGCGCCACGAAGCGATGAGCCTGCCAGAACAGGAACGGCATCTGCAACAACAGGCTGGCGGCACCGAGAACGACGACCAGTCCGTCGGCCTCACGCGGATCACGCTGCCGCCAAATCCGGTAACCATACCCCGCGAGCAGAATCGCATTGGGAAGCACCGCATGGAAGTAGCGGTATCCCCATCCATGACCTTGGTAGGGCAGCAGCCAGAGCATCGCCACGAAGGTGAGCGCGATCCCCAACCACAGCGCGAACGGAAGCTCGCCATAGCGCCTCGAAAGCGGCAATGCCGCCAAGGCTAGAGGTAGGAAAAATGCCGGCATCCAGGTGAAGAAGCGCAGCAAATTGTACATCATCAGCGGTAAGGCATAGCTGTTGAAGTCAAACAGAAGGGACAGGACGCGATAGCGCAGGAAACCCGCCACGCCCTCGCCTTCGCTGGGAGGTGGCTGCGCCCCGACGAAATCCCGCACAAAGCCATACCAGCTCATCCAGCCGAGCAGCGCGGTCGCGTAAACAAGGGCATATACGGCAAACAACCGCCAACGCCCTTTGAAAGGGAAAAGCAGCAGAAACGGGCCGGCGAAGAGCGGATGAAAAATGATCTGGTGCAATCCAATCGCCCAAGCTCCGATGAGCATCGCCAGAGCATGGCTCCACCACCGATCCCTGAGGTACAAGGCCAGCCACACGAGATTGAAAGCGAGGTGGCCCATCATCGCATAGCTCGTCATGGCGTTGACCAAGACTTGAGCGCTGAGGATGTAGCAGGCGATGACCACCCAGGCAGCGGAGGGCACATCGGCGAACAGGCGGCGCGCAACGTCCCAAAGGGCGACGAGCCCCACGCCGAGCAGCACGGGGTTGAGTAGCTGAGGCTCGCCCAACAGTTCGAAAAGCGCGCGCATCGCGGCGTTCCCCGGCATATAGGCCGAAACGACGGCGACATTGCCTTCCATGGGCAAGTGGAACGCAACCACCATCGCATCCAGATATGGCCGCAGCGGCGCGTCCACGCCGCGGGCGGGCAGTCCGCGGGCAAAAATCAGGCTATCGAACCAGGCCGATACTTCGTCGCGCGTGAGCGGGTAGTCGAGCATCACCGCATAGGTGCCCCACCAAGCCAGCAACACGAGGCTCGCCGCCGCAAGCAGGATCGGAACTCGCCCCGGGACATAGCCCGGCAGCCCAACGCGCACCCAGCCAGCGAAGACAGCGGCACCGGCGAAACAGGCGATCAGGCCGATCGCTACATATCGATCTTGCCAGAGATAATAGCTGCGCGTGACCAGCGGATCGCTCAGGAACGCGGGCACCAGCGCAAGGTAGCCGAGCACCAGCGCGCTCGCCGCGAGCTGCATACGCGTGCTTTGCATCACCCCCATGACCCGGCGCTTGCTCCTGTGCAAAACCGCCACCCGCTAACAGCCGCGCCGGTGCGAGACAATCGAACCGGCCCGCCGCCCGGTGGGAAAGAGAGGCGGGGTTTAGGGAAACCTCAAGGTTTCGGCCCTATTCACCAATCTTCGGAAGGCCCTGTTCGCCGTGACGCGGCGAG
>JAIEQJ010000024.1 GCA_019747815.1 Hyphomonadaceae bacterium
TATCGTCTCGCCTCATGACCGCAAACTGACTGATTTGCGGCCGCATGGGAATCATCTGTCAGGTGTGGAACAGTAGCAAGCTCATGGTGCTAGTGTGATTCAGATCGAGAAATTCGCTCAGTAGGCGGGCTGCGAGGAAGGGCGAATTTCTCGATCATCACACGAGCAGACGGCCACACTCACTCCGCCGCCTTCAAGCCGCCGAGGTAGGCGGCCTCGAGCGCGGGGTCCTGGGCGAGGTCGGCGGCGGTGCCGGCGCGGGCGATGCGGCCCGACTCCAGCACGTAGGCGCGGTCCGCGACCTTGAGCGCCAGGGCCGCCATCTGGTCGACCAGGACGATGGTGATGCCGCGGTCGCGCAGCTCCGCCAGGGTGGCGAACAGCTCCTCGATGATGGCGGGTGCAAGACCCAGCGAGGGCTCGTCGAGGAGCAGGACCTTGGGCCTGCTCATGAGGCCGCGGGCGATGGCCAGCATCTGCTGCTCGCCGCCGGAGAGCAGGCCGGCGCGGCCGTGCAGGCGCTCCCGCAGGCGCGGGAAGCGGACCAGCATGGCCTCGATCTCGGTCTCGATCTCCGCGTCGTTGCGGGAATGCGCGCCGAGCAGCAGGTTGTCGCGCACGCTGAGCTCCGGGAAGACCTGGCGGCCCTCCGGCACGAGGATCAGCCCCTCCCGCACGATGCGGTGCGCCGGGCTCTTCTCGATCGCGCTGCCGGCGAGGTCGATGGAGCCCGAGACCGGACGCAACAGGCCGCTGAGCGCACGCATGGTGGTGGATTTACCCGCACCGTTGGCGCCCAGCAGGGCGACGAGCTCACCCTGGCCGACCTCGAAGGAGATGCCGTCGAGCACGTGCACCGCGTTGTAGCCGGCCTTCAGCGCCGTGGCGGTGAGCACGCGTGCGGGATCGGCGGGCAGCGGCACCGCACGCGGGCGGGCCTGCATCTCGCCGCTGCCGAGATAGGCTTCCCGCACCTTGGGCTCGCGGCGGATGGCCTCGGGCGTGCCGGCCGCGATCGGCCGGCCGGCGTCGAGCACGACGATATGGTCGGAGATGCCCATCACCATGGCCATGTCGTGCTCGACCAGGATGACGGCGAGGCCGGCATCGGCGAGGCGGCGCAGAACGCCGGTGAGCACGACCTTGTCGGCCTTCATGAGGCCGGCGGCAGGCTCGTCGAGCAACAGCACGCTGGGGCGGGTGGCAAGCGCGCGGGCGATTTCGACGAGCCGGCGGTCGACGTGCGGGAGATCGGCGGCCGGAAGGCCTACCGCGCCCTTGTAGCCGACGAAGGCGAGCAGACCTTCGGCGAAGCGGCGGTCGTCGGCGGTCGCGGCCGCGACCAACGGATTGCCGAGGCGGCCGCACCTGAGGCCCAACAGCACGTTGTCCAGCACGGTGAGGGAGCCGAACAGCTGCGTCGTCTGGTAGGTGCGGGCGATGCCGGCGCGGGCCACGCGCGGGGCGGAGGCACCGGCCAGCTCGGTGTCGCCGAGGCGGATGCTGCCGGCGTTGGGCTCGTAGAAGCCCCCGATCATGTTGAGGACGGTGGTCTTGCCGGCCCCGTTGGGGCCGATCAGCGCCGTGACACGACCGGGCTCGGCGGTCAGCGCAACGTCGGTTGCCGCGCGCACGCCGCCGAAGGCGATGGTGAGCCCGCTGACCTTGAGCGTTCGGCGATTGCGATTGGTGCCGAGGAACTCGGTGATCGAGAAGGCGCCGGCATCGGCCGTCGCCGTGTCGATCCGGCGCAGGCGGCGGGCGAGCGAGCCGATGACGCCCTCCGGCGCCAGCCACAGCACAACCAGGAGCAGGACGCCGAACACCAGCAGGCGATACTCGGCCAGATGCGAGATCAGCTCGGGCAGCACGACGATGACGGCCGCGCCGACCACGGGAGCCAGCGTCCAGCCTGCGCCGCCGACCACCACGGCGAGCAGGAACAGGATCGACTGAGAGAAGGGAAAGGAGTCGGGTGCCACGAACGCAAACAGCGCGGCGAACAGGCCGCCGGCGACGGCGGTGAGCACGGCCGAGAGCGCAAAGGCGATGGTCTTGACGATGACGGGCCGGAAGCCGATGGCCCGGGCGGCGACCTCCGAGTCGCGCACCGCCACCATGGCCATGCCCCACGAGCTGGAGGAAAGGCGGTGGAAGAAGTAGAGCGACAAGCCCGCCAGCACGGTGGCAATCACGGCGATGCTGCGCTCGCCGACGAAGCTGCCGCCCAGCGCCGGCTGCGGGATGTTCATGAGGCCGTTCTGGCCGCCGGTGACCTCGCGCCACTCGATGCTGATGTGCTGGACGATGAAGGCGAAGGCGATGGTCATCATCGCCAGGTAGGGGCCGGAGACGCGAATGGCCGGAAGCGCCAGCAGCCCGCCGATGATGCCGGCAATGACGCCGGCAATGACCAGTGCGACCCAGAAGTTGATGCCATGCAGGGTCAGGACCGCCACCACGTAGGCACCGATGGCGTAGAAGCCGATGTGGCCGATGGAGATCTGGCCGGTCAATCCGACCAGGATGTTGAGGCCGACGCCGACGATGGCAGCCAGCGCGACGAGCGCCAGCACGAAGGGGGTGTAGCCCTCGCCGGTGATGGCGACGAAGAGGCCTGCGACCGTGACGGCGACAATGGTCGAGACGGTGATCGTGCGTTCCAGGTTCATTGTCACACCTTCTTCACCGGTGCGCGCCCGAACAGCCCGTTGGGCATCAGGGCGAGAGCGGCAATGACCAAAGTGAACATCGCGATCTGCGTGTGGCTGGAACCCAGCAGGGCCGTGACCAGCGCCTCGGCGACGCCGTAGAGGATGCCGGCCAGCATGACGCCCCAGGCCGAGGTGATGCCGCCCAGGATCGCCACCGCGAAGGCCTTGAGGCCGAACAGCGTGCCCATATCCGAGTGCACGCTGAACAGGGGCGCAATGAGCAGGCCCGCCAGGCCGGCAAGCGCGGTCGACAGCGCGTAGGTGACGGCGATGGTGCGCGTCACGTTGATGCCCATGAGGCGGGCGGCGTCGGTGTTCTGCACCACCGCTAGCAGGGATTTGCCGTGGCGCGTGCGCCGCAGCAGCATGGCGAGGGCGGCGGCAATGGCAATGCCCACCACGGGAATGATGAGCTGCAGGGGGAAGACGCCGGCGCCAAACACCTCGATGGGGCGCTCGGAGAGCATGGGCGGGAAGCTGCGCGGCTCCTTGCCAAAGGTGAAGAGAACCACGTTGTCGAGCACGATGCCACCGGCAACGGTGGCCATCAGCCACGCATTGGAGCCGCGCGAGGCGAAGGGGCGCACCAGGGTGCGTTCGACGAGCAGGCCGAAGGCGGCGCAGCACAGAAGCGCCGCCGCACAGGCGAGCGGCAGAGGCAGGCCCAGGCGCACGGCAAACGTGTAGCCCAGCACCGCTCCCAGCATCACCGAGCTTCCCTGGGAGAAATTGACTGTGTTCGACACCACATAGGTCATGTGGAAGCCGAGCGCGATCAGGCCGTACATGGAGCCAAGGGCCAGACCGCTTAGGACGGCTGAGGTGATGAGAATGTTCCGCTCCCCTATCTTGCTTGTTTGGTTGAGGAAGAAAAAATAAGGGCGCTGCCTATGCAGCGCCCCCATTGCCTACGCTAGTCTAGTGCGCCAGCCGCAGGATTTCACCATCGACGAAGTGGGTGAAAATGTAGTCGTTCTCGCTCAGCGCATCCTGGTTGTCCGAGGTGAAGGGACGCGCGTAGGTCTTGATCAGGCCCTCGTAGGGGCCGATGGCGTAGAAAGCCTCGCGGATCTTCGGTCCCTGCAGCGAGCCGGCCTTGGCGATCGCCAGCCCGGTCAGGTGCATCGCATCGTACGCATTGGCGATGCCGACGGCCGGCGTCACGTCGGCCAAGGTCTTGATGGCGGGATACTTGGCCTTGAGTGCCGCCAGCACGGTGTCGCCTTTGGGAGAAAGCTTGCCCGAGAGGCTGTAGGTCTGGACGAAGTGCACCTTGGCAGCGCTCGGCCCCGCAAGCTCGCTGAAGCGGCCACCGGCTGGTCCCCAGTGCGAAACGATCGGCACGTTCCAGCCCATGCGGTCGAGCGACTTCACCACCTGCGAAGAGGGGGCCACGTTGGCGACCAGGTAGAGCACGTCGGCGCCGGCCTCTTTCAAGCGGGTGAGCTGCGGCACCACGTCGACATCGTTGGTCTCGAATTTCTCGATGCCAGCGAAGGGGATGTTCTTGGCGGCGAGCGCGGCCCTCAGCCCCTTCTCGTTGGATTCGCCCCACGGGTTGTTGATCAAGATCATGCCGGGCTTCTTGACCTGGTATTTCTTGATCGAATAGTCGACCAGGGCCTTGTCCACCAGCTCGTCCACCGCCGAGACGCGGAACACGTAGTTCTCCGCCGCGCCGTTGCGCGTGATCGGCGTGCCAGCCGCCCAAACACCCATGAACGGAACTTTGCTCTGGTTTGCGAACGGTACGATGGCGAGCGACACCGGCGTGTCGAGACCGCCGAACAGGGCGGCGACCTTCTCCCGCTGCACCAGCTCGCGCGCGGCCACCGCGCCCTTGGCCGGGTTGCTCTCGTCGTCGCGGACGATCAGCTCAACCTTCTTGCCGAGCAGGCCGCCCTTGGCGTTGATCTCGTCGAGAGCAACGGAAAGACCGCGAACGATGGCTTCGCCCGACTTGGCCGACTGGCCCGATATGGCTGCCACCAGCCCGAGCTTGACGGTATCCTGCGCCGCAGCGGGAAGCGCCGCCGCGATCAGAGCGGCCACCGCGATTGCCAGGTGCCGAACGATATGGAGAAAATGTACGTGCGCATGCATGGCGAAGATCCCTTTTCGCAACACGAAGGACACCCAAGGACGCTCTGGTATGCCACAACTTGTCACCTTTGAATACGATTTGTTGAGCGAGTTTTCCCCGGAATGCGAGGATTCCTGTAACCGGGCAGCGCAATGTGTGGCATAATTGCATACAATTATCGCGTGGATTGTATCCCTTGGATGGGGCATATCTAGGGGTATCGGCGAGAGGGCCGGACCAGGAACGCCAGTCTGTCAGCACTGAGGAGAAGCTAGCAATGTCTGCCACCGCAAGTAAAATTGCGCACTCGGAAGAGACCGCGGCCGCCGCCGAGATCGTCGAGCGGTTTCTGGTTGCCTCGATGGTGCCGGACCCGGAGACGGCGGCCCGCTACATCTCGCCCGAGCTGAAGATCACCTTTACCGGCGGGCGCAAGTACAGCCACCCGAGCGAGACCGCTGCCTTCAACGCCGGCCGCTACAAGTTGGTGAAGAAGAAGATGGAGCGCACCGACGTGGTGCCGGGCGTCGGCGAGACCATCGTCTACAATCTCGGCACCCTGTACGGCGAGTGGCCGGATGGCACGCCGTTTGAAGGCAACCGCTATGTCGATCGCTTCGTCGTGCGCGGCGGCAAGATCGTGCAGATGGACGTGTGGAACGACAGCGCCGAGCGGCTGCTGACCCGCAACGGCATCAAGGCCTGAGGCAGCGCTCAGCGCTTGCGGCGCACGCGGGCGTGTGACGCGGCGCCTTCGGCATAGGCGGCAAGGATGTCTCTCAGCTCTTGCCGCCTCTCCGGCCGCATCTGGATCAGCGCGCGTCCGGCTACGGCGTTAAGGTGCTCCTGCATGAGCGCAGTGGCGCGCTGGGCGTTGCCGTCCTCGAGCGCGTCGATGATGGCCCGGTGCTCGCTCACTGCACATTCGGAAGAATGCGGCCGGCCATAGAGCGCCAGGATCAAGCCGAAGCGGGACGTGACCTCGCCGACGTAGCGCGCCAGCAGGCCGTTGCCGGTCATGTCCGCCAGCACGATATGGAACTCGCCAGCGAGCCGGATCGACACCGGCTCGTTGGTGCCGTGCACGGCCTCCTCCTCCTTGACGTGCCGGCGCAGGCGGGCGACCTGATCGGCCGAGAGCTGTCCGGCCAAGATCGAGACGACAAGGCTCTCCAGCCCCAGGCGCACGGCGGAGATGTCGCGCGCTTCGTCCCAGCTCGGCTTGGCGACGGCGGCACCGTGGTTGCGACGCAGCTCGACCAGGCCTTCGCCCGCGAGTCGACCCAGCGCGTGCCGCACCAGCGTGCGGCTGACCCCGAAACGATCACCGATGGCATCCTCGGGAAGCTTGGCGCCGGGCTCCAACGCCTGCTCGATGATGGCACGCCGGAGCGCCCGGTAGATGATGCCGGCGCGATCTCCGTTTCTGGCTGTCGACTTCTTCATGTCCGTATGCGGGTTCGCACGCCGACCATTGCCGTCTTCTATCTCATGGGAGCGTGACGGGCTCAACCGGCTCGATCAGCCGCGCCTCTGCGGCATCGATACCCCCATAGGCCGGGCTTGTCCCCGGCAGCCAGCCCTCGACGAGCGCCGGCGCAAGCCGGGAGATGGATCCCGGCGACAAGCGCCGGGATGGCCGGGGTGGTCGCGGCATGGGGCACGCCGCTAGTGTCGCGATCGCGAAGTTCGCCGGATCTTGCAGCAGGCGCTGAACGAACTTCGCGATCGAAAGGACACGAGCAAGCTCATGG
>JAIEQJ010000090.1 GCA_019747815.1 Hyphomonadaceae bacterium
GGTCCAACGCCTCGCGACCGCCTCGACTGAGGTCGCGCCGAATCCGGCGGCGGCTCCCACCGGAGGGTCTCCCGGCCCAGGGCTGGGCGCGCCGCCGCTTTCCCCTGGAGCGACCGCCCTCCCGATTCCGCGAGCCGCCGCCGCGGCCCCGGCCGTTGCTCCCGCCCCGGCCATCTGTTGCACTGACCCGTTATGCGAAGCGGCCGTGGCCGCGGCGAAGCGGCCGTGGTCGGGAACGCTGCGCGTCGCGGCGATCTTCCCCGAGACGCCGACCGTCAAGACCTTCCGTCTTGTGAATCCGGAGGGCGGGGACATCCCCTTCGTCTTCATGCCGGGCCAGTTTCTGACCTTTTCCGCCGAGATCGGGGGCGAGCGCGCCCGGCGCTCCTACACAATCGCCTCCTCTCCGACCCAGCGGAGCTACATCGAGGTCACCGTCAAGCGGGAGGAGCAGGGACTGATCTCGCGGTACCTGCACGACCGGGTCGCGATCGGCAGCCTGCTCGAGGTATCGGCCCCCTCGGGCGTCTTCACCTTCACCGGCGCGGACGCCGACAGCATTGTCCTGATCGCAGGCGGCGTCGGCATCACACCGATGATGAGCATCACCCGTTACCTGATGGATCGCTCGTTCCCGGGAGACATTTACTTCCTCTACGGTGCGCGCTCGACGCAGGAATTCATCTTCCGCGAGGAGCTCGAGTACCTGCAGAAGCGACATGCCAACCTGCACATCGCGGCAACGATGTCGCGCGTCGAAGGGACTGCTTGGATGGGCGCCAGCGGACCCGTCTCGAAGGAGTTCATCGCGCGGGCTGTGCCCGAGGTCGCCCGGCGGCGCATTCACCTTTGCGGCCCACCGCGGATGATGCAGGCGGTGAAAGCGGCGCTCGCCGAGCTCGGGGTGCCGAAGGAGCAGGTCAGGATGGAGGCGTTCGGGCCGGCCCAAGGCGTCACGCCAGGGACCCGTGCGCCCTTGCCGGCTCCTTCCTTGGCGCCTGCGCCGGCTCCTGCCGCGCCCGCGGCCGCCGCCGGCGTCGTCCCGCGCATCGCCACGGCCGAAGTCCGGTTCGCCAAGTCGGGCAAGACCGGGCCGCTGGCGCCGGATCAAAGCGTTTTGGAGGCGGCCGAGGCGATCGGTGTCCCGATAGACTACTCCTGCCGGGTCGGCATCTGCGGCACCTGCAAGGTGCCGCTGCTTGAGGGCAAGGTGACGATGGAGGTAGAGGAGGGCCTTGCTCCTGACGAGAAAGCCCGCGGCATCATCCTGGCTTGCCAGGCGAAGTCGGTCGGTAACCTCGTGGTCGAGGCGTGAGGTGAGCGAGACTGAGAAGCACACGGTGGGCGCTCTCGTGAGCGTCCTGGTGCTCTTCGCTCCCGGCTTCTTGCTGCACGAGGCGCCGCGCTTCCCGGGCACCCTGGCCGGCGGACTGCTCGGCATCGCCGGCGCCATCTTGCTCGTGTTGCTGCTCGTCTATTCCCTGGTCAAGCGCAGCGGCTGGCTCCGGGCGCGGGTGACGAAGCACGCTTCGTTGCGCACGTTCCTCTCCTTTCATGTCTATGCCGGCGTGGTCGGTGCGTTGCTCGGGATCCTGCATAGCGGCCATGCCTACCAGAGCCCGCTCGGGATTGCGCTGGTGGCGGCAATGCTGACCGTCGTCCTGAGCGGCTTCGTCGGCCGCTGCTACCTGGCGCAGGTCGGCGCCGATCTGCGTGAACAGCGGGCCATGCTGGGGGTGCTCAGGGTCCGTTTCGATCAGATCGCTGCCGATGGCGCCAGTGCCGCGCCTCGCGGCGGCACCGCCGTCGCCCTCTCGGACCTTCGGGCTTTCGCCCCCCTGGCCTCCGGCAGCGGTGCCGGGTCTTCCGAGGTGCCACTGCGGCGCCTGGTCAGCGCCATCGCGGATCTCGAGTATACGATCGGCCGGCGCGAGGCCCTCAGCCGCGCGCTCTCCCGATGGACGGTTCTGCACATCGCCGCGGCGTTCGTGATGTACCCACTGCTCGCGCTCCACATCTGGAACGGCGTCTACTTCGGGCTGCGGTGGCTTCGGTGAAGATTACCACGGCTCTCTACGCGGCGCTGGCGGTGGTCGGGGCTACCGCCGTCGTGCTGGTTCCGCTGATCATGTACCGATCGGGGTCGCCGGCGCTGCCGGCTTGGCGCGCCGCGGTGTTGCCGGGACCGCTCTCGGCCGCTCACGCCTTCCTTAGGACTCAATGCGAGAGCTGCCACGTGTCGGACAGGGGCGTCGAGGCGGCCGCCTGCCTCACCTGCCACACGTTCGCCCTCGAGCTGCTGGCCAAGCAAAATACCGCCTTCCATGCGACCATCGGCGAATGCGCGGCCTGCCATGTCGAGCATAAAGGCGGCGATCGCCCGACCCGCATGGACCACGGCGCCCTCGTCGTGGCCGGGGCCGCGCGCCGGCCGGATCCCGCCGCGCGCGGCTCCTTGGCGGCGCTGGAGCGCGTGCTTGACGAAGCGGGCACGGCGCTCGGACCACCCGGCGCCGCGTTGCCCCCGAAGCAGGCCGAACGCCTCGACTGCGCTGCTTGCCATGGGGCGCAGGACCCGCACCGTGGCCGCTTCGGCACCGCCTCCTGCCAGTCCTGCCATACCACCGAGAACTGGGCCGTGGCGGGCTGGCAGCATCCCTCGCCACGCTCGACCGATTGCGCTCAGTGCCATCAGCCGCCGCGCAGCCATGATGGGGAGCACTTTCTTGGCACGGCACAGCGGGTGGCTACGCGGCGGCCGGCGCGGATCGAACAATGCGACCTCTGCCACCAGACCAACAGCTTCTCCAGCTTCCGTGCCGCAGCCCCGGCCGAGCACAGGTGAGCAGCCGGCTCTCGTTGCTTCGCGCCCGAGACGTGCTTGGCCCGTGGATGTCTCGGGCGTCGAGCAAGTCCCTCGCTTGCTGAGCGCAACGCTTAGACAACAGATATCTCACTCCGCCGCTTGGCAGACCGTGGACGGGCCGCCGGCAGTTGGCCGATAGAGCGGGCGGCCGAATTGCGGAAAATCGCAGCTCGCCGCCGTCATACTCGTCGTCGGCGTTCAAGTTGAGGCTCAAGGCAAACTACCGGTGTGCCGTGTACTCCGTCGTGTTCCCCTGATGGCGCCGGAACTAGCCGCCCGAACTGGCATCATAACAACCGATGCGTGGCGCCTCAATCTGCACGATGCGAGATTGGAACGCTTGCAGAACCGCTGGCATGACACGGCGTAACAGGCAGCTCTGCAACTGCATGTAGAGCATTGCATCATCCAATGGGACATCCTGGCGCCGCTTGACGTCCCTATCGGCGAGGTTGGCACTGAGCGTCGAAGCTACGCCGTCGGCCAGCTTTTCGCCGCGCCGCCAGTGATCCATTAATGCTCGACACAAGGTTGGCTCGACGACCCGTTCGAGCAACAGCACCAGGGCCTGGGCGCGCACGACGCTTGGTGTACTGCCATTGTAGAGCCGCCGCGCTACGGTCTCGACGGCATTGACGAGCGGCGTGCTCAGCCGTGCCGCCACTTTGCCCCAAGCGTTGACCACGACGGCAAGTGGGCCAGTCGCGTCAAAAGTCCGGCTCAATTCTCCCGCCGGATCGAGCAGCCAAGTAGGATTGCCATCGGTACTTCTGACAGCTCCGGCGTCAGCACCCGCAGATCGGTTTCGTAAGTTGGCCAGCGCAGTGGCCAAACAGCGCGAAAACCGACGGCGTCGGCGGAGTGCCGAGCCAATAGACCCTGGCCGAACCCGCGGCCCTCTGATGTCAGAATCGAACTGTCCTTCAGACGCCTCCCTCAACATGATGCGAGGCATCGGGTCGCCTACGGAGAGCTTCACTGAAGGCTGCGATATCGCCACGAGCGGCTGCGTTGCTATGGAGTGGATGGGCGCGAAGCGACGACGTCGAAATGCCACCGATCCTGCTCCGCCGCCGATGTCACATTTCGGACATCGACGCCATTTTTCTTCGCTATTCTTCTAGATGACGACAACCCTGAGACGGCCGCGCCTTCTCGCCCGAGCCTATCCGCGCACCAGCCGGCGCCATCCGAGCGTCCCGCTGTAAGTGCTCGACCTGGCGGTTGTTTTAGAGGATGTCGGAATGAGGTACGTCATTGCCTTCTGCCTTGGCTTCTTGGTCCTCGCGGCAGCGGCCACTGCCAGGATCCCTGAGAGTTCCAAAGAGCGAGGTGACATCGATAAGGCGCTCAAATGGAGAGACGGAGAGACGCTTAGGTTGCCGGTATCAGGCGCGGCATTGGCGGCACCCCGTCCCATCAGGCAGCTTGCGGGCACCGACGCCGAGCGCGTCTGGACAGCAGTCAGCGGTGGGCCCGCACCCGCCGGGGTCGAGGCTTTGTTTCATGATCCTCGCACTGGAGAGATGGTCGTATTTCAAAACCTCAGCCGGGGCTACGTGCGGTTCGACGACTGGGACACTCTCGATCCAGATGCCATCCTCAGGTCGGTCGCGGAAGTCACTGAAGCTGGCAATATCAGAAGGAGACGGGTCGGCTTGCCGGGCGTACACATTGTCGGCTGGTTGGAGCCTCCCGGTCTCGATCGGTCGACAAACAGCGTACGCTGGGCCATCCAAGCCTCCACTGATCATGGCCAGCCAGTCACCAGCAGCATGGCCCTTATCTTCGGCCGGGGCGGCTTCGAGAAACTCATCTGGGGTGGGAACTCAATGTCCGCGAGCCGCAGGACCCTGCTCGAGATAGCGCAGTCCAGTTTCAGCTTTCCCCTTGGCGGCCGGTACACGGACTATCGGGTTGGCGACAGGCTGTCTGAGTACGGGGTTGCAGGCACGATAGCGACGATCCTCAGCATGAAAGACTAGGTCTAACTCTAGTAAGTCCTTGATCCGAAGGCATGCGAACGGCGTCGCGTGCTCACGTCACTCACCCGCTCGCTCGCGGCAGAGAGACAATCTCTGGCTTAGTGTTCTTGTACCAGCTGACCCCCGATGTCGTTCCAAGCGTCGGTTTGGTGACACAGACAGCATTGCTCCTGACGTTGCCCCCAACTTTTATCCAGCGGCACGGGCGTGTTCCAGTACTGCTGTCGCTTCTTGTAATCGACCCGCCAAGCTTTGGAAGATGTGTCTAGCTGATCTTGCTCAGCCCGAGCGCATTGATCTTAACGGTATTTCTTGTGACGACGGCACAAGAATGGCTTGTCAGTCGACGGCGGCAATTCCAATGCTCGTACGCAGCCGGCTCGTCACCTCAACGGCTCATTCTAATCGTCGTCCGGATGCGCACTCCACTCTATTCTACTTCATCTGACGTTGCCCCCGGCATCTAATCCAGGTTTGAGTGGAGTCTGGCCCTTTAGGAGAGGACCAGGCGATGAAGCGCAAGAGGTTCAGCGAGGAGCAGATCATCGGGGTGCTGAAGGAGCACGAGGCCGGTGCGAAGACGGCGGAGCTGTGCCGCAAGCACGGGATCAGCGATGCGACATTCTACAACTGGAAGAGCAAGTACGGCGGGCTGGATGTGTCGGAGGCTCGGCGGCTGCGGTCGCTGGAGAGTGAGAATGCCAAGCTGAAGAAGCTGCTGGCAGAGGCCCATCTGGACAACGCGGCCCTGAAGGATCTGCTGACAAAAAAATGGTGACGCCCGCTGCGCGGCGAGAGGCGGTGGCTCATCTTCGGAGAGATCACCGGATGAGCGAGCGGCGGGCGTGCCGGGTGATCGGCTGCCAGCGCATGACGGTGCGTTATCGTCGGCGCCGGCCCGACGATGTCCGGCTGCGCGACCGGCTGGTGGCGCTGGCGCGCGAGCGGCGGCGGTTCGGCTACCGCCGTCTGCTGATCTTGCTGCGCCGGGAAGGCTTCGGGGTGAACCATAAGCGCCTGTTCCGGGTCTATCGCGAGGAGCGGCTGATGGTGCGCAAGCGCGGCGGCCGCAAGCGGGCGCTGGGCAGCCGGACGCCGATGCCGGTGCCAGCTCGGCCGAACGAGCTGTGGGTGCTGGACTTCGTCGCCGACCAGCTGGTGTGCGGGCGGCGCTTCCGCATCCTGGCGATCTACGACGTCTGCATCCGCCGCTGCCTGGCGGCGATCGCCGACTTCTCGCTGTCGGGCCGGCGTGTCGCGCGCGAGCTCGACCGGCTGGTCGGGCTGCACGGCAAGCCCAAGGCGATCGGCAGTGACAACGGCACGGAGCTGACCAGCAACGCCATCCTGACCTGGACGGCCGACAGCGGCGTCGACTGGCACTACATCGCGCCGGGCAAGCCGGTGCAGAACGCCTTCATCGAGAGCTTCAATGGCCGGCTGCGCGACGAGTTCCTGAACGAGACCACGTTCACCTCGCTCGCCCAGGCCCGTGCTCTGCTCGAGGACTGGCGGCGCGACTATAACGGCGTGCGACCGCACTCGGGCATCGGCTGGCTGACGCCCGATGCCTATGCGGCCCGGTTCATCGGGCAACGGGGCCACGGCGCTGCGCTCGCGAATAGCTTCGCGCCGTGGCCCCTTACCACCGATCAGACCGAGGAGTTCAACCGCCAGACTCCACTTGCGACTGGATAAAAGTTGGGGGCAACGTCACATCTTCATTGTCTCAGGAGGCATCGGCACAAGACCAAGAACCATTTTCTGCTGGTCTGCGGTCAGTACCTTGGCCGCCTCCCCGACAGCGCGGATAAAGGCTAGGCGTTGGTCGGACTTCAGCTTCTCGATCTCTCGCACCTTT
>JAIEQJ010000033.1 GCA_019747815.1 Hyphomonadaceae bacterium
AGTCGCCGTCCTGAACGGCAGGGCGCACGCCAGCTGCCGTCGCGAGGAGAACGGCCTCGGGTAGGGTGTGGACACCGAGCGCCTCCATGACCCGGGCCCGGTGGATCTCCACCGTGCGCGGGCTCAAGCCCAGCGTGCGGGCGATGGTCTTGTTGGTGCCGCCCGCCAGCAAACCCTCCAGCACCGCGCGCTCGCGTGCTGACAGTGCCGCGATCCGGGCACGGGCCTCGTCGCTCCCGCGCGCCCGCTCAGCTTCGGCGTGGATCTCGGCCAGCGCCGTTCTGACCGCAAACAGCAGCGCCTCCGGTGTCCAGGGTTCTTCGAGGAAATCGACCGCTCCCGCCTTCATGGCGCGCACCCCGAAGCCGACGTCGCCCCCGCTCGCGCCGACCGCCAGCACGGGCAGGTGCGCACGTGCCGCCTTCAGCGCGCTTGTGGTCACCAGGTCGCTCGCCTCCTCAAGGTCGAGCACGACGCAGCCGGGTAGCAGCGAGCCGGCGATCGTGAGGAGGGCCTGACCGCTCGCAAAGGCCTGCACCTCGTACCCGGCGGCTTGCAGGGCACCAACAAGGCCACTCCGGGCGTCGTCCCCAACCGCGACCACGTAGGCGCGCAGGCCGGTGTCGGTGGTGATGTCCTGCGCGATCCCGCCCGCTGACCGGCTCCGTCCGTCAATGCCCGGGATCGGGAAGAAGGTGTCCCGGATGCGGCGCACCGCGTGGTCTGAGGCGCGCTGGATGCGATACTCCAACACGACTGTCTCGCCGCCGCCGACCCGCTCCAGCGCCTGCGCGGCGGCGTCGCGGTCCTCCGGGTGAACGCTGGCGAGCCAAGTCGCGAGGTCCGGCATGTCCTCGGCGGGCATGCCCCAGACCCGCGCGAAGGCCGGGCTGAGATAATCGAGGTGTCCGCTCTCCAGGTCGGCGAGCCAGAGCACGTTCGCCGAATGCTCGGCGAAGCGCCGGAAGCGGTCCTCGCTCGTGCGCAAGGCACTCACCTTGTGCAGGCGGTCGATCACCGGCCCCAGGATGGTGGCGTAGGTGCGCAGGAA
Organism: Hyphomonadaceae bacterium; assembly: GCA_019747815.1. Classification (GTDB taxonomy): domain Bacteria; phylum Pseudomonadota; class Alphaproteobacteria; order Rhizobiales; family Hyphomicrobiaceae; genus AWTP1-13. Next base: position 1,052 of record JAIEQJ010000033.1, read on the forward strand.
CTCGGTGTCCTGGTTACTGAAGTCGCGCGGTTCGGTCGCGTCCACCTGCAGCAGACCGTAAGCCTTCCAGCCGGGCACGAAGATCGGCACGTTGGCGAATGCGATGACTCCGGCCTCCTTCATGAACCCAGGGACATCAAAGCGCTCCTCCTTGCGGATGTCCTGCGTGATGGTGGGCCTGCCTTCCTTGATCGCGAAGGTCTCGGAGGAGCGCTCTCTCATGGGTAGGCGCAGCCGACCAACGATGCCAGGGGCCCAGCCGACGCCAGCCCGCACGAGCAAGCTTTGCCCGTCCCCTTGGATCTCTAGGATCTTGGCGTGGGTGATGCCGCAAGCCTCGGCGACGAGACGGCAGGCTTCAGTCAGCACCTCGTCGAGGTTCTCGCTGCGCAGGAGGAACTCGCCGAAGTCGGCAAGCGCCTGCTGGCGCTTCATCATCTGCTCTTGGCTGGGCATCGGAGTTCCCCCGCACGAGCGATCAGGCGCTTGTCAGCGAAGAACCGTGGCTCGGACCCTGCGCAGCACCTCAATAATTGGTGTACGCGCGAGCCAAGGCTGGGTCCAAGCCCGTTCCAATAGGGCTTGCTGAATGGAACAGCCATGCTGGAACATGGCCGTCCTCGGCCAGCCCCGGTCGTTCAGGGCCGATCAGACCGCCGGTAAGCAGACCTTCCGAACGCCCGAGAAGGGTCGCAAGCGGACCCTCGTGGCGGGTACCAAGCGTTGGATTCGGGCTGCTCGCTGTCATCGTCGCACCCTCTATGAGCTTTCTGCTGGAGCAGCGTGGACCGCCACGGCCGTTTGATGCGTGAGCCTATTGCTAACCCCCTCCCCCGGGGGCCAAAAGTTCCCGCTTACCGAGGGGATCGACCGCACCTGGTTTCAGCCAGAGATCTTTTTTCTCACCGCTGCGTTAAATCAATGGGATATCATTATGACGAAGTCGTTGGGCATTGGTCGTGGGGGTGCAAGACCGGGAGCCGGGCGCAAACCAGTCCCGTCCCCGGTGCCGTCGACAGACCCCAAGCTCATTGTCGAGGAGATGGTTGCTCTCGGGGAGACGCCGGAGACGATCGCGGCAGCGCTCCGCATCTCGGTCTCCCACTTGCAGCGGAACTACCGCGACGCTCTTCTGCACGGCCATGCTCGCCGACGTTGTGAGGCGATCAGTTTGCTGTTTGCCAAAGCACGAGCTGGCAGCTTTCCGGCAATCTGGAAGCTGTTCCAGATGACGGGTGTTACAGCTGCGGCTGAGGCGCCGGAGCGTCTGCGGCAGCTCGGCAAGAAGGAGGCCGCTCGAGAAGAAGCCAAGACGGCCGGCGCGGGCAGCGACTGGGGAGATGACCTTCTGTCGACTGATGGTCGCTCACACTGACGCATTGCAGCTTGCTGCCCCGCCATTTCGCGGTTGAGGCCAAGCGAGCTTGGCGCGGAGCATGTTCGCTGAGCGTGCTGCACTCTGACTGCAACTGCCACACTCAGCCCACTTACGGCGGCAGCTCGTGACCGATTGTTCTCTAATGGGTCAATGGACGGCAGCTCGATCCAGAGCGTTCGACGCTTTCGGGTGCCTGCGTGCTCGTGCGGCACTTGATGGGGTCAGCTGGGTGCGGGGCGGCTCGGTTGAAACCGCAGTCGGCACGAGGCCGCATGCTACAGAATCGGCGCCGTCCTCCACTCCCTCCCTCGGGCGTCGCTCCCGCTCGGGAGCTCGGTTCGGCCTCCTAGCCCACGACAGGCACCTACGCGGGCCTGAACTCGGTCCCTAAACGACAGAGGCTATCATGAGCATCGGCACCGTGAAGTGGTTCAACGGCCAAAAGGGCTTTGGTTTCATTCAGCCGGACGATGGCGGGAACGACGTGTTCGTCCACATCTCCGCCGTCGAGCGCTCCGGGATGCACTCTCTCTCTGAGGGGCAGAAAGTCTCCTACGAGATGGAGACGGATCGCCGAAACGGTAAGCAGTCGGCCGGCAGCCTCAAGGCTGCGTAATCCTCTGACATGAGAATGCGCGCCTCTGTACGCGCATTCTTAACTTAATTTGCACTGGCCGCGCGGGCACCCTCGGCGTAGGCGCGGGCCTACCGGCGAGGCCGTCGAGGTTGGCGAGCGCGGCACTAGTGCACTGACGCCTTCAAAAGGTGCACCTCACGCCGCATTTTCTGTAGCTGTCACAGATTGTTAGCAAGCGAGTGCCTGGTGCGAATGTCGGCGTCTGTGCACTAGCGAGGTTGGGCTCGACCAGGAGGGCCTGGGGGCGTCCGGGCTCTCGCCGTCCATCACGACCCCCGCACGGCATCGAGGGCGTGCCGGAGGCCGCGGAGCGTCACCAGGACCTCGTTCAGGGCGTCGCGGTGGCGCACGGCCTCGGCCTTCTCGGCGCTGCCGGGCGGCAGGTCGGGGATGCGCCGGATCAGGTCCTCGCGCTCGGCGACGGCCTCGGCGATCTGGCGATCGATCTCGGCGAGCTTGTCCTCGGCGTCGGTCATGGCGGTAGTCCGGTGGTCCGGCTCCCAGGTTGGCACGGGCTGGTCAGGCACCGATACCGCAGATTATCGGCCCCCCACCCAGCGCGCAGCACCTGAGGTTGCCACACCAGAGATTGCCGCTCCTGTCATAGGAACCCGCTCCCGCTGTGGCCCTTGAAGGCGTTGGCGCGCCGGATATAGCCGACGACCGTCCGGGCATCCCGGTGTCCGGACTGATCCATGATCCGGGCGATATCCGCGCCGCGCTCCGCGGCCGTCGTGATGTAGCCGGCCCGCAGTGAGTGCGCACCGAACCATGAGGCATCGAGACCCGCAGCTGTCGCGTACCGCTTCACAATCGCAGCGACGGTCTGGGTCGTGAGGCGCAGAGGGTTCGCCAAGTCGGCGAACCCTCGCACGTTGCCCGAACGCGACACCGGCCGGAACACAGGCCCTTCGGTGATGCCGCCGGCATCCAGCCATTCCCGCACCAGCGCCACCGGCTTGACTGTAAACTTCGGGCAGCGGAACCCGGGCAGGGCTGCCGGGGGGCAGGGTCGCAGTTGGGGCAGAGCCACCTACAGTGACGAATGCGAATTCGCGGAAGCGACGCGGCGACCCCGGCTGAGGCCATGCACGGACGACATGCGCGGGGCAGTCCGCGTCCGCTTGGCCGAACGCGCTATGGGCGAGGCTCGTCCGGCCATGGCACATCCCGACCGACGACCTGGTAGTGCGCCGGCAGCGGGCCAGCTGATCCCGCACGCCACCCCCTCGCAGCCTGTGCCCTTGCCGCAAGGGCGAGGGTATCGCGCATCACGCTGACCTCCCGGGAGCCGCAGACGGAGCAGCGCAGGCGCAGACCGATGTCGGGGAACGGCAGGTCAGCCGGGAAGCGGTCGGTGCTGATGGTCGCGCTTTGGTGGCAGCCCCGCGCGTGACAGTAGACGGCCGCGGTGGTGTCGCCCTCCTGGCGCAGCTGCCCGATCGTGGGCGGCTGGATCTCTCGGCCTTCCCGGTCGTAGGCGCGGCGCGGGTTGCGCTTCATTGGTGGAGTGGCCGGTTCCCAAGCAGCTCAATGAGCAGGGCCGTGGCGACGGCCTTCCGCTTCTCCAAGTGACTGAGCTGCAGATCAGCTAGGAGGCGGCACGTCTCGTCGTTGGCAGCCACCACCGCCGCGAGATCGAGCGCGAACAAGCCGATCTGGTGTGTGCGCGTGGTCGGATCGGAGAGGTAGACGTCGGCCGCCTCGATCACCGCCTGCATGTCGATCGGCGGAGCAACGATCTCGTCGTTCGGGTCGTCGCGCATGGCTCGGCGCTCCACAGGCACAAGGCCGATCTAGCGCCCGAACTCCCAGACAGGGATGCCCCCGTGGAGTCCCCTAGTGATCCTACGGGCGGAACGGCCTGGGGCGAGCGGGGCTTGGTTGGGTAGATCGCGCCTAGTGGTTCCTCCCGTGGACTGAGTGCCGGCCGGGTCCCCTCTCCACCCGAGCCGGCCTCTTTTTGCCCTGCCTCTGACCGGCTCTGACGGATAGTTCAGTGCAGTAGATCCGCCCGCCTGCGCGGCCAGCGTGTGGGAGGGCGCTCCAGCTGAGCGCCAGCCGGGCACATCCCGCGCCGGCGTTCCTTTGCGCGCTGAAGGGGGGAGAGGTACGAGCCGGGTGTCACAAGGGAGGGATCCGACACCCGGCCCGCTGTCCCGCAGGAGGAGGGCGTGAACGTGCGGAACGGGGAGAGCCTCGCACAGCCCACGGGGCGGCTCCCTGACCAAGATCAGGACAGGTGAACCGCTCCGGGTTTTCCGGAGGCTCCAGATCTTGCGAGGATGGAGCCATGACGAAGCGAACCCCACCGTTCTCCCCTGAGGTCTGCGAGCGCGCGGTGCGGATGGTGCTGGAGCACCAGGGCGAGCACGCCTCGCAATATGGCGCGATCCGCTCGATTGCCGCCAAGATCGGTTGCTCGGGTGAGACGCTGCGCAACTGGGTGCGCCAAGCCGAGCGCGACGGCGGCGTGCGGGCCGGGCCGACGACGGACGAACGCGAGCGGATCAAGGCACTGGAGCGGAAGAACCGTGAACTGCGGCAGGCCAACGAGATCCTGCGCAAGGCGTCGGCGTATTTTGCTCAGGCGGAGCTCGACCGCCGGTTCCGGTCATGATCGCGGTCAATCGACGATCATCGTGCGCTCTACGGGGTCGAGCCGATCTGCAGGGTGCTGCCGATCGCCCCGTCGACGTACCACGCCCATGTCGCGCGACGGGCCGATCCTGCAAGGCTGCCGGCCCGCGCCCGGCGGGATGCGGCGCTGATGGCCGAGATCCGGCGCGTGCACGCGGCCAACATCGGCGTCTACGGCGTGCGTAAGGTCTGGCGGCAGCTCGCCCGCGAGGGGATCACGGTCGCGCGCTGCACAGTGGCGCGGCTGATGCGGGCGATGGGCTTGCAAGGCGTCGTCCGCGGACGCAGGGTCCGCACCACCGTTCCCAACCCAGCCGCCTCCTGCCCCCTCGACCGGGTCAACCGGCAGTTCAAGGCCGCGTGTCCCAACAGGCTGTGGGTCGCGGATTTTACCTACGTGGCGACCTGGGGCGGCTTCGTCTACGCGGCCTTCGTGATCGACGTCTTCGCCCGCCGGATCGTGGGCTGGCGCGTGTCGCGCTCGGCCCGGGCCGACCTCGTGCTCGATGCCCTGCAGCAGGCCCTGTACGAGCGCCGCCCCTTCGCCGGCAGCGGCCTCGTCTGCCATTCTGACCGCGGATCGCAATACGTGGGCATCCGCTACACCGAACGCCTCGCCGAGGCGGGCATCGAACCGTCGGTCGGCAGCGTCGGCGACTCGTACGATAACGCCCTCGCTGAGACGGTGATCGGTCTGTTCAAGGCGGAGGTGATTCACCGACGCGGCCCGTGGCGTTCGTTCGAGGCGGTCGAGTTCGCCACGCTCGAATGGGTGGACTGGTTTAACCACCGTCGGCTACTCGAACCGATCGGCAACGTGCCTCCTGCCGAGGCCGAAGCACGCTATTATGCTCAAGCCGAGGTCTCAGCCTTGGCCGCCTGACCCAAACCAAACGGCCTCCGGGAAACCCGGAGCGGTTCAGTTGACGATGCCTCCAATCAAGAGAGCTCCCCAGCGCTTGCGGTGCCGCGCCGCCCGCAGCGCTGCGACGATGGCGAAGATCCCGTCCACCAGCATGTAGGCGGCGAAGAGCTCTCTCTACCGTTGACATTGAGCATTTGAGCGAGCGGGAACGAAATTGCTGTGGCGAATCTGACGGGGATCAAAGTCCCCTCTCGTTGACGCGTCTAATCTGCCTCGCCTTGGCTGCCGCACGTGACCAGAGCTTGGCGCGTGTCCTTCGGCGGCCGTGAACGCCGCGCCAGCAACTCAGCGTGCGGAACGGATCAGCCAAAGGAAACTCCCATGGCGTTCGGCAACTCTCCCTTCCGGTACGGCGCACAGGCCCCCGGCTACGCTGGCACCCGGGTCGAGGTCGACCAGGGGCTGCGGGCCTTCATGCTCGGCGTCTATAACAATATGGTCGTCGGCCTCGGC
>JAIEQJ010000075.1 GCA_019747815.1 Hyphomonadaceae bacterium
GCCGGAGGTGCGCGCGCGGCGAGCCGGGATCCGGAGCGGGGAGGCGCCAGCGGCAGATCCCGGATGGCCTCCGCAAATGGCGTCGGCCTCCGGGATGACGGGTGGAGAGTTACAACGCCACCCGTCATCCGGCCAACGCGGTCGCGCTGGCGCCGCGGGCGGGGTTGAGAGTAGGCTGCGGCCCATTCGGGGCCCAGCTAGGGAGAGGAACATGGCTCAGGGCAAGGTGGCGCTGGTGACGGGGGGCGGCACGGGCATCGGCCGGGCGGCCGCGCTCGCCCTGCAGGGCGACGGCTGGAACGTCGTGGTGACGGGCCGGCGCAGGGAGGAGCTGGACAAGACGGTGGCCCTCGCCAAGGCGGGGGGCGGCAAAATCGTCGCGGTGGTGGCCGACGTGGGCCGGCCCGAGGACGTGCAGCGCCTGTTCGCCGAGACCAAGACGGCGTTCGGCGGGCGGCTCGACTTCCTCTTCAACAATGCCGGCATGGGTGCGCCGGCGGTGGCGATGGAGGAGCTGACCTACGCGCAGTGGAAAGCGGTGGTGGATGTGAACCTGACGGGCTCATTCCTGTGTGCGCAGGAGGCCATCAAGATCATGAAGGCGCAGAGCCCCAGGGGCGGCCGCATCGTCAACAACGGCTCGATCTCGGCGCACGCGCCGCGGCCGAACTCGGCGCCCTACACCGCCACCAAGCACGCCATCACCGGGCTCACCAAGTGCATCGCCCTCGATGGGCGCCAGCACGACATCGCCTGCGGCCAGCTCGACATCGGCAATGCCGACACCGCGCTCGGCAGCCGCATGAAGGGGGGCGTGCCGCAGGCCAACGGCACCATTGCGCCGGAGCCGGTGATGGAGGTGGAGCACTGCGGCTCGGCCATCCGCTACATGGCGAGCCTGCCGCTCGACACCAATGTGCTGTTCATGACCATCAAGGCCACCAAGATGCCGTTCGAGGGACGCGGATGACGGGCGGCCGGGAGGTGCCGATTTGAGCGGCCCTGAGAGCATGGCCGATGCCGATGCGGCCGCAGCGGAGGCCGTGCCGTTCTGGGAGGCCAAGTCGCTGAGGGAGATGTCGCGCGCGGAGTGGGAATCGCTGTGCGACGGCTGCGGCCTGTGCTGCCTGCTCAAGATCGAGGACGAGGACTCGGGCAACGTCTATCTGACGCGGCTGGCCTGCCGCCTGCTGGAGGTCGGCTCGTGCCGGTGCAGCGACTATGCCGGGCGCAAAACCAAGGTGCCGGACTGCGTCGTCATGCAGCCGGATACTCTGGAGCAGTACCTCTGGCTGCCCGGGAGCTGCGCCTACCGGCGGATCGCGGAGGGACGCGGGCTTGCCTGGTGGCACCCGCTGATGTCGGGCGACCCCGAGACGGTGCACCAGGCCGGCGTCTCCGCGCGCACCTGGGCGCGCAGCGAGAAGGGCGTGCGGCGCAGCGCCCGCGCGCGCTACATCATCGGCGAGGCCCGATGAGCCGGCCTACTCCGCCAGCGCCCGGGCGGCCGCCAGCACCTCCTCGGCGTGACCGGAAACCTTGACCTTGCGCCAGGCCTTGGCGATGCGCCCCGCCTTGTCGATGAGGAAGGTCGAGCGCTCCACGCCCATGTACTTGCGCCCGTACATGGACTTCTCCACCCACACGCCATAGGCGTTGGCCACGGCCTTGTCCGTGTCGGCGGCGAGGCGCACGGCAAGATCATATTTGTTGCGGAACTTGGCGTGGCTCGCCACGCTGTCGGGCGACAGGCCGACCACCTCGACACCGGCCTTGCGGAACTCGGGGGCGAGCCTGGAGAAGTCCCTGGCCTCCAGCGTGCAGCCGGAGGTGTCATCCTTGGGGTAGAAATAGAGCACCACCAGCTGGCCCTCGAGGCGTGAGAGCTCGAGCGCCTCGCCGCCGTCGGTGGGCAGCGCAAAGTCCGGGGCCTTGTCTCCGTCGCTCAGCATGAGGCTCTCTCTGGCCTTGGATCGCCGCACCATGGCACGCGATGCGCCCGCCCGAAAAGGGGGCGCGCAGGCCATCCCCCGCAGCGGCGATGCCGCCAATCGTGACGGCGGTGGGGCGCGAGACCATCAGCCGCAGGATGCGCTGCCGGCCGGCTCGGCCATCGAAAGGTCGCATCGGCGGTGTGAAAGAGCCTGCGCCGGTCCGGCAGCCCCGGAAACAGCCGCCGGGCCGCGCCGCGCCCGGGCGCTGCAGACCCAAGGTGTTGCTTGGCGGGCCTGCACCCGGAAAGCGCGCAGTTTGCACCCGGCACCAAGCCATGGAGACGAGCGATGCCGACATTGGAGCAAATTCAGCCTTATTCACCGTATATCGTCATGGCACTGAACGGCCTGATCGCCGGCTGGCTGGCCGGACTGCTGGTGGGCGGAGGCGGGCTGATCCGCAACCTGCTCGTGGGCATCATCGGCGCCTTCGTGGGAGGCGCGCTGGTCTACACCGGGCTGTTGCCGCTGCCGCCGGCGGTGACCAACGTCACCAACGCCGTTCCCTACGGCACGCAGATCCTGATCTCGACCATCGGCGCCGTGCTGGTCGTCATCGTCGCGCGGTTTCTCGGCGGACGCGCCGTCGCCTGAGCCCATCGCATGAAGGACGGCGGCCCGACCGGGCCGCCGCCCGCCGCTTGCGCCCCCGGACGGTTTCGCTACAAGACGGTTCGATATAAGACGGTTCGATATAGGACGAACGGGGAGCAGGATGTCGAAGGGGATGGCGGCGCTCGCGCTGGCACTGATGGCGGCCGCCAGCGCGGCCCGCGCCGACGACGCCCGCGATTGCATACAGGACAAGGACCCCGACCTGGCGATCCGCGCGTGCACCGCCCTCATCGCCACGGATGCGGGCAATCCCGCGCTCTACAATCGCCGCGGCAACGCCCATCGCGCCAAGCGCAACTACGACGAGGCCATCGCCGACCATACCCGCGCCGTGGAGATGGACCCGCAGTCGGCCGTGGCCCTCAACAACCGCTGCATCGACTTCGTGCACAAGATGGAGCCGGACCGGGCCATCGCCGATTGCAGCAAGGCCATCGAGCTGAACCCGAAGTTTCCCGTCGCCTACCTCAACCGCGGGCTGGCCCACGAGCGCAAGCGGGCCTACGATCAGGCCATCGCCGACCACAGCAAGGCGATCGAGCTCAACCCGAAGCTGGCCCGGGCCTACAACGCGCGCGCCTGGACCCACTTCAAGGCAGGGAAGGCGGCACTCGGCCTGCCCGATGCCCAGCGGGCGCTCGAGCTGCGGCCCGACGACCCGGCCACGCTCGACACGCGCGGGCACATCCTCGAGGCGCTCGGCAAACGCAAGGAAGCGATCGAGGATTTCCGCAAGGCGCTGGCCAAGGACCCCTCGCTCAAGGAAAGCATCGCCGCGCTGAAGCGGCTCAAGGTCAAGCCCTGACCAGCGGCGAGCTGCCGCTCGACGCGTTGCCGATGAAACCACCACCCCGCACGCCGACCCGGGTTCGGCACAAGTTGCGGGCATGGATTGAGAGTTTCTTACCAATCGACCGTTAGCACTTGGAGCCGGCAAGACCTCGCAACGTCCAAGCTCCGCATGCTCCCTGCCATCGCCACCGCCGTATCGGGAATGCGCCAGGCGACGCTGCGCCTGGACGCCTCGGCACGCACCATTGCAAGCCAGGGCGCGGAAGCGGCGCCGGGCCCGGCCGGCGGCGGGGCGGCTGCCCCTGTCCGCAACGTCTCCCCAACATGGATGGCGGGCGCAGCCGGCGGCGTCGACATGGCCGACGCGATGGTGGAGCTGATCAGCGCGAGGACCAGCTTCATCGCCAATGCCAAGGTGCTGGAAATTACGCAGGCGATGGTCAAGCAGCTCTACGAGCTCGGCGACTGATCGCGGCCGGGGGCCGTCCACACATGACAGGGGCGCCTACGTCGCCGCCAGCAGTTGCTGCAGATCGAGCCGCTGCGTGCCCATCGCCAGCTCGCCCTTGGCATTGACCGGCCAGGCCTCGCGCGGCCGATCCCAATAGAGCTCGACGCCGTTCTGATCATAGTCGCGCAGGTAGAGCGCCTCGCTCACGCCATGGTCGCTGGCGCCGTCGAGCGCGATGCCCGCCGCCGTCACCCGGCGCAGCGCGTCGGCGAGCGCCCAGCGCGTGGGATAGAGAACGGCGATATGATAGAGCCCGGTCGTGCCCGGCGCCGGCGGCGCGCCGCCCGCACTCTCCCAGGTGTTGAGCCCGATGTGATGGTGATAGCCGCCGGCCGAGACGAAGGCCGCCTGATTGCCGTAGCGCTGCATCAGCTCGAAGCCCAGCACCCCGCAGTAGAACGACAGCGCACGCTCCAGATCGGCGACCTTGAGATGCACGTGGCCGATGCGCGTGCCCTCGGCGATGGGGCGTGCGGGGCGGTTGTCATCGAGCGGCGCAAGGCGGGGTGGCATGGAGGGACTCCGTTGGGAGGGGCAGCGTATCGGCACGCCAAGATTTCCATCTGTCGTCCCGCAATTTCACGTCGGCGAAACATCCGGGACCCAGGCGCCAAGGACAACGCGGTCGCTTCTCGGCCCCGGGTCCGGAATATTCGCGTTGCCGCGAATTCCGGGATGACAGGTATCTAAGCGTCCGCCTGTTGAACTCAAGGGGGACGCGCCCGCGCGGGCTCGCCCGCGTCCTGAGCTTGGCGAAGAACGGGCTGCGCACACCAACGCCGTGGTTCGACCCTTCGGCAGGCTCAGGGCTCACCACGGGGTCGGCGAAGCCGTCCGCGAGGCAACCTCAACCTGAAAGACGCTAGTGTGATGATCGAGAAATTCGCCCTTCCTCGCAGCCCGCCCACTGAGCGAATTTCTCGATCTGAATCACACTAGAACCATGAACTTGCTAGTGTCCTTTCGATCGCGAAGTTCGTTCAGCGCCTGCTGCAAGATCCGGCGAACTTCGCGATCGGGACACTAGAAGCGGATGCGGGCGCCGACGAGAAACGCCGACCACGGCTGCATGGGCAAGGTCTCGCGGTTGGCGGGGTTGCCGCCGCATTGGTCCGCAAACGGCGTCGGCCCGTTGGCGCAGGGAAAGCCGATGACGGTGGGCTGATAGCGATGCGCCTGCGCGTAGAGCAGCACGCCGGTCGCCTCGAACGCCTGCTCGACGCCAAAACCCCAGCGCAAGGCTTCGGTTTGCGCCAGCGTGCCCCAGATCACCAGATGACCCGAGTTGGGATCGACGCTGAGCAACTCGCCGACGCTGAAGTTGCGATAGAGGCCGACGTCGGCATAGACCGTGGTGGCCCCGAAGGGCAGCCAGTGCTTGCTGATGCCGCCCTGCAGATAGTGAAAATAGGCCGGCGGCCGGCCGATGATGCTCGAGCGGTCGTTCTCCCGCATGCCGGCGGCCATCGACAGGTAGAGGCCGGTGGCGGCGTGCAGCAGAGAGGCCGAGCCCTTGAGGTCGCGATAGCGATCCTCCCGATTGTCCATGAAGCCGATGCCGCCGGCAAAGTGCAGCCCCTGCCCGTCGGCGCGATATCTCAAGGCCACATCCCACGTGTCGCGCTCGCCAAAGGACGCCGAGAGCATGAAGCCTTGCAGCGTCGGGGTGTCGTAGCGGATGAAGTCGCCGCGCAGCGCATCGACCGTGTGCGCAATCTGGCCCCACTTCAAGTCGCTGAAGATGGGTCCGAGTGCCGGATGGTTGAGCCGGATGTTGAAGGCCCGGTTGAAATGCACCGCCGCATCGTTCATCTGGCTGCCCAGATTGATGATGGTGAGATCGTCGGTGGCCGGCGACTGGCGGCCAAGAGAAACGCGCCCAAGGCGCTCGTATGACAGGAACCAGTAGGCGTGACGCATGCGCAGGCCGCGGCTGTCGACGGGCCAGTGCGCGGCCGTCGCATCCAGCCCGTTCCACAGGTCCTGGGATGCGGCCGTCGGGTCGAGCCCCAGCTCCAGCCGGTAGCCGACGACCAGGCCGGGCCCAAGCGCGCGCTCGCCGATGAAGCCGAGGCGGCTCGAAGATGTGCTGTTGTCCGCAACGGAGACTTTGCGATCGATGCTGTCGTTCCAGTAGAGGACGGCGCGGTTGACCTGCCCGTAGATCCTGAGCGTGGCTGCGCTCCTGCCCGTGCGCGCCACCGTCGCCTCGAGCTCGGCAAGTCTCACGTCGAGGTCTAGACTGTCGGCAGCCGCCGGGGGCCCGGCCAGGAACGCAAGCCCCAGGGCCGCCGCAAACGATGCGACAGCCGTCCGCAAGGCTCCACCGCAACGCCACATGACAACCACCCGCTCGTGCCGCCCTGCACCCGCTTCAGGCGTTTGACGACAACCGAGAGCCGGCTTTCTCTCCCGGCCAGTGTCTCCTTCGACGATCTCTATCGGCCGGGTACGCCCACATTCACGAACGGCTCGTCTGCGGTGGGAAAGCGCAGAGCCATTTGACCGGCCGATGCCAATGCTCGCCCGCCCTCTCCCGACCTGCCGCCCTTGCGCGCCCCTGCCATCTCGGTCGTGCGCGGTCGATCGTGGCGCGCGCCAGCATCCCGGCTGGCCGCCACCGCCCTGCCATCCAGGCTGCGCCGCACCGGCCCTTGAGGCGGCTCGCCCCGCCTCGCGTGCCGCGCTGCGCCCGCGCGCTCCTCGAGCCCGCTCACCTCGGTTGCCGGCGCACCCGGCACCGAGAGGCCATATTGGATGCTGCCTTGCGCACCGCGGATGCGCTGATCATCGCGCAGCTCCGCGACAATCGCGGCGATCGGCCGATGCGCCGGCGCGCGATAGCGAACAACGCGCCAGCCGAGCGCGGCCAGCTCCGTTCGGTCAATCAGCTCCAGGCCGTGCTGCCTGGCGATGTCCTCGTCCAGGCTGTGCGGCACGGATGCGGCAAAGGCCACGAGAATGGTGTCGTCGCTGGTTGCGGGGCGTGATGCCGGGCCAGATGCCGGGTCGACCGTCGCCGGTGGCCCGTGCTGGGCCAGGAGCAGCTTGAGGCCGGCCTCGATCTCCGCCTCACGCACCGGCCAGCCGTGGCGAAAAGCGAAGGCTTCCGGCCGGCTGACCCCGGCTGCGGCCACACGCACCGCCGATGCAGGCTCGCTCGCATCCGCCGCCGGGGCGGACGGCGCAAGGGCGGCGTTCAAGATCACCACAACACCCAAGCTCACCAGAGCGATGGCCGCCGCTCTGTTAGCCGCCGCATCGATCCGCCGCCGCCAAGGGGCT
>JAIEQJ010000038.1 GCA_019747815.1 Hyphomonadaceae bacterium
GCCGGCGCCTGCCGCCGGTCCGGTGCCGGCATCCTCGCCGGCCTCCGTTCCGCCATCGGCCCGGGACGGCCACGCGCTCCCGCGCGTGTGGTTTGCCGTCCGCGTCGCCGGCGGTGCCGTGCTGGCGCTGGTGGCGGCGGTGCTCCTGCTCGTGATCCTGTACCGCTGGGTCGATCCGCCGACCTCCACACTGATGCTGAGCCAGCGTCTGGCCGGCACGGACATCGAGCAGAAATGGGTGCCGCTCGAGCGCATTTCCCCGAACCTGGTCCAGGCGGTCATCCTGTCAGAGGACGGGGCCTTCTGCCGCCACCACGGCGTCGACTGGTCGGCACTGGAGGAGGCCATGGAAAGCTCGCGCGGCGGCAGCACCATCACCATGCAGGTGGTCAAGAATTTGTTTCTGTGGCCGGCGCGCAGCTACATCCGCAAGGCGCTGGAGATCGCGCTCGCCTATGTGGTGGAGATGGTCTGGTCGAAGGAGCGGGTGCTCGAGATCTATCTCAACATCGCGGAATGGGGCCCCGGCGTGTTTGGTGCGGAGGCCGCAGCCCGCTATCATTTCGGCAAGGCCTCCTCCCGCCTGACCGCCCAGGAGGCGGCCCTGCTCGCGGTCTCCCTGCCGAGCCCCCTCGATCGACAGGCTGGCTACCCCGGCTGGCAAACCCAGCGTTTGGCCGACAACCTGCTGGTGCGCATGCGGGCGGTGCGGACCGCCCAGCGGTGTGTGCGCCTGCGTCGCGGAGGAAGTTAGCAAGGGGCCCCATACTGGTCTCTGGCCACCGGCCGTCATTGCCGCTATAAGGCCCGCAACCAGGGCGCCCGGGCGGGTTGAAAGCCCTCTTTCTCAACACTTGGCGGAGCTGACGTGCAATGGCCGTTCCGAGGAAAAAAGTATCGCGCATGAAGCGCGGCAGTCGCCGGGCGGCGGATGCGCTGGCGGCCCCGACGTATGTGGAGGACAAGGATTCCGGGGAGCGCCGGCGTCCGCACCACATCGACCTCAAGACGGGCAAGTACAAAGGCCGGCAGGTGCTCCAGCCGAAGGCGGAAGCGTAAGGGCCAGAGCCGCTTTACCGGAGCTGCTTTACCAGGAGCCGCTTTACCAGTTGCGCGTAAAAAGCCGCGCTGGTCCTCGGCAGGCTCGCGGCTCAGGAGCGGTCGCGCGAAAGCTGCTCGAGCTTGGCCTGCATGGCGGCAAGCTGCGCTTTGAGCTCGTTGATCTCGTCGGGTTTTGCCCCCGGCACGGGCTCGGGTTTTCCCTTAAGGTCTTCGCCGGGTTTGGCGGTCGGCGACTTGGTTCCGAACGGCGAGAACATGGCCATGGCCTGCTCGAACATGGCGAGATTTTTGCGCGCCTGCTCCTGATAGGCCTCGAATGCGCCGGCCGGCGTGAAGGCACCCGCAAAATTCTTGCGGAAGCGCTCCTGCTCCTTGGACAGCGTATCGAGGCTGATCTGCAGGTAGCTCGGCACCAGCCGCTCGACGCTGTCCCCATAGAACCGGATGAGCTGGCGCAGGAACGGGATGGGCAGCAGGGTTTGCGTGCCCATGCGGCTTTCCTGCTCGACAATGATCTGGGTCAGGACGGAGTGCGTAAGATCATCCCCCGTCTTGGCATCGAATACAACAAAATCGCGGCCGGATTTCACCATTGCCGCAAGGTCATCCAAAGTTACATAGGTGCTTGTATCAGTATTGTACAGCCGCCGGTTCGCGTACTTCTTGATAACAACCGGTTCTTTCTTTTCGTTGGCCGGGTCTTTGGTGACGGCGGCCGGATCGGTCTTGTTGAGCATGCGCGGGATCGATCGCTTGAACAGACCAATAATAATGCAGTGCGCAATTTAGCATGGCCGTGCACGGTCAGACCAGTCGTTTGTTGGGCTTTGAGGATGGTTATGCACCTCATGGCCGGCCGCCCGCCGCTCAGCCCAGGTCCGCATGGCCAGGTCCCGCATTGCAGGTGCGAAGGGCGCCCGCTATATCCTTAATGGAGCTGCACCAGAGACCGCTTCCCTCGCCGCGCCTTCGGCACAGCCACCACCGGCCCATCCGAAACCCTCTCCGGAGTTAACGATGCACAAGGACCAGTCCACCATCGTGATCGCAAGTGGCGCCCGCACGCCTGTCGGCGCCTTCAACGGCTCGCTGGCCAGCCTGCCGGCCCATGAGTTGGGCAAAGTCGCCATCAAGGCGGCGCTGGAGCGGGCGCGCGTTGAGCCGGGTGACGTGTCGGAAGTGATCATGGGGCAGATTCTTGCCGCCGGCGCCGGCCAGAACCCCGCGCGCCAAGCCTCCATCAACGCCGGCATTCCCGTCGATGCGCCGGCCTGGGGCATGAACCAGCTCTGCGGCTCGGGCCTGCGTGCAGTGGCGCTCGGCGCCCAGCAGATTCAGCTCGGCTCCTCCAAGATCGTGATCGCCGGCGGGCAGGAGAGCATGAGCCAGGCCCCCCACTGCGCGCACCTGCGCGACGGCACCAAGATGGGCGACGTCAAATTCATCGACACAATGATCAAGGATGGCCTGTGGGATGCCTTCAACGGCTACCACATGGGCACCACCGCCGAGAACGTCGCGCGCCAGTGGCAGATTACGCGCGAGGAGCAGGATCGCTTCGCCGTGGCGTCGCAGAACAAGGCGGAAGCCGCCAGGAAGGCCGGCAAGTTCAAGGACGAGATCGCACCCGTCACCATCAAGACCCGCAAGGGCGAGACGGTGTTCTCCGAGGACGAGTACATCAAGGACGGCGTGACCTACGAGTCGATCGCCAAGCTGAAGCCGGCCTTCGACAAGGAGGGCACCGTGACGGCCGCCAGCGCCAGCGGCATCAACGACGGCGCCGCGGCGGTCGTGCTGATGACGCTCGAGGAAGCCAACAGGCGGGGGATTGCGCCGCTGGCCCGCATCGTCTCGTGGGCGCATGCCGGGGTCGATCCCTCGATCATGGGCACCGGCCCCATCCCTGCCTCCAAGAAGGCCCTGGAGAAGGCGGGCTGGACCGTCAAGGACCTCGACCTGATCGAGGCCAACGAGGCCTTTGCGGCCCAGGCCTGCGCGGTCAACAAGGGGCTTGGCTGGGATACCGAGAAGGTCAACGTCAACGGCGGCGCCATTGCCATCGGCCATCCCATTGGGGCCTCGGGTGCGCGGGTGCTGAACACCCTGCTGTTTGAGATGCAGCGCCGCAATGCCAAGAAGGGCCTGGCCACGCTGTGCATCGGCGGCGGCATGGGCGTTGCCATGTGCGTGGAGCGCGATTGACCGGCGGGATGCCTGTCAAATCTTAAGACCAGCCTCGGCCTGCGCTTGTCCGGCCGGGGTTTTCTTTTAGTGTGTTCCGGTCAGCACGAAAGCCCGAGGGGAATGCAGTATGGCAAGGGTAGCGGTGGTCACGGGGGGTACGCGCGGCATCGGACAGGCGATTTCCATCGCGCTGAAGAACAAAGGTTTCCGTGTCGCCGCGACCTATGGCGGCAATGATGCTGCAGCCCGTCAGTTTCAGGCCGACACCGGCATTCCCGTCTACAAGTGGGATGTCGCCGACTACGCCGCCTGTGAGAAGGGCGTCGCGGCCGTGACGCGCGAGCTCGGCCCCATCGATGTGCTCGTCAACAACGCCGGCATCACGCGCGATGGCATGCTGCATCGGATGACCAAGGAGAATTGGGATGCGGTGATGCACACCAATCTCGACTCCGTCTTCAACATGACGCGGCTTGTCATTGACGGCATGCGCAATCGCAAGTTCGGCCGCGTCATCAACATCTCCTCGATCAACGGCCGCAAGGGCCAGATGGGACAGGCCAACTATTCCGCCGCCAAGGCCGGGCTGCTCGGCTTCACCAAGGCGGTGGCGCAGGAGAATGCCGCGCGCGGCGTCACGGTGAATGTCATTGCGCCCGGCTACATCGCCACCGAAATGGTGGCCGCCATGCCCAAGGATGTGCTGGAGACCAAGGTGCTGCCGCTCATTCCCGTCGGCCGCCTGGGTGCCGCCGAGGAGATCGCGCGCTGCGTCACGTTTCTTGCGGCCGACGACGCCGGCTTCATCACCGGCGCCTGCCTTGACGCCAACGGCGGTCAGTACATGGCCTGATCGGATTTTGCGCGGGGCGGGAGGCTTGGCGACGGCCAGCGCTCTGCCTTGAGTCTGCACGTTGCCCTGCCGACCCATCGGCGCCCGAGAGTCCTCCCGTCCTTGGTGGCATCACACAAGCCGCGGGCTCGCCCTCGTCCTGAGCTGCATCCGCCGCCCTCGTCCTGAGCTCCGTCGAAGGACGGGCTGCGCCCACCAGCGGTCGTGGTTCGACACGGTCGGCGCGGCCGCGGGCGAGGCAACCTGAACCGGGAAAGATTCGATGATCCGGCGCAAGGCGAGCCCGCCTCGGGCATTTACCTTCATGTGGGATGTCGCCGGCCGAGCCGGCGCGGCGAAGGTCTTCTAGTTCAATTTACCAGCGGCGGCGTGGCGGCTGGCGGCGAGAGATTGTGCGGCTACAGTTGCCGGATGAGCCGCATGCGCCATGCGCGGCGCGCGGGCAAGTGGATCGTTACGCGCAACAACCCAGGGACGCAGCGATGAAACAGATTTCCGCACTAGCGTCGATCGCGTGGCTCGCCAGCCTGGCCTCAGCCAAGCCTGCCGCAGCCTGCCTGTTGGGCATACTTTTCTGCGGCGGCGACACGGGCGGAGGCAGCTCCGTGCCGGAATTCGATGGCCCTGCAGGCGTGGCCGCGCTTGCACTTCTGGTGAGCGTCGGCCTGCTGATCTACAACCGGTTCGTCAGCAGGTAGATGCGGGGTCGGCGTTCTTCTGAGACGGTCCGATGATCGGCTCCTTGCTGAGGTTGAGCCGCGAAAGGCGCCACGCCGTTGTGGCGACCTCTGCCGAGCCGAGCGCCGCCAGATGGCTCGGCCTCGTCGCGGCGCTCGCGCTCGTTGAGGTGTTTCTCACCTCTCTTGCCT
Organism: Hyphomonadaceae bacterium; assembly: GCA_019747815.1. Lineage (GTDB taxonomy): Bacteria > Pseudomonadota > Alphaproteobacteria > Rhizobiales > Hyphomicrobiaceae > AWTP1-13. The sequence goes on from JAIEQJ010000038.1 coordinate 4,972, forward strand.
TCAACGTTCCGACCGACCTGCCGGAATGGTTGAACCCCATCGCGTACGTGAAAAGACTGGCGCATGTCGGGGTTCTCACGGTCCTGGCCTTTCTCGTCATCGCCTGGCCGACCCGCGATCGGATTTTGGCGCTTTGGCGGGAAGCTGCGCAAGCCCGTCGCTGGACGGTCAGCGTCGGCATCAATCTCGCCCTGTTTGTCGCTCTGCTGCTGGCCTCCGCCGCCTTCTCCAGCCGCGCATCGGACGCCGGCGGGCTGCCTGCCCTTTGGTTCGCGGCCTACAGCGGTCTGCTGCTGGCGACCGGGGTTTCATTGGCGTGTGTCGCCGCGCCCCCGTCCTTTTGGCGCGAGCTGCTGATACGGATGCCGACGGAAATTCTGCTGGCCGCTCTGAGCGCCTGCCTTGTGCTGTTGGCAAGCGAGCTATCCAAGGAGAGCTGGCACGCCCTGTCACGGGCCACCTTGTCCCTGGCGTATGGGATGCTGACGCTCTATGAGGCGAACGTCGTCCTCGACGTCGAGCGCAAGCTGCTGGGCGTCGGCGATTTCCGCGTGCTGATCCTGAAGGAATGCTCCGGATACGAGGGGGCGGGTCTCGTCATCGCGTTCCTGGCCTTGTACATCTGGATATTCCGGCGCGAGCTGCGCTTCCCCAACGTGCTGGTGCTGTTTCCGATCGGCGTCGCCGCCGTCTGGATCCTCAACTCGGTGCGGATCGCGGCATTGGTGAGCGTCGGCGCGCACATTTCTCCGGCTGTGGCCGTCGACGGCTTTCATTCGCAGGCCGGGTGGATCGGCTTTCTCCTGGTCGCCATCGCCAGCATGCTCATTTCGCACCAAAGCCGGTTTTTCAGAGCAACGCTGGAGCCAGGCAGCCGCCTGTCGTCCGCGCCGAGCGAGCGGCTCATGCTGGCGTTGCTCGCCCCGTTCATGGCGTTGATGGCAACAAGCATCGTGGCGTCCGCCTTTGCGCCCAATGATCAGTGGCTCTACGCCTTGAAGGTGGCTGGCGTCTGCGCCGCGCTGTGGTGGTTCCGCCGTGCCTACACGGGGCTGATGTCGGCGGTGTCACCCCTGTCGGTGCTTGCCGGTGTCGGCGTCGGCCTGGCGTGGGTGATGACCGATCCGATGGCGCACGCCAATGTCCCGCTGGGGGCGTGGCTCGCCACGTTGTCTGCGCCGGCGGCCGTTGCCTGGATCGGCCTGCGCGCGTTGGGCTCGATCCTCCTCGTGCCCGTGGCCGAGGAGCTCGCGTTCCGCGGCTATCTGCACCGTGTCCTCATCTGGCGCCGTTTCGAATGTGTGGCGCCGGGCCAGTTCGGATGGCTGGCCTTCGTCGGCTCGTCCCTCCTGTTCGGGCTGCTGCACCAGCGCTGGGTCGTTGGCGCTCTGGCCGGGGCCGTATTCGCCCTGGTGATGTACCGCACCAACAGGCTGTCCGATCCGATCGCCGCGCACATGACGGCGAACGCCGTGATCATGGCCTGGGCAGTGGCCGCGGCGCAGTGGTCGCTGCTGTAGGCTGGCGCTCAGCCGCGCAGCCGCGTCCGCACGATGCGGGGAAACTCCTCGCCCTGCGCCTGGCCGCTGGCACCTTGACTGGCGGCGCGCTGCTCCACGGTATGGGACCGGCCGTCGTCCAGCGACCACCAGCGCTGCGCCGTGCGCCCCTCCGGGGCCGCGGGCGCCGGCTGCAGGGCGGCCGGCTGCGCCGGGGCGGCGGGCACCTGAGCAGCCTTGGGAGCGCTCATGCCCAGCGGCAGCGTGCCGCCGGCGAACCAGGCATCGATCAGGTCCAGCTCATCGGCGGACAGGGTGAGCCCTTGGCCGCGGCAACGCGCGACCACGAAGTTGCGGAACCGGCCCGCAAACAGATTGGCAGACGCGCCCTGCTCGAACCATGGGTCCGCTTCGCTCACCACCTCCAGAACGAAGCGCACGTCGTCGCGGCGCAGATCGAGCCCGCGCTCCTGCGCGCGCTGGGTGATATTGGTGAGGGTCTGTGCGCCGATCAGATCGTTGTCGGCGATCTCCTTGGCCATGATCTCGAACAGCAATCGGTATTCGGGAGGGGCAAGCGGCGGGGCCTGGCAGGCCTCCTGGATGCGCGCGATCGACTGCTGCACCCCGCCGGCAATATCCACGCGTTGCGGTGTCGGGGCTGGGGCTGCCGGCTGCGCCAGGGCTTGGCGGGCCGGCGCCTCCGCCGCCGGCGGCGGAGGCGCTTCCC
>JAIEQJ010000008.1 GCA_019747815.1 Hyphomonadaceae bacterium
CAAGCGGCTGCCGCGATGTCCATGCTGCCTGCGAACGCGAGACGCCGCGTATGCCTCTCGCTTGTGACACAGTAAGATTAGATCCTCGAACACCAAGAATGGCCGCAGCACGTCGGCGTAGGAGGGCTTCTTTGCAAGAAGCGCACTCGCGTCGGCCGCAGGGAGCAGAAAACCCATACGTCCGTGCGTTTGGCCTTGATAGCAGCCGCCGCGCACGTTCGCTTCAATGCTCTTGGCCGTCGTAACGTCGATCTCGAATGACAGCGCAGGTCCGATCTCCTCAAAGTCCTCGTGCCGCCATCCCGTCGATGGATCATTCCCATCCTGCATGTAGATGCGCTTTTTGCCCTTGGCCGCGTCCTTGATCCAGTTCACGATCGAAACGTGCACGACGGCTTCCCCGGGCCAGATCATGCTCGACACGGCTTCCGTGATCGTGCCGCCGTTGCCGACAACGTAGTCAAGGCTCGCCTCGCGGCTGTAGTTCTGCCGGATCGTGTTGGTGCCGACGAGGCCCGCACGCTGCCCGGGCTTCAAATGATCGTGTGCGCGCCGGAACCAGTAGACGCAGTAATCGGCCCGGCCGTCGGCTTCCGGAAAGGCTTCGCGGACCCGGTTGAGATAGGCCCGGTCCATCTCGCCCTGCGCCTTGTTCTTGCTCTGGTAGGGCGGGTTGCCGACGATGGCGTCCACTTCCGGCCACTTCACAAACAGCGCGTCCTCGCATTTGATGTAATTGTCGAGATTGTCCAGCGGCAGGGCATCGCTGCCGCCAAGAGCCATCTCGGCCTGTGTCAGCCCGAGCGTCGCCATCGCCTCGTCGATTGCGAGTTTCTTGGCGATCATGAGAGTCACCTTCGCAAGCTCAACGCCGAACGGATCAAGATCGATGCCAAAGAACTGCTTCGGGCTGATGATGCTGAAGGGCCGCGCCCGTTCAGCAAACTCTTTCGGCATGTTTTCCTTGAGGTGCGTCAGGATGCGCAGATCAAGGCGCGCGAGTTCCCGGAACGACACATAGAGGAAGTTGCCGCTGCCGCAGGCTGGATCGAGCACGCGGAACTTCATGAGCTCGCGGCGCAGGGCGAACAGCTTCTCCGTTGATTCTCGCTCGGCGCGCGCTGCGGTGTCGATGCGCTCGCGCCATGGCCTGACAATCGTTGGCTCGACGATGCGCTGAATATCCGCTTCCGAGGTGAAGTGCGCGCCAAGCGCGTGGCGCTCCTTGGCGTCCATGCTGTGCTGGAACAGCGTGCCGAAAATGGCCGGGTTAACCTTCGACCAGTCGCGGGTGGCGGCGCCGTCTTCGCCGCCAACCAGCAACAGCTCTGGCTTCCGCAGATCGATGGGCTCGATCGTGGCGAACAACCCGCCGTTGAAATACCGCACGCCCTTGAAGCGCCCGGCCTTGGCCGGCTTGTCCCTGTTCATCTGCCGGAACAGGCCTTCGAACAGATCGTAGGCGCTCTGACCCCGCTCAAGGCAGTCGTCGGCCAGGCTCTTGACCGTGCCCGCCGGCAGCAGGTCGATGTCCTCGCCGAACATGGCAACGACGGTTTGCAGTACAAAGCGCTGCGCCTGCGCTCTCTCAACTTTGTCCTTGAGGCGGCGCGTGAGCGTGCGGAAGAGGGCCGCCATCTGGTCGGCGGCCGTGCGCGACACGGCTTCGCGGTCATTGCCAAACTGCGGCTCGCGCTCGTCGGGGAACAGGAAGTTGAGCGCCGTGTAACGGCGCGGCAGCTCATCAAGCGTCAGCGTATCGACGGGCGTATCGAGCTGGCGGTCGAAGTCGTAAATCCAGAAATCGTTGAAGTTGCACAGAACAACGTAACGCGGCCGGTTCGGCACCGCGTTGATCCAGTAGTCAAGCGCCTGATCGTAATGAAGGTGCAGCGGCGTGCCGCCGCGTTTCATCTCAAGCAGCAGGCGCGGCTTCCACACGAGGTCGGCAAAGCGCGGAGCGCGGCTAAAGCGCCGCCGGATCGTGTATTCGAGCGTCGCGCCCGCTTCCTTGTAGCCGCCGTGACCGAAGCCCTGGAACAGGCGGTCGCAGAACACCTGGGCTTCGGCGCGCTCCTTGCCCTCAAGCTTCTTCGCGTAGGCGACGAAACGGTTCAGATTGTCAACCGTAGGCGACAAGGATTCCCCCGCGTGCGGCGCGGCGCTACGGCCGCAGATTCTGCCGCACCATGCAGGGGTCGGTAACTGTGCGCAACCGCCTTAAAGGGCCGTGGGCGATAAACGGTGCTGGTCCTGTGCGGCGCCGATGGCGGCCGAGCTTTCCTCTGCCGACATCGCGGCCAAACCCTATTCAGCCCCGGCGCTTGCGTTCAGCTGGCACGATACCGACGCTAGGAACCCCGGCAGGCGCACCTTCTGCGCCGTGACCGCGCTCATGTCGCCGATCTTCTGCCCGTCGATGACAAGCGCATGATCGCCGGAGCGAAAGCGCAGCATGCCGGCGAGGTTGGCAAGGCCGACGAAGATCGGCCGGAACCCGGCGCCGCGCCCCGACTGCGCCCCATAGCGCGACACCCCGTCGGTCAGCGCTAGCCGCAGCGCCTTGCCCTCGTCGGCCAGACCTGCGTAGTCGGCGCACGAGCGCAGGCTCTCCAGCACGCCGATGCCGCTGTCGGCAACCGCAAACTCGAACGCTTCGCCTTGCGCCATGAAGGCGGCGATGCCGGAAGTGGGAGCGCCGGAGTGCTCATGAACGTTGCTCACCATCTCGCCGAGCGCTGCCGCGAACTGTGCGGCGATGCGGCGGTGAAATCCTGCCGCCGCTGCCGCCTTCTGCGCGGCCAGGGCGAACCCGACCCACGGTGTATCGTCTTCCGACCACTTCGCGCCCGTGCGGAAAAACCCCGCTGCCTTGCTGTCCGGGCAGACCCACTGTTTGCGCCCGCTACGCAGCGCCGCGTCGAACTGCGTCATGCCGCCGAGCGTGAGCCATGGCGCCTGATCGGCGCGCGGCAGCAGCCCGCCTGCGCCGAGCTGCACGAGCTCGAGAAAAGGGCCGAGCGCGTTCGCCCCGTAAGACATGCCGGGCGCCAGCGCGCTGAGGCGCTGCTTCGCCGCCGCGAAGGCAAGGCCGTCAAGCGCTGCGAAGGTGAAAGCGGGCCTGCTGTCCATTACGCGTCCGCCGTCTCCGGCTCCGGCAATGCCGGCAGCTCAGGCCCTTCGATCAGGCGCCGGACACCGGCCTGATTGATCGCGAAGAGCGCATCGACAGGCGCGCCGCGCGGTGTCGGCGCGCTGCGCCAGCGCGCCCGCCCGTTCTCGCGCAACTCTATGCGCTGGCGCTTCATCGTCTTCATGAAGCTCAGGGTCTCAAGCACGGTCACGGTGTGAAATGCCGCGCGCAGGCGCGGCAGCATCTCGAGCCCGCCGCGCAGGATCAGGCGCAGCGGGCGCCCGGCAGAAGCCGCGATCTCAAGCAACCCGTCGAGGTGAAAATCGCGGCGCCTCGCCCGTGCTGTGCCGGTCGTGAATTCATAGGCAAGGTGCGTGACCTCAGGGCGGGAGCGAACGTACGCACCCCAGCGCCGGAAGTCGGTCTCGGTGCGGCCGTTGACGTGTAGCGCACACGGCAGGCCTTCGGTCAGAAACTCGGCGTGCACGATGCCGATGCGCTTGATCGCATGCAGATCGACATGGCGCGGCACATCGCTGAACAGGCTGAAGTTGGGCGTGATGCTCAGCACGATGCCAAGGCCCGGAAGCGCGCGGATGATCTCGCGGCGGCGCGCCTCCAGCCCCCACCAGCGCTCCAGTGGCGGGTCCTGGTCGGTCCCGGTCAGCACGATGGGCGTGCCCGGTACAATGCTGAATTCGGCGCACAGTTCGTCGTGTGTCGCAAACCGCAACGCACCGCTGCGCCGCTTGAACATCCTGTAGAGCGGCAGCGCGACAGGGGCAGCGCCGATAGACTGCTCGCGGCTGTCGCCGTGAAACAGCACCGTGACAACAGCAGGGAGGTCCGGCGCCGGCAACACCGATGCGCGCGGCACGTTGCCGAGGTCAAATCCGCCGACCTCCCGCACGCGCAGCGCGTAGTCGGGATGGTTACGGCAGGGCTTGTCGCAGCCGGCGGGCCTGCCGCAGCAAAGATCAAGGCAGCTCGTGAGCCCGGCTTCCACCGCCAGCCTGCCGCAGATGCCGCCCTCGGGGCATCCCCAGCAGCCAAGGCTCGGCGTGTTGCGGCGCTCGTCGTGCCACAGCCGGCGCTCGGCGATCTCAATGGGCGGCGCGGCATCCGGGCGCCGGCCCCGCGCCTTCAGCATATGGTGATCTCCGCCACGCCCGCCGGTTCGTGCACCTGATCGACGGTGCCGGGGGCGGCGCCGTGCGCCTGGCGCACGGCCTCGACCACATCCGGCGGCGCCTGCGGCATGCGCACCACCTCGGTGAGGCCGCGGCGCGCGACCAGGCCGCGCGCGGCAAGCTCAACGGTAAGCCTGTCGCCGGGCGAGAGCTGCGCGCCATCGACGATGTCGCCCGCCACCGACACGCCGGCGCAGCAGGTCAGGCGTTGCGAGCGCAACAGCCGCGCGGTCCCAGCTGCGCCGGAAGGCCTTCTTCGCGCGTTCGAGGAAATCCACCCCCATCTCATACCCCCTGAAGGAGAGGCCGGTAGCGCTTGAGGCGCCCCTGCCGGGTTTCGACGATCAGACCGAGCGATGCCAGCGCGGACAGCCTGTTGTTCCAGGCGGTCGCGTGCTTGACCTTCTCGTGCGCGCCGTGCTTGCGCATCAGCTCCCCGGCGTCGGTTTCGCCGTGGTCCTGCACGAGCCGAAAAGTGAGCTGCTGCTTTTCTTCGAGTTCACCGAGCAGCGCCGCCGCGCTGACGGTGCCGTCTTCGGCGAGATCGCATGTCAGGAAGACGTCGCCGCGCGCGCGGGAGAGCTCAAGCAGCTCATCGCGAACAGCCTCGTTCGGGTTCGCGATAACTGGATAATAATGTGAGTCGCGGCAGCGGATGATGCCACGGTAGGTGCCGACGCTCTCGCGCAGGTAGCTCGCCGTGGCGGCTGTGACGCCCTTGAAGTCGAGGAACAAAGGGCCCGGGGCGGCCGGCTCGGTCGCCGTCAGTCCGAGCAGGCGGCCAAGTGCGCTGCGGCCGGCCATTGCCCCGGCCAGAACCTCGCCGCCGCCGACTTCCTTCATGCTGATCCGGTTCAATTTACGATCTTAACGTTGCTGGCGTGAGATATAACCCTGGCCCTCGTCAAGAGGCGGCCTGCTGCTTGTCCCCAGACGCTGTGCGGTGAATAGAGCCTCTAATCACCGCACGGTCTGCAGCGAATATTCTTGCATATGCGGCGAATAACGGGCATAATCACCGCAGGAGATGCGGAGATTATGCCTACTTACATACATGAGCTGAACGGCTGGCCGGAGTTCACCTGGGATCACAAGGCCTTGGAGGAGCCCCTTGCCGCCGTGCGCCACCGGCAGGGTCGGCTCTTCGGGCGCATGGAGGCGCTGGGACTTAAGCTTCGCAGCGAAGCCATGCTCCAGACCCTGACCGAGGACGTGATCAAGTCCAGCGAGATCGAGGGCGAGCAGCTGAGCCGGGACCAGGTTCGGTCCTCGCTGGCCCGCCGCCTTGGCATGGACATCGGCGCGTTGACGCCTGCCGACCGCAATGTCGAGGGCGTCGTCGAGATGATGCTCGACGCCACCCAGAAATATAGCGACCCGCTCACAGCCGAGCGCTTGTTCGGCTGGCACGCGGCGCTGTTTCCGACCGGGTACAGCGGCTTGCACAAGATCATCACCGGCGCGTGGCGCGACGACAAGAACGGGCCGATGCAGGTCGTCTCGGGCCCGGTCGGCAAGGAGCGCGTGCACTACGAGGCCGTGACAGCCGCGCGCGTCGATGGAGATATGAAGGCGTTCCTCGACTGGTTCAACGCGGAGCCGGCCATCGACCCTGTGCTCAAGGCGGGGGTCGCGCACCTGTGGTTCGTCACCATCCACCCGTTCGATGACGGCAACGGGCGGATTGCGCGCGCCATCGCCGACATGGCGCTCGCGCGCTCGGAAGGCAGCCCGCAGCGCTTCTACAGTATGTCGGCGCAGATCTGCCTTGAGCGCAGCGCCTACTACGACATTCTTGAAGCCACGCAGAAAGCCGATCTCGACATCACGCGCTGGCTGAGCTGGTTCCTTGCGTGCCTTAACCGCGCGTTCGACGGCGCGGAAGTCATCCTTGCCGGCGTGCTCAAGACAGCGCGCTTCTGGGAGAAGCATGCCGGCGCGGCATTCAACGAACGCCAGCGCGACATGCTGAACCGGCTGCTGGGCACCTTTGAAGGCAGGCTTACATCGTCCAAGTGGGCCAAGATCGAGAAGTGCTCGCAGGACACGGCGCTGCGCGACATCACGGACTTGGTGGAGCGCGGCGTTCTCAAGCGGGACGAAAGCGGCGGGCGTAGCACCAACTACTCACTCGCAGAAGCTGGGTGAACGGCGCCATGCCTACGCGCACCATCTACTGCGATGAATCCGGCTTCACAGGCTACAATCTGCTCGATCCGGCCCAGCCGATCTTCATTGTCGCGAGCGCCGCCATCACCGATGAGCGTGCCAGAGAGATACTGACCGCGGCCTTCCCCGACTACCAGGGGCCTGAATTCAAGTTCAAGAACATCTGGAATACGAACAACAGGTCCGGCCTGCTCAGGTTCGTCGCTCACCTTGCCGCATTCGAGAACCTTGCCTTCATCTACATGATCGACAAGCGCTTTGCCGTGCTGACCAAGATCGTCGATTTCCTGATCGAGCCTTACATCACAGATGCTGGCTACGACTTTTACGACGACGGGTTTTGCTGGAAGTACGCCAACTACATTCATTTCGGCTTACGCAGTTCGCGCCGCCTGCGCTGCTGGATGCGCTGCTCAAGAACTATCAGGCGTTCAGCAGGAACCCCACGCCCGGCACTCTGACTACACTGCACAGCAGTCTCAAGATCATGGCGGCGAGCACCGAGGAGCCCGTCAGAATCTTCTTCGAGCAGATGGAGCTGGGCGCGTGCCTCTTTGACCGCTACCACAACCTTGCTAAGTTCAAGGGCTCGGACGAGCTGCAGACGACGGCCATGATCGCCGTCGTCGCGCACTGGCGGCAGCGCTACAGCGAGGATTTCGCAGTCATGCCTGTGCCGCGGCGTGCAATTTTGACCCCTGTTTGGGTGTGATCGGCGCGCAATTTTGACCCGACCCTCGTCGGATCG
>JAIEQJ010000017.1 GCA_019747815.1 Hyphomonadaceae bacterium
CCTGCGTCCTGAGCTTGCCGAAGGACGGGCCGCATCCGCCGCCCTCGTCCTGAGCTTTGTCGAAGGACGGGCTGCGCACACCAACGTGCGTGGTTCGACAAGGCTCACCACCGGGTCGGCGAAGCAACCTGAACCTGCAAGACGCCAAGCCCCATTGCGCAGCTACGCCGCGCCGTTGGGCACGCTCGGGCGGCGCCGACCCCGCTCGATCCTGCTGCGCTGGGCGATCTTGGCCGATGTGCCGCGCACCTTGCGCAGCGCCGTTTCGAACGCCTCGCGAATGGCGAGCGGCAAGTCCTCGTTGGCGTGACTGCCGGTGCGCTCGTGGCTGACGACGAGAGGGGCACGCCGCGGCACGCCAATCTCGATCTTGACCTGGTAGACCTTGGGCTTGTCCGCCGAGCGCTGGGGCACCTCCACCGCAACGCGGCAGCTTGTCATCCTGGAAAAGAGCTTCTCGAGCTTGGCAACCTTCTCGCGCACGCGCTGCTCGACCGCTGCGCTCCTCTCGATACCGTGGAAATGCACCTCGACCTGTGTCGCCATAGAAACCGCCCTTTCCAATGCCATGAAGGGACCTCCCATCTGAGCACGTGGGGGCCCGGCTGGCGAGGGTCAAGATCGAAAAGGGTGTGCAAGGCGGCCGCAGCGCGTTGGTCTTGGCGGGCGCATGCGAGCTCCCAGGCCGATACCAGCCGGCATGATACGGCAGGGGCGACAACGGCTTGGGTGCCTGGCCGGCGCCGCGTATACTGCAGCCATGACCACGAGCACGAAGGTAAAGATCTGCGGCCTGACGACGGAAGCGGCACTGGATGCCGCGCTCGCCGGGGGCGCCGACTATGTCGGCCTCGTGTTCTTTCCGCCCAGCCCGCGCAACGTGGCGCCGGCGACGGCCAAGGTGCTGGCGGCGAGGGCGCGCGGCAGAGCCCAGGTCGTGGCCCTGCTGGTCGATCCCGATGACGCGCTGATCGAAACCGTGATGGCCTCGGCCGATCCGGACATTCTGCAACTGCACGGCGACGAGACGCCTGAGCGCGTGCGCGACATCCGCCGGCGCTGGGGGAGGCCGGTGATGAAGGCCATCCTGGTGGAAGCGGCCGAGGATGCGCAGGCCGCTCTCGCCTATCGAGGCGCGGCCGACCTCATCCTGTTCGACGCCCGCGCGCCGCGCGGCAGCACGCGCCCCGGCGGCAACGGCGCACCCTTCGACTGGCGCGCGCTGCTGGGTGTCAAGGACGAGGTTTCGTACGTGCTCTCCGGCGGCCTGACGCCCGACAATGTGGCCGAGGCCATCCACACGACCGGCGCCGCCATCGTCGATGTCTCCTCCGGTGTCGAGCGGCGGCCCGGCGAAAAGGATCCGGCATTGATCCAGCGCTTCCTTCGCGCCGCAAAGGGCGGTAAGCAGGGCTCGTAGTGCGCATCCCAGCCGCAGGCGTGATCAGCGGAGGATGCGCAGCAGACAACGAATGCACCAGTGACGAGGCGTGTCGGGGCCGTCAGCCATGGCGACGAAAAAACGCAAGACCACCGAAGCGAAGCTCAACACCTATCGCGGCGGGCCGGACGAGCAGGGCTTCTTCGGTCTGTTCGGCGGCCGCTTCGTGGCCGAGACCCTGATGCCGCTGATCCTGGATCTGGAGCGGGCCTACGACGAGGCCCGGCGCGATCCGGCGTACCAGAAGGAGATCGACACCCTCAACGCCCACTACTCGGGCCGGCCCAGCCCGCTCTATTTCGCCGAGCGTCTGACGCAGCACCTGGGCGGTGCGAAAATCTACTTCAAGCGCGACGAGCTCAATCACACGGGCAGCCACAAGATCAACAACTGCCTGGGCCAGATCCTGCTCGCCAAGCGCATGGGCAAGACGCGCATCATCGCCGAGACGGGCGCCGGCCAGCACGGCGTGGCGGTCGCCACTGTCTGCGCGCGCTTCGGCCTGCCGTGCGAAATTTTCATGGGCGCCGTCGACGTGGCGCGGCAGAGCCCCAACGTGTTCCGCATGAAGCTGCTGGGCGCCAAGGTCAATGCCGTGACGTCCGGTGCGCAGACGCTGAAGGATGCCATGAACGAGGCGCTGCGCGACTGGGTGACCAACGTGCACGACACCTACTACCTGATCGGCACGGCGGCCGGCCCGCACCCCTATCCGGCCATGGTGCGCGATTTCCAGTCGGTGATCGGCAAGGAGCTGCGCGAGCAGATGCTCGCCGCCGAGGGGCGCCTGCCCGACACGCTGGTCGCCTGCGTCGGCGGCGGCTCCAACGCCATCGGGCTGTTCCATCCGTTCCTGGATGACGAGACCGTCAAGATCTACGGCGTGGAGGCCGGCGGCCGCGGCCTCGAGGTGGAGAACGGCCACTGCGCCTCCATGACCGGCGGCAAGCCCGGCGTGCTGCACGGCAACCGCACCTATCTGCTGCAGAACCCGGACGGCCAGATTCTCGAGGGCCACTCGATCTCGGCCGGGCTCGACTATCCGGGCGTGGGGCCGGAGCATTCCTGGCTCAAGGACAGCGGCCGTGTGACCTATGCCGCCATCACCGACAAGGAGGCGCTGGAGGCCTTCCAGCTCTGCACCAAGCTCGAAGGCATCATCCCGGCATTGGAGCCCGCGCACGCCCTGGCCTTCGTCACCAAGCTGGCGCCGACGCTGGGCAAGGACAACCTGCTGGTGATGAACATGTGCGGCCGCGGCGACAAGGACATCTTCGCCGTGGCGGATCATCTGGGAATGGCGATGGCATGAGCGGCGCTTTGGTTGCAGTCGCTTGAGGGAAGTGCAGTGAACACCAGCTCACGTATCGATCGGCGCTTTGCGGCGCTCAAGGCTGAGGGCCGCAAGGCGCTGGTGACGTTCGTCACGGCGGGTGATCCCGACTACGCGACGGCCAAGAGCATCCTGTTCGGGCTGCCTGCCGCCGGTGCCGACATCATCGAGCTCGGCATGCCGTTCTCCGACCCCATGGCCGACGGTCCCGCAGTGCAGGCTTCCTCACAGCGCGCTCTCAAGGCCGGGCACACCATGCAGCGCACGCTCGACCTGGTGCACGCCTTCCGGGTCGAGGACAAGGAGACGCCCATCGTGCTGATGGGCTACTACAACCCGATCTACGTCTACCCGAATGCGCGCTTTCTGGACGAGGCCAAGGCCGCGGGCGTCGACGGGCTCATCATCGTCGACGTGCCGCCCGAGGCGGACGCGGAGCTGTGCCTGCCCGCCATCGAGCGCGGGCTGAATTTCATTCGCCTCGCCACCCCCACCACCGACGCCAAGCGGCTGCCGGCGGTGCTCGCCAATACGTCGGGGTTTCTCTACTACGTATCCATCACCGGCATTACGGGTGCTGCCGCTCCCGACGTCGGGGCCGTCCACCGCCAGGTGGCGCAGATCAAAAGGTCGACGCCGCTTCCCGTTGCGGTGGGCTTCGGCATCCGAACCCCGCAGCAGGCCAGGGCCATTGCGGCGGGCGCGGACGGGGTCGTGGTGGGTTCTGCCCTGGTCGAGGCCATCCGTAACAACCTCGGCCCAAAGGGAGAATCGACTGGAAAAACAACGCCTGCCGTCTTAGATCTTGTTAAAAGCCTGGCCCAGGCATTGCGCAGCCCCTAAACCATGAGCAAATGGGCTTCCGGCCCCGCGGGTAGCGGGCCGTTAAGGAAGGCGGCGTGCGCTCGGGGCGCGGGTCCGGGAGCGATGCTAGGAGCATTCGGTGAACTGGATCAACAATTTCGTCCGTCCGAAAATCCGCAACCTCCTGCCTTCGGGCAGACGCGAGGTGCCGGAGAACATGTGGGTCAAGTGCCCCGACTCCGGGCAGATGGTCTACTACAAGGACCTGGAAGCCAACCAGTTCGTCATTCCCGGCTCCAACTATCATATGCGGATGACGGCCCAGCAGCGGCTGCAGTCTCTCTTCGACAGCGGTGAATACGTCAAGGTGCCGGTGCAGGAGGTCGCGCATGATCCCCTCAAATTCCGCGACGGCCGCAAGTACGCCGAGCGGCTGAAGACCGCCAAGGCCGATACCGATCTCGACGATGCCGTGTTCGTGGCCGAAGGCCCTCTGGAGGGGCAGGAGATCGTGGCGGCGGTGCAGGACTTCCGCTTCATGGCCGGCTCGCTCGGCATGGCGGCTGGCGAAGCCGTCGTCACCGGCATGCTGCGCGCGGTCGACAAGGGCGTGCCATTCATCCTGTTCGCGGCCTCCGGCGGCGCACGCATGCAGGAGGGCATCCTCTCGCTCATGCAGATGCCGCGCACGACGATTGCCGTGCAGCGGCTGCGCGAGGCGCGGCTGCCTTATCTCGTCGTGCTCACCGATCCGACGACGGGCGGCGTCACGGCGTCGTACGCCATGCTGGGCGACGTGCACATTGCCGAGCCCGGTGCGCTCATCTGCTTTGCGGGCCCGCGCGTCATCCAGCAGACCATCCGCGAGCAGCTGCCCGAGGGCTTCCAAAAGGCCGAGTACCTGCTCTCCCACGGCATGATCGACATGGTCGTGCATCGCCACAAGCTGCGCGAGACGCTGGGGCGGCTCTGTCGCCTCATGACCGCGAACAGCGCCGTGGCCAAGGCCGCGAAGCCGGCCGCAACCGTCACGGACCGCGGCTATCTCAACGGCAGCGCCGTGGACGGGCGCACCATCGAGAGCCTGGCCAGGTCCTCCGAGGTTGTCGATCCCGAGCCGGTCGATGAGGCGGATCGCTTCGACACGTCGAAGACGCGCCCGACCTCCCGGGATGCGGCGCGAAGCTAGTGTGATGATCGAGAAATTCGCCCTTCCTCGCAGCACGCCTGCTGGGCGAATTTCTCGATCTGAATCACACTAGAACCATGAGCTTGCTAGTGTCCTTTCGATCGCGAAGTTCGTTCAGCGCCTGCTGCAAGTTCCGGCGAACTTCGCGATCGGGACACTAGCTGGCTCGCTCCTCAACGAAAAGGTCAACACAGTCCGCCGCCAGGCTGCCGAGGCCGCAGCGGCACACCTCAACCCGTGCTACGAGTGGCCATGCGCAAGAGCGACGACGTCCTGGCTGACCTCAAGACGCTGCATCCACGGCTGATCGATCTGTCGCTCGGCCGCATCGAAGCGCTGCTGGCCAGGCTCGGCCATCCGCAGGACCGTCTGCCGCCGGTGATCCACGTCGCCGGCACCAACGGCAAAGGCTCGTTCACGGCCTTCCTGAAGGCGATGCTGGAGGCCGCCGGCAAGCGCGTGCACACCTACACCTCGCCGCATCTGGTGCGTTTTCACGAGCGGATCGAGCTGGCCGGCCCCGACGGGAAGGCGCGTCCGATCGCCGAGAGCGAGCTGGTGGAGCGCCTGCTGCATGCCCAGCGCGTCAACGCCGGCGCGCCGATCACGCAGTTCGAGATCACCACGGCCGCGGCCTTGCTGGCCTTTGCCGAGCATCCCGCCGACGCGCTCATCCTGGAGGTGGGCCTTGGCGGCAGGCTCGATGCCACCAACGTCGTTGCCCGCCCCGCGCTCTGCGCCATCATGCCCGTCTCGCTGGATCACACCGACAAGCTGGGTCCAACGCTCGCCGACATCGCGCGTGAGAAGGCCGGCATCCTCAAGCCCGGCGTTCCCGCCGTCATCTCGGTTCAGCCGCCCGAGGCGCTCGACGTCATCACCGGCGTTGCGCAAGGGCTGGGCGCGCCGCTGTCGCTCTGGGGCCGGGATTACGAGGCCTTCGAGCAGCGCGGACGCCTCGTGTTCCAGAGCGCGGAGCGGCTGCTGGATCTGCCGTTGCCGGCGCTGATGGGGCACCACCAGATCGCCAACGCCGGCACCGCGGTCGCCGCCGCCTTGCACCTTGGCCAGCTCGCGATCGGCGACCCAGCCCTCGAGCGCGGGCTCACCGATGTGCGCTGGCCGGCGCGCATGCAGCAGCTCAACAACGGGCCGCTCTCACGCCTGCTGGCGCCGGGCTCCGAGCTGTGGCTGGACGGCGGTCACAACGTTGCCGGCGGACAGGCCGTCGCCCAGACACTGGCGGAGCTGGAGGAGCGGGTGCCGAAGCCGGTCGGCCTGGTCCTCGGCATGATGGGCCAGAAGGATGCAGCGGGGTTCCTGCAGCAGTTCCGGGGGCTCGTGCGCCGCGTCGTCACCGTGCCCGTTCCAGGCGGCCCGGAATCCGCACATGAGCCAGGCGAGCTCGCCGCCATCGCCGCGTCGGTCGGCCTCAACGCCGAGCCGGCGCCGGATGTGGAAGCCGCGATCCGCCGCCTGCAGGAGGAGGACGTGGCCCCGCTGCGCATCCTGATCTGCGGCTCGCTCTATCTCGCCGGCCACGTCCTGGCGCTGCAGGAAGGCGTGCAGGCGCAGATGAACTGAAGGCGGCCGTTCGAAGACGGCGCGCGCCAGTCGCGGCACACGCCACTGCAAACGCCGGCGACCTGCTCGGGCGCCGGTGATCGGACTTCGGGCGAACGCGGGATGACGGTTGCGCGATTCGTCAGATCGAGCCGTTGATCCAGTCCTGCAGCTGCTTCTTCTGCACCAGCGCGCCGACGCGCTGCGCGGCGACCTTGCCGTCCTTGAAGATCATCAGGGTGGGCATGGCCTGGATGCGGTACTTCTGCGTCATATCGGGGTTCTGGTCGACGTCAAGCTTGACGACCTTGACCTTACCCTGCATCTCGGCGGCCACCTGCTCGAGCGCGGGAGCCATGGCCTTGCAGGGACCGCACCATTCGGCGAAGAAATCGACGAATACCGGCTCGGCGGACTGCAGCACCTCCTTCTCGAAGGTGGCGTCTGAGACGGTCTTGGTGGCGCCGCTGCTGCTCATGAGGTGGGTCTCCTGAGTTGTCCGGGGTAGCCCGGGCCACGACACATAAGTAGGCACCCCTCAGGCGTCAAGGCTTGCGGTGTCGAGCTGCCAAAGTCTCTGCTGGTAGCTATCGAGCACGTCGGGCGAAATCTCCATGATGCGCGGGCCATCCGTCCAGAGAATGGCAGCTCTGACCGGCACGCCTGGGAAAATGCGGGCCACGCCAAGGCGATAGGCGGCGAGCTGAAGCAGGTAGGCTGCGGCAACATGGGCCGGATCGAGGGGCGGCGGGCGATTGGTCTTGTAGTCGACGATCAGCACGGCCTCGCCCATATGCACCAGGCGGTCGATCTTGCCGGTCAGGCGCAAGGTGGCGCCGGAGCGGGCGGGGTGGGCCACCTCGGCTGCAATCGCCACCTCGGCGCGGCTGCCGGGGCCGAACAGCGGTGCCAGCGCGGCATCCTCGATCACGGTGAGCGTCTCGGACGCGATGTCCCTGCGCACCTCATCGGACAACTGGGCGGCGCGGCCGGCCAGGAAGGCCTCGGCCGCCGCACGCCGGCTCTCGCGCGCAAGCCCAGGCAGGTGCTCGAGCAGGGCGTGGGTCAGCGTGCCGCGCAGGAAGTGGCCGTCCTGCAAGAGGGCGGCGGGGGCAAGA
>JAIEQJ010000096.1 GCA_019747815.1 Hyphomonadaceae bacterium
GACCGCGCCCGCGCCGCGCGCGGCCGCCGCCCCCGCGCACCCGGCCGGCGAGCGCCAGTCCAAGCGCGGCAGTGCGCTGGCCGAGAACCTCAAGAAGTGGCTGCGCGGCAGTCGCGGCCAACAGAGCTGATCCCAAAGAGAAGGATGCATGGGCTTCAAATGCGGTATCGTGGGCCTGCCGAACGTCGGCAAGTCCACCCTCTTCAACGCCCTGACGCAGACCGCTCAGGCGGAGGCGGCCAACTATCCCTTCTGCACCATCGAGCCCAACGTCGGCGATGTCGGCGTGCCGGACCCGCGGCTCGACAAGCTGCGCGAGGTGGCCGGCTCGGCGGCAGCGATCCCGACGCGGCTCACGTTCGTCGACATCGCGGGCCTCGTGCGCGGCGCCTCCAAGGGTGAAGGCCTCGGCAACCAGTTCCTGGGCCACATCCGCGAGGTCGACGCCGTGGCCTACGTGCTGCGCTGCTTCGAGGATCCCGACGTGACGCACGTGGAGGGCCGCATCGATCCCGTCAGCGATGCCGAGACGGTCGAGACCGAGTTGATGATCGCCGACATGGACAGCCTGGAGCGCCGCCGCGAGCCGCTGGCCAAGAAGGCCAACAGCGGCGACAAGGACGCCAAGGCGCAGGTGGCGCTGATCGACAAGGCGCTGGAGCTGGTGCGCGCAGGCAAGCCGGCACGGCTCGCCAAGCTCAACGCGGAAGAGGAGCGCCCCTACCGGCAGCTCCAGCTCCTGACCGCCAAGCCGGTGGTCTATGTGTGCAATGTCGACGAGGCCTCGATCGGCGGCAACGATCTTTCCCGCCAGGTCGCGGAACGCGCCGAGGCCGAAGGTGCCGGCTGCGTCGTCATCTCGGCCAAGATCGAGGCGGAGGTGGCCGCGCTCGAGCCCGAGGAGCGCGCCTACTATCTGCAGCAGCTCGGGCTCAAGGAGCCGGGCCTCAATGCACTGATCCGCGAGGGCTACCGGGTGCTGAACCTGATCACCTTCTTCACCTGCGGACCCAAGGAGGCACGGGCCTGGACGGTGAACACGGGCGCCAAGGCGCCCAAGGCCGCCGGCGTCATTCACACCGACTTCGAGAAGGGCTTCATCCGCGCCGAGACCATCGCCTATGACGACTATATCGCGCTCGGCGGCGAGACCGGCGCCAAGCAGGCCGGCAAGATGCGGCTGGAAGGCAAGGAGTATGTCGTCAAGGACGGCGACGTGATGCTGTTCCGGTTCGCGAATTAGCGGTCATCGCCTTTGCACCAATCGTATGCAAACGTGCGACATGGCCAATACTTTAGATAAGCTTGAGCAGCTATTCGCGAAGGTGCGCGCGCTTCCAGCGGAGCGACAGGAACTCGCGCTAGAGGCGCTGGCCGAGATTGCCGCTTCCGATCTGTACATTCTCTCGGATGCGGAACGAGCGGTTCTCGAACCTGCGCTCGCCCGAGCCAAACGGGGCGAGTTTGCCTCCGATGAAGACATCGAAGAAGCAATCCGCAAGCCTTGGGTATGAAGCTGCGCTATGACGCGCGTGCGATAGCGGACCTCGGCGATATCCGCAGCTATTTGATGACCATGCTTCGCCCAAGGCCGCTGAGAACGTGCGGCGTCACTTGCAGAGCCGCATCGTCAGGCTGCTGAGGCAGCCGTTGATCGGCATCGCCGGCCAGCATTCGGATGTTCGCATTCTTCCCCCGACTCGATATCCCTACCGCATCTACTACACGATCCAGGACGATGAGATTGTGATCCTGCATATCCGCCACACAGCCCGCCAAGAACCCGTTGACTTGGCTTGATATTTTGATTGGCTCGTTGCTACCCTACCGCCTTCGCTGCCGCCCTTCCGGCCACGCGGCCCGAGAAGATGCACCCCCCGAGGAAGGTGCCTTCCAGCGCGCGGTAGCCGTGCATGCCGCCGCCGCCGAAGCCCGCCACCTCGCCCGCGGCATAGACGTTGCCGAGCGGCTGCCCGTCGGCCTTGAGCACGCGCGCTGAGAGATCGGTCTGCAGCCCGCCCAGCGTCTTGCGCGTGAGCACCCACAGCCGCACGGCGATCAGCGGGCCGGCTTTCGGATCGAGCAGGCGATGCGGCGTCGCCACCCGGATCAGCTTGTCGCCCAGGTAGTTGCGCGCGCCGCGGATCGCCGTCACCTGCGCGTCCTTGGTGTAGGCGTTCTCGATCTCGCGGTCGCGGGCCACGATCACGCGCTCCAGCGCGCCCGCATCGATCAGCGCCGCGCCGGCGCGCTCGTTCATGGCGGCCACCAGCTCCGGCAGCGTCGGCTTGACGATGAAATCGATGCCCTGCTTCTTGAAGGCATCCACCGGCCCCTGCACGCCGAAGCGGCGACCCAGCACCTTCAGGATGCTCTTGCCCGTCAGATCCGGGTTCTGCTCCGATCCCGACAAGGCGAACTCGCGCTCGATGATCTTCTGCGTCAGCACGAACCAGGAATAGTCGTGGCCCGTGGTCCGCAAGTGCGCGAGCGTGCCCAGCGTATCGAAGCCCGGGAACAGCGGCACCGGCAGGCGCTTGCCCGTCGCATCGATCCACAACGACGAGGGACCGGGCAGGATGCGGATGCCGTGCGCACTCCAGATCGGCGCGAAATTGGTGATGCCTTCCGTGTAGTGCCACATGCGGTCGGGATTGATGATATTGCCGCCGGCGCCCGCCACGATGCCCAGCATGCGCCCGTCGACATGGTCCGGCACGCCCGACAGCATGTGCCTGGGCGGCTCGCCGAGCCGCTGCGGCCAGCTCTTGCGGACCAGCTCGTGGTTGGCGCCGATGCCGCCCGAGGTCACGATCACCGCCTGCGCCTTGAGGGCGAAGTCGCCCACCACCGTGCGCGAGGACCGCACGCCGCGCTCCACCGTGCTCGGCTCCAGCACGTCGCCGCTGACGCCGTCGACCACCCCGCCCTGCGTGGTCAGCGCGTTGACCCGGTGACGGAAGCGCAGCGACACCCGGCCCGATTTGACCCCCTCGCGCACGCGCTTGACGAACGGCGCGATGATGGCGGGCCCCGTGCCCCAGGTGACATGGAACCGCGGCACCGAGTTGCCGTGCTCGGTGGCGAGGTAGCCGCCGCGCTCGGCCCAGCCGACGATGGGGAACCAGCGCATGCCCCGCGCATGCAGCCAGGCGCGCTTCTCGCCCGCCGCGAAGCCGACATAGGCTTCCGCCCACTTGCGCGGCCAATAATCCTCCTCGCGGTCGAAGCCGGCGGTGCCCATCCAATCCTGCAGGGCGAGATCGTGGCTGTCGCGGATGCGCAGGCGCCGCTGCTCGGGCGAATCCACGAACATCAGACCGCCGAACGACCAGAACGCCTGGCCCCCCAGCGACGGCTCCGACTCCTGATCGAGCAGAATGACGCGCTTGCCGGCATCGACGAGCTCCGACGTCGCAACCAGCCCCGCCAGCCCGCCCCCGACCACGATCACATCCGCATCCATGGCTCCCTCCCTGCGTCTTGGACGACGGCTCTGCTCATGCCACTGCGCGTTCCACGTGCTCGGGCGTCAGCCCCGGCGAGCCGGCACGCGCCGCCTCGGCCTCCTTCACGAGATGCACGATACCCTTGGTCACGGGCGCGGGCATATGGTGCTTGGCGGCGAGCGCGAGAATGGCGCCTTGCAGATAGTCGATTTCCGTCGGCCTGCGGCGGTCGAGATCCTCCCACATGGAGGAGCGCGCCTCCGGGTCGATCGCCAGCATGCGCCCCGCCACGCGCCGGAACAGCCAGTTCGGCAGGCGCAGGATGCGCGGGATCATGCCCGGCGCCACACCTTCGATGCGCGCCGGCGTGATGTGGGCAGCCTCCAGCACCGCCAGCGCCTCGGCAATCTGCCGCGCCAGGATGAGGCGCCAGCGCCGATCGGCAAGCTCGCGCGCCAACGGCACGCCCGCCAGGGCGTTCAACGCGTTGTTGAGATTGAGCATCAGCTTGCCCCACAGCACGGCGCCCATGTCGGCATGCTCGGCGACGGCCGCGCCTTTCACGTTCAATGCAGCCCGCAGTCCCGGCACGCCCGCGCTGACCAGCATCGTGCCGCTGGTGGCGCAATGGAACCGCGCCGGCTCGCTCTGCCCATGCGACTGCACGACGTTGAACGGCACCATCCCGGCCACGATGCGGCCGATGCCGCCGAGACGCGCCAGCAGCAGATCGACATTGCCCACCCCGTTCTGCAGGCTGACGACCGTTGCGCCCGAGGGCGCATGCTCGGCGATCACTCCCGCCATGGCGGCCGTCGCACCGCTCTTCACCGTCACCAGAATGACGTCGGCCTCGCTGAATGCCGCCGCCGGATCGGTTGCCAGCTTGATCGCCGAGGGAGCCAGCACGCGGCTCGCCCCGTCGAGGTCGGAGATGCGCAGGCCCCGACCGGCGATGAGCTGCGCCAGGGCCGGCCGCAGCAGCAACGTCACGTCGCGACCGGCCAGCGCCAGGCACCCGCCGACATAGCAGCCGATGCTGCCGGCGCCGGCAACGACGATGCGCGGATGGCTCGGTTCGGTCACGGCCATGCTTTCTGCCCCTGACGGCTCCCGCCGACATTCCACCCGTTCGCGATCGTCATTGCAATCGCGCTGACAAGCCTTGCCCCAGCCTGTATGAGAAGCGGCGATCCGCAGCCATGAAAGACCAGAGCGTGCAGGACAATCTTTCGATCCGCGATCAGACCAGCGCCCAGTTCGACACCAAGCTTCATCACGAGGACATCGAGATCGGCAAGCCCATCACCTTCGGCCGCAAGGTGGTGACCACGGAGGAGATCCTGGCTTTCGGGCGCGCCTTCGATCCCCAGCCGATGCACATCGACGAGGCGGCCGCCAAGGCGACGCCGGTCGGCGGACTGTGTGCCTCCGGCTGGCACACGTGCGGTCTGATGATGCGCATGCTCTGCGACGGGCCGCTTGGCGACACCGCTTCGCTCGGCTCGCCCGGCATCGACGAGGTGCGCTGGACCAAGCCCGTGCGGCCGGGCGACGTGCTGAGCTGCCGCCATGTCGTCACCGACAAGCGCGACCTGGCCTCGCGGCCCGATGTGGGGCTGTCCAAGGTCACGCTGGAGCTTGTTGACGCCAGGGGCAAGGTGCTGGCCTGGTGGCACACCAACCAGCTCACGCGCAAGCGTCATCCCGGCCGCGCCGCGTCCCTCTCGCCCGGCGGCGCCAAGCCGGCGCGCTCCCCGCTCGTGAGCCTATGGGATGCACCGCTGCAACCCGCCGAGCCCGCGCGCGGGCTGTTCTTCGAGGATCGCCAGATCGGCGAGATCACCGAATTCGGCTGCCACACCTTCGATCGGGACGAGATCATCGCCTTTGCACGCGCGTTCGATCCGCAGCCCTTTCATCTCGACGCGGCGGCTGCCGAGGCCTCGCTGTTCGGCGCGCTGTGCGCCTCGGGCTGGCACACGGCGGCCATCTTCATCCGCGAGGTGGTGCGGCACCGGCTGGCCGGCGGCACGGCCGCACCCCGCGCGGGCGAGCGCCAGCCGGCCTACGGCCCTTCGCCCGGATTTCGCGACCTGCGCTGGCCGAAGCCGGTTTATGTCGGCGACACCATCCGATTTCGCGCACGCCTGGCCGAGAAGATCGACCTCAAGTCGCGTCCCAACCGGGGCATTCTCGCGAGCGAAGTGCAGGCGCGCAACCAGAAGGGCGAGATCGTGTTCGCCGTCGTCTCGCAGATCCTGGTGGACCGGCGGGAACCGTATCGACCGGCTTGATCAGTACGCTCCTGGTGAGCGGCTTGCTCGCGGACTTGTGCGGAGATCGAATGACGGCGCGGTGCCCATCCTTCGACAGGCTCAGGCCGGGGATGAGAGTGTCTCCGGTAGGGTGAGACTTAGGGAAGGGCGGGTCTAGAGTCCTTCGGTCCTTGGTGGGCTCACCAAGCCGCGGGCTCGCCCTCGTCCTGAGCTTGTCGAAGGACAGGCTGCGCCCACCACGCCGTGATTCGACAAGCTCACCACTGGGTCAGCGAAGCCGTCCGAGAGGCAACCTGAACCGGAGAGACCCTCGAGTGGGAAGCGAGTGTCTCAGGGGATGAGAGGGTCAGGATTGCATTGCGCGTATGCCTTCCCGCTCACCGCAGCGCCGCCGCAATGTTTCCACCATCGACCGTCTCGATGTGCCCGGTCGTGCTGCGCGCCTTGGCGAGCGAGACGAAGGCTTGCGCCACGTCGGCGGCCGTCACCTCGCGCCCCAGCAGATTGCCGCCCATGTACTCCGTCTCGCTCACGCCGCGTGCCTTGGCGCGCTGCGCCACCATCGCGTCGGTCAGCAGCCCCGTGCGGACGCGATCCGCATTGACGCCGTTGGCGCGGATGCCGGCACGGCCGTAGTCGACCGCATACTGGCGCATGAGCGCCAGGGTCGCGGCCTTGGGCAGGCCGTAGGGCCCAAAGTCCGGTCCGGGATTGACGGCCTGCTTGGAGACATTGAACAGCAGCACCCCGCCGGTGCCCTGCTTCAGCATGATGGCCACGGCCGCCTGTGCCACGCTCTGATGCGCGAAGAAGTTGAGCTCGAAGCTCTGCCGCAGCACCTCGTCGGACACCTCGCCGATGCGGCCCTGCCAGGCCGCGCCGGCGTTCGACACGACGATATCGACGCCGCCGAAGCGCTTAGCGACCCGCGCAAATGCGGCCCTTACGCTCTCGCGTGCGGTGACGTCGCACGGCACGGCAATCCCGCCGATCGCGGTGGCGGCAGCCTCGGCGGCATGGCTGTCGATGTCGAGCGCGGCAACCGCCGCGCCCTCCGCCGCGAACGCCTTGGCGGTGGCGAGGCCGATGCCGCTGCCGGCACCGGTCACCACCGCCACCTGTCCGGCGAGCGGCTTCCCCACCCTGCCCTTGAGCTTGGCCTGCTCCAGGCTCCAGTATTCCACGTCGAACAGATCGGCCTCCGCCAGCGCCTCGAACCGGCCGATGGCCTCGGCATCGGTGATCACGCGCACCGTGTTCTCGGCAAGATCGGCCGCAATGGCCGCATCCTTGGCCGTCACGCCGATGCCGAACAGGCCGACACCCGGCACCAGCGCCACGCGTGGCATCGGATCGAGCCTGGTCTTGGTCTGATCCACGCGCGCGTTCTGCCGGGCGAACATGGCGTCGTAGCTCGTTGCATAGGCCGCGACGGCGGCACGCACCGCCTGGGCGAAGTCCTCCAGCTCGTCCGTCTCCGGCGCCGGCACCAGCAAGGGGAGCGCCTTGGTTCGGATCACGTGATCGGGCGTCACCACGCCGCGCTGGCTGTAGTGCGCGAGGTCGGCGCCGTTGACGTAGGCCAGGATCTCGGGGCCGCTGCGGAAGTCGAGCACGAAGCGTCCGGGGTCGGCATCGGGCGCGGCCGGCGTTACGGCGCACGCGCCGCGAATGATGGGCGCAATATCGGCTGCCGTCGCCAGTGTCCGCGGCAGCGCTGCCGTCACGAACACCTGTCGCCGGCCGTGCGCCAGCCGCGCCTCAGCGCGCGACACGGCCGCGATCATGCGCTCGTAGGCCTCGCGCGCATCCGCGCCGAAGGTGAAGATGCCGTGCTTGTTGAGGATCAGCCCGTCGACATCGGGCTTGGCGTCGAGCACGTCGGCGGCGAGCTTGGCGAGGCCGAACCCGGGGATCACATAGGGCACGAAGCCCATGCCGGCGCCCCACACCTCGCGCACCAGCTCCTCCCCGTTGGGCTGATCGACGAGGCTCAGGGCGGCTGCGGCGTGCGTGTGGTCGATGAACCTGTGCGGCAGGAACGCGTGCAGCAGCGTCTCGATCGACGGGTTGGGTGCGCTCGCATCGAGCAGGTTGAGGCGCTGGATACTGACCATGTCCGCGTCGGAGAGCCTGTTGAGCGCGCGCAGCTTCCGCAGCGGCTCGAGCTTGACGGCCGGCAGCCCCGCGGGCTCGATCGTGGCCATGTCCCAGCCGGAGCCCTTCACGCACAGCACCTCATGCGTCTCGCCCAGCAGGTCCGCCATCTGCGTCTTGACAGAGGTGTTGCCGCCGCCGTGCAGCACCAGCAAGGGATCGCGCCCCAGCAGCCGCGTCGTGTAGAGGCGGAGCGCGATATCGGAACCGATGCCACACTTGGCATAGGCTTCGACCGCCGCACGGGCATCGGCCTCATTCCAACTGCTCTGCATCTCGTCCTCGCCCGCATCGGTTCCTTGCAACGTCGGAACGAGGGTAGAGCGCGCCGCCGGCCTGCGCCAACCCCCGTGCCTCTGTCATTCCGGAAGTCTGCGCCGCAGACGATCCAGGACCCCAGGGGCCGCAAGCAGCGCCCACGCGCCGTCCGCCCCGCGGGATGCCCCCCGAGGGTGCGACGGGTACGCGGGTG
>JAIEQJ010000108.1 GCA_019747815.1 Hyphomonadaceae bacterium
CGGCCGCGCGGCCGCCGGCGCCGCCCGACCTGCCCGGCTCCAGCGATCTCGTCGCGCATATGCAAGCGTGCGGCAACGACCTGGAGCGCCCGGCTACCCGTCTGCTGCCCGCGATCGCGGAGATCAAACGGGCGCTGGGGGCGCAAGCCGGATGCAGCCTGGCCGCCATGTCGGGGAGCGGGCCAACGTGCTTCGGCGTCTTTGCCGGCGAGGCGCAGGCGCGCCGCGCCGCCGAAGAGATCGCTGCGGCGCACGACGGCTGGTGGGTGAAAGCCGCGCTGCTGCAGGGCAGCCCGGCAGCTTGAGCCCCTCAGCTCGCGCGATTGATGCAGAAGCCGATGACGCCGGCCAGCGCACGCGTCGGCGGCTCGTCGGGGAAGATGGCCAGCGCGTCGCGCGCAATGGCCCCGTAGTGCCGCGCGCGCTCCAGCGTCGCCTCGATGGCACTGTGCTTCTTCATGAGCTTGATGGCATGCTCGAGATCAGCGTCCACGATGTTGCCCTCGCCCAGCGTCCGCTGCCAGAAGGCCCGCTCGTCCTTGCCGCCGCGCCGGAAGCACAGGATGACGGGAAGCGTGATCTTGCCCTCGCGGAAATCGTCGCCGACCGACTTGCCGAGGCGGGCGCTGTCGCCCGAGTAGTCGAGCGCATCGTCGACGAGCTGGAAGGCAATGCCGAGATTGCGGCCATAGGACTTGAGCGCGGTCTGCTCGACGGCGGGACGGTGGGCGATCGCCGCGCCGACCTCGGTCGCCGCGGAGAACAGCGCCGCGGTCTTGGCGGCGATGATGTCCAGATAGTTGTCCTCGGTGGTGGCCGTGTCCTTGGCGGCGGCGAGCTGCATGACCTCGCCCTCGGCAATGACCGCCGCGGCATTGGACAGGATCTTGAGCGCGGGCAGCGAGCCGACGTCGACCATCATGCGGAACGCCTGGCCGAGCAGAAAATCGCCCACTAGCACGCTGGCCTGGTTGCCCCACACCAGCCGCGCCGACTGCTTGCCGCGCCGGTAGTCGCTGTCGTCCACCACATCGTCGTGCAGCAGCGTGGCGGTGTGCATGAACTCGACCGCAGCGGCGAGGCGAACGTGGCCGGCACCGGCGTAGCCGCACAGCTTGGCGGCCGCGATCGTCAGCATCGGCCGCAGGCGCTTGCCGCCCGAATCGATCAGATGGTGCGCCAGCTTCGGGATCAGCTCGACGTCGGAGACCGCCTTGTCCAGAATGATGCGGTTAACCGCCGCCATGTCATCGGCGACGATCTCAAGGAGCGGCCGCAGACCCTCCACCGGATCCCGCGCCTCTTCGAATGCGACGACCACCCCCAAAGCGTGGTATCTCCGACTAAAGGTTGGCTCGCTGCGAGGTATAATCGGTGGACGCCCCCGGCAGTCAAGCCCGCCGGCCGCGACAGAAGTGCTCCGCCCTCCGCCCTCCGCCCTCCGCCTTGCAGCGGCGGCAAAGGTCTGATGCCATGCGTGAAGTGCTGCGCAGCAACGATGCCGTCGTCATCAGCTTTGCCCAGGCCATTCTGCGCGAGCTCGGGATCGCCAACTTCGTTGCCGATCAGCACATGAGCGTGGCCGAGGGTTCGATCGGGGCCTTTCCGCGCCGGCTGCTTGTGGATAGCGCAGACTGGTCGGCAGCGCGCCGCGCCCTGACGCAGGGCGGACTTGACGTATGGCTCGTCAATGATGGGGAGACCAGCGCTTGACCGATGCCACCACCGCCCAGGCTGCGGCCTGCGATGCCGTGACCGACGATGCCTTCCTGGGCGGAGCGATCAACATCCTGCAACCGAGAACAGGCTACCGTGCCGGCTTGGACAGCGTCTTGCTTGCAGCCTCAGCCGCGGCAGGCGGCGGCGCTGCGGTGCTCGACGTCGGCGCCGGGGTCGGCGTGGTGGGGCTGGCCGTGGCGTGGCGTCTCCCGCATGCGCGGGTGAGGATGGTGGAGCGTGACGTGCGGCTGGCGGCGCTGGCGCGCCGGAACATCGAGCGCAACAACCTGGCTGGGCGGGTACATCTGATCGAGGCCGACGTGGCACGCCCCGCGAGCATCGCGGTCGCGCCCGGCCTGGAGGCCGAGAGCTTCGATCAGGTGCTCGCCAATCCGCCCTTTCATGTCGAGGGGCGCGGCACCGCCGCCAGCGATCCCATCAAGGCCGGCGCCAATGCCATGCCCGATGGCGACCTCGAGCGCTGGGTGCGCTTCATGGCGCGCATGGCGCGACCGGGCGGCAGTGCCACCGTGATCCATCGCGCTGATGCCCTGCAGGCCATTCTCGGCGCACTTGCCGGCCGTTTCGGCGGTGCGCTCGTGCTCCCGATCCATCCGCGCGAAGGCGAGCCTGCGTCCCGGGTGCTGGTGCGCGCCATCAAGGGCAACCGGGCGGCCCTGCAACTGCTGCCGGGATTGGTGCTGCACAATGCGGATCACAGCTTCCGCCCGCTCGCCGAGGCCGTTCTGCGGCATGGTGCGGCGCTGTCGCTTGGAAACGCATCCGCCGGGTCTTGAGTTCGGGCACCAGCATCCCTTAATCCTCATTGAGACCAAGCCCATCGGCACGATCGCATTCCAGCCCCCGATTTCTCAGGTTCAGGACCCATCGATGCTCTTCTTCAATCGCGCCCCCGTCGTTCCGGTGCTGCGCCTGACCGGACCCATCGGCATGGCCACGCCTCTGCGTCCGGGCCTCGCCCTGGCCTCGGTTGCGGGACCGATCGAGAAGGCTTTCAGGCTGTCGAAGCTGCCGACCGTGGCGGTCGTGATCAACTCGCCGGGCGGCTCGCCCGTGCAATCGCACCTGATCTTCAGCCGGATTCGCCAGCTCGCCGAGGAGAAGAAGAAGCGGGTCTACGTGTTCTGCGAGGACATCGCCGCCTCGGGCGGCTATTTCCTGGCGCTGGCCGGCGATGAGATCTATGCCGATCCTTCTTCGATCGTCGGCTCGATCGGGGTCATCTCGGCAGGCTTCGGCCTCGACAAGTTCATCGACCGGTTCGGCATCCAGCGGCGCGTGCATGCCTCGGGCAGGGACAAGGGGGCGCTCGATCCCTTCCAGCCCGAGCGCCCCGAGGACGTGGCGCGGCTGAAGGACCTGCAACGCAACGTTCACGAGGTTTTTATCGGCATCGTCAAGGCGCGGCGTGCCGGCAAGCTGCAAGGCCCCGAGGATGAGCTGTTCTCGGGCGCCTTCTGGTCGGCCGGCAAGGCGGCGGACTATGGTCTGATCGACGGCCTTGCCGATCTGCGCACGAAAATGCAGGCCCTGCACGGCCAGAACGTGAGGTTAAGGGCCGTGCCGATGGCCGCCGGCGGTTTATTGTCGCGGTTGCGCCGCCTGCCGGGCTTTCAACCGCTTGCGCCAGACGGATTTGCCTTTGGGCCCTCGTTCGCCGATGATCTGGTATCGGCGGTCGAGGCGCGTGCGCTCTGGTCGCGGTACGGACTTTAGGTCGAGGGTGAGGCGGCGCCGATGACGCGCCGCGCCCTTCAGGAGGTGCGTGATGCCGCAGCTTATTGCCCTGGCTCTGGTCGGTGCGGGTCTCTACGCGGGCTATCGCTGGTTCTCGCGCACGACCAAGGAGATCACGGCCGAGATCAAGCGCACCGAGGACGAGCTGCGGCGGCGCGCCGCCGGCGGCATCCTCGAAAAGGACATGGGCGAGCTGGAGTATGATCCGGCGAGCGGCGTCTACCGGCCCAAGCGGCGCTGACCGCGGCCCACGCTCAGTAAGCGCGCTTGAGCTTGGGAAACATCGGGAAGTGCTTGACGTTGAGCGTGGCGAGCCTCAGCCCGTGATGCTCGGCTGTGGCGGCGATGATGGCGTCGATGTCGTCCAGACCATGACTTGACGAATAGATGCGTGAAAGAACTCCCGCTCGTTTGGCGATATCGTGGGTAACGGGCAATACCCTCGCCTCCGACAGCAAGCGCTCCCCGCTCTGTTCCTCACGGCGGCTCTTGAACCCCGCGTAGAGCTCCAGCACGGAACCGACAGAGACTTGCGGCTGCTCCTCCTGGGCGTCGAGAAGATCACGAGCCTCCTGCCGACCGCGCAAATACTCAATCAGCAAGTTTGTGTCGAAGAGCAGTGCCATGCTCAATCGCTACGCGCTAGTCTCTGCACTCTTTGCCGCCGCTTGCGTCTCCGCCTGCGCCTCTCGGCATACAAATCATCGAGATCGTCGCGGTCCTTCCACATGCCGAAGGCTTGGCGCCATGCATCCTTCCAATCGCCTTCCGCTTCCGCCACTTTGGCATCGAGCTCGCGATCGATACCACGACGTATGATCTCGCCTTCGGACCTGCCGGTGGCTGCCGCCCGAGTCTTGAGCCGTCGTTTCTGTTCAGGTGTAATGAATAGCTGCTGCCGCACCATCTTGTTCATCGGAAACGTCTCCTACACATATGGTATGTGTATATGCGCTTCGAGGCAAGCTACTGCTATCCGAAACCGCGTGACCCTTCGGAGAGAACGCGTATAGTGCGCGCCGCAACATAGCCACGCGCGCACCATGCAGAAAAAAGCAGCCAAACCGGCCACGGGTTCGCCTGTCCTCCGGCCGACGGAATCGTTTCAGGATCTGATCCTTTCGCTTCAGCAGTTCTGGGGCGAGCAGGGCTGCGTGGTCCTGCAGCCCTACGACATGGAGGTGGGCGCCGGCACCTTCCATCCGGCGACCACGCTGCGGGCGCTGGGACCAAAACCCTGGAACGCGGCCTATGTGCAGCCCTCGCGCCGGCCCAAGGACGGCCGCTATGGCGAGAATCCGAACCGGCTGCAGCATTATTACCAGTTCCAGGTGATCATGAAGCCGTCGCCGCCCGACATTATCGACCTCTATCTGGAAAGCCTGGCGCGCATCGGCATCGATCCCATGCAACACGATATCCGCTTCGTCGAGGACGACTGGGAGAGCCCCACCTTGGGCGCCTGGGGTTTGGGCTGGGAGGTGTGGTGCGACGGCATGGAGGTGACGCAGTTCACCTACTTCCAGCAGGTGGGCGGCTTCGACTGCAACCCCGTATCGGCCGAGATCACCTACGGGCTGGAGCGCCTTGCCATGTACGTGCAGGGCGTGGACCGCGTGTTCGACCTCAACTTCAACGGCCGCACCGATGCCCGCAAGCTGACCTACGGCGATGTGTTCCTGCAGGCCGAGCAGGAGTATTCGCGCTACAACTTCGAGCATGCCGACACCAATCTGCTGCTGGCCCATTTCCGCGACGCGGAGAAGGAGTGCTGGGCGCTGCTCAAGGCCGGTGCACCCAAACCCGGTGACAGCGACCAGCGCCACAGGCTGGCCCTGCCGGCCTACGACCAGTGCATCAAGGCGTCGCACATCTTCAACCTGCTCGATGCGCGGGGCGTGATCTCCGTGACCGAGCGGCAGAGCTACATCCTGCGCGTGCGCGAGCTTGCCAAAGCCTGCTGCGCGGCGTGGCTTAAGACCGAAGGGGGCGGGGCGTGACACGGCTCTCATCCCGGAAGGCGCGGCCCTGGGTCCCGGATATTCGCTGCGCGAATTCCGGGATGACAATGAGGAGCGCGCGGTCATGATCCCCGCCGAGATCGCAGGCGCGCTGATCCTGGCTGTGCCTGCGCTCTTTGCGGCATGGATCGCGCTGCGCCGGCAGGGCATGGCACTGTTTTGGTTCGCGGCGGCAATGATTGTGGTGGGTGTAGGGTATCTGACGATGACGGGTGCCACGACGGACATCGCCCGCGGCCTGCTTCCAGGTTTGGTGTCCGCACGCTAGTTGGGATCGACGAGGAGGTTTGTTGTCATGAGCACGCCGAAGACCTTGCTGGAGCTGTCCGGCGCAGACCTGCGGCCCCAGCCACTGGCTCAGTCCACGCTCGTCATCATCGACGCGCAGAACGAATATCTCGACGGCAAGCTGGCGCTGCCCGGCGCGAGGCCGGCAATCGATGCGCTGGCGCGTCTGCTGGCGAAGGCGCGCCAGGCGGGCGCGCCGGTGGTGCACGTGCAGCACAAGGGCCGTGCCGGCGGGCTGTTCGATCTTCAAGGTCGCGGCGGCGCCATCATCGACGCGGTGAAGCCGGCGGGCGGCGAGAGCACCGTGACGAAGCCGCTGCCCAACGCGTTCGCGCAGACGGACCTCGATGCCACGCTCAAGAAGCTCGGCCGCACGCAGCTCGTCATCGCCGGCTTCATGACCCACATGTGCGTCAGCTCCACGGCGCGGGCCGCGCTCGACCTCGGCTACAAGGCAACCGTGGTTGCCGACGCGGCGGCAACGCGCGATCTGCCCGACCCCATGGGCGGCGTCATCGGGGCGGACGCGCTGCATCGGGCGGCGCTCGCCGAGCTGGCGGACCGGTTTGCCATCGTGGCGAAGGTGGATGAGATTCCGGGCACGTGATCATGAGAACTCCCTCTCCCCGCGCATCGCCGATCTCTCCGCACATTCCTTCGGCGTGGGGAGAGGGCTGGGGTGAGGGGCGGCTGCAGACACCAGCCGCCGAGGTCTTGGCCGCCCCTCACCCTAACCCTCTCCCCACACGCGGGGAGAGGGGACACGCACGGCGCTCGCTGCATGCGGTGGAGATTCACAATGCCTGAACTGTTGCTCGAGCTGTTCTCCGAGGAGATCCCGGCGCGCATGCAGGGGCGCGCGGCGGAGGATTTGAAGCGGCTCGTCACGGAAGGGCTGAAGGCGCAGGGGCTGGAGGCGGGCGAGGCTAGGGCGTTCGCCACGCCACGGCGGTTGACGCTGGTGGTGGAGGGCGTGCCGGCGAAGTCACCGGATATCAGCGAGGAGCGCAAGGGGCCGCGCGTGAATGCGCCCGAGCAGGCGATCCAAGGCTTCCTCAAGTCGGCAGGCCTCACGTCGATCAAGCACGCCGAGATCGTCAAGGACGAGAAGAAGGGCGACTTCTACGTCGTGAAGATCGAGAAGCCGGGCCGTGCCGCGAAGGAGGTCGTGGCCGAGCTGGTGCCGGCGGTGATGCAGAAATTTCCCTGGCCGAAGTCGATGCGCTGGGGCGGCTCGCCGCAACACAAGGGGGGTGGCAAGGCGGCGCAGAGTGGCCCCGGGGGAGCAGGAGCAGACGCGAACGGCTCGCTCGGCGCCTTCAGTTGGGTGCGCCCTTTGCATTCCATCGTCTGTCTGCTCGACGGCAAGGTCGTGCCGTTTGCAATTGCCAACGTGGAGGCGGGCCGGGAGACGCGCGGCCATCGCTTCCACGGCAACGAGCCGTTCGAGGTGGGCAGTGCCGCCGACTACGCCAAAAGCTTGAAGAAGCACAAGGTGATCCTCGATCCGGCCGAGCGGGCGCACCTGATCGGCGAGCAGGCGCATGCCCTGGCCAGGGAGCACAAGCTGGCGCTGGTGGAGGACGAGACGCTGACAGCCGAGAACGCGGGGCTCTCCGAATGGCCGACGGTTCTCATGGGCGCCTTCGACGAGGATTTTCTCGCCGTGCCGGCCGAATGCCTGATGCTGTCCATGAAGCAGCACCAGAAGTGCTTCTCGCTCAAAGCTCCGCGCTCGGGCAAGCTCGCCAACAAATTCCTGCTGGTGTCGAACCTGCTCGCCAAGGACGGCGGCAAGGAGATCATCGCCGGCAACGAGAAGGTGATCGCAGCGCGGCTTTCGGACGCCAAGTTCTTCTGGGAGCAGGACAAGAAGAAGCCGCTCGACGAGATGGCGGCGGCGCTGGGCGGTATTACGTTCCATGAGAAACTGGGGTCGCAGAAGGAGCGCGTGGAGCGCATCGCCGAATTGGCGTTCCAGATCGCGGGCGCGGTGGATGCGGTGCCCGAGGATGCGCGGCGCGCCGCGCAGCTCGCCAAGGCCGACCTGGTGTCGGGCATGGTGGGCGAGTTCCCCGAGCTGCAGGGGCTGATGGGTCGCTACTACGCCGAGGCCGCCGGCACCAAGCCGGAGATCGCGCGCGCCGTCGAGCTGCACTACAAGCCCAAGGGGCCGTCCGACACGGTGCCGAAGGTGGAGGAGGGCGACGCCACCGCCGTGGCCGTGGCGCTGGCCGACAAGCTCGACACGCTGGTGGGCTTCTGGGCCATCGGCGAGAAGCCGACCGGCTCGGGCGATCCCTATCAGCTCAGGCGCGCGGCGCTGGGCGTGATCCGGATCGTGCTGGAGAATGATCTGCGGCTGCCGCTGGTGGACGTCTTAAGCCCACATTTTCATAGAGTTCGGCCAGGCGACGCCGAAGCTGCACGAAAGTTCGAACGTGCAAGAGAAGAGATCGGTTCGGGCGGTTTTGTCATTGCGGGCGGCAATGTACAAATGCACGCCACGGCCGACTTTGGACCACAACGGAAGGCAGACACGCGTGCCATAGATCTTCTGTCTTTCTTCGCCGATCGCCTGAAGGTGCACCTGCGCGAGAAGGGCGCGCGGCACGATCTGATCGATGCGGTGTTCTCGCTCGGCGGCCAGGACGACCTCGCCTTGATCGTCAAGCGGGTGGAGGCGCTGTCCGAGTTCCTCACGACGGATGACGGTGCCAACCTGCTGACCGGCGTGAAGCGCGCCGTCAACATCCTGCGCGACGAGGAGAAGAAGGACAAGCGGAGCTACGCCGGCACCTACGATCTCGACCAGCTGACCGAGAAGGAGGAGCTGGCGCTGGCGGCGGCCATCGAGAGCGTGAAGCAGGACACGCGCGGCGCCATCGGCGTCGAGAATTTCGCCGGCGCCATGCGGGCGCTGGCCGAGCTGCGCGCGCCGGTCGATGCCTTCTTCGACAAGGTGATCGTCAACGCGCCCGATGAGGCCGTGCGCGCCAACCGTCTCGCGTTGCTGTCCGAGATCCGCGCCGCAACGCTGAACGTGGCGGACTTCTCCAAGATTGCCGGATAGGGCCGCGGGGCGTGTGGCCCCTGGGTCCCGGATCGTCTGCTGCGCAGACTTGCGGGATGACAGGGGGGCACTTATCCCCGCCCCGGCGGGGCCGT
>JAIEQJ010000030.1 GCA_019747815.1 Hyphomonadaceae bacterium
ACCAAGCCGCGGGCTCGCCCTCGTCCTGAGCCTCGTCGAAGGACGGGCTGCGCACACCACCGCCGTGGTTCGACACGCTCAACACGAGGTCGGCAAAGCCGTCCGCGAGGCAACCTCAACCGGAAAGGCTCGAAGGCCAGCGCGATCGAGCGCGCATCGGCAAGGGCTATCGCTTCAGGAACGGCTGCATGCCCGTGCGCGCCAGCTCGTCGGCGCGCTCGTTCTCGGGGTCGCCGGCATGGCCGCGCACCCAGTGCCAGGTCACATCGTGCCGGCCGCGCGCCTCGTCCAGGCGCTGCCACAGCTCGACATTCTTGACCGGCTTCTTGTCGGCGGTCTTCCAGCCCCGCTTCTTCCAGTTGTGGATCCAGGCCGTAATGCCGTTTCGCACGTATTCGGAGTCGGTGTTGAGATCGACGCGCGAGGGGCGTTTCAGCGTCTCCAGGGCGGCGATCGCGGCCATCAGCTCCATGCGGTTGTTGGTGGTTGCGGGCTCGCCGCCCGAGATCTCCTTGCGATGCGTGCCGGAAATCAGGATCGCGCCCCAGCCGCCCGGGCCCGGATTGCCGGCGCAGGCCCCGTCGGTATAGACGACGACATGGGTCTTGTGGGCTTTCTCGGTCATGCGCCGTTCCCCAGGCCGTATTCGCTGGCCGAGCGAACGCCGCGATGGAATTTCAGTCGGCGCAGATACTCGATCGGGTCCTTGGGGCTGACGAGGGCATCGTTGGAGGTGTGCAGCCAGTCGTAGGCCCGCGTCAGCAGGAAGCGCAGGGCGGCGCCCCGTGCGAGCAGCGGCAGGGCCGCCAGCTCGGCGGGCGCCAGCGGGCGCACGCTCTGGTAGCCCTTGAGCAGGGCACTGCCCTTGGCGAAATTGAAGGCGTGATCCGCCTCGAAGCACCAGGCGTTGAGGGTGATGGCGATGTCGTAGCTCAAGGCATCGTTGCAGGCGAAATAGAAATCGATGAGAGCGGAAAGCTCGTCGCGCAGGAAGAAGACGTTGTCGGGAAAGAGGTCGGCGTGGATGATGCCCTGCTCCAGCCCGCTCGGCCATTGCGCGTCCAGCGTGTCCAGCTCCTCGGCGATGGTTGCGGCGAGAGCCGGCGCGATCTCGTCGGCGCGCGACTGGAAACGCTGAAAGAGCGGACGCCAGCCGGCTGGCCCCAGCGCGTTGGTCCGCCGCCGTCGATAGCCGCGGCCGGCCAGATGCAGCCTGGCCAGCGCCTCGCCCACCGCCTGGCAGTGCCGCGGCTGCGGCCGCCGGAGCCACACGCCCTCCAGAAACG
Source organism: Hyphomonadaceae bacterium (assembly GCA_019747815.1). Lineage (GTDB taxonomy): Bacteria > Pseudomonadota > Alphaproteobacteria > Rhizobiales > Hyphomicrobiaceae > AWTP1-13. The sequence goes on from JAIEQJ010000030.1 coordinate 1,287, forward strand.
TGACGAGTGCCGCAGGCCGCCCCGCCAGGGTGCGCAGCATGCGACCCTCAGCATCGTGCACCGGGGTGGGGCAGGTGATGCCGGCGGCGCTCAAGTGCTCCAGCAGGCCGAGAAAGAAGGGCAGATCGTCCGGCGCCACGCGCTTCTCATAGAGCGTGAGAAAGAAGGGCCCCTTCTCGGTGTGGACGACGTAGTTGGTGTTCTCGACGCCTTCCGCGATGCCCTTGTAGGACAGCAGCCCGCCAAGGCCGTAGCTGGCGACGAACGCCGCAAGATCATCGTCGGAGACTTCGGTGTAGACCGCCATGGAGCATAGGCCTAGTGTGCGCCCGCTTCGCGCAGCTCGCGCGGCACATTGAAGGCAATGCGCTCTTCCGTGGTGACCACGCTTTCGACCGTCACCTCAAAGCGTGAGCGGAAGGCGTCGACGATCTCGGTGACGAGCAGCTCCGGGGCCGACGCGCCGGCAGTGATGCCGAGCGTGGCAATGTTGGCAAGATCGGACCATGGGATGTCGGCCGCCTGCTGCACCAGCAGCGCCTTCGGGCAGCCGGCCCGCTCTGCCACCTCGACCAGGCGCAGCGAGTTGGAGCTGTTGGGGGCGCCGACCACGATCACAGCATCGCAACGGGGGGCAATGGCCTTCACGGCCGCCTGCCGGTTGGTGGTCGCGTAGCAGATGTCCTCCTTGCGGGGGCCGACGATGGCGGGAAAGCGCGCCTTGAGGATGGCGACGATGGCAGCCGTGTCATCGACCGACAGGGTGGTCTGGGTGATATAGGCCAGCCGCTCGGGGTCGCGGGGCTCAAATGTGCGGGCGGCATCTGCGGTCTCGATCAGGGTCGCGGCTCCGGCCGGCAATTGTCCAAGGGTGCCGATCACCTCCGGGTGGCCGGCGTGGCCGATCAGCACGATCTCCAGCCCCTCTTCCTGGTGGGCACGGGCTTCCATGTGGACCTTCGAGACGAGCGGGCAGGTGGCATCGACATAGAACATGTTGCGGGCCTCGGCCGCCGCAGGAACGGACTTGGGGACGCCATGTGCCGAAAAGATCACGGGGGCGCCGGTTTCGGGGATTTCGTCGAGTTCCTCCACAAAAATGGCACCTTTCGCCTTCAGGGACTCGACCACGTGGCGGTTGTGGACGATCTCATGGCGGACGTAGACAGGGGCTCCGAACTTCTTCAGGGCCAGCTCGACGATCTTGATGGCGCGGTCGACACCGGCACAGAAGCCGCGCGGAGCGGCCACGAGAATCGTGAGCGGGAGGTATGGACTTTGCGTCGACACGGTTAATTGAGCCATGAATTCAGCAGCATGTTCGCCATTAGTTCATGCTCCGCGTGCTTGGCCCAGGATACCGTTCGAAGTAGAGTTTTCGAGTCGCCGGACTTTGGACCAGAGAGCGCAAACGGGCTCGATGGGTAGGGAATACCGGTCCAGGAGAGGCCGGGCAAGTGTTCGGACAGGGGCGCTGTGACGCAATCGGCCTATAGGGCATTCGCCTCGCTTGCGAGGCCTGTTGTTTTTGCCGTGCTCCTCACGGGGCTCAGCGCGTGTGGCATGTCCTCGCTGACCTCGGGCATCGGCGGCGGCTGGTTCGGAAGCAAGAAGTCGACCAATGCCGAGGTCGGCTCCGTCAATGAGGACCAACTGCTGACCGCCGCCAAGACCGAGACGGGGGCCATATCCGACATGGGCGGCGCCTCCGCGCACGGCTGCCCGCGCTTCCAGGTGTGGTCGCGCGATGGCTACGTGACGATCTACGAGCAGGGGCGGGTCGGCGACGCGCTGGCCGTCATGCATCGCGGCGAGATCACCAAGACCGCCCGCGAGTGCAATGTCGAGCCCGGCCGCGTCACGGTGAAATACGGGTTCTCGGGCCGGGTGCTGCTCGGCCAGAAGGGCAAATCCGGGCGCGTGTCGTTGCCGCTCAACGTGTTCGTGACCGATGCCAAGCGCGAGAAGGTGGCGACCGACAAGGTGCGCATCAATGTCGACGTGGCCCTCGACAATCCGATCGGCTACTTCTCGGTGGTGCAGTCGGTAACCTTCAATATCCCGGAGGGCTCGCGGCCCGCCGAGTACGAGGTCTATGTGGGCTTCGACCGCAACGTTCCAGGTGGCGGATAGGCCGTTTCCGGCCCTGAATGCCGCCGCGCCGTTGGCCTCAATTCCTTCAGGAACGCCGCAGCCTGTGCGCTGCATGCTGTGGGGCATGCGCGCATAGGCGTTGACTTCGCATCGCTGGGACGTATCATCCCATTGCCAATCGAGATCTGCGGAAGAGATCGGTCCGTTTCCGAGGAAATGGGCCGGCGCCGAAGGAGCAACCGCCCCGGAACCTCTCAGGCAGAAGGACCACAGATTGATGGCGCTCTGGAAAGCAGCCGGCTTGGCGGCCGGCTCACCGAAGGGGTAAAGGCGGGATAATCCCGCCGAAATCTCTCAGGTCCCGTGACAGAGGGGGCTTGGTCTCACGCGCAAGGCGCGTGGGAAGCGAGCCTTATGGGATCTGAGTCGACATGAGCGCCACCACCGGCACCGAGCCTGCTCTCGAGCGCACCCCGCTTTATGCTTCGCACGTCGCGCTGGGCGCCAAGATGGTGCCGTTTGCGGGCTATGAGATGCCGGTGCAGTACCCGCCCGGCATCCTGAAGGAGCATCTGCACACGCGCCAGCATGCCGGGCTGTTCGATGTCTCGCACATGGGACAGGCCATGCTGGTCGCCGCCGATAGGTCGCACGCCACCGTCGCCGCGGCGCTGGAAGCGCTGGTGCCGGCCGACATTCTCAACCTCGGTCTCGGCCAGCAGCGCTATACCCAGCTGCTCAACGCCGACGGGGGCATCCTCGACGACCTCATGGTCTGTCGCTCGCCCGACGCCAAGGATGACGGCGGGCTGATGCTGATCGTCAACGCCGCCTGCAAGCACGCCGACTATGCCCACATCGCAAAGCACCTGCCCGGGGGCGTGACGCTCACGCCCATGCCGGAGCGGGCGCTGCTCGCCCTGCAGGGCCCGCAGGCGGCCGAGGTGCTGGCTGGGCGCGTGCGCGGCGCGGCGGACATGGGGTTCATGACGGCGCGGTCCTCCGAGTTCGACGGGACGATCGACCTGCACATCTCCCGCTCGGGCTATACGGGCGAGGACGGCTACGAGCTGTCGATTCCGGCCAAGGATGTCGGCGTCGTCTGGGCTCAGCTGCTCACCGATCCGCGCGTGCAGCCGATCGGCCTCGGGGCCCGCGATTCGCTGCGGCTGGAGGCAGGACTGTGCCTCTACGGCCATGACATCGACGAGACCACGAGCCCGATCGAGGCGGGGCTCGCCTGGTCGATCCAGAAGCGCCGCCGTGCCGAAGGCGGCTTTCCGGGCGCCCGGCGCATCCAGGACGAACTCGCCAACGGACCCAAGAGGCGCCGCGTCGGCATCAAGCCCGACGGCCGGGCGCCGGCGCGGGAGGGCACCGAGATTCTGGCGCTCTTGGGCGACAAGCTCGGCACCGTCACATCGGGCGGCTTCGGGCCGAGCGTCAACGGCCCCGTCGCCATGGGCTACGTGAAGGCCGGCTACGCCGAGCCGGGCAAGCCCATCAATCTGATGGTGCGCGGCAAGGCGCTGTCCGCCTCGGTCGCCCCACTGCCGTTCTTTCCACACCGCTACGCGCGGAAATGAAGCTGAGACCAGCGAGGATGACCCATGGCCACTGAGCGTTTCACCAAGGATCACGAATGGATCCGTGTCGAGGGCGGCATCGCCACGATCGGCATCACCAATCATGCGCAGAGCCAGCTCGGCGACGTCGTGTTCGTCGAGGTGCCCGAGGTGGGGCGCAAGGCGGCGCAGGGCGAGACGGTGGCGGTGGTGGAGAGCGTCAAGGCGGCCAGCGACGTCTATGCGCCGATTGCGGGCGAGGTGATCGAGGTCAACGGCGACCTGACCGGCACGCCGGCGCTGGTCAACGAGGATGCCGAGGGCAAGGCCTGGTTCTTCAGGATCAGGATCGCCAATCCCGCCGAGCTCGACGCCCTCATGGATCGTGCCGCCTACGAGGCGTTCGTGAAGGAAGCCTCGTGATCAGGGAAGCATCGTGATCGTGGAGAACTGACCATGGCACACGAGTACAAGGCGACGGTGTCCTGGAAGCGGGCCGCCAGCGAAGCCTTCACCGACAACAAGTACAGCCGCGCGCACCAGTGGTCCTTCGACGGCGGCGTTGTCGTGCCGGGCTCGTCCTCGCCCCTCTCCGTGCGGCTGCCCTACTCGCGCGCCGATGCCGTCGACCCCGAGGAGGCGTTGGTGGCGGCGCTCTCGAGCTGCCACATGCTGACCTTCCTCTATCTGGCCGCCAAGCAGGGGCTCGTCGTCGATGCCTACGATGACGAGGCCGTGGGCGCCATGACCAAGAACGCGCGCGGCAAGCTGTTCGTGTCCCGGGTCGCGCTGCGGCCGCGGATTGCATTCTCCGGCGCCAAGGTGCCGACCGAGGCCGAGCTTGCCGACCTGCATCACCACGCGCACGAGGAGTGCTTCATAGCCAACTCGGTGCTGACCGAGGTGGTGATTGAAACGCCGCCTTCCTCCACTTAAGACCGGAACCTCGCTCCATGCGCTACCTGCCGCTCACCGATGCCGACCGCCGCGCGATGCTGGCCAAGATCGGCGTCGCCAATGTCGACGCCTTGTTTGCCGACGTGCCGGAGGACAAGCGGCTCAATGAGCTGGTCGATCTGCCCAGGACCAAGGGCGAGCTGGAGGTGGAGCGCCTGCTGGGGCGGCTCGCCGGCCGCAATACGCCCGCCGGCTCGGTGCCGTTCTTCGTCGGCGCCGGGGCCTACAAGCATCACGTGCCGGCGACGGTGGATCATCTGATCCAGCGCTCGGAGTTTCTGACCTCCTACACGCCCTATCAGCCGGAGATCGCGCAGGGCACGCTGCAGTATCTGTTCGAGTTCCAGACGCAGGTGGCGATGCTGACGGGCATGGAGGTGGCGAACGCCTCGATGTACGACGGCTCGACGGCGGCGGCGGAAGCCGTGCTGATGGCGCATCGCGTCACCAGGCGGGGTCGCGCCGTGCTGGCCGGCAACCTGCATCCCCACTACCGCGAGACCATCGAGACCGTGGCGCGGCTGGCGGAGCACGAGATCGTCGCGCTGCCGCCCACGCCCGGCGGCAGGCAGGACCTGGCTCAGCACATCGACAGCACGGTGTCGTGCGTGGTGGTGCAGACGCCGGATTTCTACGGCCACCTGCACGATCTGACCGCGCTCGCGGAGACGGTGCATGCCGCCGGTGCGCTGCTGATTGCGGTGGTGACCGAGGTGGTATCGCTGGGCTTGGTGCAGCCGCCGGGCGCCATGGGCGCCGACATCGTCGTGGGCGAGGGCCAGTCCATCGGCAACGGCCTCATGTTCGGCGGGCCGTACGTGGGGCTGTTTGCAACGCGCAGCAAGCTGCTGCGGCAGATGCCGGGCCGCCTGTGCGGCGAGACCGTGGACAAGGAAGGCCGGCGCGGTTTCGTGCTGACGCTCTCCACGCGCGAGCAGCACATCCGCCGGGAGAAGGCGACCTCCAACATCTGCACCAACTCGGGGCTCTGCGTGCTGGCCTTCACGATCCACTTGACGCTGCTGGGCGAGGCGGGGCTGAGGCGGCTGGCGCGCATCAATCATGGCCATGCGGTGGCACTGGCCAAGGCGCTCGGCGGCGTTGCGGGCGTCGAGGTGCTGAACGACACGTTCTTCAACGAGTTCACGCTCAAGGTGCCGGGCGATGCGGCCCAAGTGATCGAGAGGCTGGCGGGGAAGGGCGTGCTTGGCGGTGTGCCCGTGTCGCGGCTCGAGCCGGGCAAGCCGGAGCTCGCCAATCTGATCGTGGTCGCCGCCACGGAGGTGAACACCGATGAGGATCGCGCGGCCTATGTCAAGGCGCTGAGGGAGGTGCTGTGATGCTGAACCGGCAGGGACGGCCGACCGCGGCGGGCAAGGCGGAGGATCGGGCGAGCGAGACCTTCAGCGGCAATCGCGGGCTTGCCGTCGAGGAGCCGCTCATCTTCGAGATCGGCCGCACGGACACCACCGGCGTCGATCTGCCGGAGCCGGCAAAGTTTGCCGCCCGGCTCGGCAAGCTGGCGCGGACGGAGCCGCTGGGGCTGCCCGGGCTCTCCGAGCCCGAGACCATGCGCCATTTCGTGCGCCTGTCGCAGAAGAACTACGGCATCGACACGGGCATCTTTCCGCTCGGGTCCTGCACCATGAAGCACAACCCGCGCCTCAATGAGAAGATGGCGCGGCTGCCGGGCTTCGGCGATATCCATCCGCTGCAGCCCCTGTCCACCGTGCCGGGCGCGATCGAGCTGATCGGCGAGCTGTCGCGCTGGCTCTCGGTGCTGACCGGCATGCCGGCGATCGCCATGACGCCCAAGGCCGGCGCGCACGGCGAGCTGTGCGGCATGATGGCGATCAAGACCGCGCTGGAGGCGCGCGGCGAGAAGCGCTCGGTGGTGCTGGTGGCGGAATCGGCGCACGGCACCAATCCGGCCACCGCCGCGCTGCTCGGCTATCGCATCGAGACCGTGCCGGCGCGCGCCGACGGAACGGTCGACCCGGAGGCGGTGAAGAAGCGCCTGTCGTCCGACGTTGCCGCCATCATGCTCACCAACCCCAACACCTGCGGGCTGTTCGAGCGCGACGTGGCGGAGATCGCCGACGCCGTGCACGCCGCCGGCGCCTACTTCTATGCCGACGGCGCCAACTTCAATGCCATCGTCGGCAAGGTGCGGCCCGGCGATCTCGGCGTCGATGCCATGCATATCAACCTGCACAAGACGTTCTCCACCCCGCACGGCGGCGGTGGGCCGGGTGCTGGTCCGGTGGCGCTGTCGGCGGCGCTGGCGCCGTTCATGCCGGTGCCGTACGTCATCGCGGACGGCGCGGGCGTGGGCTATGTGGAGCACGCCGGCGAGGGCGAGGTGAGACCGCTCGGCCGCATGTGCGCGTTCCATGGCCAGATGGGCATGTTCGTGCGGGCCTTGGCCTACATGCTGAGCCACGGCAGCGACGGCATGCGGCAGGCCAGCGAGGACGCGGTGCTCAATGCCAACTACGTGCGCGCTTCGCTCAGCGATCTCATGTCGCTGCCCTACGGCAACCGCCCCTGCATGCACGAGGTGCTGTTCGACGACCGCTGGCTGGAGGGCACCGGCGTCACCACGCTGGACTTCGCCAAGGCGATGATCGACGAGGGCTTCCACCCCATGACGATATATTTCCCGCTGGTGGTGCACGGCGCCATGCTGATCGAGCCGACGGAATCGGAATCCAAGCAAAGTCTCGACCAGTTCGTCGCCTCCCTGCGCGGGCTGGCGCAGGCCGCCACGGCGGGCGGCAACGACCTGACGCGCTTCAAGGACGCGCCGCACTTGGCGCCGCGCCGGCGCCTCGACGAGACCAAGGCTGCGCGCGAGCCGCGGCTCAAGTGGCAGCCGGAGCCCGTGCACAAGGCGGCGGCGGAGTAGGGGTGAGGCGCCGGTTCGGCGCGCGGCGTGTGGCCCCTGGGTCCCGGAGAGTCTGCTGCGCAGGCTTCCGGGATGACACCCCCTGTCATGCCGGCCGCGTGCGCAGCCCACGAGCCGGTACCCAGGACTGAGGCTTGCGCGCGATCATCGGTGGCCCTG
>JAIEQJ010000091.1 GCA_019747815.1 Hyphomonadaceae bacterium
TCACTGAGCTCGTAACGGCGCAGCTGTGCCATCTCAACCTCCCTCGGTCGAGAGGGTGAATCACTGTTCGCCCCGCTGGGAACCCCCTTTATGGGTTTATGACCTAGAGCCTGCCTCCGTGGGGCTCGCGTGTGGGCGCGGTGCTGCCTGCGGCTCTGGGTCCCGGATACTTCGCTGCCCGCGAAATTTCTGGGATGACAGGTGCAGGCGTCAGCGCTCCTTCGGGTCGAGCGCGTCGCGCAGGCCGTCGCCCAGAACGTTGAAGGACAGGACGGCGAGAAAGATGGCAAGCCCCGGCCACACGGCCATCCACGGTGCGCTGGTGAGGAAGCGCTGGGCCGTGTTGAGCATCGAGCCCCAGGACGGTGCCGGCGGCTGCTGACCAAGCCCCAGGAAGGAGAGGCTCGCCTCGGCAATGATGGCGGTGGCAATCGAAATGGTCGCCTGCACGATCAGCGCGGGCAGAATATTGGGCAGAATATGCTTCAAGGCGATGCGGACCGCGGGGTTGCCGACGGCACGGGCGGCTTCCACGTAGTCCTCCACCTTCACCGCCATCACCTGTCCGCGCGTCAGGCGCACGAAGACGGGCGTGGCCGTGAGGCCGATGGCGATCATGGCGTTCTGCAGCGACGGCCCCAAAAATGCGGCCAGAGCGATGGCGAGGATCAGGAACGGGATCGCAAGCATGGCATCGGTGATGCGGCTGACGAGGGCATCGATCCAGCGGCCGCCGTAGCCGGCCAAGAGCCCGATCGGCACGCCGAGCCCCAATGCGATGGAGATGGAGACCACGCCCGCAAGCAGCGAGGCGCGCGCGCCAAAGATCACGCGCGAGAACAGATCGCGTCCCGATTCATCCGTGCCGAACCAATGTTGGGCCGAGGGCGGCTTGCGGATCGAGGTCCAACTCTGCTGGGCGGGATCATAGGGCGCAATGAGCGGCGCGAAAACGGCGATCAGCACGAACAGCACGATGACGACGAGGCCGAACACGGCGCTCTTGCGTCGCCGCAGGCGGCGCCAGGCGCGCGCACTGGGGCTCTCATGGCGCAAGTCGACAGCCCCTGCCTGCGTCACGGCCATGGCTAGCTCCTCAGCCGCGGATTGATCAGGACATAGGCGATGTCGGCAAGCAGGTTCAACAGGATGTAGGTGGTGGCGGTGATCAGCGTCACGCCCTGCACGACCGCATAGTCGCGGTTGAACACGCTGTCGACGATCAGCTTGCCGAAGCCGGGGATCGAGAACACCTGTTCCGTCAGCACGGCCCCGGAGAGCAGGGTGCCGAGCTCCAGCGCGCCGAGCGTCACAATCGGCGTCAGGGCGTTGCGCATGGCGTGCTTGATGACGACGACGCGCTCGGCAAGCCCCTTGGCGCGGGCCGTGCGGACGTAGTCGCTGCTCATGGCCTGCAGCATGGCACTCCTGGTATGGCGCATGAGCACGGCGGCAAACGCGTTGCCGAGCACGAAGGCCGGCAGGATGGTCGTCTGCAGCGACAGCCAGAAGTCCTCGAACGGGCCGACATAGCCCGACGCCGGCAGCCATCCCAGGTGCACCGAGAACAGGAAGATCAGCATGATGCCGAGCCAGAAGTTGGGCGTCGAGATGCCCCACAGCGCAATCACGTTGACGGCATAGTCGATCGCCGTGTCGCGCCTGACGGCTGAGATCACGCCGGCGGTCACGCCGATCGTCAACGAGATGACGATGGCCATCAGCGCGAGCTGGAGCGTGACGGGAAACTTCTGCGCGATGAGCGTGAGCACCGGCTCCTTCAGCCGCATGGATTCGCCGAGGTTGCCGGTGAGCACGCCGCCGACCCAGTACAGGTACTGGATATGCAGCGCCTGATCGAGCCGGTATTGCCGGCGAATCTGCTCCAGCACCTCCGGGTCGCGCTCCTCGCCCGCCATGGCGAGCGCCGGGTCGCCCGGCAGCAGCTGCTGCAGGCCGAAGATGATCACCGACACGATGAACAGCGTCGGGATGAGCTGCAGCAGGCGCTTGCCGAGGAAGAGGAGCATGGCGGCGCCGGTCTCCTGCCTACAGGGTTGCGATCGATGGCCCGGACACGGGTGTGCGCTCGTCCCGGCGGCCGCCTCAAGGCTTCAGCTTGACCCCGGTGAGCCTGATGAGGCCGTCGGGCATCTGCCTATATCCCTCGAGCTTCGCCGTGTGGCCGATGATCATGAGCCGGTGATAGAGGTAGACGATCGAACCCTCTGCCAGCAACGTCTCGGCAATCCTCTCGTACACCGCCTTGCGCTCAGCGAGCGCGCTCTTCGTGCGCGCCTCGTCGAGCCAGCGGTCGACGTCGGGATTGCTGTAGCCGCCGTAGTTCTGCGGCGCCTTGGTCCGGTGGAAGACATAGGCATTGCCGTCCGGATCGACCCGGCCCGACCAGGCCAGCACGTAGGCCTGATAGCGGCCCTCCTCGGCCTCCTTGAGAGAGGTGGCGAATTCCGTCACCCTGATCTTGATGTCGAAGCCCGCCTCACCAGCCATCGCCTGGACGATTTCGGCAACCTGCCGGGTCTCGGGGTTGTTCGGAACCATGAAATCGATGGTGAGCGGCGATGTCACGCCGGCTGCCTTGAGCAGCTCCTTGGCCTTGGCCACATCGCGCTTAGGGATTGGAAATTTGCTCTGGTAGTAGGGGTTTCTCGGGCTGACCCACTGGTTGCCGGGCAGGAACTCGCCATTGAACGCAACCTTGGTGATGGCGTCCCGATCCAGCGAAAGACTGAAGGCCTGGATGATGCGCAGATCCTTGCCGAAGGCGGTCTTGCCCGCATCGCTCTTGCCGATGTTGAGCGTGATGCCCTGGTAGCCGAGCTCCGGCACGGTCGCCACCTTGAGCTTCGCGTCGGCCCTGATCTCCGGCAGGTCCGTTGCCAGCGCCCGCTCGATCATCTCGAGGCTGCCGGATTTCAAGTTGGCAAGACGCACCGTCGACTCGATGATCGGACGGAGCACGACGCGGTCCACATGGATGTTGGCCGCATTCCAATAGCCGGGGAATTTCTCGAGCACGATGCGGTCCTGCTGCACGCGCTCCACAAACCTGAATGGTCCCGCGCACACCGGCTTCAAGCCGAACTTGTCGCCTGCTTCCGCCGCTGCCTTGGGCGAGACGACCATGCCCGCGCGGTCGGTGAGTTGGGCGATGAGCGGCGAGAACGGCGCCTTGAGCTGCAGCCGCACGGTGAGCGGGTCGACGGCCTCGACCTTGTCGACGGCCGCCAGCTCGGGCTTGCGGAACGAGCCCTGCATCGTCATGTGCCGCTCTAGGCTCGCCTTGACCGCCTCGGCGTTCATGACCTCGCCGTCGTGGAATTTGACGCCCGGTCTGAGCTTGATGACGACCGTCCTGCCGTCCTCGGAGGTCTCGTGCGACAGCGCCAGCTGCGGCACGATGTTGATGTTTTCGTCGATGTCGAAGAGCTTGTCGCACAGCGAGGCGAACACGATGCGCCCGACATAGGTGCGCGCCAACGTCGGATCCAGCACGTCGGGGTCTTCGGCCAGTCCAATCCGCAGCGTCGTCTGTCCCGTGGCCGCCTGAGCCGACAGGAGGACGGAAGCCACTGCCATGCCTGCTAAACCAAGCCTGTTCACAAGCCCGTGCATGAGAGGCACTCCCCATCTGGTACGCCATGGGCGCACGTCAGTCCTCAATCTTGGCCTCGAACCTCCTAAAGAGACGCTGCAGGCTGGCAGAAAATTCCGGCCCAATCACGTCAGCGGGCGGCAGCGAGGCAACGATGTCAGGCCACAGATGGCAGGCCGTGGCATGCGCTTCACCGGTGGCCAGGGCGGGGCGCAGGCGCATGCAAACCTCCTCGGCATGCGCGCAGCGCGGATGGAGATGGCAGCCAGGCGGGGGATAGACCGGGCTCGGAGGGTCACCGGGCAGGATGCGCCGGTGCCGGCGGCCCCGCGAGGACAGCGCCGGCACCGCCGACAGCAGGGCTTGCGTGTAGGGATGGCGCGGCTCGGCGAAAATCGCTTCGCACGCCGCACTTTCGACGATGCGCCCCAGATACATCACCGCCACGCGCGTGGCGATGTGCTTCACGACAGCGAGGTCGTGGCTGATGAACACGTAGGCGAGGCCGAGGCGCTGCTGCAGCTCCTTGAGCAAATTGAGGATCTGGCTGCGGATAGAGACATCGAGCGCGGATACGGGCTCGTCGCAGACGATGAGCCTGGGCTCGACAGCCAGGGCCCGCGCGATGGCGATGCGCTGCCGCTGACCACCTGAGAACTCATGGGGATAGCGCTGGGCATGCTCGCCCTTGAGGCCGACCACGCCCAGAAGCTCGGCAACCCGGTCGCGGCGGCTCGCCCGGGACAGATCGGTGTGCAGCAGCAGCGGCTCGGCCAGCATCTCGCCAACCGTCATGCGCGGGTTGAGCGAACCGTAGGGGTCCTGAAAGATGAGCTGGGCGCTGGCGCGGACCCCGCGCAGCTCCGCGCTCGTCAGGGACGCCAGATCGCGACCGTCCAAGCGCACCTTGCCGGCCGTCGGATCGATGAGCCGCAGGGCCAGCCGTCCGACGGTCGATTTCCCGCACCCCGACTCACCAACGAGTGCCAGCGTTTCCCCGGCCGCCACTGTGAGTGATACGCCGTCGACGGCCCGTACCACCATTGTGGGAGTGCCGAGGAGAGAGCGGCGCAGCACAAAATGCTTGGTCACATCCTCCAGCACAAGCAGCGATGAAGCGCTCATGCCACCAGCGCCTCCAGCGGCGCCTTCCAGCAGCGGGAGACGTGCCCGGCTCCAACGTCGGCGAGCGGCGGCGGCTGGCTGCGGCAGCGGGCATCGGCAAACGGGCATCGGCTGGAGAAGCGACAGCCGGCGAATGCGGCAGCCAGGCTCGGCACGCTGCCGGAAATGGTTGCCAGGCGCTCGCGCCGCGCGCTGATCAGGGGGATCGAGCCGAGCAGGCCCACCGTATAGGGGTGCTGCGGCGCGGCGAAGATGCGCGCCGCCGGCGCCCTCTCGACGATCTCGCCCGCATACATCACGGCGACGTCGTCGCATGTCTCGGCGACCACGCCCAGGTCATGCGTGATGAGGATGATGGCTGAGCCGGTTTCCTGGCGCAGCCGGGTCAGCAGATCGAGGATTTGCGCCTGGATCGTTACGTCAAGCGCCGTGGTCGGCTCATCCGCGATCAGCAGCGCCGGCGCGCAAATGAGCGCCATGGCGATCATGACGCGCTGGCGCATGCCGCCCGACAGCTTGTGCGGGTACTCGTCGATCCGCTCCTTGGGCGAGGGGATCCGTACGCGCTCCAGCATGTCCCCGACAGCCGCCCGCGCGGCCTTGGCCGACAGCCCGCGGTGGCGGATCAGCGCCTCGCCGATCTGGTCGCCGACCGTGAAGCTCGGGTTGAGCGACGTCATGGGCTCCTGGAAGATCATGGCGAGCTGGTTGCCACGCAGGTTGAGCATCTGCCGCTCGGAGAGCGCGGTCAGCTCGCGTCCCTCAAACACCACCGAGCCCGACATACGCGCGCCCATCCGAGGCAGCAGACGCATGATCGACAGCGCCGTGACGCTCTTGCCGCAGCCGGATTCACCCACGATCCCCAACGTGCGTCGCGGCATGAGCTGGAAGCTCACGCCGGCAACCGCCTCGGTGAGGCTGCCGCGGTCGCCCTCGAAGGCCACGCGCAGGTCGGCAACTGTCAGGAGCGGCGCCGAGCTCACTCATAGCCCTCCGCGATCGACTGGGCGATGCGGTCCTCAAGCTCCGCCCGGTCGGTGAGGCCCGAAGGCCGCAGCCGGCTCGGCATCTGGCGCCGAAAATGCACCCAGCGCCGGCGCGCCACCTGCTCCAGGCGGGCAAGCTCGCTGAGCGGCTCGGCGTGATCGTCGACGCGCAGGTCGTAGAGCGGATAGTTCTCGCCATCATGAATGATGAGCGCCGCCGACTGCTTGCCGCGCTTGTCGCCGCCGGCGGCCTCGCCGGCCAGCATGGCCGCCAGCAGCCGCCGCGCGAAGGGGAGCGAGATCTCGGCTTCGTAGACCCGGATGGTCTCGGATAGAACGGCCGGACCCGCCAGCATGTTGCCGGCGACCGAGAACGTCGTGCGCGCCTCATGGCCACACCAGTCGATGCAGGCGGCTCCCGTATAGGCCGCAAACCGGCCCGCACGGTCCATCGCATGCAGTTGGCGGTTGTGGCGGCCTTCGTCACCGTGCGTCAGCGCGCCGACCGTGTCCGCTGCACTGCGCCCTGCGCCGAGCATCGCCAAGCCGCGCGAGCCGTAGTGTGGATTGATGAAGGCCTGGGTGGCGATCGCCCCGGCACCGGTTTCGATATGGGGGATTAGGCCACCGGCCGCGAAGAACCGCGTGGCCACCGCAATGCCAATGCGCCCGGTGCTTTCATCGCGGGCGATGATGGACCATGTCATGTTGCAACGCCCCAAGGCGGCTGCCCACACGGGTTGGCTGGGCCAGGACGGCAGAAATGCAACGCCGAATCCGGCATGCCGTCAATGCGCAGGGCTTTGCACATTGTGGCGCCACCCGAACGTCGGCCTGCCAGGGAGGCTATGGGCGGGGTAAAATGAACGACACCGGGAGCCCGGCGCGCATTCTGCCCGGAGATCGGCGCAGGCGGCGCCAATTGCATCTTCCATGGTCCCGGCGGCCGTGGTAAGTGCCTGACGCTTCAAGTCGAGGCCACGTGGCGGAGTGGTTACGCAACGGTCTGCAAAACCGTGTACCCCGGTTCAATTCCGGGCGTGGCCTCCAAAAGAACCCAGCAAAATCAAGCAGCCTTGTCGCCGCTGACGCGCGGTGCGCGCCATTGACGCCGCGAGAGCCGGGACAAAAACCGGGACGGCAGTCGCTGCCAGCTCGAGGCCGATCCAATGCTCCATCCGACCCACACAGGCTGTCCCGGCCGATCCGCATCCTGGACCGGCACACCGGCCGCAAGCTCGGCCGCCCTTCGCGCCCCGGGCGCAGGGCGGGCGAATTGATCGTGGGTGCACAACATGGCGATCAACAGCCGCGGCGACATCTTCATTGCCGAGGTCGGCGCCGGCCGGCGCGTGCTGACGTTCAGGCGCGCGAGGAAGCGAGGGCAGCCTGGACCCCTGGCCTGTGTGCTCGACGCGGGACGATAGGACGCGGGCCGGCATCTGCTACGGTCAAGACCCGCAAGCGGGCGCATTCCGGGTGTCCCCATGCCTTGGGAGGCCCCACGACGGGGTTTGTGCCGAAGGTGAACGGGTAGATTCGCCGAGCGATCTGCACTAATCTCTTGGCGACACCCGCCCGAGTTGCTAAGACGCGCGACCCCTGAGAAGGTCACACGGTATTCCGCGGTAGCTCAGCGGTAGAGCAGCCGGCTGTTAACCGGCTGGTCGTAGGTTCGAATCCTACCCGCGGAGCCAATTTTTTTGTTGTCCGGCCGGGAGATCATCCTTCCACGGCATCGATATCGTCGAAGGACGGGCGCCGCACGCTCCAAGCTTCAAAGCCGCGGCGCCGGCCGTAGCCGTTGCCGCCCGTAGCCGGTGATGCCCGGCGGCTTGTAGACCGAGAGGACGGCTGGCACGATGAGCACCAGCAGGCCGCCGGCGGCGTGCACCATGAGCTCAAACCCCACCATGCGGAGATCGGCGCGGAGCAATGCCGTCTCCCCAGCGAGGCGGGCCGCCTCCCCGATCAGTCTCATCTTGATCAGCAGGATGATGGTCGCGAACAGGGTGAGCAGGAGCTTCAGCAGCACCCAATAGTGCCTGACCAAGCCCCAGGGCGTGCCGAGGGATTGGACAAGCCCGGTTGCCAGGGCGGCGAAGGCCAACGGGACGATGACGACACGGGCTGTCACCGCCATGGCAGGATACGCCGCGCGCACCATCCGCTCATCCGCGCTCATCAAACCCAGGGCGGCGAGAGCCAGGAAGGCCGCAACCGCGCCAAGCAGGCCGACCGAGGCAGTGACGTGCACGGTGAGTGCAAATTTGCGCAGGCCGGATCGCATGATCACGGGCGGTGCGGGCCGTGCTCTGTCGCGTCGGCTCGCGGGGTGTGCCGGCGGTGGCCGTGGTCATCGGACGCGAGGCCGAGAAGGTGCACGGCGATGAAATGCAGAACGACCATCAGCGGCACCAAGGCCATGGTGACGATCGCAAACATCTTCACCCAGTGCGGGACGCCGTGGGCTGCTTCTCGACCAGACATCGCCATTGCCTCCGAACCCAACGGTTGCCAAGATGAATAGGATGTTCGAAACAAGACACGCTGTTCTGGATCTCGTCAACGAACAGGCCGCCCGGAATGTCCGATATCGAACATACCTTCCGATATGTCCGTGAACAGTAGTGGCCATCGCAAAGGGAACCATGGACCGCCGCGTCGTCCGCACCAGAGGCCTGCTGCAGCACGCCCTGGTCGCCCTGATCCAGAAGAAGAAGTACGAAGCGATCACCATCGAGGAGATCTGCGCGGCAGCCAATGTCGGCCGATCGACCTTCTATGCGCACTACACGAGCAAGGATGAGCTCAAGCGCAGCGGTCTCGATCACCTGCGCCGACGGCTCATCGACCGACAGAAGGAAGCGCTGGCGGCGTCCGGAGGTTTGGGCGGCCGCAGCCTCAGCTTCAGCCTGCCCCTGTTCGAACACGCGCGTGAGCATCTCCACCTCTATCGAGCCCTGGTGGGAAGCCGTGGCGGTGCCGTCGCCCTCGACACCATTCGCCGGATCGTTGCCGATCTGGTGCGCACCGAGCTGACCGCCGGCATCGACAAGAGGTCTGCCGATGCCATGCCGCGTGAGCTCGTCATCCAATATGTGGTCGGCGCCTACATGGCCGTGCTGATCTGGTGGCTGGACGGCGGCGCGAAGCTGCCGCCCCAGCGGATCGATGCAATGCTCCGGCGCCTGGCGACCGACGGCGTCCTGCCGTCGCGCGCCCGAGGGTAACCAGACGGCGCCCTGCCATCGAGTTGTATGATCTAGAGCGTCGTGCCTTAAGTGGGAATCGGGGATACCACGAATCAGCGACCTGTGATTCCCCGTGCTGGGAGGTGG
>JAIEQJ010000107.1 GCA_019747815.1 Hyphomonadaceae bacterium
GCCTGCGGTGCCGGAGCGGGTGCCGGCTTGGCGGCAGGCGCCGGCGCGGCCGGAGGCGTGGTGCCGGAGGCTGCCGTCTGGGCGAGCGCGGGGGTGGCGATCGCCAGGGCCAGGGCTGCGGCGCTCAAGATCGTCTTCATCTGAAGTGGTTCCTTAAGATTGCAAGCCTCACGTCGAGGCATGAGGCAGTTGGCCAGAGCAATGGGGCGCGGGCTTGCTCGTCCGCTAACGGCGGGATGAACCCGCCATTCAACGCGCGTTCATGCAGCGCTGCGCAGGCGGCCGCGCCGGCTTGCAAAATCGAAGCGGGGGATGAGGCTTTGCGGTCATAGGCCGGCGCGCGCCCGGCAGGCCATACTGCGTGGGCGATGGGTCGCAACGACAATCCGGGAGAATTGCCATGACACGCATCCTGTTTGCTCTTTGCATCGGCGTGGCCGCCCTGGCGGTAGCGCCAGCCACGCCGCACGCCCAGCAGAAGGCTGCATCTGTCAAAGCCGGCAAGGGCGAGAAGGTGTGCCGCGTGAAGCTCAAATTCAGCGGCGAGACCAAGAGCTGGGTGTGCAAGCAGGAAGAGCCGTGCTGCGTCTGGCACGAGATCAACTATGTGAAGTGCGGCAGCACGATCACAGGGTGCCTGTAGGCTCGGCGACGCTTTGAAGTCTCGACGCGAACAAGGGGCGGCAGTGGCCGCCCCTTGATGGCAACGAGGTCGGGGGTGGAGACGTTGCCAAGACCTCGCTGACAAGTCGACGCTAACGGCCGCGCCGATCGGCACGGTGCGGCACGCTCTAGCGGTTGAGCTTGACGCTCAAGCGCGCCATGATGCTGTGGATCGTGGTGTCGACATCGGAGCGGGCAGGGATGTTGGTGACCAGCGCGCCGGTGTTGACGTTGGCGATCGGAGCGGTGACGTTGTCGTTCAGGTTGATGTAGTTGTACTCGATGCCGAAGACGACCTTGTCCGTCAGCATGTGCTCAAACCCGCCTCCGACGGTCCAGCCATTGTGGAAATCACGGGCTTGGCTCACAAAATCGGGCGGGACGTTGTCGTCGGTCGTCAGCTTGATCCTGGCGCCCGCATAGCCGGC
This sequence comes from Hyphomonadaceae bacterium, assembly GCA_019747815.1. GTDB lineage: Bacteria > Pseudomonadota > Alphaproteobacteria > Rhizobiales > Hyphomicrobiaceae > AWTP1-13. Next base: position 1,092 of record JAIEQJ010000107.1, read on the forward strand.
CTTCACATAGACCATCCTGCGATCCCAGGCGTAGCCGAGGCGGCCGGTTGCCAAGAGCAGCAGCTCGATGTCCGTGCTGAGCGTTCCGGCGAAGGAGTTTCCGAACAGCCTCACGCCGCGGCGGGTGTCTTCGTCAAAGCCGCCCGAGAGGGAGACGTCGATGCCATACACCCAGCTGCCGCTCTGGTGCTGCAGGATGACCTGGCCGCCGTACAGCGCGCCGCTGTTGTCGAAGTTGCGGGAGGAGACGATCGGGGTGGCAAAGGGATAGTCGAGACCCCAGTCCATGTCGCTCCAGGCGTAGCCGGCGTGCACGCCCACATATACGCCGGACCACAGGATAGCCGGCCGCTCCGGTGGCGGCGGCGCAAGACTTCCGCCGGCATGTGCCGACGCTGCAGCAAAGAGGAGCCCCGCGCCGATGGCGATGCTCCGCAGAATTAGGTGCAATCGTAACATTGTTGGCCCTCGCGTGTTGCCCGACGCAGCACCACAACGGGAGAATCGCCCCGCGGTGCTCACGGTTATGCGAAGCCAGTAAGCAGACAATATAGAAGAGGGGTGCACTGGCCATTCTACTGCTCATAGGCAGTGAAGTGCGTCCGTTTTGTTACTGTATACTGTATATTGCAAGTATATATTTAAATTACATCTAATATATAAATAATAATACAACCGATATTCAATAGAGAATGAGTGAGGGGACTTGAAGTGGACCCGAGATCCCGCTGCGGGCCGGTGGGATGGCCTGCAAAAGGTGCACGCCGAAAACGCCAAAGCCCCGGCCGTGGGCCGGGGCTTTGATGCGTCTCGAGGATATCTTGGGTGCGATGCCGGATCAGCGGCGGCCCAGCATGTTGCTCCAGAAGTCGGGGCCCAGATTGTAGTTCACGCCGACGCGGACGATGTCGGCGGTGAGGTCGACATGGACCGGAACGATATTCGTGTAGAGACTGCTGTCGCCAAGGTCGACGCGGAGATACTCGGCCTTCAGCGACCACTTGGGGGCGAAGGCCCATTCGATGCCGGCTCCGAGTGCCCAGCCAAAGCGCGTCTCGTCGTCCCGGACGGTGGAGTCGCCCGCGCGCACGTTGCCGTACGCGAGGCCGCCGGTCACGTAGAGGAGCCGGTTGTCCATGGCATAGCCCAGGCGAACGCGAGATGTGCTCAGGTTGCGCAGATCCGTCGTACAGCCGGAGGCGCCGCACGGAGCAGCCGTAAAGGTGCCGTCGAGGCTCGAAAACGAGACGTCGCTCTCGAAGCCATAGACCCAATGGCCGCGCTGCCAGTTAGTGCCCCAGGTCGCACCGAACAGGCCGCCATTGATGTCCTGCGTGCCGGTTCTGACGCCCGAGGCCGGCGCGAAATGCTGCGTGTCGCCCCAGCCATAGCCGCCCTGGACGCCGACATAAAAGCCGGCCCAATTGGCGCCGCCGTACGGGCTGTCCTTGATGCTTCGCGGGCCGTTGGCGCCGGCAGAGCCCGCACCAACCAGCACTAGTGCCGTCGCCGTCAGCGCTACCAGCGCGGACCGGACCTTTCTCATCTTGCCCCCTCAATGCTGGCCCTGTCAGGCCCTCTTCTGTCCTGCCACCGCCCGTGGGTGGCCAAATCAGCGCGTGGATGAGACCTTTAGGGAGCGCGCCGCATGATGCAAGGGGGTTTGCACCGCCGCCGAGCGCCTCCAATCCGCGATGCGCGCGCGCTGCGAGGTCAAAATCGCTTCTCTTGTCAGGATGTTAGATGAGGGTTGGGCGCGCGGATGGCTGTACCCCGCCTGCAACAGTCTCACCGAGAGTGTCGTGCAATCCGGTGTGCGGAACGATTTCGTCCGTCCACGGATGCGCCTCCCGATCGGGCGGTGCGTGTGGCGTTTGGCTTGGCCCGCGCTCAAACGAAAGGGCGGGGCGCGCCCGAAGGGAGGCGGCCCCGCTGCACCCCATCGAGGCGATGGCGGTCAGAACTTGTAGCTCAAGCCCGCGCGCACGGTCTGCATGGTGAACTCATGGGTGTGCGGAAAGACTCCGCCCGTCTGCGGGAAGGATGCATCGCCGAAATCGTAGTACCTGTACTCGATGCGCGCGGTCATATGCGGCGAGAAGGCATGCTCGACGCCGCCGCCGAAATCCCAGCCTGAATAGGTCTCCGAGAACCGTGCCACCGGGGCCGAAATGGCCGGGCTCGGGCCTCCGATCGTGTGCCGGATGTCGGCGAAGGCGTAGCCGCCGATCAGGTAGATGAGCGTGCCTGGGTGCGCCAGGACGCCGATGCGTGCGTCCACGGAGCCGAACCATCGAACGTCATCGGTGAAGGTGAAGCCGCCAAACCGCGGATCGAACCCGTTGCCGTCGATATTTGTGCCATTGATCTCGGCCTGCAGGCCCACGACGATGGCATCCCAGCGGCGATTGTAGCCGATGTGGCCGCCGCCGAAGAAGCCTCTGGAGTCCCAGCTGAAGGCATAGTTGGTCAAGGGCGTGGTCCAGTCGCTTTCGCCGCGGCCGTAGCCGATCTGGCCGCCGATGTAGAACCCGGTCCACGAGAACGGACGCACCGAGGTCATCCCAGTTATTTCTCCTCCGGCCAATGCGCTGCCGGCAAACGAAGCGACGGCAACAGCCGCGGCGCATGTTCTGCCGACCACAAGGAGACACCGCCGCACCAGCATGGCCGCCGCGACGGCGGGAGCGAAAACCAGTTCTGCCTTCCGCATGAGGGATCTCCGCACATATCTCCGGCGGCATCAGCAACACCGACGGCGCTCACGGGCGACTCAGGCGCCCACTGCGCGGCAGGAAACCGTCATTGGCAGCCGACAGACAAGACGATGACGGATCAATATCGGGGATCAGTCAGCAGGTGGGGCGTGGCGGCAACGCTCATGTGTCTGACAATCGCTATGAGGCGTTCTTCATCAATGATGCGGGAGCCCGCAGGCGCTTGTCGGAGAGAACCCCCGCAAGCGGGCCGAGTGTCGGAAGCCGCGCGGCCGGGCGGGCGCCGGCCGCGCAGAAGTTTGTCAGGGTGCGCCGACCCGGAAGCTCAGGCGGGCGCGAATGACATTGGCATCCATCTCGACATCACGCGTGCCGCCGACCACGATGGCACCGAAGGGCTGGAAGTGGCGCTCCGAGCCGAAGTCGTAGCGAATGTACTCGACGCCGAAGATCCAGTTCTGGGTCAGGGCGACCTCAACGCCGCCGCCCAGAAACCAGCCGTTGTGGTCCTGCGTGTCCTTGAAGTTATCCGTGTTCGTTGCTCTGACAACATCCGTTGTCAGCAGGCGGGCCCTGGCATACCCGCCCGTGCCATAGAGCATCCAGTTCTGGTGAGCCCAGCCGATGCGCGGGCCGATCGACAGGATGCCCTCAAGGCTCGTTCGAGCGTCAAAATTAGCGGCAAATGCCGGTGCGTCCGGCCCCCTGTCGTTCACGCGGCCTTCCGACCAAGCGCCCTCAACGCCAAGGACGATGTTGCCCCAGCGCTTCTGCACGCCGACGTGAATTCCGCCGAGCGCCCCAGTGGGCTCCCGGCTCAAAGCCCCGGCCGGACCTGCCGGATTCACATACTGCCAATCGAGGTTGCCCCACATGTAGCCCGCGTGGGCGCCGATGTAGCCGCCTGTCCAAATGTCGGGGCGATCCGCCGAGGCGGCTGAGCCCGCAAACCCCAGAACCGTCACGGCGGCCAAAATCGAGGTTGCAGCCAGTCTACGCACCACCTTCATCGCCATCTCCACGCAAACGCATACTCACGCGGGCCGCTCGATCTCTTCGGCCCTTGAACTGCAGCCTAGAGGAGCGCCGACCTGCGGGACAAGGGGTATACAGATTTTGTTCCCGGCCTGTGCGGTGTGTTGGGTGCGCCGCGCATTGCCGAAAAACATAATTATTTCAATTCTGTAAAAGGAAGCGGTGGACAGCCGAGCGTGTTGCGCCTTGGCAACATTTCCGAATCAATATGGAGACAGGGCGCGTCGGATAGGTGCGTCGCAAGGGGCTGCCCACGCCGACGCGCGCAGACAAGGGAGTGCGCGCCGCAGAGGCCCCTAGAGTCGCTCCGCCCTAAGAGTCTCGCTCCGGCTGCGATTGAAGCGCTCTCAACGCTTCACCTGGTCGTCGCGGCACGCGGTGCCGGATGGAGCCCGCAACACACGCCCGGACACGCTGAGAGATCGATCGCGCGGACGAGCCCCGCGATGACGCGCGCGCGGGACGCTCACGACTTCGTCCCAATCGGAAGCGCTCCAAATTCCGATCAGAATTTGAAGTTGAGGCCGAAGCGGACGGTCTGCAGGCTCGGATCGATGCCGGCGGGGCCTGGCGCCACGGTGCCGGCCGGCGCCTTTGCCTCGTCGAAGCTGTAATACAAATACTCGATGCGGGCCGACAGATTGGGGGTGAGGGCGCGCTCGATGCCGGCGCCCGCAACCCAGCCGAAGTGCCGGTTGGAGAACGTGCCGACCGAGTCGTAGTCCACCTCCGCCCAGGCGGCGCCGGCGGTCGCGTAGAACAAGGTGCGGTTGTCGAAGCCGGTGATGCCGGCGCGGCCGCGGACCGACGCCAGCCAGTTGATGCTGTGGCCGCAGCAGCCGTTGCCGCCGTCGATCCAACTGCTCGAAAGGTCGCCCTCGATGCCATAGACGAGCTGGCCCACCTGCCAGTTGTAGCCGACCTGGCCGCCGGCCAGCCAACCGCTGCCGTCGTGGCCGCCGTTGAAGGCGGGCGCCTCCTGCCAGTCGATGCTGGACCAGCCGTATCCCAGGTGCGTGCCGACGTAGAAGCCCGTCCAGGTGAACGGCTGCTGGTAGGGGATCGGCTCTTGGCTGACGCGGCCGCGCGGGGCGCCGCCAAGATCGGCGGCGGCAGCGGCGGCGGCCAGCGCGCAGCTCGCTGCCAGTCCGAGGAAGATCGCGCGGTATCGGTGCATGGATGGCCTCTTGGCTGTCGATCTCTTGGCTGTCGATGTCGCCCATTCGTGCAATGGGGGACGGCAGCGGCGCGGGGTGCCTCTGCCGTCCCGCCGGGAGCGCGCAAAGTCGCATGCGACCAGCGCAACACCAGGACAGACAACCAGCGCTGGGCTGCACATCGTGGCTGCCGGTCCTGCGTCCGGGCTGGCAGAGCGCACACGAGTTCCCGTCCGCCTGCCTCGCCCGAGACGGCATTGGGCGCGGGCAGTTGGCCCCCACCGTGGCGGTCGTGGGGCCGAGGCGGCAGCGAGGTGGCAGGATCGGGGCGATTGCGGGCCCGGCCTGGAGAATTGATCGCTCTGAAACAGTGCGCAAAGAATTTGAGCAGGCTCGGCCGCCACCCCCTTTGAACCGCTTGGAAGGCTTCAAAGAATCCGGCAGTGTAGAGCGGCGTTGCTACACCTTGTGCCGGACCCGTCGGCATGCGCCTACCCTATCACGTGCTCGATGTCTTCACCGACACGCGCTTCGGCGGCAATCCGCTGGCGGTGGTGCTGGAGGCCGACGCTCTCGACAGCGCCCGGATGCAAGCCATCGCGCGCGAGTTCAATCTGTCGGAGACCGTGTTCGTGCTGCAGCCGCAGAACATGGCTCACACGGCACGGGTGCGCATTTTCACGCCTGCGGCGGAATTGCCCTTCGCCGGACATCCCACGGTCGGAACGGCGGCCATGCTGGCCGAGCTCAAGTCGTCCTCCCCGTCGCAGGACGGTGAAGCGCTCGTTGTGCTGGAGGCGCCGATCGGCATCTTGAGGGTGGGCGTGCGCCTGCGAGCCGGCGCCGCTCCGTTCGCCGAGTTCGATGCGCCCAGGCTGCCCGAGGAGAGCGGCCCGCTGCCGTCGCCGGATCGGCTGGCGGCCGCGCTGTCGCTGATCCCGGCGGAGATCGGACTGGAGAACCATCGACCGACGAAGTTTGCGGCCGGCAATATGGTGGCGTTCGTGCCGATTGCCTCCCTGGAGGCGATCGCCAAGGCGCGCGTTGCCTCAAACCACTGGGATGGGGTGATGAAGGGGCAGGGCCTGCTCGGTGCGTTTCTCTATTGCCGGCAGACCGTGCACACCACCTCCTCGTTCCATGCGCGCTTCTTCGGCCCCGACTTCGGCGTGCCCGAGGATCCCGCGACCGGCTCGGCAGCCGCTGGATTTGCCGGCGTCATTCATCGCTTCGATGCGCTGCCCGACGGCTTGCACAAGCGCGCCATCGAGCAGGGCTACGAGATGGGACGGCCAAGCCTGATCGCGTTGTCGCTGCACGTCGTCCGCGGCAAGCTCGAGACCGTGCGCATCGGCGGACACGCGGTGCGGGTGGCGGACGGCCGGATCGAGACGTGAGCCGGCGCTGAGGCTCTGCGGTGCCGATGCATCGGGGTGATGCGCACTGTGGATGAGCTGACGGTCTGGGCACGGAGTGGCTTGCGCGCACGGACTTGCGCGTGGTATTTTGACGGGCAGTCCCTCAGTTCAGTTGTGTCGAGACGGTTGTGGCACCGCGTTTCACCCGGCGGGCTCTCGTGTTGGGAGCCTCGGCCCTCGTTGCGTCAGTTGCGACGCCTACGCGTGTATCGACCGCGCTGGCGCCGCGCTTCGCGTCCGCCCGCGACAAGGTTCTGCGGGTGATCCTCGTCTACGGGCAGAGCCTGGCGTTCGGCAACACCGGCGTCTCGACGGCCTTCCCCCCGCTCAATGTCACGCCCCGGGCCGGGGCCGACTTCCTGATGCTGCCGCCACGCATCGGCGCCTACCCGGAGGGCGGCCTCAGCCCATTTCGAAATCAGCAGTACGGCACGACAAAAGCCGCGGATTTTGTTGGGGATTTGCAGGCGGCCTTCGAGCAGTCGAACGGCACGCCGGGCATCAACAACGAGACCATCTGCACGGCGCTGGTGCTGACCTACAGACGGCATCTTCCGGTCGGCAGCCGCTTCGCCGCCATCGTGGGCGGCCGCGGCGGCACGCCGATCGCTGAGCTTGCCCGCGGCGGCGATCCCTACACCAACCTGATGCAATGTCTCACGGCGCTGCGCGACAAGGCGCAAGGGCAGTTTCCCGGCACGTCCGTGCAGGTCGATGCCGTGGCCTGGCTGCACGGGGAAGCCGATCTGGCCGCCACCGAGGCGCACTACCTGGCGGCGGAGCGACGCCTCTTCTCCGATCTGAAGGCTGATATCGAGGCCATCACCGGGCAAACGGCGCCGATCTGGTTCGTCGTGGGACAGCCGGCGTTTCTCAACGGCGGCAGCGTCATAGGCCCGTCGCTGGCCAAGGTCACACACGCCGCCACGGCGTCGAACGTCCTGTGTGCCGGACCGCAGTATGCCTGGGGCGACTACGTCGACAACGCCCACCCGGTGCCTGCGGCCTACGTCTGGGGCGGGTGTGCCTTTGGTCACGTGCTCGCGGAGGCGGCGACGGGCGCAAACAAGCCTCTACTGCATGCTGTCAGCGCAACGCGGGCCGACAATCGGATCTTCGTCAAGTTCAACGTGCCGAGAGGGGCGCTGCGCCTGTCTCCAGCCATTTCCGATCCGGGCTTCCTCGGCCTGCGCTACACGGACGATGCCTCCAGTGCGCGCGTCGTCGGCGCCAAGATCGTCAAGTCCGACACCGTGCGGCTCACCCTCAGTGCCGTGCCGACGGGCGGCAATCCGCGCGTGGGCATTGCCGACTTCGGTGTGGGCAATCCGGGTCGCGCGAGCGGCGCGCGCTCGCCGCTGTGCGATGGCACGCAGCGCACCCATGCGTTCACCGGAGAGAGCATCCCCAACTACGCGTGCATGCAGCGCATCGCGGTGCGGGCCTGAAGTCTCTCGGGTTGAGATTGATCGCAGGTGTCATCCCGGCCGGAGCGGTGCGCAGAGCCGGGACCCAGAGGCCACAGGCGCAAACGCTGGTGCTCTTGGCCCCCATGGTGCTGTTGGCCCCTGGGTCCCGGATCGGCCTGCGGCCGTCCGGAAGGACAACGAGGCCCTCTAGAGCATCGTGCCTTTAATCGGATGCATAGCCTGCGTGGCTTAGGAAGTTCCAGCATTCTCGGGGTTGGAACA
>JAIEQJ010000106.1 GCA_019747815.1 Hyphomonadaceae bacterium
ACCTTCAGGATCGACGCCCGTTTGCCGCGGAAGGCGAACAGATGGCCCGAGAAGGGGTCTCGCTTCAGCTGCTCCTGAACCAACGCGGCAAGCCCGTCCATGCCCTTCCTCATGTCGGTATAGCCAAGCGCCAGGTGCACTTTCACGCCCGCGGGCACGATCATCATCGCTTGGTCTCCCGCTCGGCGACGTGCACCCGGACCGCCTCCGGATCGGTGCCTTCCGGTGCGAACACACGGCGCCCGTCGGACAGGTCGACCGCAGCCGTGCCGTCGGGAACCGGGAGAAGACCCTGCAGCACGAGCGCGCCTCCGTTGACACCCACGCCGCTCGTCTTCTCCGTTCCGGCCACGGCGACCGACACCAATCTGGCCGGCTGCTCTGCACCGAAGCCGAACTGGATGCGCCAACGGAACACCATGCTGGTGGAGATGTCATGGCGCCGGCAGACCGCAGCCACGCTCACCCCAGGGACCTCCGACTCCATGACGATCGCCAGCTTCTGTTCATCGCTGAAGCTGCGTCTGTTCGACCGCCGATCGTACTGCGGCCCGGTCGTCGGCGGTCCTGTCAACCCCGTTTCGATGGAGAGGTCCTTAGCAGCGCTGCTAACACCGCTGCTTATTTTCGGGCGAGCACTGGGATGAAGCCGGGCGCGCCAGTCGATCGCAACCTCGCCGCTGTCGATCAGATCCCGCCAGCGGCGCAGGCTGTGCTTCGAGAGCTTCGCCGCCGCGGCATACTCCCTGACTGTCATGCCGCTCCAGTTCAGCGTTTCCACATGCATCGCCCAGAACGCCTGGACCCCCTGGTTGCGCTTGTCTTCGGACAGCTTGAATCGGCGCCCCTTGCGACGTATGCGGCGCTCGTCGTGCTCGGTTTCGGCAAGGATTCTGGCGTTTTGCGCGCGGATCTTGGCCACTTCCACATCGGCGATCGCACGCAGCCAACGTGTAAACGTCGTGTCCGTGAGACGGTGCGTCCGGCAGTAGCGGCGCTGCGACAGGCCGCTGCGCTGCCATGCCTCGATGTGCACAGCCCACCATTCTCGACGTGCCGCATTCTCAAAGTGTTTCGTTGCCACCGGAGAACCTCCCATGAACGAAGGAACCCGATTTGGAACGACCATGCACTCGCCGAAGGACGTGCAAGACTCGGACGCTTACATCCCACCGATTAGGACGGCTCCTCTAATCAGGCTCGACTAGGCGACCGTGGGGAACAATCCCGGTGGCGGCACCTCGGAGCCTGGTGCGACGATCCAACCGATCGTTGCCACGGAAGGGAGTCTGCCATGGAATTGTATGTTGGACTGGACGTTGGCCTGCAAGAAACCAGCCTTTGCGTCGTGGACCGGGACGGCAAGAACGTCCGCGAAGCAAAGGTCCAGACCGACCCGCAAACGATCCGCTCGGCACTGGCGGTCTTCGCGGATGGCCTGCAGCGGATAGGGTTGGAAGCGTCGTCGATTGGACTTTGGCTCTATCGTGAACTGCACCCGGCCGGTCTTCCGGTGATCGTCGTGGAAGCACGACATATGCATGCGTCTCTGTCGGCCATGCGCAACAAGACCGACCGTAACGATGCCCGCGGCATTGCTCAGATGATGCGGCTGGGTTGGTTCCGGGCAGTGCATGTCAAGAACATCGAGGCGCAGAGGCTGCGCACGCTGCTGTCCAACCGCAAGCTGTTGAAGCGCAAGCTCATCGACATGGAGAATCACATTCGAGGAGCGCTCAGGACCTATGGATTGTTGATCGGCCCGGTCGGTCGAGCGGGCTTCGAAGCGCGGGTGCGCGAGCTGGTCGAGCGTACCGACATCGTCTTTACGACAATGATCGAGACCATGCTGGACGTGCGCCGGGCCGTCTGGGAGGGTTTCAATCGACTGCACAAGATCCTTCTGCGGGTCGTGCAACATGATGTCGTTTGCCGGCGTCTCATGACCGTGCCGGGCGTTGGTCCCGTTACAGCGCTGTCGTTCAAGGTTGGCGTCGATGATCCGCTGCGCTTCACCAGATCACGAACGGTTGGAGCGCACTTCGGTTTGACGCCCAGGCGCCATCAATCCGGTACATCCATCGACTTCGAAGGGCACATAACCAAGCAGGGCGACGGGACTGTCCGCGAAGCTCTCTGCGAGGCCGCTGCAAGCTTGCTGCTGCGAGTGAAGCGCTACTCTGCCTTGCGTGCCTGGGGGCTCCGGGTCGCAAAGCGGACGAGCATGCTTTGCGCGATCGTGGCCGTCGCTCGCAAGTTGGCGGGTATCCTGCACCGCATGTGGATCGACGGCACGGAGTTCCAAGTGGGCTTCGGAGCTAAGGTGGTCGAGAAGGTCAAGTTGAAGCCGGCATAGCGATGTCGTGTCGAACGAGGCCGGTCATTTTGTAGTTGGAGTTGCCGAGAACTTGCACGAGAGGAGATGAGATCGAGACCCGCGCGCGCGGTGAGCGTCCCCTGGCGGGGCCGCGAAACAGGGAATGTCCGCTATCTTGCCTGCTGCCATCCCTCGAGGATGAGAGCGCTATGACTGCTTGGACCACCTTGTTACGACTGTTGAAGAGCATGCGACGGCCCTGTGCTGATCGCGAAGGAACGCATGGACCCCGCCTGGAGATTGCAAACCGCATGCGTGTTGACGGACGGACTCTGCCCGCTGGTCACGCAGAGAGAAACGTGGGTGACGATGAAAGGTAGATCGAAGAAAAGCGAACGAGCATCTTGACTTGAGTGGCCTGATTAGGAAGGCAAGATAAAGCGGGTTGCCCCGCTGCCGGCGCCATACGCCAGAAAGCCCGTCTGCACGTTGTTTTGTCGCTCCGCTCATGATGACCGCCGGGGTGCGGGTGCGGCGCTGGCGCCGCTTTTCCCTTTGTTTACAAGGCGTCGAGCGCCGTCGCCGCGAAGTGCGCCCTCGTGAGCCTACGCTGCCGCACGTCTTTCTACGCCACGGTACGACGATCGCCGCTCGCCTCTTGCAGGCCTTCGCATGGCTTCCGATCGTCGTCTCATGGCACGCGACGACGACGACTTTCGCATCCGCCCCGGTAAGGTTGGAGACCGTCGTGGCGAGCGCCCGCGCGGCCGCCGTGTCCGTGCGGTACGGGCCCGTCCGACCAGCTTCGTCGGCGCGGTCCATCAGGCGTTCGTGCGGGCCGGCGGCATCCCCGATCGGCTGGGCGGGGCCGGGACGAAGGGAGGGGGCCGGTTCAATGCGCGCGGCCGTGGCGCTGCGGCGGCGACGATGCTGAAGAACCGCAGCCCCTGGAGCCGGGACGGCGGGACTCGCACCCGGGCGCGCAGGGCCGCGGTCAAGGCGCGCGTCGTGAAGCTAAACCCGCAGCGTGGCGCTCCGCGCGGCCGGCAGTTCGTCAGCGCTAAGGCGGTCGACGCGCACCTGCGCTACCTCCAACGCGACGGCGTGACGAAGGATGGAGAGAGGGGCCAAGTCTATTCGGCGGAGGGTGTCGTGGAAGATGGCCGCGCCTTCCTCGACCGCGGCCGCGAGGACCGCCACCAGTTCCGCTTCATCGTCTCGGCCGAGGAGGGCGTCGAGCTGGCGGACCTGCGGGAGACCACCCGCAGTCTGATGAAGCAGATGGAAGCCGACCTCGGCACCCGGCTCGACTGGATCGCGGTCGATCATCACAACACCGGCCATCCCCACACCCACATCCTCCTGCGGGGCGTCACCGACGACGGCAAGACACTCAACATCGCTGGCGACTACATCGCTCACGGCGTGCGCGAGCGGGCCAGCGAGACCGTCACCCTGGAGCTGGGCCGCCAGACCGAGCAGGAAGTGTCGCGCAGCCTGGAGCGGGAAGTCGACGCCGAGCGCTTCACCCGCCTCGATCGCATGCTGATCGCCGAGCAGCAGAGCGGCAACGAGTTCGCCGATCTGCGGCCCGACCGGGACCTGCTCGACACGATGCGGCAGAACCGGGCGCTGCTGATCCAGCGAGCGCGCCAGCTCGAGCGCATGGGGCTCGCCACCGAGGTCGAGGTCGGCCGCTGGAGCATCGCAGGTCGGGCCACCTCCGTCCTGCGCGAACTCGGCCAGCGCGGCGACATCATCAAGACCATGCACCGGGCGCTGGAGCGGGAAGGCTTGGCCGAGGCGCGGCCCGTCGCGCGCTACCACCTGCACCGCGAGGACACGACCGAGCGCATCGTCGGCCGGGTGCTCGACAAGGGCCTGGGCGACGACGAGATGGGCAATCGGGTGCGACTCGTGATCGACGGCGTGGACGGGGGCGTCCACCACTTGGAGATGGATGCCGCCCGCGCGGAGGATGTCGGCCGGGGCATGATCGTGGCGGCGGGCTCCGGGCCGGCCGGCCCCCGTGCGGCGGACCGCAACATCATGGACGTGGCTGACCCCGAGGGCCTCTATCGTCCGTCGACGCACCTGGAGCGGGCCAGGGCCTCGATCGAGCGGATCGGCGGCGATCCCGAGGCGTTCGTTCGCTCCCATGTCCGCCGGCTGGAGGCGCTGCGGCGGGTCGGTCATGCCGAGCGGATCGACGCCGACCAGTGGCGCGTTCCGGCCGATCTGGTCGAGCGCGGCCAGGCCTATGACCTCGCGCGCGACCGAGCCAACATCCGGATCAGCGTGCTGTCCCCCACCGGCCTCGCTCAGCAGATCGGCCACGAGGGCGCCACCTGGCTGGACCGCGAGCTGGCGGCCCGCGAGCGCACCATTCTGGCGGCTGAAGGGTTCGGCCGGGAGGTGAAGGCGGCGCTGGAGAGGCGCAAATGGTCGCTGGTCGACATGGGCTATGCCGCCGATCTCGGCGACGGCCGTATCAGCGCACCGAAAGACCTGATCCGGCGGCTGGAAGCCGCCGACATCGACCGTGCCGGCAGGGCGCTCGCCGCCGAGCGTGGGCGGCAATGGCAGCCGCCCGTTCCCGGCAACCATGTCAGTGGCCGCCTTGTCGGCTCGACCCAGCTTGTCAGCGGCCGCTTCGCCATGATCGATGACGGGCTGGGCTTCAGTCTCGTGCCCTGGCGGCCGACGCTGGAGCAGCATGTCGGCCGCCAGCTCTCTGGCATCGCCATGCCTGGCGGCGATGTCGACTGGTCATTCGGCCGGAAGCGGGGATTGGGGCTGTGAGCCGTGCCTGCTTGCAGGCAGGAGGCCGGACTCGGAGCCAACCGGTCAAGGCCGCAGCCGCTTCGCGGTGGCGCGTGCCACGCCAACCTTGACCGTCTGTCGCCAGCCCGGCAGGGGGCTTGCCAAGCCGATGAGGTTTTGGGGTGAGCACGGGGCTCCCATGGCAGGCGCGGGCTTGCAGATTGTACCATAGAGTGGTACGTCAACGCGCATGATCGTGAGCTTTCGGGACGAGTGGCTGCGCGCCTTGTTCGTCGAGGACGTCCGGTCGCGGAGCATCCCGCCCGATCTTGAAAGCCGCCTCTTTCGGAAGCTCCAGATGATTGACGACGCGACGACCGATCAGGACTTGCGCGTGCCGCCCAGCAATCATTTCGAGAAGCTGCGTGGCAATCTGGCGGGATTCCATTCGATCCGCGTCAATACGCAATGGCGGCTGGTGTTCCGGTGGGATGGCAGCCGGGGCGAAGCCACGGGCGTCTATCTCGACGATCACAGCTACAGGTGAAGTGAGGCAACCATGCTGACGACGAAGCGCAAGCCGGCCACGGTCGGCGAGATTCTCCTGGAGGAGTTCATGCAGCCGCTGGGGCTGACCCAGGGTGCGCTGGCCGAGGCGATGGGCGTGCAGCGCAAGCATGTCAACGAGTTGTGCAACGGCCGCCGGAACGTGACGGCGCCGACCGCCCTCATCCTGGCCCGGGTGTTCGGCAACAGCCCGGATTTCTGGCTGAACGTGCAGCGGCGGAGTGATCTTTGGGAGGCGATGCATAGTCCCAGGGAGCGGGAGCGGATCAAACGCGCCCGGCCGCTCAGGATTGCCGCCTGATGCCTGCCGCACCAACGCCAGCGCATCCGGGAGCCGCCGACCCTCTGTATTCCCACGCGGCAGAGCGCGGAGGGTTACGGCGTAGAGACGGCCGATTGTATGCGACCAAAGTACCCGCGACCCTGGCGGCATGCCCCGTGCCTCCCGCCCGCGTCAGCTTTCGGTATCCGACCAGCTTCACCAGCTCCTTGGCGAGCCATGGCCGTTTCCAGGCCGGCCGCCCAAGCACGATCTTGCTACATGGACCGTCACCGACGATTGGCCGGAGCATGTCCCCGTCACGGGGGCCGAGATCGATGTGTTCGAGAGGTGGTTCGGAGACCTGTTCGACGAGCTTTTCGGGCAGGGCCGATGATCTGACGAGAAAGCCTCTGCCATGAGCGTGCCGCTGCGCGCCGCCCTCTATCTGCGCGTCTCGACAGCGCGGCAGGCTGAGCATGATGTCTCGATCCCCGACCAGAAGCGCCAGGGTGAAGCGTACTGCCGGTCACGCGGCTACCAGCTGGTCGAGACTTACGTCGAGCCGGGCGCGTCCGCGACCAACGATCGCCGGCCCGAGTTCCAACGGATGATCGAATCGGGAACCGGCAAGCCCCCGCCGTTCGACGTGGTCGTCGTCCATTCATTCAGCCGCTTCTTCCGCGATCACTTCGAGCTCGAGTTCTATGTCCGCAAGCTGGCGAAGAACGGCGTCAAGCTGCTCTCCATCACCCAGGAGATGGGTGACGATCCGATGCATGTCATGATGCGCCAGATCATGTCGCTGTTCGACGAGTATCAGTCCAAGGAGAACGCCAAGCACGTGCTGCGTGCCATGAAGGAAAATGCTCGGCAGGGCTTCTGGAACGGCGCGCTGCCGCCGATCGGCTATCGCATCGTCGCGGCCGAGCAGCGCGGCACCAAGGTGAAGAAGACGCTGGAGATCGACCCGCTGCACGTTGAGACGGTGCGCTTGATTTACCGGCTGACCTTGGAAGGGGACGGCGTGTCCGGCCCTCTAGGTGTAAAGAAGGTCGTGTCCTATCTCAACGCCCGGCGCATCTTCACTCGCGACGGTGGGCGCTGGGGGATCGCACAGGTGTACCGGATCCTGACAGCACCGACCTATGTCGGTCGTCACCAGTACAACAAGCGCGACAAGACCAGAAAGTTCAACGCCGCGGCCGAGGTGATCACCGTCGAGGTCCCTCCGATCATCGACCAGGCCACCTTCGACGCCGTCCAGGCGCATCTACGGTCCCGCAATCCGAAGGTCACGCCCGCTCGGGTCGTCAGTGGGCCGACCCTGCTGACCGGCATCTGCTTCTGCGCCGACTGCGGCGGGGCGATGACGCTGCGCACCGGCAAAGGCGGGCGCTATCGCTACTACACCTGCTCCACCAGGGCGCGGCAGGGAGAGACCGGCTGCAAGGGCCGTACGATCCCGATGGAGAAGCTGGACATTCTGGTCGCCTCACACATCGAGGAGCGGTTGCTCCAGCCTGAGCGGCTGGAGGAGGTGCTTGCCACGGTCCTTGACCGCCGTCAGGAGCGCGCCGGGCGACGTTGTGAGCACATTGCGGAATTGAACAAGCGCGCCGCCGACACGGATTTGCGATTGAAGCGGCTCTATGACGCCATCGAATCAGGTGTGGCCGATCTCCAAGACCCGGCACTGAAGGAGCGTATCGCCAGTCTCAAGGCGCTCCGGGATCAGGCGCACGCCGACGCCGAGCGGGCACAAGCCGTGACCGATAACGCTGACCGGCAGATAGTCACGCCTCAGATGATCAAGAAGTTCGCGAGCCTGGCACGGCAGCGGATGCGGCTTGAGGGCGGCGGTTATCGCCGCGATCACCTCCGGGCGCTCGCGCAACGGGTAGTGGTCGCGGACAAGGAAGTTCGCATCATGGGATCGAAGAGCGACCTTCTCAGGACTCTCACAGCCGGCCCTGGCGTAACGCCGGCTACGCCCGGCGTTCGCAGTTCTGTTCTGAAATGGCGGACCCGGCGAGATTCGAACTCACGACCTCTGCCTTCGGAGCAATTTAGCCGGCCCATCCTAAAAGTACGATAGGGCACGCTACAATGCGATATGTACCTGAAACAACTAGATATTTCGGTTTGCTTGGCCGACATGGCTATCCGAACATTCGCTCCGATTTCCGCCCGGATGCTTCCGTGGTGCTTCCGCGGAAGCAGTCCCTCTTCAGCGGAGGGAACGTCACATGACGAAGCTGACCAAGCGGACCGTCGACGCGGCCGACATCCGTGAAAAGGATTACTTCATCTGGGACGATGAGCTGCCCGGCTTCGGCTTGCGCGTGTTTGCTTCCGGCAAGCGTAGCTACCTTATCCAGTACCGTGCCGCCGGACGGACCCGGCGCTACACCATCGGCCTGCACGGCGTGTGGACGCCGGAGACAGCCCGGCAGGAGGCTAAGGTTCAGTTCGGGCGTGTTGCGCGTGGCGACAACCCCTCAGAAGAACGCCAGCTCGACTACAAAGCAATTACGATCAAGGAGCTTTGCGCCCTCTATATCGCTGATCTAAATGCGGGTCTGATCCTCGGTAAAGGCGGGCGCCCGAAGAAGCCTACAACGATCATCACCGACACCGGCCGTATTGATCGACACATCCTCCCGTTGATCGGTACGCGACGGGTCAAGGATCTCACCAACGCCGACATCAACAAGGTCTTGAAGGACATCATGGCCGGGAAGACGCGCGTGACCGTCAAGACGAAGAAGCTGCGCGGCAAAGCCGTCGTGCGCGGCGGCGCGGGCACGGCGACCAGGACGGTCGGGCTGCTGGGCGGCATCCTCACTTATGCGGTCGAGGCCGGGATCATCGACCGCAATCCTGCGCACGGCATTCGTAAGCCGAAAGACAAGGTGCGGAACCGTCGCCTCACGCAAGCCGAATATCGCACTCTGGGCGACATGCTGCGCAAGGCCGCCGAGAATGAGAAGTATGCCATGACGGTCGACATCATTCGCCAGATAGCCCTGACTGGCTGCCGCCGCACGGAAATGATCAAGCTGATGTGGACCGAAGCAGATACGGAAGGCAGTTGCCTGCGGTTGGTTGACAGCAAGGAAGGCGAGTCCATCCGTCCCATCGGGCTCCCAGTGCTCGAGTATCTTGAGGAGCGGCGCAAGGGCCAGACGAACACCTACGTTTTCCCCGGCCAGGGCGAGGACAACGCCTTTGGCAGCTTCCCGAATCATTGGGAGCAAATATTCAACGACTCTCCACTCGCCGGTGTGACGCCGCACGTCCTGCGCCACAGCTTCGCCAGCATCGCGAACGACCTTGGCTTTACCGAAGTCACGATCGCCGCGCTTGTCGGCCATTCCAAGGCCTCGGTGACGAGCAAATACATCCACACGCTCGACACGGCGCTCGTCATGGCCGCGGATACGATCTCGGGCTACATCCAGGGGCTTCTCGACGGCAAGGAGTTCAAGAAGACCGCCTATGC
>JAIEQJ010000079.1 GCA_019747815.1 Hyphomonadaceae bacterium
GCTTGGCAGCTTAACCGAGGCAGACGCTCCACTTATCGACGCGGAGAATCTGTTCAGACAACCGGGACCACCTCTGAGCCCGACCCTGGTGAACACCGCGGGGAAGGGGATGCCGACCTCCTCCGGCAGGACGCCCGGCCGCCGCAGCGCCGGCTGGTTGACCGGATTGAGCACCGACAGGCCGCCGAAGATGGTCGACGGCGCGCCCCAGGGCACGAGCTGATAGCCGATCCTGGCATGCAGCGGCATGCTGCCGACGTGCACGGTGCCGTAGACGTTGGCATCGAGCAGCGCCGCGCCGCTGTAGCGGCCGTAGGAGCTGTTGCTGGACTCGCCGAGCGGAATGCCCGGCGTGTAGTTGTTCGGAATGTTGCCCCAGGGCCGGCCGCCGTCGGTCAGTGCGAAGTCGCGCCAGGCCATCGTGCGCACGAACGCGCCGAAGCTGCCGTGCTTGACCTCGAGGTCGAGCAGCGCCTTGAGAACGGTCGAGACCGCGTCACCCCGCCGCCAGTTGATGTTGCCGTCGTCGCCGTTGCGGCCGGCGGGCGAGGTGGCAGGCAGCCCGACGAGGGCGCCGTTGGCACGCGAAACCAGCGCCGGGTCGGGTGAGCCCGTTCGGATCATGGTGCCGGCGCCGACCGCGCCGCCGATCCGCACCTCGGTCTCGCCGACGGCAAAGGTCGTCGCCTGCGCCGAACCCACGCCGAGCCCGCACGACACCACCAGCACCAAAGAGAGAGCCGGCTGTCGCCGGCGCGCCCCACGCATTCCACGTCCCCGCTGTACCTTATTATCGGAGGGCGTTGGGGGTGTCGATTGTGGAACTCCGAGCTTTCCCCGCTCGCGCTGGCGAGCCACCAGCGGCGCGTTTACGCGTCTTCGACGCGCTACTACGGCCGAGCAGCTGTTCTCGAGCTCGAGCATCCTGAGGGCGCATTTCATGGCGGCCGGCTACAAGCCCGACACCATCGCCAGCAACATGCCGATCAACGGCGGCCTGCTGATGTTCCGCGGCAGCGACGAGAAAGGTCGCACGACGATGCTGGTCCTGCAGGGCACGTTGACCAAGGGCGACAACGACCAACGCGTCCTGACACCGAACGGGCTGGTGCTGTTCTACGTCGCCGACGCCAAGACGCCGGACATCTACCGACTGGCGCCGGGATCGTTCTGAGCGGCATGACGCGCGAGAGCAGCGTCAGCAGCTCGCGTCAGAACCGTTTTGGAATGTGCGGGAGATCGAGGGCTGTAGGATGGTGGGCGCTGTAGGGATTGAACCTACGACCTCCCGTATGAAGGGAATGGTGCCGCCAGAAAAATCAATGAGTTACGCCAAAAGTTTTCGACTTCCACGGATTTTCCGCGTGGAGAGGGCATCGAGACTGCATGGTTGTCAACGTCGATCCGGTCCACCACGGACTCGATGATGAGATGAAGTCGAAAGCTGAATTGCTTATTTCTTCTTCTTGCCGTCCGGTCCGAACTGCTCGAGGAAGCTCCACAAATCTTCGGCCTCTTTCTCGTCCTTGATCCCCGGAAACACCATTTTGGTGCCCGGAATCTTCACCTTGGGATCTTTGATGTATTCCTTGAAGGTCGCTTCGTCCCAGGTGATCCCGGAATTTTTGTTCGCGTCCGTGTAATTGAAGCCTGGCACCGTGCCTGACTTGCGTCCTTTCAGGCCGTTTTGGGCTGGGCCGATCCCGTTTTTGGCGTTTTCGCCGATGGTATGGCAGGGCAAACATTTCCTGAACACTTTTTCTCCCGCCGCGGGATCTCCAGCAACGGCCGCTCCCGCCGAGGATGCGAGTGCGACAATCGCAATCGAAACCCTCTTCATCATTCTGCGTGATCCTTATTCTGCCTAATCCGTTCTCGTAGCTCTGACTCTTAGACTCTCTCGAAATAATAAGGTCTGAGTCGAGCCACTTGCGCGGCGTGTGCCATACGACGTGGTCGTCCCATCACCACTAGGTCCCCGCCCCAAAAAATGTAATCCGAGTGAAAAACGTGTAGCTCGATTCGAACACCATGATGCCCACAAACGCCAGCACCAAAACTGGCGGGACCAGGATGGCATACATCAAGGCCAGCCGCTCCCAGGCCATGTGCATGAAGACCGCGACAATCAGGCCTGCCTTCAAAATCATGAACAGGAGGATGAGAGACCATCTGAGGTATCCATGCAAACCGAAATAGTCGACGAGATAAGAGCAAGTGCTCAGGACAAACAGCCATCCCCAAACCACGAGATAAAGCTTGATCGGGTGTTGTTGTCCTTCGACATGTGCGGCTGCTTGTGCGGTTGCTTGGGCCATGGGTCGCCTCACCAAAGATAGAAAAGAGCAAAGATGAACACCCACACCAGATCGACGAAGTGCCAGTAGAGGCCCATGATTTCGACGATCTCGTAGTGCCCCTTCCGGCTGGTGAAAAAGCCTCGTGCTTCGCGGTCGAAGTCTCCACGCAACACTTTTCGCGAAATGATGATCAGGAAGATCACTCCGATCGTCACGTGGGTGCCGTGGAAGCCCGTGATCATGAAAAAGCTCGAGCCGAACTGGTCCGCGCCCCACGGGTTGCCCCAAGGCCGCACCCCTTCCATGATCAGCTTGGTCCATTCGAAACCCTGCATTCCGACGAAAGTGGCGCCAAACGCCGCGGTCACCAGCATCAACACGGCGCTTTTGACGCGATCGTGGCGGTAGCCGTAATTGACCGCCATCGCCATCGTCCCGCTACTGCTGATCAGGATGAAGGTCATGATGGCGATGAGGATGAGCGGGATTTCTACGCCGCCAATGTGCAAGGCGAAAACTTTGCTCGGATTGGGCCAGGGCACGGTGGTCGACATCCGCACCGTCATGTAGGACAACAGGAAACAGCTGAAGATGAAGGTATCGCTCAGGAGGAAGATCCACATCATGGCCTTCCCCCAAGAGACATTCTTGAATGCTCGCTGGTCCGAGGACCAGTCGGTGACGATGCCTCGCCAGCCTGGAGGCCGCGCGGGGGCTATACCCGGATCGACCAGCGCTGCGTCTGCCATTTGATCTTCCACCTCGTCACGTCAGCAACTGCCGACAGATGGTGGCGAAGTCGCCAACCCAGGGCGTCAGGAGAGTGAACAGCACGATCCAGAGCGCGAGCAGAAAATGCCAGTAGATGGCGCACAGCCTCACGCTCAGGCGCACCTGGCCCGGCTCAAGGCCTCGCCACACCTTGTCGGCCGTCAGCGCCAGGGCCACCAGGCCGCCCAGCAGGTGCAGCCCGTGCAGTCCGGTGAGCAGATAAAAGAAGGCATTGGCCGGATTGGTCGCCAGGAAATAACCCTCGGCGTTGAGCTGCTGCCACGCAAGGAGCTGCCCGGCCATGAATGCCAAGGCGAGGAGGCCTCCTGCAACCAGGCCGCCTGCGACGTCTTCCATCCGTCCCCTGCGTGCCGCAACCTGTGCGTATTGCAGCGCGACGCTACTCAGGATCAGCAGACCCGTGTTGAACCACAGCAGCTTCGGTGCGGGCATTTGCGCCCAGTCCGCCGTCTGCATTCGCATGAAGTATGCGCTGATCAGGAGTGCAAACAGCGTGACGACGACCGCGAGAAACACGCCCAGTCCGACCGTCGCGGCAGGCACGGGTGATGCGCCCGTGCCTCGGACGTCGTCGATCGCGCCGACTTCCAGCCAGGGCTTGGACATCAATCTTTGCTGCGATAACCACCATGCAGCGATCGCGCCTATCACAGCCAGCAACAGTAATGTGATGCTCACGGCCAGGTTTCCTTCAAGCGGCTCGCGGGGTCGGCGGCTGGTTTTGCGGCACGAAATCCTCTTTGGCGCCCGGCACGCTGTAATCGTAGGCCCAGCGATAGACCACGGGTAACTCCTTGCCCCAGTTGCCATGCCCCGGCGGAGTTTCAGGTGTTTGCCACTCCAGCGTGGTGGCTCTCCAGGGATTGGAGCCGGCAGGCTTGCCCCAGAACAGGCTCCAGATCAGGTTGAACAGGAACACCATCTGGGCGAAGCCCACGGTCAGCGCCGCCATGGTGATGAAGATATTCAGCGTCGTGGCCGATTGCGGAATGAAGGCCATGTCGCCCATCTCGAAATACCGGCGCGGCACACCCAGCAGGCCCAGGTAGTGCATGGGGAAGTAAATCGCGTAGGCCCCGAGGAACGAGACCCAGAAGTGAAACTGGCCGAGCGCCTCGTTCATCATTCGCCCGGTGACCTTGGGGTACCAGTGGTAGATCGCGCCGAAAATCACGAAAATCGGCGCCATGCCCATCACCATGTGAAAGTGGGCGACAACAAACATGGTGTCGGACAGCGGAACATCCACGACCGGGTTGCCGAGGAACAGCCCCGTCAGTCCCCCGTTCACAAACGTGACGATGAAGGAGAGGGCGAACAGCATCGGCACCGTGAGGTGAATGTCGCCGCGCCACAAGGTGAGCACCCAGTTGTAGACCTTGATCGCCGTTGGGATGGCGATGACGAGCGTGGTGGTGGCGAAGTAGAACCCGAAATACGGGTTCATGCCGCTCACATACATGTGGTGCGCCCACACCAGGAAGCTGAGGGCACCGATGACGATGATCGCCCACACCATCATGCGATAGCCGAAGATGTTTTTTCTCGCATGGGTGCTGATCAGGTCGGAGACAATACCGAAGGCCGGCAGGGCGACGATGTAGACCTCGGGATGGCCGAAGAACCAGAACAGATGCTGAAACAAGAGCGGACTGCCGCCGCCGTACTTCAGGTGTTGTCCCATCTCGACAATCGCCGGCATGAAAAAGCTGGTCCCCAGAATGCGGTCGAACAGCATCATCACACAGCCGACGAACAAGGCGGGGAACGCCAGCAGCGCGAGGACGGTGGCCATGAAGATGCCCCATACTGTCAGGGGCAAGCGCATCATCGTCATCCCCCGCGTGCGCGCCTGCAGCACCGTCACCACATAGTTCAGCCCACCCATGGTGAAGCCGATGATGAACAGGATCAGGGAGGCGAGCATCAGTATGATGCCCCAGTCCTGCCCCGGAGTGCCGGAGAGGATGGCTTGCGGCGGGTACAGGGTCCAGCCTGCGCCCGTGGGACCTCCGGGCATGAAGAAGCTCGCCACCAGGACCAGCACCGCGAGCAGATAGACCCAGTAGCTCAGCATGTTCACGTAGGGAAAAACCATGTCCCGGGCGCCCACCATCAGCGGGATCAGGTAGTTTCCGAAGCCGCCCAGGAACAGCGCGGTGAGCAGATAGATCACCATGATCATGCCGTGCATGGTGATGAATTGCAGGTAATCTGTGGGGCCGATAGCAGAGAAGCTGCTCGGGAAGGCCAATTGCAGCCGTATCAGCCACGACAGCACCAGAGCCACCAATCCAATCCCGAGCGCAGTGATCGCATACTGGATCGCGATGACTTTGGCGTCCTGGCAAAAGACGTATTTCGTCACCCAGCTCTTCGGATGGTAGAGTTCTACGTCTTTGACTTCGGCGGGTTGGATGACTCCGGCTGCGCCAATCGTGGTATCGACCATTCGAATGCCCTCGCTCTTTCCCGTGAGACACGACGACCTTGAGCCGCATCGCGCAGATCGTCGCGCACGCCATTGCCGCACTGTGGCTCAAAGCCAGGTCAAAGCCGGGTCTACTGCGTTCCCTTCGCTTGTCTGGTGCGAGCCGACAATTGTGCGAACGTCTTCTGTTTTCGTACCCACGCCTGATATTCGCTCGCCTCTTCAACGACGACCTTGGCACGCATGTTGTAGTGGGCGGCACCGCACAGCTCAGTGCAAAGCGTCTCGAAGGTCCCGGTTCTGGTGGGGGTGAACCAGACGTATGTGACCACGCCTGGCACCAGATCCATCTTGGCCCGGAACTCCGGCACATAGAAGCTGTGCACGACGTCGATCGAGCGCAGCAACAGCTTGACTGGCTTGCCGAGCGGCAAGTGCAAGGCGTCGCCTTCGATCACGACATCGTCGCGCCCGTTGGGATCGTTTGGATTCAAGCCCAAAGGGTTACTGGAACTGACGTTGCGGGTATCGGACGCGCCGAGCCGGCCGTCTTCCCCTGGAAGACGGAAGTTCCACTGCCACTGCTGGGCGATGACCTCGACCTCAGACGCCCCTTTCGGGACTGTGACAAACTGGTCCCATACAAACAAGCCGGGAGCCAGCAAGGCCCCGACGCCCACCGCGGTCCCTATGGTGAGCCACCACTCCAGCCTCTTGTTCTCGGGATTGTATATCGCCTGTCTTCCCGGCTGGTGACGGAAGCGGAATACGCAATAGGCCGTGAACAAGATGATGGCGGTGAAGACAAACCCGGTAATCCAGAATGTGAGATTGATGGTGTGGTCGATGTAACCCCAGTTTGAGGCAATCGGAGTCCACCACCACGGGCTCAGGATGTGAAACAGTACCGAGCCGAGCGCCACCAACACCAATATGATCGCTGTAGTCATTTCCTTCGCCGTTGGCAGGCCATGGATATGAACTAGAGCGCAACTAATCTAATACTTCGGCGGGTTGCAGACAACGTATGGGGAAGAGGGAACACGCCCCGCTTTTGCCGCTCCGGACGGCGCCTCCCACCGGCCCGCGGAGCATCTTTGCGCCGCGCCATTCAGGCTTGATCGGACAGCGCGAGAGCGTCCTTTGCTTAAAGCCCGACGAGAGCGTCAAGCACGACTCCGGCGATCAGGAGCCCGAGCTGCACGAACGAGGCGAAAAAGTTGCCGCTCGCCGTGTGCTTCGACGGCGCGATATACAGCAGCCAGCTTTTCCAGAGAAAGTATGCACCGCCTGCGCCTGCGCCAAGCCCATAGAGCAGGCCCTGGCCGTACCAGAGAGGCACGAGCGAAATCGCGACCAGCGCGGCCGTATGCAGCAGAATGGCCGAGGTCCATACCCGCTGCGATGCGGTGACCGGCAACATCGGCACCCCGGCCCTGGCATAGTCGTCGCCTCTGGCCGCGGCGAGACTCCAGAAATGCGGCGGCGTCCAGAGGAACAGCGCAAGCGCAAGCAGGACGGGAACGGCTTGCGGCGTCGGATCAACCGCCGCCGCCCCCGCAAGCACGGCGAAGCTTCCGGCCAGGCCCCCGATCACGATGTTCCAGGCCGTTCGGCGCTTGAGCCACACCGTATAGACGACGCCATACGTGAAGGACCCGAGAAAAATGAGCAGCGCCGACACAAGCCCGTTCGCCGCCGCCGCCAGCGCGAGCGAGGCGACGAGCAAGGCAAGGAACGAGATCGGCCACCACGGGCTTGGCTGCAACGCGCCGCTGGCGAACGGGCGGGACCGGGTTCTCCGCATCTCCCGGTCGAGGTCACGCTCGTAGTAATGGTTGAACGCACCCGCAGCGCCTGATGCTCCAAGCACCGCAAGTGCCAGGGCCGAGGCCTGCGCGACCGGGATGGCAGAGCCCTTGGCTGCCGCCATCCCCGCCAGCGCGCTCGCGGTGATCGCAACGCCGATCCTGAGCTTCAGGAGCGAGCAGGTCATGCGAATTTTGGCGAGCATGGATGTCTCCGTTGTCAGCCGACGGATGCTCGCCGGAACAGCCAGAGTGTGTCGCCGCGCGCCGCAGGCTCGGACATAACGGACGCGACTGGCCTTGGTACGGCTTGACCAGTCGCTTCACGCCAACGTGGGATATCTTAAACGCCCGAAGCGCAGCGGCACAGGGCTTCTAGTGTCCCGAACCCGAAGTTCGCACGATTGCTGAGCGGGCACTTTTGCGAACGTCGGGCTCAAAGGGGACACTAGAATCATAAGCTTGCCACCCGCGCCGTCGAGTAGCGCGGAAGCGGCGTCGACATCGCGATGCGCTCCGCGCTGAACAAGTAGGGCTCTACCACCCCGCGAACAGCGCAAAGGCAGTGGAACTGACCGCCAGCTTCTTGAAGCGGCCGCCGGCGGCGTGCGAAGCTTGGCTGTTCACCAATCGCGATTTCTACCGCGATCTCGACGCCAAGCCCGACCTCAAGGTCGTACAGTCGAGCATCGGCAAGGTGAAGGAACTCGGTTTCATTAAAGGTACGCTCGGGGTCAGCAAATTTGCCGATCTCAGCCCGGTCGCGGCGGCCGCCAAATGGCGGCGTGACGCTATGGAACCTGAGCCTCGGTTCGGGACTTGACATGCTTGAGGCAGGTGTAGGTCGCGATGCCGGGGGCGGCGGCCAGCTTGTCTGCCCCTGCCTGACCGATGTCGTGCCAGCTCGTTCCAACGCAAGGAGGTACGGCAAATGGCATCTTTTCACATCCTGGTGGGCGCGGGCGATCATGCGGCCGATCCCACCGTCCGCAGCATCGCGCCGGCCGATCTCGCCGACGCGCTGAAAAAGGGGTGGGACGACTTCACCGCGATGCCGAGCCATGCGGTGTTTCTCTGCGTGATCTATCCGGCGATCGGCATTCTGGTGGCGGCCCTGACGCTGGGCTACGCCTTCGTGCCGCTGCTGTTCCCGGCCGCCGCGGGCTTCGCCCTGCTCGGGCCGTTTGCGGCGCTCGGGCTCTATGAGCTGAGCCGGCGTCGCGAAGCCGGCCTCGAAGTCTCGGCGGTCGATGCGTTCGAGGTGCTGCGCTCGCCCTCGATCGGCGCCATCGTCGCGCTGGGCCTTGTACTGGCGGTGATCTTCGTGGTCTGGATGGCGACCGCCAATGCCATCTACACGGCCTATTTCGGCTATGGCGCGCCTGAAGCGATCGGCCAGTTCGTCCATGACCTGTTCTTCACCCGGGCAGGCTGGAGCCTGATCCTCGTCGGCAACGCCGTGGGCCTGGTTTTTGCGATCGGGGCATACCTGATCAGCGTCGTGTCGTTCCCGCTGCTGCTCGATCGCGAGGTCGGCGCGGTGGTCGCGATGCTGACGTCGTTGCGCCTCGTTGTGCGAAATCCCCTGACGATGGCGCTGTGGGGCGTGATCATCGCGGCGCTCCTCGTCATCGGGACGATCCCGCTATTCCTCGGTCTGGCCGTGGTGCTGCCGGTGCTCGGCCACGCGACCTGGCACCTCTACCGCAAAGCCGTAGTCGCGGATCAGAGCCCGCGTGCCGATTTCCGCCCGCCGCCCGCCGGAAGGCACCACGTCGCGGATTTCCCGGTGTCCCTGTTCAAGAGGACAGAGGACTGATGCCCCGAACCCGAAGTTCGCACGATTGCTCAGCGGGCACTTTTGCAAACTTCGGGTTCAAAGGGACACAAGAATCAGAAGAAGCTTGCTGGTGTCGCTTTGGTTCGGAAGTTCGCTTCGGAGCAACCTGAGAATGCGAGCGACCTGTGTCCATGCTGATCAGGCCCGATGTCCGTGAAGGGCCGGTGGTGCAATGAGTCGAAACGTTCAATCTCTTGAATCATCGTTGCGTGTTTGAGTTGTGCTTTGAATCGATGTTGCTCCGAAAACCCTCAAAATCGTTTTTCAACACCATCGGCAGGAAAGCAGATGTATGCACAGTCCACGGATGCTCCGCGGCTCGCTGTCTGCAACTTCGGTTTGCCGGCAGAGCGATTTGGAATTGAGGTGATGTCGCCGGGCGAAGCGGTGACACGATTGAGTAAAACGCCATGAGGAAAAGCAATTTTGCGCTGCGGCTGCAGCCGTCACTGCTCGATGAAGCCCGCAAATTGGCCGAGGAGGAGGGCGTGGCTCTCAATCAGCTCATTAATGTGGCGGTCGCGGAGAAGCTTTCGGCGCTGCGCACCGAAAGCTATATCGCTGAGCGTGCTGCGCGCGCCGATCTGCCCAAGGCGCTTCGCATTCTGAAGCGGGCCGGCGTCGGCCGTCGGCCAGTGAAGGGCGACGAGTTGTCTCGGTCGAAGCGCAAATAGGGCGGCTGCTCTTGCCAGCAATTTCCACGAGCCAAGAGCGATTGATGGTGGGCGCACGGCTCGGAATCCAGGTTAACGTGCGATTTGGAGGACCTGGAGCAGGAATTGCGGGTTCCATGACGCTCGTTTTC
>JAIEQJ010000077.1 GCA_019747815.1 Hyphomonadaceae bacterium
CACCACTTCCTCGCCTTCCTCTGCCTCGCCGCAGCCATGCTATGGATGCGCTGAATGTCGATTCAGCCTAGTGTGATGATCGAGAAATTCGCTCAGCAGGCGTGCTGCGAGGAAGGGCGAATTCCTCGATCATCACACTAGCAGTCCACGGGCCGATCCCCTCCTGCGCCTCCTCTGCCTATGCCTGCGCGGGCTGGCCAGTTGCCCACGCGCCCGGCTAGAACCACACTCCGGTCCAGCGATAGCGCGGGCGCATGGCGATGGGACCAAGGCCGACCAGAGACACCATCGGCTCCTCCGTGATCGAGAGCTGCGGCAGCATGGGGCGGTCCTGCAGCGCGCGCAGGCGGGCGATGCGCTCCTCGGTCGAGGGATGCGAGCGCAGCAGCGACGGCTGGGGAATGCGCCGGCCGGGGATCGGAAGGGTCATGTCCTCCCAGAAGCGCCCCCGATAGCGCTCGAGCTTCTCCAGCGCCGAGGCGAGGGAGGCGGGGTCGCCCGTGAGGCTGGCGCCCTCGAGGTCGGCATCGTGCTCGCGCGTGCGCGACAGGGCGAGTTGGATCAGGCTGCCGACCGTCGGCGCCAGGTAGAGCAGGGCAAGGCCGGCGAGCGAGATTTCTGCGTCCCCCAGAAGCAAGGCCGGCAGGTTGAACAGCGCCAGGAACAGCGCCAGATAGGACAGCACCTGTGTAAAGCGGGTCATGACATCGGCGAGGCTCATGACGGCGAGGTCGTTGTTGCGGATGTGGCTGATCTCGTGGGCCAGCACTCCGGCAAGCTCGTTGAGCGTGAGGCGGCGCAGCAGCCCCTCCGTCACCCCGATCATGGCCTTCTGGGGCGTGCCGGTAGCGAACGCGTTCAGGGTCATGCTGGGAATCACATAGACCTGCGGCGGCGCAGGCAGCTCGGCACGGTCGCTCAGCACGTCGGCGATGTGCAGGATGGCGCCGCCGTTGCGCGGATCGAGCGGGCGCCCGCGATACATCCGCATCAGCACCTCGGGGGGCAGGCGGGGCGCGAAGGCATAGATCACGCCGATCGCCACCAGCGTGACGGCGACGCCCATGCCGCCCCAGATCAGCCAGGCCGAAAATCCGGTCAGCAGACCCAGGCCTGCCACCAGCAAGGCCGAGTGCAGCGTATTGCGCGCCTTGTGGGCGCGCTGGCTGCTGGCATCGAGAAACGGCGTCATGAGCCCCCATCGCTCCCGGCAGTGCCAGTCATGCGGGCGTAGCATAGGACGCAATGGCGGGCGGGGCCAAGTGCGCCGGCGACCCGGCGGCTGCCTCGCGTGGCTTAGAACTTCTCGACGACCGCGGCGTCGGCTTCCGGGCGGGGCGCCACCGGTGCCGTGCGCACGACGCTGAGCACGTCCTCTGCCCGGTCCACCGTCGCGAAGCGCACCTCCATGGTCTTGCGGATGAAATCCTGGCGGCGCATGTGGTCCAGCAGCTCCAGGAACGGCATCCAGAAGCCTTCGATGTTGACGAGCACAATCGGCTTGGTGTGGCGGCCGAGCTGGGCCCAGGTGAGCTGCTCCACCAGCTCCTCCAGCGTGCCGATGCCCCCGGGGAGCGCAACGAATGCGTCCGATTTGTCGAACATCAGCTGCTTGCGCTGATGCATGTCCTTGACCACGATCATCTCGTGGGCTTCGCGCAGCATGCGCTCCTTCCTGGAGAGGAAAGCCGGAATGATCCCCGTCACGCGCCCTCCGTGGGCGAGCACGGTGCGCGCCAGTTCGCCCATCAGGCCGAGCCCGCCGCCGCCGTAGACAAGGCCGACGTCGGCTTGCGCCATCAGCCGCCCAAGGGTGCGCGCGGCCTCTGCGTGAGCCGGATTGATCCCGGCATTCGAGCCGCAATAGACGCAGATATTACGGATTGAGCGAAGCCTGGGGCGACTTGGAGTGCTTGTCTTTTGTTGCATTTGAACCTGGTGTTGATCGGCCTTGCGGCGGTCTCCCATCAAGATGCCTTGATGTTGCTGACGTTGTCATGTGTCGCGCCCTGGACACGTAAATGGTACGGCGGCGGGAGCACCAAATTGCGGCATGGCAGCGCGGCACGCGGCCGGCCTGAGGCATGGAGTGGTGGTTTGCGGGCGAGCCGCAGTCTGGTTAAGGTTAGGGTCGGCAGTTCATGGACCCGCATAGCCTTCATTCACAAGGGACTGCAGAGTAATCGATTTCATCTGTTGCATGAACCGGGGACGTTCACGCATGAAGCCTGCTCGGGGGAGGTGCCGGCCGCTGGCGATGGCCGCGACGGCGGTGCTGGTTGCGTTTGCACCATTCAATGTGGGCTTGGCGGCGGCGAAGGCCGGGCAGGATGCGGTACGGACCACCGCCGAGGACCTGGCCGAGGCAGCCACACGGGAGTTCAGCGTCATCCTGGGACGCCAGCGGCTCGCCCAATCCCAGTCCACGAAATCGGACACAGGGCCGGCGCTGACGTCCAATGATCAGGCGGCGGGGCCGCCACTGAGCTGGCTCCGGCGCTCGAGCCGCGACTTCCAGGCGCTCATGGGGATGCTGGCGGGGGGGCCACAGACCTCGCGACCGTGGGACCCCGTGGCGGATGCGGAAAGGAAAGCTGCCGCCAGTCTCTCAGCGACCAGCAAGGCAGAGACGCCACAGGTCGCTCCGACAACACCGCCGCCCAAGGCTACAGCCGTTCCAGTGCCGTCGGCGGACACCAAGAAGGCCACGGAAGAGCGGCGTTTGGCGGAAGCCCGTCGCAGCGAGCCTGACAAGAGTGCTGACCTCAGGAAGAGCGAGGAGGCGAAGGCCGGCGAGGCGAGGCGGAGAGCCGACACCAAAGCTGACCAGGAGGCCAGGAAGGTCGCCGAAGCCAAGCGGCTCGCCGAGGGGAAGGCCATCGAGGAGGTCAAGAAGGCGGCGGATGCCAAGGCCACGAGCGATGCGGTGACGGCAGGGGCGAAATCGGCCGCCGACTCCAAGACCGCGGAGAATGCCGGGAAGGCGGCTGAGAACAGGAAGGCGGCAGAGACACAGGCAGCCATCGATGCCGCGCGGGAGGCGGTGGTGAAGCGTGCGGCGGCCGCCAAGGCGGACGTGGAGGCCGCGCAGGCGGCAGAGACCAGGCGGCAACGGGCCAAGGCCGCAGGCGAGGCAAGCAAGGCCGCGGGCGAGACAAGGAAGACCGCTGCCAAGCAGGCCCTGGCCAACAAGCGCGAGGCCAAGGCCAAAGCCTCTCACGCAGCCTCCACACCTCGAAGGATCGCCGCCGGCATGGATCGCCGGCGGCGGGCGTCGCGAAGCGCTTGCACCGCCGCGGGAGGCAATATCCGAGTGCCGGGATGGTATGTCGTGCAGAAGGGCGACACGCTGTCGGCCATCGCCAGACGCCACTATGGGTCGGCCAGGCACTACCGGCGCATTCGCGCCGCCAACCGGAACAGCATCCGCAATCCCCATCGGATCTATGCCTGCCAGCGCATCTATCTGCCGCGCAAGGGTTAGGCCGGCCCCGGTGGGTTTGGGTTTGCGGGCCGCATCCCCGGCCGCTGGCGTGCAGTGCCGAGGCGGGGCTGTTGTCGGGTCGGCGTGACAGCTAAGATCTGCAAATGATGTGAGGTGAAGCAGCCGATGCCGAGGCTCGTCGTTGTTTGGGTCTGCGTCGTGACCGGCGCCACCGTGGCGCTCGCCGACGCGCGGCGCGACTGCTTCGAGAAGGGCGGCGACATCGCCATCCGGGCCTGCACCGAGGCGATCGAGCGCGATCCGAAGGATGCCGTCTCCCACGTCAACCGCGCCTTCGAATATGTGCAGAAGAGGGATCACGCGCGCGCCATTGCCGACTACTCCAAGGCCATCGAGCTCGATGCCGGCCGGTCGGATGCCTACCAGGGCCGTGCCTGGGCGTATCTCAAGGCGGGCAAGGCCGCGCAGGGGCTCGCCGATGCGGAGCGGTCGCTGCAGATCAGCCCCAAGGATGCGCGTGCGCTCGACACCCGCGGGCACATCTACGAGGCGCTCGGCCGGCGCGAGGACGCCGTCGCCGATTTTCGCCGCGCGCTCGCGCTTGAGCCTCGCATGCAGGGAAGCAGGGAGGGTCTGCAGAGGCTGGGGGTCAGGCCTTAGAGTCCTTCCGGCTCGGGTTGCCTCGCGGACGGCAGTGCCGACCCCGTGGTGAGCGTGCCGAGCCACGGCGGCGGTGTGCGTAGCCCCTCCTTCGACAAGCTCAGGACGAGGGCGAGCCCGCGGCTTGGTTGTTCCGCCGAGGACGGAGGAACCCTGGTGCACGATTGACAGTCGGCGGACAAACGTGGCCCACTGTGGCCCGCAGAACCCTCGGCATTGTTCGCTATAGGGGGGATGCGGCGCCTCTGACACCTCCCGCACCGGTTGTCAGGGGCGCTTTACGTCTGTGACCGGCGATCGGCGCCGGCCGCAGGTGACGCACCGGAGGCACCGGCGCGTCCGCTGCATCCTCTCCCCTGTGAGCGAGCTGCACGGCTCCTGCGCAGATGCACCGCGTCCTGGGCGAGCGATCGCGCTCAGGCCGGCGGTGCGTCTTTCGCCAACGCGTGCGCCAGGGCTGGCATGTCCATGCGCCGCGTCAACACGTCATGGACGTTGCACATCGTCACCTTGAGGTAGTTGTGCGTCGTGGGAAAGTCGCGACCGCGCAGCTTTTCGTGAATCGGCATGAGATCGAAGTAAATTTTGGCAAGCGGCGCGGGAATATCCATGGCGCGCTTCGGAGGATGCAAGCTGACGAGCTGCAGCCGGCGCGCAAGCTCGCCGCGCGCGTCGCTCCACTCCTGCGCGCTGTGCGAGGCAGGTGTCGGATAGCGGTCGAAGACCGCGAGAACGAGGGCGCGCACGTGATCAGGCTGCGCGGCAACAGCGGCTTGCCCTTGCGCGCACAGCACGCCTTCGACCAGTTCTCCAACCATCGCCAGTCCGAGCGGATAGGCGCTCCAGCGCGACCGCTCGATGGCGTCGAGGAATGCCTGCTCCGAGAACAGGACCTTGGCATAGTGGCCGGCCCGGGCGCGGGAGTACTCGTAGATTCCCTTTTGCACGAGAAAGGCCGATTGCTCGTCGATGAAGTCGGCGAGCGCGCTCGCGGTGGCGATGGACTTTCCGCGTCTGAAGATTGCGCTCCACAAATTCATGTGCTCTCCGTCGGCTTTAAGCGTGCAGATTGAACGAAAGTATTATGAGAATCGTCCGCAGCACAGTGTTAGCTTTCCATGCAAGTGAGCAGACTTTCATAGTGAATTTCCGTAGACGGCATAAGACCGGGCGGAAGGGCGACACAGGGAGGATGTTGCGGTGCTCCTCCCGCTGTCCGGATTATAGCCGGATACCTCGGCTTTGCTTACTGGGAGGACGACACGCCATGCAAGAAACCAACGATCAAGCCCATTGGCGAAGAACGACCAAACTGATGCTCGCGCATCTGGGGATTTGGTTCTTCTTCGGCTACGTCATCCATATGTTCGTGAATACTCTCAATCAGTACACGATACCAATTCTCAAATTCCCGCTCGGCTTCTACATGGCGGCGCAAGGCTCGCTGATCGTGTTCGTGGTCATGCTGTTTGTGTTCGCATACCAGCAGGACAAGATCGACCGCGAGCACGGCGTGGCCGAAGACGACTGAGGGAGGCAGAGCCATGGCTACGCAGACAAGTCAATCCAGCGCGGACTTCTATAAGCAGCTGGGCCGGATGTACGGCACCTATACTGGAGGCTTTCTCGCCTTCATCATCTTCGTCGCGGTTCTCGAGCAGCTGAGGGTGCCAAACTACATCCTCGGGTACCTGTTCGTGTTCTTCACGCTTGCCGTCTACGCCATCATCGGCGTTGCGACACGCACGGCGCAAGTGTCTGAATACTATGTCGCCGGCCGGCGCGTGCCGGCCTTCTACAACGGCATGGCGACCGGCGCCGACTGGATGTCGGCGGCCTCTTTCGTCGGCATGGCCGGTACGTTGTTCTTGGCGGGTTATGACGGTCTTGCCTGGGTGCTGGGCTGGACCGGCGGCTTCGTGCTCGTCTCGATTCTGGTTGGCCCCTACCTGCGCAAGTTCGGCGCCTACACGGTGCCGGATTTCATGGCGTTCAGGTTCGGCGGCAACTTCGCGCGTTTTCTCGGCGTGATCGTGCTGGTGGCCTGCTCCTTCACCTACGTGACGGCGCAGATCTACGGCACCGGCATCATTGCGTCGCGCTTCCTCGGCATGCAGTTCGAGATCGCCGTGTTCGTCGGCCTCGTCGGCATTCTGCTGTGCGCCATGCTCGGCGGCATGCGCGCAGTGACATGGACGCAGATCGCACAGTACATCGTGCTGATCATCGCCTACCTCACGCCCATCATCATCCTGTCCACCAAGAAGTACGGAATTCCCATTCCGGAGCTCACCTATGGGCAGGCGATCGCCGAAATCACGGCACGTGAGCAGGAGATGCTGCAGACCGGTCTGGCGACCAAGGCAGCGCTCAAGCCGCATATCGAGCCGTTCGTCACCTACACTCCGCTGAACTATTTCGGCATCATCTTCTGCATGATGGTCGGTACGGCGTCGCTGCCGCACATCTTGATGCGCTACTTCACCACGCCGTCGGTGCGTGAGGCGCGTCAGTCGGTCGGCTGGTCGCTGTTCTTCATCTTCCTGCTCTACTTCTCGGCGCCGGCCTATGCGGCGTTCTCGAAGCTGGAGGTGTACACCAATATCATCGGCAGGGACGTCGCCTCGATCCGGCCCTGGCTGTTCACCTGGGGCGAACTCGGCCTCATTCAGATCTGCGGCAAGAACGCGGTCAATCTGGACGCGGTGGTGGCGGCCTGCAAAGGGATTGCCGGTCATCCAGGGGTCGTGCGGCTGCAGGACTTTGTGATCAACACGGACGTGATCGTGCTCTCCACACCGGAGATCGCGGGCCTTCCGTATGTGATCTCCGGCCTGGTTGCAGCCGGCGGCTTGGCCGCAGCGCTGTCGACGGCCGATGGCCTGCTGCTGGCCATCGCCAACGCGCTCAGCCATGACATCTACTACAAGATGATCACGCCCTTGCGGTCTGGTCTCCGGTACCTTGTCATCACCGTCATTGGCGCGGCTGTGGTGGCAAGCATTCTGCTCCTGCTGCCGGGACCCAGCCCCATCTACGGCATACCGTGGCGCTGGCTGCTGCTGGGGGGGCTTGCGGCGCTCATCGCGGCCGTCATTCCATTCTGGACGGGCGCGACCGAGGTGGCAAAACGCCTGATTGTGGCGCGCGTCCTGCTGCTGCTGGTGGCGGTTGCGGCCGCGGCGACGGCTTCGACCCGGCCTTCTGACATCCTGGCCATGGTCGGCTGGGCGTTCTCGCTGGCGATGGCTGGCAACTTCCCAGCCCTCGTCATGGGCATCTGGTGGAAGCGCTCGACGACCACGGCCGCCATTTGCGGCATGATCGCCGGGTTCGGCCTGTGCCTCTTCTACCTCGTCGTGACCCGCTACCTCCCGGGGATCGGCGTGGCGTACTTCGGCATGACCTCCCTGCTCAACCCGGTGACGGGGGCGCCGCTGGTGGATATTGCCAAGGCCATGGCTCTACCCAATGCCATGGAGAGCTTCCCCACGCTCGCGCACCCGCTCGCCAACAAGGTCGGCTGGTTCAATCTCAACAACATCAACTGCGGTCTGTTGGGAATGCCCCTCGGCTTCTTGGTGATCTATGTCGTCAGCCTGTTCACCAAGGCCCCGTCGGCCGAGCTGCAGGCCTACATCGACGAGATCCGCAAACCGCGCGGTCAGACAGTGCTCGAAGAAAAGACCTGATCGGGGCTTTTGCGAGCGGACTGGAAGCGGGGTCCTTCAGGACCCCGCTTTCCTTTGGAGCGCGGCGTCCTGGTCCCTTGCTGCCTGAGACCCGTGACGCCATAGTGAACCGCTGCTGGAGCTGGTTGTGGGCGCGAGCTATCCGTTCCTCACCTTTTGGTACTATCACCTGCCGAACTTCGTTCTGGCGGCGCTGATGTATACGCTGCTCGGTCGCGCGCTGCTCGGGCTCTATGTGGATCCCGATTCACCGAACTATATCTGGCGCTTCTTCTGCCGGGTCACCGATCCGGTCGTTGCCGCCGTCTCAGTCGTCACACCCAAAGCCACCGCGCCCGTCGTGTTGTGGCTGTTCGGCGTCGTATGGCTGTTCTGGCTGCGCGTCGCGCTGCTCAACCTGTTTTTGTATTTCGGCGCGGTACCGCGCGTCTCGTGAGCCGCTGCCATGGATCGCAATCTCTACTACGTCGGCATCGCCTTCTTCGGCATGATCAACGGCATTTTCAATCAGCTCGCCCTGTTGTACGCGCTGATCCACGTGCAGATCCTGGGTCCGGCGCTGTTCTTTGGCAGCGTGTCCCTGACGCTGATGTTCGCCTCCTTGATGGTGGCCACCGCCACCATCATCTTGGGCGGCATTCCGGCGGCGCTCTATGAGCGCTTCGTGGGCGCCAAGGACGATTCCACCGATGCGTCGATGTGGATCTGGCTGGCGGGCACCGCCATTCTGACCATCCCCGCTATCGGCAATTTCCTCCAGATCGGTCTGTAGGCCGACAAAAGCGCCTGCGGCCGAGCCCTGAGGCCAGCGTCGGCCGCCTCTGCTGCTCGCCATCATTTGATTTTCAGTTTTGACCCATTAGACTAAAGTCTATACCCAGAGTTGGGGGACGGCCCGGTGTCTGTGGAGTTGGCGCCATGGGTGCGTTTCGAAGGCAAGCCTTTGCCACCGCTGCGCGTGACGCGACATTCGTGGCTGTAGCCGCTGCCACGCTGATGCTGGCGTTCAGTTTTGCCCCTGCGCTCTCCCTGTCCATTGGCGCCAACATCGCGCTCGTCTTTGCCCTCGGCATGGTGTTGCGCGCCGCCTGCCTCAGCGACGAGGGTGTGGAGCGCACCGAGGCCTGGCTCATTCTGCGTCCGCAGGAGCGCCCCAGCGGGGATGCCGGACGTCGCTTGGCGCGCGACGAGCTGCAGGATGTGCTGCTGCGGTTTGCCAAGGCGGCGGCCGGGGCGGCCATCGTCCTCTACGGGGCGTCGCTCGTCCTTTCCTTGAACGTTCAATCACGGTCATTACATGCAGTTGTCAGCCTGTCGCATGGCTGAGGCGGGATCAGGGGACTGGAATAGCCGCAGACACGAACAGAGAAGTGCGTTCGGAGGTCTCATGGAAGCCATGCGCCGCGTCGCGTACGCGACGGTGTTGCGGGCCTGTGGATTTGGCTCACTGGCGATATTCTGCTTCATGGTGGGGTTGTCGTTCGAGCCCCGCATTGCCTTCCAGGCCGGAGGGGTGCTGACCATGGTCATGACCGGCATTCTGCTTCTCAAGGCACAGCAGGCGCGCACGAAGCCCTACCGGCGCACTGAGTTGTGGCTCTACCTCCCCGAGGAGGCGCGCCCGCCGGCCGCGGCGGCGCAGCAGCTCACCTCCATCGTGATGCAGGAAACGTACATGACGTTTGCCCTGTGGACCGCCGGGGTGGCGATTGTCATGTGGGCGATCGCGCTCATTTTTGCGGCCTTGGGGCTGTAGGTGCAGGCGGTGCGCGAGCCCCGCGTCAGGATCGTGACAAGCCCTCAACGACCGTTCTGCTCCGCACCGGGCGGCCCTT
Organism: Hyphomonadaceae bacterium; assembly: GCA_019747815.1. Lineage (GTDB taxonomy): Bacteria > Pseudomonadota > Alphaproteobacteria > Rhizobiales > Hyphomicrobiaceae > AWTP1-13. The sequence goes on from JAIEQJ010000077.1 coordinate 9,633, forward strand.
GCGGCGCCACTTGGCGCGCAGCATGCCCACGAACGGGCTGAAGAACGAGGCCGCCAAGCCGGCGGCGACAATCGCCTGCGCATCGGCATGAGCCCCCAGGATCGCCACCGAAACGACGGTCGCGGCGAGCCCGGTGCCGAGCCCCAGTAGATAGCCGATGGCGCTGCGCGCCCGGCCGCGGGCGCTTTGGTGCAGGGCGAGATACGGCGGGGTGGCCGCCAGCAGCGCCACGAACGCAAGGGCAAGGCCCGGAGACACATCGCTCATCAAGCTCGACGCGTAACTGTGCATGACACTCACTCGAATATTGACAGTTGCTCCAACGTTAAGTGATTCGACGCGCAGAAATATGGAAGGTCAAGCCCGGACGCGCGTGTCGGAGCGGGCGACGCTCCCTGCAACGAATGTCTAGAGCATCGTGCCTTTAATCGGATGCATAGCCTGCGTGGCTTAGGAAGTTCCAGCATTCTCGGGGTTGGAACAG
>JAIEQJ010000089.1 GCA_019747815.1 Hyphomonadaceae bacterium
GAATGTTACGCCGATCCAACGACTTCGTCGCCGCCTATCAAGCCGCATGCCAAGCTACGGCGAATAAAGTCGGCTAGTGTCCCGATCGCGAAGTTCGCCGGATCTTGCAGCAGTCGCTGAACGAACTTCGCGATCGAAAGGACACGAGCAAGCTCATGGTGCTAGTGTGATTCAGATCGAGAAATTCGCTCAGCAGGCGTGCTGCGAGGAAGGGCGAATTTCTCGATCATCACACTAGCGCGTGGGCGGCGGAGGGCGCTTCCACCGAAAGCGCCATGCCGGCCATGGCCCGTTCGAGCCAGCGCTCATGGCGCCGACTGGCGCGCGGCCAGTCCGGCAGCGGCCGTTCGCGTCGGCAACTCGAGCTTCAAGAGAATGTTGGCGACATGCCGCTTGACCGTGTGCTCGCTGAGACCCAGTTGCACGGCGATGTGGGGATTGCTCAAACCGTCTGCGACCAGCGCAAGCACCTCGCGTTCGCGCGGGCTGAGCACGCCGAGATCGGCCGGGCGAGCCTTGCCGCGGGCTACCGGCTCCAGATGCCTTTCGCTGGCCAGCCCGACGACGGGCAGAGGCGCATGCATGCTGTCGACCGCAAGCGCTCCGCGATCGACGAATTGCAGTCCCGATCCCGACACCAGGTCGCTCGCCAGCCGCGACAGCAGGATGTCGGAAGGGCGGGCCGAGGCCGCGATCCTGTCCGCCAGGTCGAGCGAATTGCCCGACAGGGGCTCAAGCGACGTGTCGATCTCGCCGACGTGGATGCCCTGGGCGATCGCCAGACCCAGCGAAGCCGCCGCTTCCCTGAGCGCGATGGCGCACCCCGCCGCGCGTGCCGCTCCGTTGAAGCAGGCGTCGATCCGATCGGCGCTGGACCACCGCGCATGCCCGCCGTGGTGCGCCATGATCTTGGCAACCGCTGCGCGCAAGAGGTCCATGCGCTCATGCAGATGCCGTCCGGCCATGGCCGCGGCCGGACCGCTGGCTGCGCCAACGATGCGCGCGACCAGCAACACCGCCAGCACGCGATCGCTGTAGGCCGCCGGCCGCTCGCCGGTCAGGAATTCCTCCACCAGGTCGGCTACGCGATCGACATCGCCCATCCAGACCGGATGATCGCGACCCGGCAATTCCACGAGGCGCGCGTGCTTGATGGCGCGCGCCAGCATCCGGCTGCTGTCGATCCTGACATATTCGTCCTCCGCCCGGTGCAGGAGAAGCGTCGGCGCACCGATGCCCGGCAGGGCATCGCGCACGTCGATGGCGCCGTTCATCCGCGCCAGCGCGACAGCGGCCGTCGGGCTTGCCGACAAGCGCTCCAGGCGCGCCCACCACTCGGTGAAGCTTCGGTCCTCCGCCCGGCCGGGGGCGAGACGTGAAAGGCCAACTCCGGTGCCCCACGAGGCTTCGGTTGCCTCGACATGGGCGCGCAGCCTCCTCGCGTCCATCACCTGCTCGTGGAAGCTGGCGTAGCCGCCATGCAGCACGAGCGCGCGCACTCTCTTTGGATATGCCGCCGCGAACAGCAGCGATTGGGGGGCGCCGTCGGAGGCTCCGAGCAGCGCCGCCCGGCCGCTGCCGGCGGCATCCATGACGGCACGGATGTCATCCATTCGCGCCCGCAGATCCGGAAGGGCGCGCGGGTCCACGCCGTCGCTCAGCCCCGTGCCGCGCGTGTCGAACAGGATCAGCCGGCAGAATGCCAACAGCCGCTTCACGAGATGGCTGTAGCCCGGGTCCTCCCACAAAATTTCGAGGTTGGAAGGAACGCCGGGCACCAGCACGAGGTCGAGCGAGCCCTGGCCTACCACCTGATAGGCGATCCTCGTCTCTCCGCTGCTTGCGTATCGGGTCTCGGCTTTTCGCACCTGTCTGCCCTTGCGACATGGTGCCGGACATCGTAGCAGGATCTCCTCGGCAGCGCCGAACACTTCCAGGCGTCGGCAGCGGAAGGTTAAGACCTGGCCGCCCGATCGGAGGCATGCGCCGCACCGGCTCGGCAAGCGCGAAAAATCACGCGGCATTTTGCGGCGATCGCAATCAAGCTTAGACTGCGCGCGCAGACCGGGACAGGAAGCACGAGGAGAGGCCGATGCGCGCCGAGGCCGAGACCGCCACCCTGCGCTGGCAGGATCAGGTGTATGACCTGCTGCGCCAGCACAACGTCACGCAGTTCGCCTACGTGCCCGATGCCGGGCATCGCATCCTGATCGACCGCTCGCTGGCAGACCCCAACGTGCATTCGGTGGCGCTGACGACGGAGGAGGAAGGCGTGGCGCTGCTGGCGGGCGCCGATCTCGGCGGCGCCCGCGGCGTGCTCATGCTGCAGAGCAGCGGGGTGGGCAACTGCATCAACATGCTCTCGCTGATCAAAGGCGGCGGCTTTCCCTTTCTCGCGCTCGTCAGCATGCGCGGTGATTTCGGCGAGGGCAATCCGTGGCAGTTCCCCATGGGCCAGGCGACCGTGCCCGTGCTGGAGGCCATGGGCGTGATCTGCCTGCGCGCGGACAGCCCGCAGGATGCGCAGGCTACCGTCAATGCCGCGCTCACCATGGCGTTCCAGGCCGGCAACGCGGTGGCGGTGCTGTTCACCCAGAAGCTGCTCGGCGCCAAGAGGTTCTGAGGAGACGACGGAGATGACCAAGCCCTCCCCCTCGGGAAGAGATGCGGGCCAGGCGGCGGCACCGGCCTTCGTGCTCGATCGCCGGCAAGCGGTGCCCGCGCTGATCGGGCGCCATGAGGATTTCCTGATCGTCGCGGGGCTGGCCGGTACATCGAAGGACATCGCCGCGCTCACCCATGACGGGCCGCACATTTATTCCATGGCCGGCGCCATGGGCGGAGCCTGCATGATCGGCCTCGGCCTCGCGCTCGCGCGTCGCGACAAGCGCGTGCTGGTGGTGACGGGCGATGGCGAGCTGCTCATGAATCTGGGATCGCTCGCCACCATCGCCGTGCTCGATCCGCCCAACCTGTCCATCGTGGTGGTGGACAACGGCCACTACGGCGAGACCGGCTATCAGAAGAGCCACACCAGCCTCGGCGTCGACCTGGAGAGGATTGCCGCCGGCGCCGGCATCAAGCGCACCTGCACCATCGACACCCAAGCCGGCATCGCCGAGGGCACGCGGCTGATCCGCGAGGGCAACGGCACCGCCTTCGTGCGGCTGTGCGTCAGCACGACCGAGCCGCCGCAGTTCAAGCGCGACCTGAGCCCTGCCGCCTGCCGCACGCGCTTCCGCGCGGGTACAGGCACCGGTACAGGCATCGGCACCGGCGCGGGCGGAACGGCTTAGGCCGCGCCTTCACTGCGGGGCGGCGCGGCAGGCCGGGCGACCGCCGCACCGACGCCCGCGCCGGCACCGCGGCCTCGGCCCATGCGGGACTGGTGCGGAAGGACAAGGGCTGCCGCGAGCCTCACTTCCCATCCAATGTTTCACGTGAAATACCAACGCATTGATTGATTTGTTTCACGTGAAACATGAGGTTCGGCGGTGAGCCTGCGGGAGCTGTCGGCATCGCTGCTCGGATTGAGCGAGAGCGAGATTGCCTATCTGCGTGCCCGCTGCCCTTGGCAGTGACGTCGGCGCCACGGCCTCACCCATCATCCCGGAAATCGCGGCGCAGCCGAGACCACTTGGGGTCCCGCAAACGACCGATCCCCGGCACCGCCGGCACAGGCATTAACCATTTGTTAACCGATGACGCCTAGCGTCTGCGTCGGGATGCGAAGCATCCTTGGGACGGCCGCTTTGCTGCCCATGGCGGTGGTCCCGGGAGCCGCGAGTATCAGCTCTCACGCAAAATGACAGGAGGACGGAATAGGCCGTCTTCCCAAACTCTCTCTCACTCGACCCAGAACAGCGGCTCGGTAGGTGTCAAAACACCACCGAGCCGCAACGCTGTGGTGCGGGTGGCAAGGCCGGTTGCATCGTCGATCTCGACCGCCAGCCCGGAGAGGGTTGCGGGCCCCGTCGCCGGCTCCATGCGCCCCCGCGGAATTTTGGTGAGGAAGCGGTTCAGCGGCTCGTCCTTGAGCATGCCCAGCACCGATTCGTAGTCGCCGCACATGCCCGCATCGGAGATGTAGGCGGTGCCGCCCGGCAGCACGCGCTCGTCGGCCGTGGGCGCATGGGTGTGCGTGCCCACCACGCAACTGGCCCGCCCGTCGACGAAATGTCCAAGCGCCTGCTTCTCGCTGGTGGCCTCGGCATGGAAATCGATGAAGATCGCATCGGCGCCCTGCTTGAGGCCGCAGGCGGTGATCTCCGCGTCGATCGCCCGAAACGGATCGGCCAGCTCGGGCATGAAGATCAGCCCCATGGCGTTGATCACCAGCACGTCCGCGCCATTGGCAGCCTTGAAGATGCCGCTGCCCCGGCCCGGCGTGCCGGGCGGATAGTTGATCGGCCGGATCAGCCGCGGCTGGCGCTCGATGAACACCAGCGCCTCCTTCTGGTCGAAGGCGTGATTGCCGAGCGTGACCACATCCGCGCCCGCATCCAGCAATTCCAGGAAGATCGCCTCCGTGATGCCGAAGCCGCCCGCGGCGTTCTCGCCGTTCACGATCACGAAATCGAGCTTGTAGCGGTCGCGCAGCCCGGGAAGCTGATTGAGCACCGCCTGGCGGCCCGAGCGTCCCACGACATCTCCTAGGAACAGCAGGCGCATGAGCCTCAATCCCTGAACTGGCGCGGGCCGGACGGGGTCAGCACCCAGTCGAGCCGCTGGTCGTAGCCAAGGCGGGGCACAACGTCGACCTCCTGCTCGTCGTAGCCGAGGCCCACGGCCATCACCGGCTTGCGGGCGCGCAGCCCCTCGAGCGTGCGGTCGTAGAAGCCGCCGCCGTAGCCCAGACGCCAACCCTGCCGGTCGAAGGCCAGCAGGGGCAGCAACAGAATATCGGGCTCGACCACCGCTTTGTCGGCCTTCGGCTCGGCGATGCCCCACACGCCGCTGTCCATGGCGTCGCCGGGCGCCCACGCGCGAAACATGAGCGGCAAGCCCTTGCCCTGCACGACGGGCAGCGCCAACCGCACGCCGTCCGCCGACAGCCGCCGCAGCAGCGGCCAAATGCGCAGCTCATCGGCCATCGGGGCGAAGGCGCTGACCACCGTAACGGGTTGCAAGGGCGGCAGAAACCCAAGACCGTGCCCGGCGATCGCCTCGGCGGCGCTGGCCATCGCCTTGGGGCTCAAGCCCGCGCGCCACGCCTTGATGCGGGCCCGCATGGCGCGTTTTTCTTGGAGGATCAGAGAGCTATCGGTCACGGCCCGCTTACAGCAGATGGCGGCGAGCCGCGCAAGAACACAAATTGGCAGAGCCGCATGAGCCGTGCGAGCGACGATCCCGCGTGGTCCCTACTTGATGTAGGTGGGCGCCGTGTGTCCGAGGCCACGGCCTCGGTCAGGGACAGCTCCCGTGCGGATCTTATAGGCCCCCGGGTCGTATATGCCCACGACGCACCCCGCAGCCCTGCCAATCGCCTGGATGTTATGGCACCCGGGCAAAAAATCAATGTGCAGAAGGCATCCTGCTGCCCCTCACCGCTTCGTTTCGAGAATGTTCTGCAGCGAATCCAGCGCCCAGGAGATGCGGTCACGCGCCGCCGCATGCACCTCCTCCAGCTTGCGGGCACGCTCCTGCGCGCGCTCCAAAGCCGCGCACAATTGATCCCGCTCGCGCTCGAGCGCCAACAGGCGCTCTTTGAGCGAGTTCTCCGATGTCGCCGTCTTCGCCTTGCTGTGCCTGCCCCGATCCCGCAGATGTGCGGTTCTTGAACTGGCTTTGCCAGCGTGACGCCGGGCCATGGCCTGCCCCGCCGTGTTTAGCGCCACCGTCGCCATGGCGGCGCTGTCCCTCTGAAGCGATGACGATAGGAGCCAGCGCGGGCAGCGTCAACAAACGCTGTGCGGTTTGCAACGGTGTTTGCAGCGGCATGCAACGATAATGCCTCCAGGCGCATTTCTTTACTTGCATTGATCCGCCGCATTGACAGCGACCGCCGCGACACAGCACTAGAAGCGGACGGCTCGTGGACCGGAGAGGAAGACCCCTATGGCCATTAAAATCGCAATTTCGGGCTTCGGCCGCATCGGCCGCAATGTCCTGCGCGCCATGGTCGAGGCCAAGCGCAAAGACCTCCAGGTCGTCGCCATCAACGACCTGTTTTCCGCCAAGGACAATGCGCACCTGCTGAAATACGATTCCGTGCACGGCCGGTTTCCAGCGCCGGTCAAGGTCGAGGGCGATATCCTCGACGTCGGCACCGGTCCGATCAGGGTGCTGGCCGAGCGCGATCCTAAGAAGCTGCCCTGGAAGGAGCTCGGCATCGACATCGTCATGGAGTGCACCGGCATCTTCACCGACCGCGACAAGGCAGCGGCCCACCTGGAAGCCGGCGCCAAGCGCGTGCTGGTGTCGGCGCCGTCCAAGGGCGCCGATCTCACCGTCGTCTATGGCGTCAACCACGACAAGCTGAAGGCCGACCACAAGATCGTGTCGAACGCCTCCTGCACCACCAACTGCCTGGCGCCGGTGGCCAAGGTGCTGAACGACCTGTGCGGCATCCAATCCGGATTCATGACGACGATCCACGCCTACACCAACGACCAGAACGTGCTCGATCAGGCGCACAAGGACATGCGCCGCGCGCGGGCGGCGGCGGTGAACATGATCCCGACCTCCACCGGCGCGGCCGCCGCCGTCGGCCTGGTGCTGCCGGAGCTCAAGGGCAAGCTCGACGGCACCGCCATCCGCGTGCCGACGCCCAACGTCTCGGTGGTGGACCTCAAGGTCATTCCCGGCCGCGAGACCAGCGCGGAGGAGATCAACACGGCGATGGAGCACGCGGCCGCCCAGCAGCTCAAGGGCGTTCTCGGCGTCACCAGCGAGCCGCTGGTCTCGATCGACTTCAATCACAACCCGATGTCGTCGACCTTCGATCTCACCCAGACGCAGATCGTGGACGGCAAGCTGGTACGCGTCATGAGCTGGTACGACAACGAGTGGGGCTTCTCCAACCGCATGTCCGATACCGCCTTGGTGATGGGCAAGCTGCTGTAATTGCTGGCGGCGCAGGCGATGCCGCCGGTTGGGGGTCGGCGAAGCGCAGACCCGGCACGGCTTTGATCGGCCGCACACGGATCGCCGGCGCTCGACCCGATCCCGGCGCCGGCGACGCCAGGCTGCCGCTACTCGCTGCTCCGGCGGCGCAGATAGCGGGCGCACATCAGCCCCGTCAGGAGCATCACCAGGCCGCCGAGCCACACCGACGGACTGGCCCCGAGGTAGGCAAAGCCAATGCTGTAAAGCACGGGCCCCGCGGCGTGACCTGCAAAGAAGAACGACCCATGCAGCGACATGGCCGTTCCACGCGCGATCGTTGACAGCTCGCTGGCCTCGACTTGAATGCAGCCGTGCAGGCAGTAGAAGCCGATGCCGAGCACGACGAAGGCTGCCAACTGAATGGGCCACGGGGGATCGAGCGCAACCACCGCCAATGCGGCGGCGGCGAGGGTGCCGCCACCGATCATGAGCTGCCACGGCCGCCATCGCCGCGTCAGCGGCGTGACGGCCAGCGAGTAGGCGACGCCTCCGATCGAGAACCCGGCGATCACCAGGCCCGCGATGGACGCCCGCGGCTCGCCCGCAGCCAGCAGCAGCAGCGCCACGAACGGAAACAGCCCGAACACCGCCACACCTTCCAGGAACACGGCCGAGAAGCAGAACTTGGCCCTCGGGTTGGAGAAAATCGCCAGGTATCGCGACGGGATCGAGGCGATGTCGAGCGGCTGGGGCGGCGCCTGCGCCACTTGCCTCAGGTTGACCATGGCGTTGATCAGGGCCGCAACGCCGCACAAGGCGACGGCGAGAAACACAGCGCGCCAGCCGAACAGGTCGGCGAGCACGCCGGCAAAGGCCGCCCCCAGCAGATTGCCGCCGATCACGATGGCGAGCCAGCGGGCGATCCCGACCTGCCGCTCGGCCAGCGGCACCGCGTCGGCAATCAGCGCCAGCCCCACGGGAAAGATGCCCCCCGTTGCGGCCCCGCACACGATGCGGGCGATCAGCAGCACCTGAAAGCTCGTTGCCAGCGCGCTCGCGGCCGAGGCCGCAATGATCACGATCAGGCAGATGATCATCATCCGCACCTTGCCGATCGCGTCGGCCATCGGCCCCAGGATCGGCTGCACGATGGCAAAGGGCAGGGTGAAGGCCGTCGACAGCAGCGCCACCTGGCCGGCGTCAACCTGCAGGCTGTGCGCGATGGGTGGCACGATCGGATCGACCGCCCGCGCCGAAAGCGCGGTCGCGAACCCGATCAGGCTCACGTGCATGATGAGGCGCGCAGGCGCAAGTGGGCCGGGATTTGGAGGCATCAGCGCCCGAGGATACCGAACTCGCTGAACGGGATGAATGCGACGCTATCGCCCGGCCTGATCTCCGGCACGTCCTCCGGGATATCGATGAGGCCGTCGGCGGCGCGCAGCCCCGAGATCAGCCCCGAGCCGTCGCGCGCGAACTTGTCCACCGCCAGCCCGCGCGGCGTCTCCTTCAATAGGCCGCGCCAGAACTCCCGCCGTCCGACCTTGCGCCCCGGGAATGCAAACAGAGCCGGCAGCCGGGTGCGCCGCGGCTCGGGCCAACCCGCCCCGCCCATGCGCCTGAGCATCGGCCAGACGTACAGCAGGAAGCACACGAAAACGGCAACCGGATTGCCCGGCAGCCCCAGGAGCACGCAATCGCCGATCTGGCCGAACGACATCGGCCGTCCGGGCTTGATCGCGAGCTGCCACAGATGCCGCTTGCCGAGCGCATCCACCGCGGCCACGACGTGATCCTCCTCGCCCCTGCTGGCGCCGCCCGAGCTGATGATCACATCGACCTGCTGCGCCGCGCGTGTCAGGGAAGCCTTGACCGCGTCGAGATTGTCCGCAAGGACGCCGAGGTCGACCGGCGTGGCGCCGGCACTGGCGATCAGCGCGGCCAGCATCGGCGCGTTGGCATCGTAGACCTGGCCCGCCGCCAGCGCCGCACCGGGCCTGACCACCTCATCGCCGGTGGAGACGATGCCAACCTTGAGACGCGCGAAGCATTCCACGTCGCCGGCCCCGATCGAGGCCAGCGCTGCCAGGTCCTGCGGGCGCAGCACCGTGCCGGCCTGCAGCAGCACCTCGCCCGCCTTGACATCCTCGCCGGCCTTTCTGACGTTGGCGCCGGCCTTGAGCCCGCCCGGAATGGCAACGACGGCGCGCCCCTCGCGCGTGCCGAAGCGGACATCCTCCTGCATGACGACCGTGTCATGCCCCTGCGGCATGACGGCGCCGGTGAAGATGCGTGCCGCAGTCGCAGCCGCCGGCGTGTACCCGAGCCGATGGCCTGCGGCCGCCCGCCCATCCACTGGCAGCTCGCTGCCGGCGCTCACATCGTAGTCGCGGGCGGCGAAGGAAAAGCCGTCGACGGCGGCGTTGGTATGGGCCGGCACGGGATCGGGAGCCACAGCGGTTTCGGCCAGGATGCGGCCGCAGGCCTCCGCCAGCGCCACCCGCTCGTGCGTGGCAATCGGCCCCACCCGCTGCTTCAGGATTCGCAGCGCCTCGTCGTGGCGCAGGCGCGTCTTGTCATGCGCAAAGCAGTCGTCGAGCAGCTTGTTGGTCTTGCCCATATGCCGAGACTTCGCCGAACCGGTCTGGAAAACCGCAGCGCCCCGACGCCGGAGCGGCCTCATTCCGCACCATCTAAGCACACCTGCGCAGGAACGGACATGCCGCACACTGGCGACACGGGCCTCGGGGGGGCCTACACCCTTGGGCGCAGGCACGGAACAGCCCAGGCAACGACGCCATCGAGAAGGCACCGCAAAACCCTCGATGGCTATCGAGACCCGTACGGCGCGCGTTGCCTGCGCCAAGTTTTTTGTAAAAATCTCAGCGGCGTCCGGTGAAGCGATCCCCCCGGGGCCACCATCGCTGGCTCGCCCCGCCCCCGCGCCGTCCAGGCCCGGCTGCGCACGCAGGGCATGCCGCATGGGGAGCCCCCGTCCTTGCTGCGCCGCCTGGCCCCGCAAGGCGTCGGCACCCAGGGAAACAATGGGACCTTGAGGGCCATTTCAGGCCGGCACGCCGGCACGCCAAGTCCCTCCCCAGGGCGTGACAGTCGCCATCGCCCTGCCCCGAGCGACCCTCAACAGGGCAAGCGGGGAGCCCCGGGCGCCCGTCTGTCACAATGGGGTTCACAAGCCGGCAAAAGCTGATATAAGGGCCGCGCGTTTGCCCGTTCAAGGGCGCGAGCAAGCTTCAAGCCGCAGCTTGGATACGTCGCGTGGCCCGCAAGGATGTCGCGTCGTACAGCTTGAACGCAAGACGTGGTGACGCGGGGTGGAGCAGCCCGGTAGCTCGTCAGGCTCATAACCTGAAGGTCGTAGGTTCAAATCCTACCCCCGCAA
>JAIEQJ010000065.1 GCA_019747815.1 Hyphomonadaceae bacterium
TATCGTCTCGCCTCATGACCGCAAACTGACTGATTTGCGGCCGCATGGGAATCATCTGTCAGGTGTGGAACAGTAGCTTCTAAGTCCCTGAAAACCATGGTGGGTGTAGAAGGACTCGAACCTTCGACCCGCTGATTAAGAGTCAGCTGCTCTACCAACTGAGCTATACACCCGGAGCGCCCCGCACACCGCGACAGCGCCAAGGGCCCCACATGGGGCCCCGCATTGGGCCCGTCTAACACCCGCGCCCGTCCCTGTCCAGCGGCAGGCCCACGATCCCCCCGTTGGCGTGCACACTCGGGCGTTTTCCCCGGGCCCCTCGCGCCCGGGGCCCCCCTGAGCGCATCACGGCCCGATCAGCAGATGCTCCCGCGTCGCCAGTGATTCCAGCACGGCCGCGCTGCCTCGGATCACGCAATGCATGGGAGTTAATGGCACCGCGAACGCGACGCCGACGCGGGCTTGCAGGGCTGCGTCCAGGCGATCGAGTTGCGCGCCGCCGCCGGTCAGCAGGATGGAGCGCGCAATGACCTCTGCCGCCACCTGTGGCGGCAGATCCTCAAGCGCACGGCAGATGAACTCAGCCATTTCCACAACGGGTCGGGCGAGCGCCTCAGCCAGGTCCGCGGGGGTCAGCACCACCTCCTTCGTCCGACCCAGATGCAAATCGCGCCCCTTGATGTGGATCTCGACGAGCCGACCGTTGGGCTGTGCCAGCGCCGTGCCGGCCTCGATCTTGATGCGCTCCGCGTTGGCCTCGCCTATCACCAGATGATGCTTGCGCCGCACATGGCGCATGATGGCCTCATCCATGGCGTTGCCGGCGACCTTGAGCGAGCGCGCCTGCACGACGTTGCCCTCGGCGAGCACGGCGATGTCGGTGGTGCCGCCGCCGATGTCCACCACCATGAAGGCTGCCCGACCGTCGATGGGCAGGTCTGCGCCCAGCGCCGCCGCCACCGGCTCCTCGATGAGATAGACGCGACGCGCGCCCGCCGACAGCGCCGTCTCATACACCGCGCGTCGCTCCACCGGCGTGGCGCCTGCTGGCACGCAGACGAGGATGCGCGGGCGGCGGAACCCCAGCATGGTCTTGGCGCGGCCTATGAACTGGCGCAGCATCTCCTCGGTGGCAATGAAGTCGGCAATCACGCCGTCGCGCAGGGGCCGGATGATCTCGATGCGCTCGGGCGGCCTGCGGGCCTGCAGAGCCTTGGCCTTGAGGCCGACGGCCAGCACCTCGCGGCTGCTGCCGCGCGCCAGCACCGCCACTACGGAGGGCTCATCGATGATGATGCCGCGCCCCACCACGTGCACCAGCGTGTTGGCCGTGCCAAGATCGATGGCAATGTCGTCCGAGAACGTGCCCGCGAGCATGGTGTCGACGCTCTGACCCGGCAGTCGAGCGAATGTGGGTGCCGCCGGGCTTCCCTTCGCAATCGTCTTGGGCTTTCCGCGATAAATTGCGGAAATCATCTTCAGGCTGCCAGCCTAACCCAGTCGCACAACGCCGCCAACCGGCCGGCATTGATGCGATTCAATCCTGCCCGGCAGGCAACTTTGGCTTCACCGCAGCGCGGTGAAGCGAACCAGAACGGCGCCACTGCCGGCGTAGAATTTCAGATAGGGCCCGTCGAGGCGGAAGGTGCGGGTCGCCGCCAGTGCGTCGAGAAACTTGCGCTCCTGATCCATCACGGCCGGCGCACAGGCCATGCGCGTGGAGCCGATGCCCTCGAAGGTGAGCTGATCACCGGCGATGATGGCGGCACCGAACAGGCGATTGCAGCCGCCCGATCCCGTCACCGTGCCGCCGGCTGCGATCGCAAGCGTCGACTGGGCGTTGTCGATGACGCCGCCGCCTTGGATGTCCTCGGCAAGCCAGCTCGAGCCTTGGAGAGCCTCCGGTGCGCTCACCGTGATTGCTCCCAGCGCGAGGACGAGGAGCGCCGCCCTCCAGGCGGCCGGCTGCAAAACTCTGCCTTGTTCATGTGTCATGCGGGCTCACGTTGCAGATCGGCTGTGAACGGTGGCTGAATGTCTCCGGCGCACCCGCCCGCGCCGTGCTCCCCGCGCCGACAGGTTCGCCGGCTGCCGTGCCACCGGGCCAGCGCCTCGACCCTTGGCTCGGCTCGAGGCACAGGGCCAGCTCGCTCACTCCAGGATCTGGAACGATGCCATGAACACCTCCACATCCTCGCGCGACTCTGTCCCGAACGGCCCCGCATACACGGCCTGATACAGGCGGTTGCCGACCTGGAACAGGCGCTGGCGCATCACGGCGTTGTCGGGCAGCAGCGTGTAAGTCTCGCGGCCGTCCACGCCGCGGAGGTCGATCTTGGACTGGCGCAGCAGCTTGCCCTTGGTCGCCGCCAGCATGCCCATCACGTTCTTATCGTAGTTCTTCACCGGCGCGGTCGTGTATTCCGTGTAGGTCACCGAGAAGTGGCGACCCTCATGGTCCACCTCCCAGGTGTAGTGCACGTGGGGACCCGAGACGGAGCTGCCTTCCTGCTTGTCGAGCGTCGGTGCCGCCGGAAAGCGGGCCGAGAACTTCCCCGCATCGTCCTTGAACGGCTGCGCTGCCGCGAGGCCCGTCAGCAGCAGGCATGCGGTGATCAGCATCGCCAGTCGCGCCGTCGCTGCACGCATCGTGTCACCCCTCTTCATCGTCGCTTCCCGCGCTGCCGCAGCGCACACCTTGTACCGAATTGTGCCGTAGCACACCGTCGTCCTCTCCCCGCCCGTCCTCCACGCAGACTTCCGTCCGGCGCCCAAGCCAATCTCACTAAATGTATGTTCCCTTTTTGTTCTGAAGCTGCTACTCCTCAAATCACGCCGCTGGCGAGCCGACGAGAGCGCTGCCCCCCTTCCCGCGCCCCTGGCTTGCTGGTGGCTCTTCGCCCCCTGATCGCCCCGGCTCGCCCTCGCCGGGGCGATCCTCTTTGCGGCCTCATCCCGCAAAGGCGCTGTTGTCATCCCGGCTACGCCGTCTCCTCGAACAGCTCGCGGCCGATCAGCCAGCGCCGGATCTCGCTCGTGCCGGCGCCGATCTCGTAGAGCTTGGCGTCGCGCAGGAGCCGCCCGGTGGGGAAGTCGTTGATGTAGCCGTTGCCGCCCAGCAATTGCACGGCATCGAGCGCGATCTGCGTCGCCTTCTCGGCGGCGTAGAGGATGGCGCCGGCGGCATCCTTGCGTGCGGTCTCGCCGCGGTCGCAGGCCTTGGCCACGGCATACACATAGGCCCGGCAGGCGTTCATGGTGGTGTACATGTCGGCGAGCTTACCCTGCACCAGCTGAAACTCGCCGATCGGCTGGCCGAACTGCTTCCTGGAGTGCACGTAGGGGATCACCACGTCCATGGCCGCCTGCATAATGCCGAGCGGACCCGCCGCCAGCACCGCGCGCTCGTAGTCGAGGCCGCTCATCAGCACGTTGACGCCCTTGCCCACCTCGCCCAGCACGTTCTCTGCCGGCACCTCGCAATCCTGGAATACGAGTTCGCCCGTGTCGGAGCCGCGCATGCCCATCTTGTCGAGCTTCTGCGACGTCGAGAACCCCTTGAAGCCCTTTTCGATCAGGAACGCCGTAATCCCGCGCGGGCCAGCCTTTGGATCGGTCTTGGCGTACACCACCAGCACATCCGCGCAGGGGCCATTGGTGATCCAGAACTTGGTGCCGTTCAGCACATAGCGATCGCCCTTCCGCTCGGCCTTGAGCGTCATCGACACCACGTCGGATCCCGCATTCGGCTCCGACATGGCAAGTGCGCCGACATGCTCGCCCGAGACGAGCTTGGGCAGGTAGGCGCGCTTTTGCGCGTCGCTGCCGTTGCGGCGGATCTGGTTGACGCACAGATTGGAGTGGGCGCCGTAGGAGAGCCCGATGGAGGCCGAGCCGCGGCTCAGCTCCTCCATGGCGATGCAGTGCTCGAGGTAGCCAAGGCCCGAGCCGCCATACTCCTCCTCGACCGTGATGCCGTGCAGGCCAAGCGCGCCGAGCTTCGGCCACAGGTGGCGCGGAAACTCATTCGACTTGTCGATGTCGGCGGCCATCGGCGCAATCACGTCGCTGGTGAAGTCGCGCACGGTCGATCTGAGCTGATCGGCCGTCTCGCCGAGGTCGAAGTTGAGGGCAGGGAAATCATTGGGGATCATGGGTGTTCTCCCGGCAGGCTTCCCTTCTGGCTAGCGTCCACGTGGCATCCCTGCAAGACGTTTTGCGTGGACTGGTGGACTGCCTGCCCCTTTACGCGCACCTCGCCCAGGATTCATAGTGCGGCCGCAACCAAACTGGAGCCCGCATGCAAGACAACCACGCCACGCGTCCCGCCACCGTTCCCTGGCCGCCCGTGCTGATCGGTGCCGTGCTGGTCATCGGCGTGGTCCTGGGCCGGCGCTATCCCCTTGCCTGGCCGGGGCTCGACGACCTACCGGCCCGTATCATCGGCTATGGGCTCGGCGCCGCCGGCCTTGCGCTGATGGCCTGGGGTTTTCTGACGCTCCAGCGGGCCGGCACCACGATCATGCCCAACAAACGCGTCGACCGGCTGGTGACGGAAGGGGCGTTCGGCTTCCGGCGCAATCCCATCTACATGGGCGAGGTGCTGGTCTTCCTCGGCCTTGCCGAGCTGACCCACAACGTCTGGTTTGCGATCCTCACTCCGCTATTCGCGCTCGCCGTATATGCGCTGGCCATCCGGCCCGAGGAGCGGCATCTGGAGACCCGTTTCGGGCAAGCCTATCTCGACTATAAGGAGCGCACGCGGCGCTGGTTCTAACGCTTGACGAGGGACGGCCCTGGGGATGGCCACAGACGAGCATGAGGAGGAGCGGGAGTTCCTGGCCGGGCTGAAGGCGCGCACCGGACGCGATCTTGCCGAGTGGATGGCGTCGATCACGGCACAGGGCTTCGCCGACAAGAACGAAACCATCGACTGGCTGCGCGAGCAGGGTCTTCCATTTGCGCGCGCCTCCTGGCTGGAGCGCATCCATCGCAACGGCGGCAAGGCGATCTATTCCGATCCACCACCCAAACGAGCGCACGACAAATCGGGCAATGCCGGGCCTCAGCACGCACACGCCAACGAGCCTACGGAGGCGGTGCCCAGGCCGCCAACGCCAGCCGCCTCCGCAGTTCCAGCGCCCGCGCCCAGCGATGAGGCGTCGCTCGAAAAGCTGCTCGCCGCCGCCAAGGGCTACCGGCCGCTCTACCACCTGCTCGAAGCGGAGATGCGCAGCCTCGTGCCGGCCCTCGCGATCATGCCGAGGGCCGGCTACGTTTCATTCGGCGCGCCCGCCGAGTTCGCCGTCCTGACGCTGCACGCGACCGAGTTGCGGCTCGGACTTGACCTGGGCGAACGTCCCTTCGATCCGCTCCTGCAGAAAGCCAAGCTCAAAGGTCCAGGCGCCGTGATCACACACATGGCGGTTCTCACGGATGCGCGCCAGGTGAACGCGGAGCTGCTTGCCGCAATCAAGGCCGCCTGCGTCCGAGTCAATGGGTAAAACGTAGGCGGACCACACAAAAAAGCCTGAATCCCAACCTCAAGCTTGCCCGCAAAGTGGGAGGTGCGGCATGCTCTCTTTGGTCCGCCATTGGGTGATGATGCCGGTTGTTGCAGCAGGCGCCGGCGCTGTTGCAGTGGTGACGGGCACGCAGCCTGGCCCGCACGACGGCATCGGCGAGTTGCTGCGGCGCACGGACAGCGGCGGGCGTGTCGTGCAGGCGCAGACAGCGCAGCCGCCACCTTCGGTCAAGACCCCGTCCGCCGGCACGCAGACATCCCCTGCCAAGGAGCCTCCGGTTGCGGAGGCGCGCGAGGGCGATGCCGCCAGCGAGCAGGCGCAGCGCCTGATGAAGGCGGTCAACGCCATCCTGCAGGACGCAGCCAAGAACCGCGGCGAAGCGCGCAAGCTGCCGACGGAGAACGACTACATCTTGCGGCCGATCTGGACGGAAACGCGCGAGGACCGCGAGCGGAAAATTCGCGAGCTGCTCGATTCCGCGCTGGGCGTCGTCACCGACGTGCCGGTGGTCGAGCTGCAGAAGAAGATCGAAAGCCTGCGCAAGAACATCCGCGAGCTCGACGATCGCATCGTTAGGCTGCGCGAAAAACAGCTCGTGGCGCCGAAGGACGGCGTGCTGCCGGGCTTCATGACCGACACGGTGGACAGCCTCGGCAAGGACATCGACGAGGCCAAGAAGCGTATCGCGCTCAACCGGTCCGACATCGGCAAGACCAAGGCCGAGGTGCAGGATGCCCTCAAGAAAGCCGGCGTGCAGCTCTCGCCCGAGCAGGTGGACCTGCTGCTCGACAGCGTGCTCTCGGGCGACCTGGTGCGCCTCGTCGCGGTGTTTAACTCGGCCAAGATCATCGACGGCCAGCTCGCCAGGCTGATGGCGGCCTCGGGCGAGAACATCGGGGCCGCGCGCAAATACTTCGCCATGCACGCAGCCCTGTTTGCGTTGCTGGTGCACTCGCAGGACCTGCTGATCGCCAAGATCGACAACCAGTATCTGCCGAAGCTGTCGGCCATCGAGATCGACATCCGTGCAGCGCGAGCCAAGACGGCAGAGCTGCTGAAGCTCGAGAACCGCGAGGACCAGAAGCGCGCGCTCGAGGGCAACCGCGAGAGCCAGCGGCTGGCCGAGGATGCCGCCAAGGGCTATCGGCGCTATCTGCTGCAGCAGCGCGAGCAGATCGCCAAGGCGCGCCAGCGCGCCACGCACGATCTCAGGATCGCCGACAACACGTTCGAAACCGTGGAGGCGAGCTATCAGCTGCGCAATCTGATGCGCGATGCCGCCGCCTCGTTTGAGGCGATCCAGAAGCTGGAGGCGCCGACCTTCGACCAGATTTTCAAGAACGAGGAACTCCGCCGCGAGTTCGAAAATCTCACACGCAAGCTGGACGGACCGACGAGCTGAAACTCAACCGCGCTCGTGCGCGTTGGCATGGGCGCCTCGACGGACACCTGCAACACCAGTCTGAGGAACCATTGTTCCACCACAAACTTCACGCACATTCACCGAATCTCCAACGACGTGTGTAGTGGCCCGGTGGGCATGGCGTTCGAGGCCAAATACTTAGCCAACAAGTACATATCGAAACAGATTGCGACACTCTCTAAGGCCTTGGAAGCCGTGTCCACGAATCTGTCGATTGTCGCGCTGCTGGGGCTGGCACTCATCCCCATGGTCCCCGACCGGGCCGCCTCGACGTTTTCGACCCGCGCGCCCCAGGCGTCAGCAGCCGCAGCAGACGCGCCTGCACCGATCGAGGTCGTGCGCGCCAAGCCCGTCCCAGTGCCCCAGGCACCGCCGGCGCTGGAAGCCGCACTGCGCATGCCGCGGCCTGACCCTCCTCCCGCTCCCTCCGCGGCCTCTCCCCAGGCCGATCCGCCGCAGCATGTCCTGGCCAGGCTGTCGCGCGAGCGTCACCACCGGACGCCGCAGCGGTCCCAGGCGGAGAGCGGTGACGCTGGCAAGGCCGGTGCCAAGACCGCGGCCGCCAAAACCCCTGTGCCCCCACCCGATGCCAAGTCGGAAACGGCCAAGGCCGAGCCGCCGGTGCCGGACGAGTGGTCGGATGCGGAGATCATCGCCGCCCTCAAGGATTGTCTGAAGCGGCTTGCCCCGCTCGGGGCCGAGATCGAAATTGCGCCCGCCGTCAAGCACGAGCAATGCGGCGCCCCGGCGCCGGTGATGCTGCGGCGCATCGGCACGGGCGCCAACCGGGTCGAGTTCCAGCCGCCGCCCATGCTCAACTGCGCCATGGTCGCGAGCCTGCACACCTGGGTCGAGAAGACCCTGCAGCCCACGGCGCAGGAGGTGCTCGGCAGTGCCGTTACGCGCATCCGAGGTGCTGCAGGTTATGCCTGCCGCAACCGCTACGGCAGCCGCGCGCACAGTGACCGATTGAGCGAGCATGCGCTGGCGAACGCCATCGACATCATGGGCTTTGCCACCGCCGACGGCCGCACCATCGACGTGGAGAACAAGTGGGGACCCACAGCGCGCGACATTCGCGAGCAGAAGGCGCGCGCCGCGGAAGCCAAGGCGGCCACCAAGACCGAGGCCAAGACGGCCCCGAAGACCGACAAGGAAGCGCTGGAGGCGGCCCGTGAAGCTGCCGCACAGGCACAAAGGGAGGCGCTGGAGGCCGAGAAGGCCGCGACGAAGGCGCCGCGCAGCAAGCGCAAGGAGGCCCAGGCGGAGGCCCGGCGAAAACGGCAGGACGCGGATCGCAAGGCCGAGGAAGCCGAACGGCTGGGAGAGGAGGCGGAGCAGCGGGCAGCCGAAGCCCGGCGGGGATCATTGCGCACGACTGGCCTGCAGAAGCTCGGCAAGGGCATCGATCCCAAGGCCACGCCCACCACGGCCAGCGACGCGACCAGGCTCTCTGCGGAAGCCACCTTTCTGCGCCGTCTGCACAAGGGTGCCTGCACGGCCTTCGGCACGGTGCTGGGGCCGGAGGCCAACGACGCCCACCGCAACCACTTTCATTTCGATCTCGCCCCGCGCAAGCGCAGCGCGTTCTGCGAGTAGCGGCCCCGTCATCCCGGGCGGGGCGCCGGGACCCGGAAGTGCAAATTTACCCTCAGCCTGTTGCCCTCGCATAAGCGCGTGGCGCGACGCCTGGATGAGGGCGCGTTTATGGACCGCCGCGCGCGGTCGGCCTAACATGTGCGGCAAGGAACCGTGAGGATGCCCGCATGGACCACGCCCCCGCAGAGACGCCCGAGCGCAAGGCCTTCTACGCGCGCATTGACAAGCAGAACATGACGCCGCTGTGGGCGGTGCTGTCCGGCCTCATTACGCCCGAGCCCAGAAGCGGCTGCCTGCCGGCGCTCTGGCGCTTCGGCGACATTCGCGCGGCCATGCTGGAAGCCGGCAGCCTGATCACGGCCAAGGAGGCCGAGCGGCGCGTGCTGATCCTGGAAAACCCCGGCCTGCGCGGCCAATCCAAGGTGACCACCTCGCTCTATGCGGGCGTGCAGCTTGTCATGCCGCATGAGGTGGCGCGCGCCCACCGCCATTCGCAGTCGGCGCTGCGCTTCGTGCTGGAGGGCGCGGGCGCGCACACCAGCGTCAACGGCGAGCGCACGCCGATGCACCCGGGCGACTTCATCATCACGCCCTACATGGCCTGGCACGACCACGGCAACCACACCGACAAGCCGATGTTCTGGCTCGACGGGCTCGACATCCCCATCATCCAGATGCTCGATGCCTCCTTCATAGAGCACCACGAGGAGGAAGAGCAGCCGATCGCCAAGCCGGTCGGAGATTCTTCCGCCCGCTATGGCGCCAACCTGCTCCCCGTCGACCATCGCGGCGGCGCCTCCGCCTCATCGCCGATCTTCAACTACCCCTATACGCGCACGCGCGAGGCGCTGGCCCAGCTTGCCAAGGCAGGCCCCCTCGACCCGTGCCACGGCATCAAGATGCGCTATTCCAATCCTGTCACCGGCGACCACGCCATGCCCACCATGGGCACCTTCATCCAGCTCCTGCCCAAGGGCTTCAAGACCGGCCGCTACCGTTCAACCGACGCCACCGTGTACGTGGCCATGGAAGGCCGCGGCCGCTCGCGCCTCGGAGAGCAGACCTTGGACTGGAGCCCCAAGGACATCTTTGTGGTGCCGAGCTGGCAGCCCGTGACGCACGAAGCGGACGAGGAAAGCGTGCTCTTCAGCTTCTCCGACCGGCCCGTGCAGGAGAAGATCGGCGTGTGGCGCGAGGACCGCGGCAACGCGTGAGCGCATGTCCGGCGCCGCGGTGGGTGCAAATAGCTCTGCGTATTGCCGGAATTCACGCCGACCGTTCATGCGTGAGCGCAATATCGGCCCGCCTGCTTGCGGCTTCGGGCAGCCGCCCGATCAGGCTGTCCGCGAATGCGACTGTGCGCTGCACGACGAGGTCGCGCTGACGGTCGATGGTGATGACGTGATAGCTGTCATCGAGAACGCACGTGTCAACCATGCCGCCGAGCTGAGCTTGCAGGTATGCGGCGTTGCGCAGGCTCGCCCGGTCGTCATGCCGAGGATGCACGATCAACGTCGGCTGGCGGATGCGTCTCAGTTCGCCCTTCACGATGTTGACGAGCCAGCGCATCTCCAGCATCACGCGCCCGGGATTGGTGAGCTGGCCTACTTTCGAGCTGTCGCCACTGTTGATGGCGGCCGTGACGAGCGCGCGTACCCGCGGGTCCTTGATGCCGTAGGGATCGCGCTCGGAGAACCTGATGAGGTCGGCACCGGCCCTCGTCCGCACCAGGTTGAACAGAACGCTGTACCAGGGCACACCCCAGCCATCGAGCTTCAGGGTTGGCGCAAAAAGGGCAGCCGCCTGAACATCGTCAGGCCGCTCGGCCGCCAGGTGCAGCGCCAGAATGGCGCCCATCGACAGACCACCCACGATCACCTTTTTGCAGGTCTTGAGCAGCTCGTCGTGCGCATCCTTCACCGTCGCATACCAATCCTCCCACCCGGTTGCGCGCAGCTCCTCGAAGGTTCCGCAATGTCCGGCAAGCTGCGGACAGTGCACGGTGTAGCCGGCCCGCGCGAGGCCGATCGCGACAAACCGCAGCTCCGCAGGAGTGCCGCCAAGGCCATGGATGAGCAGAAAGCCCACCGGCCCATTGCCAAACGTCTGGCTGTGATCTGCGAGTGTCATGTGCTTTTTTCAGGTTGTGTTCGGTGAAGACGTGCCGCAGCGCTCAGGCCGACTTGCGCACAGTCCTGGCCAGCCAGCCGGCGAGAAACGCGTTGGCCTCGGAGAAATCCTTGATCGGCTGGTGCGGCACCCGCTTGGAGCGGCAGTGCTGCGCCAAGCGTCCCTTGGCGAGCACGAGATCGGACGTCTCGGCAATGCAGAAGTCGGACCTGCCGTCGCCGACCATGATTTCCAGTCCGCGCTGCTTACCCTTGGCGCGATGGCTGCATTTGCAGTTGCCCAGCGCGGCCGTGCAGTCGCTGCGCGCGAACGGAAACGCAAGCTTCCAGCGATCGCCGCCGAGCCACTCCAGCCGGTTGGCAAAAAACGGCAGCCGCAGGCCGGCCGCACGCAGCACGCTGCCGACCACGCGGTCCAGGCCGTCAGACACCACGATCACCCGCAACCCCCAGTGCCGGCACAGGTCGACGAACGCGGGAAACTGCGGATCGATGGCAACCGTGGCAAGCATGCCGTCGATGGCACCAGGCGTGACCCTCAGCAGATCCACCTGCTGCGCCATGCAGACCTGCGATGTGCAGCGGCCTTCCTGCCACTCCCGCTCGATGTCGCGCCACGAGGGGTCGCAGAAGCGATCGAACAGGGCGTCGGTCGGATCGGCAGGGGCAATGGTCCCGTCGAAATCGACGTAAACAGTTCCCAGCATGCAGGACGGCCCCTCTTGACGCAAACAAGCAACGGCGCCGCAGGGGCGCCGGTGCACGATCAGGGCCATATGCGCCGTGGAAGTTGCTTCGGCAAAGCGGCAGATAGCAGCAGGGCTTATAACGCTCAATTGACTGCGAGCGTCAAGTTCTCGCCTCGCAATCGCCCACTTTCTCCCGCAGCGGGGCTATGTCATCGGCGGGAGTTTGCAGTGGCGCAGCAAACCCGTGCTGCGACAATCAGGTGCAACAACAACCAAGACCCGCACCCTCTGCATCTGACGGGTTGCTCCTCCGGCACGACCATCACAGCAACCGGCAAGGCCTGGCGGATGCGGTGCAATGCTTGGCGCTTGCGCCGCCGCCGCACTCCACAGTGCGCTCGTCGGCGCGCCGCCAGAAGCGATAGGCCCAGCCATAGGTATCGCGTGCCCGCGCGCTCCAGTTGGCAATGGCGTTCTCGCGCGCCCGCCGCAAGCGCGAGTCATCGCTGACTTGGGCCGCCGACCGCGCCTTGGCGGTAACCACGTCCTTGCAGGTTTTGGCGTTGGCCGGGGGCGCTGCCGCCAGCAAGCCGGCCACGATGCCTGCAGTTGCCAAGGTCAGGATCATCCGCATCGGTCACCTCCTGAGCCAAATCTTTCGTGCATGGCGGCTCTACTGCGTCACGGGGCCGGCGGCAAGCGGCTTGCCGATTTCTTCTAGAGCGTCGTGCCTTAAGTGGGAATCGGGGATACCACGAATCAGCGACCTGTGATTCCCCGTGCTGGGAGGTGG
>JAIEQJ010000009.1 GCA_019747815.1 Hyphomonadaceae bacterium
TATCGTCTCGCCTCATGACCGCAAACTGACTGATTTGCGGCCGCATGGGAATCATCTGTCAGGTGTGGAACACTAGCGGCTGGTGGACCGGCGGCACCGCTGTTGGCGCCGCCCGCGTGCCGGGTGTCCGGATACCGCACCAGACGTCCCGGCGCCCTTGCCGATCCGTTAACGACGATCGCGCTGCCGCTGCTGGACAATGGCCGCGCCATTGAGCGCTATCATGTGAACGTGTGCACAAGCACGACGTGGCAAATTCAGTAGAAGCGCGGCGCTGCGCACACGCGCGGCGGCGCCTGATGCGAGCCTGACAGCCCGTCAGCCGCTGCCGGTCAGCCGCGCGCGCAGCCCATCAAAGCGCGCCACTTGCTCATCCAGCAGATTGCGCTCCTTGTCGCGGCGCACGAAAATCTTGAACATCGCCTCGCCGGCGCCATTGAAGAACTGCAGCGAGCGCGACGGCCGGCCCATGAACGGACGGCTGACAAAGACGATGTGCTTGCAGCTCTCCGCCTTGATATGCCCCCCGATGGGACTGTCGCCGTGCATGTTGTAATAGCCGCGACCGAAGGTGCCGGGCGGAATTCTGCCGGCGCACTCCAGCACGATATCGGCGGTGTGCACGATGAAGAGCACCTCGCCCCACTCGGCCAGGGCCTGCAGCACCGCCTCGAACCTGGCACCCGGCACAATGGTCCGGTGCGCTTCGGGAAGCGCGCGCACCACGTCGAACGTGCTCACCCCATAGTCGCGGGCAATCTGCTCGAGAATGCCGTCGGCATTCTGCTTCAGCCGCTCCGCCAGCGGCGGACGCTCGACAGCGGCGGTCTCGCTCATGCGACTCTCCCGCTCATTCCGCCGCTACCCGGCGCGCCACGCCGTCTGACGCCACCTCCTGCAGCGCGTGAAAGCCCTCGAACTCGGGATGCCCCAGCGTGGTCGGCTTCTGAGTGTTGCCGGCCCGCGCGTGCGCCTTGCGGAAGGCCTCCGACTTGGTCCAGCCTTCAAAGTCCGCGGAG
Organism: Hyphomonadaceae bacterium; assembly: GCA_019747815.1. Classification (GTDB taxonomy): domain Bacteria; phylum Pseudomonadota; class Alphaproteobacteria; order Rhizobiales; family Hyphomicrobiaceae; genus AWTP1-13. The sequence goes on from JAIEQJ010000009.1 coordinate 1,020, forward strand.
CTGCGCCACATCGTGTGCGAGGCGTAGAGCACATGGTCCTCGCGCTCCGGCCCGCGCAGCAGGTGGAAGGCGATGAAGCCCGGCAGCTCGTGCAGATAGCTTTCCCGGCTGAACCAGACGTTCTCGAACTCCTGCGTGCTGTCCTTCAGAACCTTGAAGCGGTTCATGGCGATGAACATTCCCGTTCCTCCTTAGCCTCGACCCATTCTGTCTGATCCGGCGGTGCGGCCCATCCGACCGCGGCACTGCCTGGACACCGCCCCGCCATCTGCCGCCGCCCCTTGCAAGCCATGCCGCGCGACCGGCGAATTGTCGACTCTTTCTTTCATCTTATAAGCCTCTCCATATGATGTCGGCCTGCAACGTGCCTGACGACAGCGGCGACAAAGTCGCCGTCGCTGTCTTGAGCATCGGCGAGCGGCTCAAAACTGCGCCTTCGCCGTGAACAGAACCGTTCGCCCGCGCCCCGCATCGTTGCAGCCCGCCGCATTGCCGCCGAAGCAGCCTGTCGCGGCCGTGAACGGCGTGGTCAGCGCGGGCGTATAATCTACGTCGAACAGATTGCTTACAGTCGCACCCACCTCGAAACCGTTGTCGAACTTGTAGCTGGTGAACAGATCGACCAGCGCGTAGCCCGGCATGGTCGGGGAGCCGTACAGGCTGCCTTTAAAGACATTGTTGGCGCCGACATCGCTCTCGGAGGTGTAGGAGACCCGTGCCCCGACCGTCAGCTTCCGATCGAGGAAGCGCAGGCCTCCGGTCGCTGTCAGGATGTGCTCAGGCAGGGTGCTGTGTGCACCAAGCCCATCCTGCTGCGCCGGCAGGTTGGTCTTCGTGCGCGTGTAGGCCAGGCCCAGGAACGCGCCGCCGGCGTCGTACATGCCCTGCAATTCAACCCCGCGCACGTCCGACGTGCCCGGCTTGTTGCAGAAGAAATTGAACTTGGTGACAGGGTCGATGCAGGCCGCAACATAGTTCTCGACGTCCATGTCAAAATAGACGGCCTTGAAGCGAACCTTGTCACGGCTCACAAAGAGTCCGTCCTGCCGGATGTTGGCGCCGAACTCCCACCCCTTCTGGATTTCGGGCTCTAAGAAGGGATTGGGCGCAAATCCTGCTGCGCCGCCACCCGGATGACTGCCGCCCAGCATCGTCTCATTGATCGTCGGCGCCCTGAAGGCTTCCCCGTAGCTCACATAGGGCTGGAGCCAGGGCAGCACCTGCGCCGCCAGCGTGAGCTTCGGATTGAAGCGGCCGTCCGACTGGTCGAGCGTGAATGGACCCGGGGGCAGGCCGAGCGGGTTCTTGGGCTGAGCCGTGAAGGTGCCATCGACCCGGTAGGTGTCATAGCGAAGCCCGGCGATCAGATCGAAGAGGCCGTACGAGAAGGTCGTCTGCGAGAAGGTCCCGGCAATCGTCGCCTCGCCCGACGGGTTGACGCCGCCGCCGGCGGACGGCCTCAGCCTGTTGGAGGTCTCCACATCGTCGAAGAAGCGCTCATAGCCATAGGCCGCGGTCACCCGCATGCCGCCAAGCGCGAACCGCGAGGTGTTGGTGACGTCGAAGCCCCTGCCGCTGTCCGCGGCGATGCGGCCTGCCGCCGAGCCGAGCGGACTGGTCCCCGGGGGCTCCGACGGGCTCGTCGCGGTCGGCGTCGCATCGTGGAAATTTTCCATGCGCACCCGGTTGGCATAGGCATTCAGCGCGACATCGATCAGCGGGTTGTCGTGCGGCTTGTAGGCGTAGCTCAGCGTGTAGGTGTCCCGCCGGACGTTCTGGAAGTAGGAGTTGGCGAAGAAGTCGTTGTCGTAGACCTGCACACCGAGCTTGAGGGTTTGCTCGGATGACAGCGCAAAGTTCATCTTGAACAAGCCCGAGACCAGATCCTGGGTTGTAAAGGGCACCGTGATGCCATTGCCGTTTCGATAGTTGTCAGGCTCGCGATGGCTGATCGCACCGGCAATGCCGACCTTGCCGTTGGTCACGCCGGCGGCCAGCATCTCCTGCCAGCCGACCCCATTGGTGCCGTAGGTGAGCGTGGTCAGAACGCCCGCCTTCTGTCCGGGCTTGATGATGTCGTCGACGTCCAGCGTGCGCAGGTTGGCGGTGCCGACCAGCGCGCCGGCGCCGCCGGCCGTGGACACCGCGCCACGCGCCACGTCCACGCCGGCGATCAGAGCCGGATCGACATAGGCGAAGCCCTGCGCCTCGTGGCCCGTGAAGCGGAAGGTCTGCCGCACGCCGTCGATCATCATGTTGACGCGGCCCGAGCCCTCGAGCCCGCGAATGTTGACGGCCAGCCCCGGGTTCTGCGGGCTTTCGCGCGTGTATGTGCCCGGCATCGAGCGGAGCACATCCCCCGTGTCGATCTGGCCGAAGGCGCCAAGCTCGCTCCCGCCCGCCGTGCTGACGGCAGCCGGCGTCGTATAGACCGCCTCGCTCCGCGCCTGGTCCCGCGCTGCAGCCGCTGCAGCCTGCGGCGCAGGGTGCGCCTGCACTTGCGGCGCGACCTCGGGCGCCGACGTGACGGCCGCCTTCTTCGCCTTCTTTGCCTTGGGTGTACGGCCCTCCACGGTCACCGGGGGCAGCAGCGTGCCCTGCGCCAGCGCCTGGACGGACCATGCCAGCGCCGCCGCCGTGCACCCGCCTAGCAGCAGACCTTTTCTGGCCAGAAAAGCGCCGCGGCCCGCAGCCGTGACAACGCCACACCGACGCTGCGCGAGAGCGCTCCGCGCGCAGCTTGCTAGAAGCCCGTACATCCCCATGCCCCTCTTGCTTGCACGATCGGCTAGCTGGCTGAGAGGCGCAGGGCTGCGTCGCTTGGCGGGCTTGCTGCAAAGCGCACACAGAGCGCGCGCTTTTTCCCCTCCCTTCGAGAGAGGACTTGCAAAGGTAGTATTTGTTGACTTATGCAGTCAACAATAAGCTTCGCGTTGTGCGATGGAGCGAAGCGTTCGAGCAACACCTTGAAGAAGGCATCGCTAGCCCATGGCGGTCGACGACAAGCCACGTGAGGCCCGGTCCCCGGACGCCTCCCAGCCGGACACCAGGCACCGTCGGCTCAAAGTGAGCGAGCTGCTGGCCGGCGGGCGCGAGGCCATCCTTGAGCATGACGGGCAGGACTATCGCCTGCGCATCACCGCCAACGGCAAGCTGATCCTGACCAAGTGAAGGGTATGCACATGCACGCCTTCAGAACTGGCACGGCATTGGCTTGCGCAATCCTGCTGGCGGCCATGGCGCCGGCCCCCGCAGCAGCGCAGGTCACCGTCATCGACAACGGCGGCCGCAGCATCCAGGTCGCCGATGCCTCGCGCATCCTGTCGATCGGCGGCGACGTAACGGAGATTCTCTACGCGCTGGGCGCGGGCGGCCGCATTGTCGGCGTCGATACGACCAGCCAGTTTCCGCCCGAGGCGCTCAAGGAGAAGACGAGCGTCGGCTACATGCGCGCCCTCTCCAGCGAGGGCGTCATTGCGGTGGGCGCGACCGTGGTGCTGGCCTCGGAGGGCGCCGGCCCCCCGGAGGTCGTCAAGACGCTCAAGGCCACCAGCGTTCCTTATATCGAAGTGGGCGACCAGAGCTCCGCCGAAGGCATCGCCGGCAAGGTGCGCCTGATCGCCAAGGTCATCGGCGCGGAGGCCCGTGGCGAGACGCTCGCCCGCAAGGTGCTGGCCGACTTCAAGGCCCTGGCCGAGCTGCAGCCGGCCATTGGCCGTCCCGTGCGCGCGCTGTTCGTGCTCGCCGTGCAGAACGGGCGCGTGATGGTGGGCGGCCAGACCACCAGCGCAGATGCCATCCTCAAGCTCGCCGGCGCGGTGAATGCCGCCTCTGCCGTGCACGGCTTCCGGCCGCTGCCGGATGAAGCGATCGTGGCGCTGGCGCCCGACGTGATCGTCGCCATGCGGCGCTCCAGTGACAGGGACGGCCACGATCTCTCTCAGCTCTTCGACCTCAAGGGCATCCGGTCGACGCCGGCCGGCGCCGCCAAGCGCATCGTCCTGGTGGACGGCCTCTACATGCTGGGCTTCGGCCCGCGGGCGCCGGCGGCCGCGCGCGACCTCATGGCACTGTTCTATCCGGACGTGGCCGGCAGGGCCGGGAGCGCCAAGCCATGACGGCTGCGCTGCACGTGCCAAGACGCATCGGCCAGGACCGATGGCCCACGCGCGCCGGGCTGCTGCTCTGGGGGGCCGCCGCCGGCCTGGGCGTGGCGACAGTCCTCTCCCTTTCGATCGGCGCCACGGGCATCACCTTGGCTGCGCTGCCGCGCGTGCTCCTGGCGATCCTCACCGGCCGCCATGAGGCCGAGGTCGCGCGCGAGCAGCTCGTGCTCATCGACATCCGCCTGCCCCGCATGCTGCTCGGCATGTTCGTCGGCGCAGCGCTCGCGGTGGCCGGGGCCATGATGCAGGGCATGTTCCGCAACCCTTTGGCTGATCCGGGCCTCATCGGCGTGTCCTCCGGTGCCGCGGTGGCGGCCGTGGCGACGATCGCGCTCGGCAACGGCCTCGCCGCACCGTGGATCAAGACGTTCGGCGCCTATGCGCTGCCGGTGGCGGCGTTCCTCGGCGGCATCGCCACCTCGGCGGCTCTGGTTGCCATCGTGACCCGCCAGGGCCAGCTGTCGATCAGCACGCTGCTGCTCGCCGGCGTTGCGCTTGCCGCCCTCAACGGCGCCCTGATGGGCCTCATCGCCTTCGCCAGCAACGACCGCGAGCTGCGCGACCTCACGCTGTGGATGCTGGGCAGCCTGTCGGGCGCCAGCTGGCCCAAGGTGCTGGCCGTGCTGCCCTTTGCCGCTCTGGTTGCGGCGGCCCTGCCACGGCTGACGCGCGGGCTCAACGGCCTGCTGCTCGGCGAGGCGGAGGCCTATCATCTCGGCATCGACGTGGAGCAGAGCAAGCGCATGATCGTGGTGGTCACATCGGCTGCGGTGGGCGCCGCCGTTGCCGTCTCGGGCATCCTCGGGTTCGTCGGCATCATCGTGCCGCACCTGGTGCGGCTGCTGGCGGGTCCGGACCACCGCATCGTGCTGCCGGCCAGTGCGCTGATGGGCGCCACGCTGGTGCTGATCGCCGATATCTTTGCACGCATGCTGCTGAGCCCGGCGGAGCTGCCGCTCGGCGTGGTGATGGCGATCCTCGGCGCGCCCCTCTTCCTGCACATGGTGGTCAAACGCGGCATGGCGGGAGGGTGAGGCCGTGCTGCAGGCACGCAACGCCGCCTACACCGTCAACGGCCACACGCTGGTCACCGGCGTCGACGTGGACATCCAGCCCGGCCGCGTCGTGGTCTTGATCGGACCGAACGGCGCGGGCAAATCGACTTTGCTGCGCCTGCTTGCCGGAGAGCTTCGGCCCACGCTGGGCAGCGTGCTCCTGGATGCACGCGAGCTCGGGTCGTTCTCCGCCGCCGAGCTGGCGCGGCGGCGCGCCGTGGTGCCGCAGGCGAGCGTGCTCACCTTTGCCTTCACGGTGATCGAGGTGGCCTTGCTCGGCATCAGCGTGCCGGGGTTCGAAACGGCGCCCGCGCACTCGAGAAAGGCTGCCCTCGATGCCCTGCATGCGGTGGGGTTGGCCGGCTTGGCCAGCCGGCCGTACGTGCATTTGTCCGGCGGCGAACGCCAACGCGTGCATATCGCCCGCGCGCTGTGCCAACTGGCGGCAGCGCCCCCGCCCGCGGCAGAGACCAGATGCATCCTGCTGGACGAGCCCACCGCCAGCCTCGACCTGGCCCATCAGTCGCTGGTGCTGGCGGCCATGCGGCGACAGGCCCGGTCCGGGACAGCGGTGGTTGCCGTCTTTCACGACCTCAACCTTGCCGCAGCCCTGTCAGACGAGCTGATCCTGATGGAGCGGGGCCGGATCGTTGCGACCGGCCCGGCCGCGAGCGTGCTCAAGGACGACCTTCTGTCGGCAGCCTACGGTTGCCGGGTGCTGACCAATCGCACGCCCGGCGAGGGCAGGCCATTCGTGCTGCCGCCGGCCGTCTTCCCGGCCGAGGCAGCCTGCCCCTCAGGGATGAGGCACCTCGGCATGTCGCGCACTGAGACGTAAAATATCGAGAAAAATGCTCATATTTGAGCTAGACAGAGAGCTGTGCTGAACTAGCGCGCGCTCAAGGAGCCAAGCGACCGATGCGCCTAACCAAGTCGACGAGCCATGCCATTCGCATTCTGATCGACTGCGCGCGCGCCGACGACGGGCTCATCAAGGTTGCCTCCCTGTCCGAGCGCCTCGAGATCACGCCACAGAACGTGTTCAAGATCGTGAACCTGCTGACGAGGGCCGGCCTCATCGAGGCCGTGCGCGGACGCAACGGCGGGGTGAGGTTGGCGCGGCCGGCCCAGGCGATCCGCATCGGCGACGTGGTGCGCGCGACCGAGGTCACGCGCGTGGAGATCGAGGAAGGAGCGCCTTCAGGCACGCGCAGCGGTCACGGCGTGAACCGCATCCTCGACAACGCGCTCGAGGCGTTCATCGAGGTGCTCGACCAGCATACCATTGCCGACATGGTGAAGACCCAGGCGTCCGGGCCATCGCAGCCGCGGCGCAAACCAAAGTCCGGCGTACGCGCTTCCTCATTCGCTACGCCGCGCGGCCGACGCGCGGTGTACGGCGACGGCTGACGGCGATGGCCGCACAGGGCGCGGACGCCCCGCCACCAGCAATCCTGCAGCCCAAGCTGATCTCGTTTGACGTGTTCGGCACCCTCATCAGCGTGCGCGATGGCTCCTATGCCGCCTTCGCCTCCATCCTGCGCGATGCCGGCGGCAGCGGGCGCGTCGACGTGAAGGAATTCTGGGAGCACTGGGAAGAGCGCAACATTGCCCACTACTGGGAGCCCTATCGCCGCTATCGCGATATCTGCGAGTTGTCGCTCGCCGAGACGCTCGCACACTACGGCCTCAACGGCGCACCTGCGCTGATCCGCCGCTACTTCGATGCCTTTCCCGCCTTCCGCCTCTACGAGGACGTGCTGCCCACGCTCGACAAGCTCGCCAGCCGCTACCGCCTCGCCATCGTCTCCAATATCGACGATGATCTGCTGCACCTCACCCCGCTGGCCCGCGACTTCGATCTCGTCTGCACGGCCGAGCGCGCCGGTGGCTACAAGCCTGACGGCACATTGTTCAAGTTCCTGATCGAGCACGCGCAAGGCCAGTTTTCCGCGGCCCGGCGCGACATCCTGCACTGCGGCCAATCCCAGTTCACCGACATGGTCGGCGCCAAGCCCCTCGGCCTGACGGTGGCCTGGATCAACCGGCGCGGCGTTGCGCTCAGCCCGGACGTTCCGCCGCCGGATTACACGTTTTCCGACATTGCATCCGCGCTCGCCATCGTCGCCGACGATCCGCCCACGATTTTGAGAGGTTCTAAGGTAAATTCTAAAGTGAAACCGGATACTTGACAGATTGGCTCGCCGATAAGAAATGTTGACCCGGCGTCTCAAGAAGATGCCTTGGCGACTATCCGATGTGGGGCCTTGAACCCCAACGATTGGAGCAGATGCAGATGATCCGAGCGCTTCCCTTGCGGAACGCCGTTGTGGCCGGCACCTCCCGTCTTCCCACCGCCGTCCCCGGCATCGGAGGCCGCCCGTGAAGCGGATCGGCCACGCCGCACATCCCCAGCCCAGCACCGACCTTGCGCTCGCACCGGGCTTTGCCGGACCCGAGCGCCTCGTGGGACTGGGCTTTCGCCATTGGCTGCAGGGATGCAGGACCGGCGACATCTCGAACTGGGAAACGGTCTGGTGCACATACTCCAATGCCATGGGCGCCGCAGCCGCCAAGTCTGCCGTCGGCCAGCTCTCATGCTGGGTGCGAGCGATCAACAACCACACCCATCGCGTCCTTGAGACCGCGCCGGCGGACTGCGCCGGTTTCTGCCGCGACGAGTGCGTGGCCATCTCGATGATCGCAGCCTGCCAGCATCACGCGTGCCCCGCCATGCGCGCCTGTGCCTTTGCGCTGCTTGGATGCTCGATGATCGACGAAGTGGTCAACGTGGCGGAGGCCTTCGCCGCCACCATGCGCGAGGCCGACCAGGTGCTTTCTCCAGGCCATGCCCACGGGCTGCCGGTGCTGACCGTGATGCCGGCCGCCACGGCCATGCGGCACTGATGCGCAGGGACCTTGCCTTATGATCGTGTGCTCCTGCTCCGCCATCTCCGACGCCGACATCGAGAAGGCCCTGACGGAAATTCTGAGCGAGCCCGGCGCGCCGCTGCCGACGCCCGGCGTCGTCTACCGGCATCTCGAGAAGAAAATGGTGTGTTGCGGCTGCGCGCCGCTGGCCGTCAGCACCATCTACCAAAAGATCGATGAGCTGGCGGAGCGGGGCATCGTGTGCCCGTATGCATGCGCCTGCGCCCAGGGCCGGCTGCTCAAGGGCACCAACGACACGGCGGCCCTAAGGCTTATCCACGGCCCCTCGATCGGCCGTCGCCGCACGGCAGAGCGGCCGGCCGCCGTACGGGAAGCCCTGGTCGCCGCCGAATAGCCTTCCCGGGCCGTTTTCCTTCCCTGCGCAGTGGACGCGCACCTCTCGGCCAGCCGTCATCCCGAGCTTCACCTGTCATCCTGGAATTCGCCGCGGGCGAATATCCGGCATCCAGGCCCATGGAGTGACAAGCGATGCCCTTGTTGCGGCCCGTGGGCCCCGAACCTGGGTCCTGGAGAGTGCGCCGCCTGCCCCGGCTCCGAGCCGGGGCGCAATTCCGGGATGACAGGTATGAGCCGGTCTGTGGATACAGATTTTGCGGGACTATTCTCGTTGCGTTCTAGCAGGCCGTCCACGAGTATCGTAGGAAGCGGCATGCGGTTGCTCGCAACCGGACCCAGTCGAAAGCCAGGCACGGGAGAGGCGGCATGAAAGGCAAGAAGGCGGTCATCGACATCCTGAATGAGGCCCTCAAGCTGGAGTTGGGCGCGATCAACCAGTACTGGCTGCATTACCGCATGCTGCACAACTGGGGATACACCCGGCTCGCCAAGAAGGAGCGCAAGGAATCGATCGAGGAGATGCACCACGCCGACAAGCTGGTGGATCGCATCCTGTTTCTGGAAGGCTTGCCCAACCTGCAGCATGTGGCGCCCCTGATGATCGGCCAGAACATCAAGGAGGTGCTGGAGTGTGACCTCAAGGGCGAGTTCATCGCCCGCGACACCTATACGCGCGCGCGCGAAATCTGCCGCAAGCACGAGGACCTCGTGTCGATGCAGCTGTTTGAGGACCTGCTGAAGGACGAGGAGGGCCACATCGACTTCCTGGAGACCCAGCTCGACCTGCTCGACAAGATCGGCGTGCAGAACTATGGCCAGCTGCAGTCGGACCCGGCCGACGAGGCGGAGGGGCACTGACGGGCGCGAGGGCCGTCAGGCTTAGCGTCTTTCCGGTTGAGATTGAATCGCAGGTGTCATCCCGGCCGGAGCGGAGCGGAGAGCCGGGATCCAGAGGCCACAGGCACGAGGCTGATGCTCTGCCGGTGCTCTGCTGGTACTCTGGGCCCTGGGTCCCGGATCGGCCTGTGGCCGTCCGGGATGACAAAGGGGCCAGCGCTTCCACGATCGTCGGAAGGACCCTAATCATCGCACCACTGGCGCAGGAGGTTGGCTGCGCATTTGGCCAGCAGATCGCCCTCGGCCGTCTTGCCCTCGCGATCGAACAGGCGCCGGCGGGCAGTCTCCAGATCGAACAGAAGCTCGCGGCGGGCCGCCTCGCGCACGTAGCTGCGCACCCAGCCCGCCGCCACCGTTCGCTCGCCGCGCCCAACCGGGGCGACCCGATGCAGCGTCGTCGCCGGGTAGGTCACGACGCTGCCGGCGGACAGCTTGAAGGCTTCCTCACCGGAGGCCGTATCAATGATCAGCTCGCCGCCGTCATAGGCGTCCGGCTCCGCCAGGAACAGCGTGAACGACACGTCCGAGCGCACCCCTGCAATCAGCGCATCATCGACATGGGCACCGTAGGCTTGGCCTGGCCGATAGCGCGAGAACAGCGGGCCGATGATGGCCTTGGGCCGGGTGGCCAGCGCAAACACGGGATGCTCGACGAGCCGCGTCTCGACCAGCGTGCGCAGACGCTCGACCTCTGGGCTGACGCTCGCCTGCAGGTTGGACTTGACAAGCCTTGCCGACCAGCCTGCCGTCGCCCGCCCGTCAACAAATGTTGCATTGGCAAGGCCCGCGCGGATCGCCTTCATATCGGCCGCGGAGAGGACATTGGCGATGGCGAGGATCATGGGGCTCCGCCGCAGCTAGGACCTAATTCCTGACCGGTTGAGTATACTTCATGCAGCGGCATTCGCCGCACAGAGCAGAAGCGGGGGAGATCCCCCGGGAGCACCAATGGCCAAGCTGACACGCAAGCTTTGGGTTGGCATCGGCGCGGCGACGCTCGCGGGCGCCTCCGCGGTCGGCAACCTATCCGCACAGGACACATCCCACAAACATCAGGCGAGCCCGCCGCCGCCACCGGCGCAGGGTGGCCCTGCCACCAAGACCCCCGGCGAAGGCGGCGAGGCTTACCTGACGGACGGCGGCCCCAGAGATACGCGCATCCGCTTCTATCGGGACCTCGAGCTGATGCGCGGGCATCTCCTGGTCGGCGGCCAACTGATCGAGCTGGGGTTGTGGGACGAGGCCCTGCCGCACTTCCTGCACCCGACGGAAGAGCTCTACGGGCTGATGGAGAAGTACATCAAGCTGCACCGCATCCAGCCCTTCAACCGCGACCTCCAGGCGCTCGCCCAGGCCGTCAAGGCGAAGCGCAAGGGCGCCACCGAGCAGGCGCTGAAGGTGGTCGACCGACGTTTGGATGGCGCGCTCAATGTCGCCAAGCGGTTCATGACGCCGGTGCGCACCTTCACGGTCCGCTCGGCGGTGGAGGTGCTCAAGGTGGCGCAATCCGAGTACGCGGCGTCCATGGAGGACGGCCGGTTCGTGAAACCGGTGGAGTACCAGGACAGCCGCGGCTTCATGTGGCAGGCGGAGCGCATGTTCGAGGCCTCCGCCGCTGAGCTGGCAGGCATTGACAAAGCGGCTCTCGACCGGATCCGCGCCACCTTTGCCAAGCTCAAGACGGCGTGGCCCGCGCCCATGCCGCCCGACAAACCCGTGCTCGACGTCGGCGAAATCTCGGGCCTGATCTCCGACATCGAGCTGCACATCTTAAGGTATTGATGTGGGGACCGACGCGCGCCCCTTCTGGCTCAAGGCCGCACTTGCGTTCACGGCGAGCGCCCTGCTCGGCTTCTGTGCGCTGCCGATATTGACGCTCCGGAACGCTCCCCAAGGCGCGCATGCTCAGCCGCGGCAAGACCCGTACGCCGCCCTGAAGAGGACATTCGCACGACCAACATTTGTGCCCCAGCCCGCCGACAACCCGCCGTCGGCCGAAAGAATAGCGCTTGGCCAGCGCCTGTTCGAGGACAAGGCGCTGTCCTCGACCGGAACCATTGCCTGCGCCTCCTGCCAC
>JAIEQJ010000010.1 GCA_019747815.1 Hyphomonadaceae bacterium
AATCACCTTGTCCTGCCTCGCGGGTGGAGGAATTTGACTGACCGCACCCGGAGGAATTTGAAGTGACCCGCGGGGTTATGACGAGCACCACTCCCCGCCTTAGCCTGGATGGCATGCTGGACTTCATTCCGAGGTCCCGGCGGCCGCTCGCCCCCGTATTCGAAGCCGTAAGCAACTCCCTCGAGGCAATCGCCGAGCGTCAGCAGAAGATCTCCGAGCCCGGCCGGATAGTCCTGCGGCTCTACTACACCGGGCTTCTTGATGAGGAGCGCTCGCTCGAGCGCATTGAGATCGAGGACAACGGCGTCGGCTTCGACCAAGACAACTACGAGCGGTTCGGAACTTTCCTCGACCGAAGCAAGGGATACAACAATCGCGGCTCAGGCCGAGTGCAGCTCCTACATTTTGCGGAACGGATCGAAGTCACCAGCACGTTCGATGAGGCTGGCAAAACGCTGACACGCCATTTCTTCTGCGATCCGAAGACCTACATCACGGAACCCAGCGTCGGGCCTGCCTCTGCATCTGCTCCCATCAGCACAACGATCGCTATGAGCGGGTTCCTGCTCGGCAAGGAGGCCAAAGTCTTCTTCGACGACCTTTCCCTCGTCGAGCTTCGCAACGCCATCAAGAGCCACTTTCTCCTACGTCTCTATCTTGCAAAGGTCGCTAACAAGCAGCTTGCGACCTTGTTTCGCTTCGAACTCTACAAGAAGGGCAAGCTGGCCGACAGCATTGTGCTCGGGCCGGATGATGTCCCCACGCCGGAAACAGGCGACATCAAGGTCCACTACGTCAAGCTCAAGGACCCCAAGGCCGACACCATCGAATGGATCACGCAGCCCCGGCGTGCCGAACAGCTCCACTGGGCCCATTTCAAACTTGGCGCGGACGAGATCGCGGAGAACGGCGTCGTCCTGTGCAGCAAAGAAACCGAGGTCGACCGCCTGCGCGTCGAAGGACTGAAGAAGAGAGAGGACGTCGACGGGCATCGCTTTCTCACGGCCGTCCACGGCCCCGTGCTGGACAAACCGGGCAACGTCAGCCATGCGGTGGACCGCTTTACGTTCCCAAGCCGCGCCGACACCGAGCGCGCAGCACGCGAGGACCTGTTCTTCGAGCCCGAGCGCGAGTTCCTCTTCTTCGAAGATATCGAGCAAGCCGTCGAAGATGCGCTGCCCGGCATTTACGCGGATCTCTTTGCACGCAAGGAAGAGCTGAGCAGAGACGTCGAGACCATTGCCAGGGCACACGGCATACCCCTTGAGGTCGCTCGATCGACCAAGATCAGCTTTTCGGACACCGAGGAGCAGATCACCGAGAAAATATTCAAGCGGCAGGCCGAGTCCCTCGCTCTGCAGAGCCTCAAGATCAAGAAGCTGTTCGACGAACTCGAGACGCTCAATCCGACCGACGCCAACTACCAGGCCGAACTCGAGCAGCGCACCAGCGAGCTGCTCGGTCTGATTCCGGAGCAGAACAAGCAGGAGCTCAGCCGCTACATCATACGCCGCGAGATGGTGGCGAAGGTGCTCGGCATGATTGTCAATGAAAGGATCGCGGCACCGTCCCCCACCTCTAGGAAAGACGCGAAAGCCAGGAAACCTCGACTCGACCGGGAAGGCCTCATTCACGATCTCCTGATCAAGCGCAAGACTGGCACCGCGGCGGGGCCAAACGACCTATGGGTTCTCAACGAGGAGTTCGTCCACTTCGAGGGCTTTTCCGACGTGCCCATCGACCAAATCCGCGATGCCAAAGGCAACAAGGTGCTTCGACCGATCTCCAAGGAGGTGCTCAATGCTTACCGCATCAAACCCGGTCGCCGGCCAGATATTTTCCTCTTCGCGGACGAAGGGCAATGCATCCTGATCGAGCTGAAAGCGCCCGAGGTCGATCTTTCCGATTATTTGAGTCAGCTCGAGCGATACTGCAATCTCATTGCCAATTTCTCAGTCGCGCCGATCACCCGCTTCTACTGCTACCTGATCGGCGAGACCTTCAGCCCGATCGACATCGCCGGCAACTATCGCAAGAATGTTCACGGCGATTGGGTGCGTCGCACCGACTACAAGATCATGCGCTATGAAGACGGTCGTCAGGATGAAGAGATCGGGGAAGCGCATATGGAAATCATCAAGCTGTCGCTGATCCATACACGCGCCCTCCGCCGCAACAAAAGCTTCGCTGACCGGTTGGGCATCAGTGACGCGGCGCTGGAGCCAAAGCCGGAGGGGTGATGCTCATCCAGCTCCATATCCGTCACGGCAGACGCGTTCTCGCGCACTCACGCGAGTTCATTCCTGCGCAGAATTCTTGTGGGGTAAAATGTGGGGTAGGCGCTTAGAGCATTGCTAAAATTACTATTGCGCTTAGTACGTTATGGCCATTTCGTTGGCGGAGAGGGAGGCTGTAGAAACGGTCGACTGGGTACGCGTCCTTGGTGAAATGGTAGACGAACAGAAAGCGACAGTCGCACCGCTTTGATCCTTAGGGCGCGGTTGCTGCTGATCCGTTCGATAGCTCCGGAAAGCCTTCTTGTTTCGATTGCCGAAAGTCCTAAGCGGACTGGCCGGATGTAGCTTTGCGGAAAAGCCTATGCTGCCTCACTCCATGTATTGTGTGCTCTCCGGCCCACCGCGATCCTTCCGACAATCGCGCGCTCGGAGATGGAATACACAAAGCCCAGATATCGCGTACGCAAGCCCAGCAGCTTCTTCTGCTCGACACACACGGCCAGCATTCGGCCGTCTGGCGACTGCTGCGCACTCTCGACCGTGCATCGCCCATCGCTGACGGTGGACACCAACTGCGCGATGCTTCCCCACATATTTTGGTGACCGGCGGCGCGGCGAGTTGCGTTCAACATCTCGGCAAGCGGAGCCAATCGGGACGGCGCTTCGCGCGTGATGGAGCCGACGTGGACCGGCAATCTCGTCAAGGCGCAAGTTCGAATGTCGTCAGGGTGGCTGACACGACCGCTCCAAGCACAGGCCATCGCTTCCGCGTGTGTGCAAGCATTGCCTCGAATCGAGGTGATCGCTTCCTCGTGCAGGCAGCGGGAACCGGAGACGCTGCTGGAAACGAAGTGCTCCTTGAGAGCTTTCCGTCCGCTGACCGCAGATGTTTCTAATAGTTCTGGCAAAACGCGGGCGTGCGACACCGCGCATTCCTCCAGCACTCCCGGAAACACGCCCTGCCGAGAAACCGCACAGTATTCCGCCTCGCTGGCCAACAGTACGCGCCCTGAAAGCGGACAGCTGTTGAACTCCGATACGTGCCCCTTTTTTTGTGAAACCTCTGAGCGCACTTCCTGATCGGCGCGGTAAGGCTTGGCGGAGACGTCGCTCAGCGCCAGTTCCGACAGCAAAGCAACCGCGCGGGTGAACGCGCACTGCCCCACGTGTTCAGGCTCGGCTTTGCGGCCACTGAGCGACGAGGTCTTTAGCAGGCGCCGCAGTACCTGCATCCCGCTGACGTCCGACCGTTCCATCTCCTCCGGAACTGCCCTTTTTTGCGACAAGCTGCATTCTACAAGCACATCAGGCGCGACCACCTTGCCCGAAAATGCGCAGCGCTCCGCCTCCGAAGGGTGCAGTATTCGGCCTGTCACGGCGCACTTGACGAATTCGGATTGGTGCCCCGACTTACCGGAGATTTCTGATACCGCCTTCTGGTCGAGCCGGTAGAGCTTGCCCGACACTTCGCTGCTGGCCAGTTCCGAAAGCAGCCCAGTTGCGCCGGTGAAGGCGCACTGACCGACGTGATCGGGTTCGGCCCTGCGCCCGCTGACGGTCGAGGCTTTCAAAAGCGATCGACGCACGAGATTGCCGGTTACGTCGGACCGCTCCACTTCGGTCTCCAGCACTCTTTGCCCGCTTACGGTGCACCTCACGATATGTTCCGGCAGCGCGTATCGCTCCGAAGCAGCGGACTTGACGAGCAGATGTCGAAGAACGCGCTTCTGCGACACAGCGCACTCGGCAAGGGCGTCTAATGGAGCCGACTTTCCCGACTTGGCGCAGATCTTAAGCGCTGGTGCTTCGATGATCCTTGCCGCCGATGGAATGACACGTAGTGTCGAAACGTACTCCCCCTCGTTATCGATCAAGTAGGTGACGCGACCCTCAAGAATGCGATCCACGGTGCCACGGAGGCCGGCGAGCGTTGTCTGTATGCGCGGTGTGAAATCGTCTTCGAGTTTCTTCGCCAGTCGCGGATCATTCCCGGCTGCGTGCACCTCCTCGCTTCCGCGCTCATTGTAGAAGCGGCAGAACTCGGCAATGCCGGGGTCGAGCATGGCGCGTCGTGTCGCCGTCTCCACTGACAGGCCAATCTGCTCAGGGCGATCAATGGCGGGCGGGATTGGGTCAAGCAGCGTGCTGCCGTTGACGACCTGATGGTCGTCTCCAGAGCAGTCGATCGGAATCAGACGCTCGTAGCTATCGTGCGCGACTGTCGCTCGGACTTGCAGAAGGGCTTTGCCGGAATAGCGCCGCGTCACCTTCGCCAGTCTGGCGGCTCGTAGCGTACCACCGAACGAGCTGACCCAGCGAGCTGCGACAGTCTTGGCCACTTCTTCCGGTGTGCTGTCGGCATCCTTCACGTCGTGCACGCCGGATTGCGTCAGGCGGGCGGTGAGGCGGTCGAATGATGGGGTGCCGGGTGTGTAGCGCGTGACGCGCTTGTCAGCTTCGCCGTCCTCTGCGAGTGAAATTAGTTCATGCGCGCCATCGAGCTCGCAAGAAAAGACATCCGGCGACTTCTCTATCAGATTGGCGCCCAGCGCCTTCAGACCAGAGAGCACGAAGTCTCGTGCGGTCATCGAACGCTCTTGGGCAGGAAGGTCGGGGCTGCGAGGCCCCTTGTAGGCTGCGCCATCCATTGCGCCCAGCATTTCGTCTATGTTTTTCTCTTCCTCGGCGAGAACCTCGCTGCCTCGGTCGATGCTTTCTTCTGCAGCACGTGCGGCCGCCTCTACATCTTTTCCAGCAAGACTATCCAGCACCAGCCTAAGAATATGGTCCTCGAAGCTTTCCGCCCCGCCGTCCTCGCCATCTCCCATACTGGACGCCTGCAGCAGCGATTCAATATCGCCGATGGCATGGCTCGCCATCTGCAGCTTCTGCATCAGGCGGCCAACGATGTAGTCCTCGAACGTTCCTGCAAGCGTCACGCTGTAGACAAGGACATGTGCGTGTTCTGAACCCAGCCGCTGCACGCGGCCGACACGCTGCTCGACAATCATCGGATTCCACGGCAGGTCGTAATTCACCAGTACGTTCGCGGCTTGAAGATTGACGCCTTCGGACCCCGCCTCTGTCGACACAATCACATGGATTTTGGGCGGCGACGCCTTAAAGGCGCCGATCGTCGCTTGGTTCTTGCCGGTGGTGTCGCCATTGATGATGCCGACCGGGACGCCGAGAGATTCCAGATAGCTCTGAATGGTGGTTTGCGTTTCCCGGCGCTGGGTGAACACGACCATACGCCAGTTTTGCGGGTTTTCGCGCGTGAGCTTGTCGACCAGTGCCGCCACGCCTTGCAGCTTGGCACTCATTTTCATGTTCTTGACCACGGCCCTGAACTGGACCGCTACATCTGCCGGGAAGGTGCCTTTCCTGCCCATATTTTCGAGCTGGGTCGCGCAGGCATCGGGGCTGCTGGTCAAAGCCTGTAAAATGCTGATCTGCGCTAGCCGATTGAGCTTTTGGATCGGTTTGGCGATGAGCCTGATTAGCTGCAACTCCTCCGGTGTCGGCGCCACACCCTGCCTGTACACCTTGCGGGTCGGGAAATGAAGCTTGGCGTCGCCACGGCGTACTCGCGACATGTACCCGTACACGATTGCGCGGAATTCCTCTCTCGCCTCCAGCTTCAACTCGCGCGCGTGAGCAGTATTGTCTGCTATGAACTTGCGCGCGAACATGCCCTCGCTGCCAAACGGGTTCTGATGTCCACGGGCTACCGTAAGCAACTCCACTAGGGAGTAGAGGTCCCACAGCCGGTTCTGAATTGGCGTAGCCGTCAGCATCAACACGAACTTAAAGGCGCGGTCAGCCAGCACCTGGCGAAAGCGTTTGGCGACTTGCGGCGGATTCGGCACTCCGTGGAGGTTGCGCAGCTTGTGCGCCTCATCGAGAATCAACATCTGAAATCGATCGCGCGGCAGGCGCTCGATGTATTGGCGTGCCGAGTGATAAGTGGTTATCACCGCGCCGACGTCGCTGTCTGGCTCAGCGTCAAGCAGGTCACGGCCGACGGCCACCTCTGCGGGAATGTCGAACTTGGTCTCCAGCTCCTCCTTCCATTGAGGCCCCAGAAGCTTTGGCGCGACAATCAGTATGTTGTTCAACCGACGCCGAGAAATCAGTTCGCTGGCGATGAGGCCGGCGCTGATGGTCTTGCCGAGGCCTACATCGTCGGCAAGCAGTGTTACTGGGAGCCGTCTGCAATAGGTGATGAGGTTCGTGACTTGGTGGTGGTACGGCTGAACGCGTTCGCGCCAGCGGTAGGCCGACTTCAGGTCGTCGCGATCGTTGATAATAATCGGGTCTACGAGGCTCCACTCCAGCCCCGCGCAATAGACATCGAACTCGCTCGGCTCCTTGGCGCGGCGCAGCGGCTTGATTTGCACCTGCTGAGACGGTGATGACATCGCGTGCCCCCATCACGCTTCCGTTTCGCAAACTTGCCAATCTCAGAGCGTAGGTCGCCCCTGACAACGCCTGAGATGGCTCAGATCCTCAGAATCCTAGTTTTCCTCAGCGAAGGCCGCGAGCCCCACCAACTGGACGTAGTGGGTTATCCGCCGAAAAAGCTGTGTTGCAAGGTCTTGGCGTCCACTCCAGCAACAAAGACCGTCCGGCCCCCTTAATTGGAGGGGACGACGCGCTCCGTTTGCAACACTGCAGCCAAAACATCTTGTGTCCCATATGTGTCCCCGACCGTTTTCGCGCACCCTCGGAAACCCAACGTCGGAGGTGATGATAGTGGGTAAGGGGCTGATATGAAGAGATGAATTGAATGGTACCGCCTCCCCGGCTCCAACCGGGGTCCCTAGATCCACAACTCGGTGGCCGACACGTTCGAGGTACAATAGGGACGCCAAGCAGAACAGAAGTCTGACCTCGTTGCGCTGACTGGCGATTATCTCCTTAAGACCCTCTTGAAGAGATGGCGCTCGTATTTCTCCAGCGCTGTACGCATCTCGTTGAGGTAGGAGTAGCGATTGTAAATCTTCGCAATGGGACTGAGCGTGCGGCTACCGGAGAGATGATTGAGTAGTCGGTCGGTGATGTGGGGAGGCGTGCCAATGGACGCATGGATCGTCGAGAAGGTCCGGCGGAGATCGTGCAACGTCCAATCCTTCACCTCTGATCGTTCATCAAGCCTGGCTTTCGGCTGGCTCCAACTATTGTAGGAGCCGAGCTGCGCCCGCTTCAGGAGGGCGAGGGCTCGCGGAGTGAGCGGCACCGGATGTTCCACACCGTTCTTGGTGACATGACGCGGGATAGTAAGGACACCGTCCGAGATCCACGACGGCTCGATGGCCGCGATCTCGCCTCGGCGTTGGCCGAGCAGGATGCAGAGTCGGACAATGGTATCGAATTGCGAAGCGGAAGCGGTGGCGTTCCAGATAGCTTTGAGTTCCGCGTTGGTGAGCACGCGATCGCGCGATGTCTCCTTCGCCGGCTTCGAGAGACGCGCGATGGGCGAAAGTTTGATGAGCTGGCGCTGCTCGCACCAGGCGAAGAATGTCTTGAGGGCGCCGAAGAAATGATTGGCTTCGCTCGGTGTGGCCATGAGACCGTCAAAAATCGCCGAGCAGTCGGAAGTGGTGATCTCGCGTAGCGGCTTGTGAAGAGGCGTAGCGTGCTTGTTCAGGAGCCGTTCGGCTTCCTTTGACGCGCGCTCCCGATAGTTTGGCTTGATGTAGGTCTCGAGGTACGTCTCGAGCGCAGTTTCGAAGCGTTGCGACGCGATGGGGACCTGCGAATCATTGACTTGCCTCCCCGCTGCCTTGCGGGCGTCAGCGAGTTTCGTGCCGGGATACTTGCCGAGGTGCATTCGGCGGCGCTTGTCGCCGACGCGGACGAAGAAACTCTTTGTGCCGCTCGGGCTCACGCGCACGCCGAAATTTGATTGCTGATCGCAGTAATAGTCGACCTGAGCAGTCGCAGGCTTGAGTGCCTTGAGCGCGATATCGGTAAGATGGATCGTCGGCATGCGGCGAGCTTACACCCCAGCGCGGATCGAAAAAAGGGTCAGAAAAGGGTCAGGAATCCGATGCGTAGTGGGGTTCGGTCAGGTTCCGCGTTGTGTACTATTATTTATATATTTTAATGCATTAGGAAGAAAATGCGTTGCGCCGTTCTGTGTGGTTCTTTCATAAAATCAGCTTGGAAGGCTGTTGCTCTACCATTGAGCTACACCCGCGCTCCTTTGTGACGGTATTTCAGTGCCTTAGGGCGCGCCCGCAGACACAACAGCTTCGACCGATCCAGCTCTGCCTCGCAGGTCCCGAAGCCGACAAAGGCCGCGCACCTCATAGGGTGGCGGCCGCGGATGGTCAACTCTGATGACGGCAAGGATATAGTTACGCAGACGGCGCAGGGCAAGGCTCATATTCAGCCAAGAAGGGTTCATCGACCACCGCCCCAGCGGCCCCGCTCAATTCATAGCGGATGCCATTGGCACGAACTCGATCACGGGGCGCTGCCTCGAAGCACTGTGACATCACCCGCTCGAGGACGGCGCTGCCGAAGCCCCTGCGCGTCGGCGGGCTGACGCGAGGTCCTCCGACCTCCTGCCACCTGAACGAAAACCTGTGACGTCTGGGCTCCCGTCTGCTGGGCTCGAGCAGGTCCCAGGTGATGCGAACCTGCCGGCCGACATTGGACAGGGCGCCACAATTGGCCGCATTGGCGGCCAGCTCATGCGGGGCGAGGGCGAAATTCTGTGCGGCCTGTCAGCAACTCCTGGCCGCCTGCGCTTGCCTGCGCTCGGCGATGTCGCGGGCAATCCTGGATGCGCCGACGACGGCGCCCGTCCGCCACAGCAACACTGCAGTCGGGACGATCGCTCCCACGCGGAAAACCCCATGGGTCCCGTGACGAGACAGCAGAAAAAAAGCAGGGTGAGGGGACCGGCCGCGTTCACCCGCGCCAGGCGGGGCGTGAAAAGCTGGTGGAGGGGGTTGGATTCGAACCAACGTAGGCTAAGCCAACGGATTTACAGTCCGTCCCCTTTAGCCACTCGGGCACCCCTCCGGACGCCGCTTCCGGCGAAGCCAAACGAAATTGCCCCGCTGTCGCCAGCAGGGGCAATGCCCGGTTGGTTATGCGGATGGACCCTGCAGAAGTCAATACGCCACAACCAGCTCGGCCATGCGGCCCGCAACCCCTCTCGTGCTGCGGCACTGAGCGAGGCTTCTGCTCGCATATTTATGTCGGCGATGCCGTCACCGGCAATGCTATAGCCAGCCTGCAGCGGCGGGCGGCGCCCGCACCGATTGCAGCAAACATCGGCCGGCCGAGCGGGACATGCGCGACAGACGTCGAGGAGGATCATCGCCCAGAGGCGCCCCCGAGCGGGCCGGGCGCGGAAGCGATCGTGGCCGCAGAAGCGACGAGACGCCGCTCATCTTCGGCATCCATGCGGTGGAGGCTGCGCTTGCCAATCCGCAGCGGATCATCCGCAAGCTGTTCCTGACCGACAACGCGGAACGGCGGCTGCATGACGCACTGGCGGCGCGCCAACTGGCCCACGAGCGCGTCCTGCCCCGGGACCTCGACCGGCGGCTGGGCGCCGACACCGTGCACCAGGGTGCGCTGATCGAGGCCGCCCCGCTCAGCGAGCCGACGCTGGCGGACCTCGCCGAAGGCGCTCAGGGGAGACCTTTGATCGTGCTGGACCAGGTGACCGACCCTCACAACGTCGGCGCCATCCTGCGGTCGGCAGCCGTGTTCGGCGCGGCAGGCCTTATCATGACACGGCGGCACAGCCCCCCGCTCGACGGCGCATTGGCCAAATCGGCATCCGGCGCCCTGGAGCACGTGCCGGTGTCGCTCGTCCAGAATCTCGCCCGGGGAATCGCCGATCTGAAAGCGCTCCACTTCACCGTGCTGGGGCTGGACGGCAGCGCCACGGAGCACCTCGAAGAGAGCACCTGGCCCGAGCGGGCTGCGCTGGTGCTGGGCGCGGAGGGCAAAGGGTTGCGGCAGTTGACGCATGAAAGCTGCGACCGGGTCGTGCGCATCGCAACCGACGGAGCATTCGCCAGCCTCAATGTCTCGAACGCGGCCGCCGTTGCCCTGCACTGGGCCGCCGTCGGCCGGCTCGGCCTGCGGCGCAGCCCCAGGTGAACGCCAGCAACTCGTCCGGACAAGCAAAGAGCGCCGCGCCCTCACAGAGGTCGTGCAGCAGGCGATCAGTCGCAAATCCTCGGACGCCAGCAGCGATACTCACCGCCACGGCACACACGTTCGCCATAGCTGTTGTACCAGCAGCTGCGGCCGACATAGTCGCACTGCCGCGGTCCGCGGTAGCAGGCTGGGCCATCATCGTAATAGTAGCGCGGACCGGCGTAGGCGCCGGCGATGCCGAGACCGATGATCGCGCCGACCGCGAGGCCCGGACCGAAACCGCGGCGATGCGCCTCTGCAGGCTGGGCCAACGCCGCAGCCATGCCGGCAATCAGGGCCACCGCCGCCGCAGACTGCATGAGCTTCTTGAGCATGGGGTCTGATCTCCAGATGGCAGCCGCTTACCCTCGCGGCTCTTCTCGATCATTCATTCCGGGAAGCCGAAAAGCACCTCCCCCGCACTCTCGGATGAATGCCTAGAACACCTGAATATGGCGTGAACGCGGAAAAGCAGCGCCTTCACATGCAAGTGACGACTGGCGAGTGACGGCTGGTTGCACAGGCGCCTTACCAGCGCCAATGCCAATGGCTGTCGCCGCCGCCGTTATGGCCGGGTCGAGGATAACCCCACGCCGGGTAATACCGGTATTTCGGGCCGTAGTACTGATAGCGATAGCGGTAGCGCATCTCCGCCCGCGGCACCCAGTAGCTGGACGCGTAATAGGGGTAGTAGCCGGGCTGCCGATAGTACCAGGAGCGCGGATCGTAGCGGTAGGCGCTGCGCTGGGGGTCGGGGGAGTAGAGGCCGAAACCGCCCGGATTCTCGTCCCTGCCAGCCGCAGCCGGCCCAGACGCCACGACCGCCAGTGCAACGATGGCCGCAGCAATGGCCGAAATGGTGCTCGCGCGCATGAAACATCTCCCTCGCGGACCGCTGGTCGAGCCAGCAAAGCCTCGCTTCGGCTAAAGAAGACTTAAACCACAGGCGGGGCGCAAACGCGTAGAGCGCCGGAACCACACCCCACCCTCAACCGCGATCCGCCGGCGCTAGTGTCCCGATCGCGAAGTTCGCCGGATCTTGCAGCAGGCGCTGAACGAACTTCGCGATCGAAAGGACACGAGCAAGTTCATGGTTCTAGTGTGATTCAGATCGAGAAATTCGCTCAGCAGGTGTGCTGCGAGGAAGGGCGAATTTCTCGATCATCACACTAGCGCGGCGCCATCTGCGGTGCCCGCAGGCGTCGGACGCCGGGCCTGGAGCGTGGCCGGTAGTGGCGCCAGATGACGTACCCGAAGCCGGCGGCAGCGACCAGGAAGCCAACCAGTGCCATCCTGACACCGTCGCCCAGTCTATGGGTGTAGCTCGTGGCCACCGCACCCGCACCGATCCCGATCGAGGCGGCGAAGAAGAAGGCGGTGGCGATTTCGAGAGGCAGGTGGAGAAGCGTGCGCATGGCGCACTCCTTGGCGAGAGGGCGTACGCGACACACCGTCCAGCGATGCTATGTGATTCGCGCCCCACACGGGAGGGGCGCCAGCGGTGTTCTCTGTGGATGGCGCGCCTGGCCGGCCCTCACCAGTGGCGATAGCGGCGGCAACAGTCGTACGCACGCGCATACGTGCGGAACTGGCGATGCCGCACCGGATATCCCGCGCGCACATACTCGTTGTACACCCACCGCGTATAGGCCGCGCGATACCGCCAATGCCAGTCCGCCTCCGCGCGTGCAGGGCGGCGTGCGGGTGCGGGCAAGGGGCGGTCGAGATCGGCGACCGGAACCACGGCGGACGCCGCCGCACCGGGCTGCGGCAGGCGATCGAGCGCCAGCGTGGGCGCGGCCCACACGGCCATCGGCAACGCCAAAGCCACGAGAGCGAGGGGGCGACGCATACTTTACTCCTACAGCTCGAACGCAGCCCGCCCCGCGCGGGCAGACGGGCGGGCAGACGGGCAGGGATCATGCCTGACGACCGTAAAGCAGCCGTTATGCCCGTGGGCTCCCGCGCCGGATCAGAAGGAGAGCGGCCTTCGAGCCGTGCGCTTGGCTGTTGTCGGCTTGCACGCGCAACGCCGGCCGCGAGGGCCTCCCCCAAACCGCGGCAGCGCGACACGCAACCGCTGCGCTGGGGCTCCTTGGTCGCGATCAGAGGTGCCAGCGATGCGCGCGATAGGTGGGATAGGGCCCGCGCCCGCACGCACAATCCCGGCCTCTGGCAAAATAGCCGCCGAACTTGCGCCGCACATACTCATAGTGCCGATCGCCATGGCGGTCGTGCGCGCGGTAGATCCAGACGTTGCGCCAGCGGCTGCGGCTCAGCCGCGCCGCGCGATGCCGACGGATCGCGCGCGCATGGCGGCGATGCTTGCTCGCCCGGCGCGGGCCCGCCTCGGCCTTGCCAAGGTCGGTCTTGGCCGCCGCGGGCGGAGGAGGCGATGCCGGCTGCGG
>JAIEQJ010000053.1 GCA_019747815.1 Hyphomonadaceae bacterium
GAGGACATCTACCTCAAGGGCTACGCCGACGGCCGCGAGGCCAAACTCGGCATCGCTTCATGGGTCGCCTTCTACAATCATGCATCTGAACGCCCATCTGGCTATGTGGTTGAAGCGAATAAGTTTTGCTGATCGGGATGCGATCCCGTGGGGTGTTTTGGGTTCTGCCTGGCGCGCCGGGTGATGGCGCGGGCCGCGGACGATGAGAGAGCGGTGCGACCGAAGATCCAGGGACCATCCGGCAGGGGGTGGCTGGCGGCAATCTCGCCAGCTTCCGCCGCCAGCCTGAGCGTCTTTGGTGCGATCTCGAGAAGAAGCGCCGCCTTGCTGAGGTTCAGCCACGGCTCGATGCCATCGGGGGCGGCTTTGTACACGGGGATGCGGTGGTGAGATCGCATCGAAGTAACGCGCTCGCGTGTCCAGCGATTGCCGTTGCCTGTGACGAGGCCGTTGCGGTTCAGAATGCCGGCGATGAGATCGTCATTGGCGATCAAGGCCAGCGTGCGGACAGCGGCAATGATGTCGGCGGAGGTGCTGTTGCGTTGCCCGCGCCGCCGCCTGGGCAGGCGTATCTCGCTGTGCACACCGCCAATCCAGTGAACCACGAGAATGACCTCCGCGGCTTGCGGATCGATGTCGGCGACGACCTCCTGAATCAGAGTGCGCACGATGCGCTTCTTCAGCCGCGCATCCGTCGTAGGCGCGGCCCAAACGGTCTTGAGATCGGTCGCGAGCGTTGTCAGTGACGCCGGATCGGGCGCAGGCATTGATCGCGCTGCGTCGAGCGCGGCGATCTTGCTCTCGACCTCCGAGACACGGGCAAGCGCCTTGTTCCAGCGCGCTTCGAGTTCGCCGGCCACGAGGCGGTTCGCTGGATCGCTCGCATCGTATTGGCGAAAGGCGCGATCAGCTGTGTAACGCGCGGCCTCGAGATCGCGCAGAAGAGCTGCCCGCACCTGGTCCCGCCGCTGGTCTCCTTCCTGCTCGGCGGCCACGGCGGCTGCGATGGCACCGGGACTGACGACACCGAGAAGCGCATGTTCAATGGCATCGTCGACGTGCAGGCCGCCAAAGGCGATGCAACGGGGCTCGCCATTATCCAGCCAGCCCCGGCTGCAGCTGTAACGCGGGATCGAGTGCCTCGTACCGGAGTATCGGAGCGTCAGCTTGCGCCCGCAACGGCGGCATCGGATCAGACCGGCCAGCAAAGCATCGCCGTGCTTGGGCGCCCCGTGATGGCGGCTGGTGGGGACGTTGTTGCTGACCATCACCCGGATCGCCTCGGACTTCTCCCAGCTGACATAGCCCTCATGGGCGTTCGGCATCAGCGCCAGCCATTCGCTGCGCGCCTTGCGGCGGATCTTCACGCCGACGCCCGCAGCGCCATGGCCCGCCGCCACTGCCGTCTTACCATAAGCATAAGCGCCGCCGTAGATCGGGTTCTCGATCATCCGGTGGATCGTGGCATAGTTGGGTCGCCGCCAAGCGATGTCGCCGTTACTCCGCTTCACCGGCAGATCGAGATCATGCTCGAGGAACCACAGCAACGCCTGACGGGCACTGCCCAGTTCCTGAACCTTGTCGAAAACCAGCACGATGGCTTCCTGGACACGCCGGTCCGGATCCTTCTCGTAGCGGTCGCCAGCCTTCACGAAGCCCACCGGCGCCCCGACGACAAGCTCTCCACGGCGCGCCTTCTCGTGGCGGGCCGAGAGCGAGCGCTGGCGCAACAGATCGAGCTCGTACTCGTTGAGGCTGCCCTTCAACCCGAGCAGCAGCCGATCATTGCCATGGCGCGGCGCGTATACCGTCTCCTGGTCGATCAGCACTGTATCGACCACGCGGCACATCTCGATCAGCTGCTGCCAGTCCCGGCTGTTGCGCGCAAAGCGCGAGACTTCCCGCGCGCACACCGCGCCGACCTTGCCGAGGCACACTTCCGCCACCATGCGCTCGAAGCCGGCGCGCTGGACACCGCCCGCCGCCGAGCGACCAAGATCGTCATCGATGACCTCGATCTCGGACCAGCCGAGTGCTCTCAGGCGACCCTGCATGGCATATTGCAGCGCGCTGCTCTCGCGGTTGTGCAGCACCTGATGGGCGGACGACTGGCGGACATAGAGCAGCGCCTTGCGCTCCAGATGATGGGGGCGGATCTTCTCAGAGATCATAACCGGCCTCGGCCATTAGAGCGGTCTGGCTCTTGTCCGCATGCTCCATAAGCAGTCGCGCCATCAGTTTGATCAGCGCACGCTGCGTCTCCGGCGGCAGTTCCAGCCACGCCGGCGCGCCGGCCACGACGCTGGACTGGCCGCTTGCGAACAGATCCATCTGCTGTGGCTTGCGCCGTCGGTCGTGCACGGTCCGGCGTTGCTGTGCCGGCGCCCGGCACGACGCTGCCTTCTCTGACATAGGCTTCTCTCCGATCCTGGTCCCGAGAAGCCCATGATGCGCCACAAGGCGCCACATTCGATGTTGAAGGGTGCGCCTTCACCACATCCGCCAAAAGGTTCCCCAAGGCCGACAATGCCGCCATCTCGACATGAGGCATTGTCGAAAGAGTCGCCTGACCTGCACAAGCCGCGTGGTCGAACATCCAGGCTGGAATCTCCAGCCAGCGATCCGCGTCAGACCCGCTCAGCGTGCAACGGAGTAAAGCACCACCAGCCCTGTCGATCGTCCCGTGCACGCAAACGCCAATGCCAAACCACGGATGCCATCGATACAAAAGCTCTCGAATGCCAGTTCCGTGGGTGTTCTCAAGCCTTGTTGTACAACACGCGCCGGCCGCACGTGGCGCTCGACCATCGCACGCCGATGGCGGTGTGGCGTGACGGTGCCGGCTCGCCGGCACGGCTGTCGACATGACGCTGCGCTTGGACAACGCTGACGCGTTGCCCACATGCCCACAGCCGCAACAACAACTGAAGATGATAGCGTAAGAAGTTCACAAGAGGGGAGCGGCCCCGCTTCCAACTAAGAAAACCGACAAAGTGATCCTCGCGACGGGGTCCACTTCACGGGCGCAGCCGTGAAGACGCTTCTCGAAGGCTGGATGTCCACCTCGCGTGTGATTGTCAACTAAAAATAAAGATGCCGGTGTTGCCTATGTGGTGCCGGCGGTCGTGGCGACCGTAGATCTTCCGAGAGACTTTTCGCCGACGAGGCTTGGTCCTCATAAACTTGCGCACGCGCGCATGCTCGCGAGCCGCGCCTGCACCTGGAGGTGGTGCCGCCCCCTGACGCAGGCGTCTCATGGCACCTGTACTGGAGGTGGTGGAGGTCTTCCGCCGCCACGGGGAGGCCTATCGCCAACCGCATGCAGGGCACCTTGGACGGGTCGAACGGCGCGTCATCGGCGCGATCGAGCCTTGCCGACGGCGGCGCTTGGCGGCCATGTCAAGCATTGTGCGGACTGCGGGCTGGTCCGTGTCGCCTACAACTCCTGCCGCAACCGGCATCGCCCGAAGTGCCAGAGCATGGCCCGCTCCGAGTGGCTGGCGAGCGGCAAGCCGAGTTGCTGTCGGTACCGTACCTCCATGTCCTGTTCACCGTCTCGGCCGCGGTGGCCGAGATCGCCTTCCAGAACAAGGCGACAGTCTATGCGTTGTCGCGTTCTGCACACCTGGGGGCATAACCGGCATCATCACCCCCACGTCCATTGCGTCGTTCTTGGAGGCGGATTGTCGCTCGATGGAACGCGTTGGGTGGCCTGCCGGCCAGACTACACCACGACAAGCCCAAGGTGATGACCCTGGCCGTCGGCGAGTTCATCCGCCGCTTCCTCTTGCATACCCTGCCGGACCGATCCATCGCATCCGCCACTACGGCTTCCTTGCCAATGGCGATCGCCGCGCCAAGCTTGCGCACTGCCGACAGCTTCTCGCTGCGCCATCTCCCGCACCGCCGGCGCCGGCCGACTATCGCGAGCGCAATCGACAGCTCACCGGCGTCTCGCTCGACATCTGTCCGTGTTGTAGCGGCGCGATGCTGCCAATCGGACCTCTCGCGCGCCCCGCTCGACAGAACACGCCCAGCTGGTTCGATACTTCCTGAGACGTCATCGCAGCGTTGCAGGACCCGCACTGCCGCGTCGGATCGGCCGATCGACGCGTGCTCTTGCGCGCCGCCGTCGATTGTCCCTCGCCTGGTCAGCCTATCATCTTCACTGTCGTCGCAGCACTTGTCGCCGTCTCCGGCCCGGCAACGCTAGCACCACAAGCGCCTCTAGATTCCGTTTTAGGCTGGGCTGCCGGCAGTACCGGCGTTCTGGTAGACGGCGGGAAGGATCTCGCGACTGCGACCCGGGGCCGGAAAGGACGTTGGCACTGTCCTCGACAATCTCAATGCCGGCGGCCTTTTGGGACAGGCCATCACTTTTCTGCGGGTCGCCATCACAGCGATTGTCGTTCTCTGGGCGATCGGCGCCCTCGTCGTCATCGCCGCGCCCGTGATCCTGCCACGGATACGCCGGCTGCTTGATGGACGCCGGCATTGATCAACCGCATCGCCTGCAAGTGAAAGAATGATAGGCGCACCCGCGGTCTAGGGAGCTTCGCGCCGGTCCTTTTCAGGATCTGGTTCATGGGCGGCCTTTTTGAGCGGGGCGAGAAAGCGAAAGGTCACGTATATGCTTACACTCAAGATCGCGGCGATATCGTAAAGGCCATAGCCAACCGCCGCCCCCAGCGCGCCCGTCGCCCACAGGCTTGCCGCCGTCGCCGTACCCACCGCCTGCGTGCCGTGCTTCAGAATCGCGCCGCCTCCGATGAAGCCGACGCCCACGATCAAGCCTTCGACAGTGATTGAACTAAACCGCTGGCGCGGTAGGGGGACCGCAGCGCTGGCGTAAGAGCGCTCCTGCCTGAAGGGTGCGGGTTGTCGAAGCCCACCCTTACAGACAGGAGAACCCCGATGGCTGATGTAGGCCCTCTTCGCCGCCGCATGATCGAGGACATGACGGTCCGCAATCTGTCACCGGCGACGCAGCGATCGTACATCTATGCCGTGGCGAAGTTCAGTCGGTATTTTGGCCGCAGTCCCGACCGCCTCGATCTCGAAGACGTGCGCGCCTATCAGGTGCAGCTCGTGGCCCGTGGCATCTCCTGGCCGGCGCTCAATCAGATCGTCTGTGCGCTGCGCTTCTTCTACGGGGTGACGCTGCGGCGGAGCGAGCTGCCGGAGCGCATCCCCCATGCGCGCGAGCCGCGTAAGCTGCCATTGATTCTGAGTGCGGACGAGGTTGTCCGCTTTCTTGAGGCGGTGCCTGGCTTTAAGAGCCGCACGGCGCTGACCACGGCGTATGCCGCCGGGCTGCGAGCCTCGGAGGCGGCGCGGCTGAAGGTCAGCGATGTCGACAGCAGCCGGATGATGATCCGGATCGAGGAGGGCAAGGGCGCCAAGGACCGCTATGCCATGCTGTCGCCGCAGCTGCTGACCATCCTGCGCGGCTACTGGCGCCTGGTGCGGCCGCGCCACTGGCTGTTCCCTGGCCGCGACAGGGGCCGGCCGATCGATCCGCAAGCCTTGCATGCCGCCTGCCGGTCGGCCTGCACGGCATCGGGCCTGGCCAAGCGGGTGACGGTGACACGCTGCGCCACAGCTTCGCGACCCACCTGCTGGAGGCCGGCACCGACATCCGGATCATCCAGGTTCTGCTGGGTCACAGCAACCTGTCGACGACAGCCCGCTACACGCAAGTGGCTTCGACGACGATCCGCAGCACGGCCAGCCCGCTCGACCGGCTGCGTCTGGAGGTGGTGCCGCCCGCCTGACGGGCCCCCCTCATGGCATCTGAGCTGGAGGTGGCGGAGATCTTCCGCCGCCACGGCGACGCCTATCGTCAGGCCCAGGCCGGCCACCTCGGCCTGACCGAGCGGCGCGTCATGAGCGCCATAGAGCTTTGCCGGACGGCAGCACTGGGCGGCCATGTCGAGCATTGTGCCGACTGTGGGCTGGTCCGCATCGCCTACAACTCGTGCCGCAACCGGCATTGTCCCAAGTGCCAGGGTCTGGCTCGCGCCGCGTGGCTGGCACAGCGGCAAGCCGAGCTGTTGCCGGTGCCGTACTTCCATGTCGTGTTCACCCTGCCGGCGGCGGCCGCCGACATCGCCTTCCAGAACAAGGCGATTGTCTATGCCATCCTGTTCCGGGCGGCCGCCGAGACGTTGTGCACGATCGCCAACGACCCACGTCACCTCGGCGCCGAGATCGGCCTGGTCGCGGTTCTGCATACGTGGGGCCATAACCTGCAGCATCACCCCCACGTCCATTGCATCGTTCCCGCCGGCGGGCTGTCGCTCGATGGCACGCATTGGATTGCCTGCCGACCGGGCTTCTTCCTGCCGGTACGCGTGCTCTCGCTGCTCTTCCGGCGACTGTTCCTGGAGCAGCTCCAGGCCGCGTTCGATGCCGGCACCCTCGGCTTCTATGGCGACCTCGCCGGCCTGGCCGACCACGCCGCCTTCGAGCGGCAGCTCAACGAGCTGCGCCGGCTCGAGTGGATCGTCTATGCCAAGCCACCCTTCGGCCAGCCCGACCAAGTCCTCGCCTATCTCGGTCGCTATACCCACCGCGTGGCCATCGCCAACAGCCGGCTCGTCAGCATCGAACAGGGACAGGTCAGCTTCCGTTGGCGCGACTATCGACAGCACGGCAAGGCCAAGGTGATGGCCCTTGCCGCCGGCGAGTTCATCCGCCGCTTCCTCTTGCATACGCTGCCAGACGGCTTCCACCGCATTCGCCACTACGGCTTCCTTGCCAATGGCCAGCGCCGCGCCAAGCTCGCACATTGTCGACAGCTTCTCGCTGTCCCGGCCCCTGTGCCTCCGGCGCCAGCCGACTACCGCGAGCGCTATCGACAGCTCACCGGTCTTTCTCTCGACCTCTGTCCGTGCTGTGGCGGGGCCATGGTGCCGCTCGGACCTCTGCCGCGCCCCGCTCGACACAACAAGCCCAGCTGGTTCGACAGCTCATGAGACGCCACCGTTCTGTCGCCATCATCCAGACCCGCGCAGCGCTCCATCAGTCGATGGACGCTTGTCCTTGTGCGCCGTCGCCGATCCTGCCCCTCGTCAATGCATCGTCCTCGCTTCCGGCCGGTTGCTTGCCGCTGCCTGCGCCGCACCAAACCCGTCTTCCGCTGCGTCACTGTCTCCGCTCACCGCCGCACTCGTCTGCCACCAGCGCCGCAGCCTCAACACAATCCCCATAGCCCGTGGCTTCCCAGCGGTTCAGTTCAATCCGGCTTCAATGAGGTCGCGTCCTCGGCTGAGCCAACCGCTGTGCGGCGCGACCTCACAGAAGCCTCCTGATTCCCAAGGAATCGGAAGTCTGATTCAAGATGCTGGCTGGGAAACGGAGGCCGGCATGGATGGGAAAACCTTATTCGATTGACCTTCGGGAGCGTGTTCAGGCGGAGGTGGAGAACGGGCAGTCGCGCCGTGCCGCCGCCCGACGATATGATGTGAGCGCAAGCTTTGCGGTGAAGCTGGCGGCTCGAGTATGTCGAACGGGATCGGCGGAGCCGGCACGCCAAGGCCGTCCGCCCGGCGGCGGCAAGCTGGCGCCGTATCTGACGGCTCTGCTCGAGTGGGTCAGTGCCGAGCCGGATATCACGATGCCCGAACTGGCGGCCAAACTGA
Source organism: Hyphomonadaceae bacterium (assembly GCA_019747815.1). Classification (GTDB taxonomy): domain Bacteria; phylum Pseudomonadota; class Alphaproteobacteria; order Rhizobiales; family Hyphomicrobiaceae; genus AWTP1-13. The sequence goes on from JAIEQJ010000053.1 coordinate 7,644, forward strand.
AAGCCGAGAAGGACGTGGCGGCCCATCCGGCCTCGTTGTCCCGGGTGCTGCTGAAGGCGGACTATTGCTTCAAAAAAAACGCTTGTGGCCTCGGAGGCCGGGCGCGAGGACGTGCGTCAGGCTCGTGAGGAGTGGAAAGCGCACCGCCAGCCGCGCATGGGCCAGCAGGTCCACCGCCTGGTCTTCCTCGACGAAACCAGCACGACGACCAAGATGACCCGTCTGCGCGGCCGGGCTCGCCGCGGTGCCCGTTTGAAGGCCACTGCGCCGTTCGGGCACTGGGCAACACAGACCTTTATCGCCGGACTGCGTTGTGATGGCTTGACGGCACCCTGGGTGGTCGACCAACCCATGAACCGCGAGATCTTCGACACCTATGTCGAGACCCAACTCGCTCCGACACTGCAGCCGGGCGACGTGGTGATCCTCGACAACCTCGCCAGCCACAAGAGCGCAAAAGCCGAGGCTATTCTCAAGCAGCGGGGAGCCTGGTTCCTGTTCCTGCCGCCTTACAGCCCGGACCTCAACCCCATCGAGATGGCGTTCGCAAAGCTCAAGGCCCATCTCAGGCGCATCGGCGCACGAACCATCGACGCCCTCTGGAGAGCCATCGGCGACATCTGCGCTCTCTACTCCCAGTCGGAATGCTCCAACTATCTCAAACAGGCTGGATATGCCCACGATTAAGCGCTCGATGCTCTAGCGACGATTATGCGATGGGTCGGAGCGCAACCCATTGGCACAAATAAGAAAACCGACATTCCCGTAGCGAAGGCCTCGGGAATGTCGGTCTCGGTGGTTGCGGGGGCCTGCAACCACCGAGACCGACACTCATTGGTGATCGTCATTTGAGCAATGGCCCGATCAAAAAGTCTCGCTGCAAACTGGTGCTTGCTTTTCAGGCCTTTCAAGAAAAACGCTAGAATTTACGACCTTTTTGCATGCTTTCATGTCTGCCGCTTGGAGTGATGCGCCCAGCGGCGTTTTAGAGTGATGCTTGGCGTTCGAATCAAGCCTGCTCTACCAACCACCCTAGGTAGTAAGAGACTATTTTAACACAATCCGGGAAAGGCCACGCAAATTGGCCCTTTCCGGCCCTCTAATGACACCAGAGACTCCTAGATTTCCTACCCTTTCGCGCAATTGGGCCGATTTCGGCCGGCTGTCTCTGCGGGGCAAAGAGTGAGACGTCACTTCTGGTGGAGCCCACATCCACTATGGTTGCTCGAAACCTGCACGGTCACCTTCATCGGTCCCGAGGCCTTGGGGTAGGGCGTGCCGACATTCCCTATGTGCCGCTATCGGGGGCAAAGCGGACACGACGCCGAGGGGCTGCCACGTCGGCTCATGTTAAGGGTTCTCGGACGCCTGCCGCTGATGGACGTCCTCCACACAGGCGAGCGGCAGGCGTCCGAGAAGCCTCAGGGGAGGAAACCGCGGGCCGTGTTCGCTCGGTGGTGCCGCGCGCTATGGGGATAGTGGCGCTGGCAGTTGTGGCGCGGCCGGCTCGGTTGTTCGAGCTTGGGCAGCCTGAGGCGCTCGGTGAGAGAGCTGGAGGGCCAAAGCGAGGGATCTCGAGGGTGCGCGCCTAGCGGCATGACAGGTAAGAGCGTGCGCCGATGCGGTTTTGACGCGAGCGTCGCCCTCGCCGGTCGAGGACCTGCACAGACGAGCAGCGTTTAAGCGTCGGGCTGTCGGAAGGGGCATCATGATGTGTCGATCCTGATCAGGCTCGACGGTCGGGTCCTGGGCGTGGAGCCGCGCTCGAAGGTCTCGATGATGATCATGCGGCCACCGCAGCACGGGCATGGGAACGAGTGCATCGACGGCTCGTCGGCATTGGCTTCAGCGTCGGGGGGCTCGTTCTGCTTTGGCTGGACGGCGAGCAGTTGGCGGGCTCGGGCGAGGTTGTCGGCACGCCCGCCATTGGCGAACAGGCCATAGTGTCGGATGCGATGGAAGCCGCTGGGCAAGACGTGGATGAGGAAGCGGCGAATGAACTCGCCACTCGCCAGCGTCATGACCTTGTGCCGGTCGTGGCCCTTGGCGCGATAGTCCTTCCATTTGAAGGTGACGCCATTGTCGTCACAGGCGATCAGCCGGCTGTTGGCGATGGCGACGCGGTGGGTATAGCGGCTGAGATAGGCGAGCACCGCCTGTGGTCCGGCGAAGGGTCGCTTGGCGTAGACGACCCACTCGACCTTGCGCAGCGGCGCCAGATAGGCCGCGAAGGCGCAGCGCTCGGCGAGCGCCGCGTGATCGCCGAAGAAGTGGAGGCGGCCGGCATCATACGCCGCGGCGAGCTTCTCCAGGAACAGCCGGCGGAACAGCCGCGAGAGCACGCGCACGGGCAGGAAGAAGCCTGGCCGGCATGAGATCCAGCGCTCACCGTCGGGCGCGAGGCCGCCGCCCGGCACGATGCAATGGACGTGCGGGTGATGGGTGAGCGCCGAGCCCCAGGTGTGGAGCACGGCGGTGAGGCCGATCCGGGCCCCGAGATGCTTAGGGTCCACGGCGATGGTGATCAGGGTCTCGGCGGCGGCCTTGAAGAGGATGGCGTAGATCTCGGCCTTGTTGTGGTAGGCGATGTCGGCGATCGGCGCCGGCAGCGTGAACACCACGTGATAGTAGGCTACCGGCAGGAGCTCGGCCTCGCGGTCGGCCAGCCATTCTTGCGCCGCCGCGCCCTGGCACTTGGGGCAATGGCGGTTGCGACAGGAGTTGTAGGCGATGTCGGTGTGGTCGCACTTCTCGCAGCGCGCGACATGGCCGCCGAGTGCTGCCGTGCGGCAGCGCTCGATCGCTGACATCACCTTCATCTGCCCGAGGCTCACATGACCGGCGTTGGCTATACGCCACGCCGGCCCGTCGGCGCGGAAGATATCCGCGACCTCCAGAGCCGGACGCGCCACCCGCGCCGCGTCAGGCGGGCGGCATCATGACGAGTTGCTCGAGCGGGCTGGTGACCTCGCGGATGGTCTTGGTGGCGACCTGGGAGTAGAGCGCCGTGGTGTCGAGCTTCTTGTGTCCGAGCAGCACCTGGATCACGCGGATGTCGACCTTCTGCTCCAGCAGATGGGTGGCAAAGCTGTGCCGCAGCGTGTGGAGAGAGACGCGCTTGTCGATCCCGGCCAGCTGCGCCGCGGCATGGCAGGCACGATTGAGCTGGCGTGTCGTCAGCGGGTTGACCGAGTTCTGCCCGGGGAACAGCCAACCCTGTGGTCGCGCCGCCTTCCAATAGGCGCGCAGCAGCTCCAGCAGATGCCCCGACAGCATGACGTAGCGATCCTTGTGCCCCTTGCCCCTGCTCGACCCGAATGACCATCCGGGTGCTGTCGATGTCGCCGATCTTGAGCGAGATCACTTCGTTGGCGCGCAAGCCCGCGCCATAGGCCACGCTCAGCGCCGCCCGGTACTTGAGACCCGGAGCAGCTTGCAAGAAGCGCGCAACCTCCTCAGGGCTCAGAACCACAGGCAGCTTGCGGGGCTCGCGAACGAAAGGCATGCGCTGCGCGATCTCGCTCCGCTCAAGCGTCACGGCGAAGAAGAACCGCAGCGCCGTCACCGTCGCGTTCTGGCTCGGAACCGCGATGCCGCTGGAGGCCAGATGCAGCTGATAATGCCGCAGGTCCTCCGCGCTCGCCTGGTCCGGCGAGCGGCCAAGAAAGACCGTGAAGTTCCTGACGGCACGGATGTAGGATGCCTGCGTCTTCGGCGCGAACTTGCGGATCGTCATGTCTTCGATCATGCGCTGGCGCAACGGGCTGATGGCCTTGTCGGTCATGGGAGTGCTCCTGTCGTGAGGTGAGGTTCAGCACCCCGATCCTCCGACAGGACGCTCCCATCCCGTTACCCTGATCCACCTGACTCTCGTCGCCCAAACTACCGCGCGAGCGGTTTAGTCCTCTGGCACTTAGCGGATGTGGCCGACTACCTACGGTTCGGCCGCTTTGAGGTGAGAAGCAGACCTAGCCGGTCGGAAAAGCGTAGCAACAAATGATGCTTGGTATTCGAATCAAGTTCTTCTCTACCAACCACTCGTCGCCGCTAACACCGACAACGGGCGGTTAGCTCAAAACGCCGCACTGTGCGGCACTTTCAGGACCTGGAGTGACACCAGAGACCGGTACCTTTAGCGGTGTTTGGAGCGAATGAGGCGTTTTCGGCCAAAAATCTCTGGGCGCTATTCTTCGAGTCATCACTCTGCGATCGTGAACTTCGGCGGGACCATCAGTGCCGTGCCGCCTCAATCCTCCTTCAGTGGCGACAGACAAACACCGAACACTGCGGCAGCGCGCGAGTTTGAAACCCGATCGAGAGGCAGGTTCGCCTATTCCCGTGTTCAATAGGCGTCACGATGCGCCGAAGGGTGAGCCGGCGGGGCGCCGAGCTCCTCTCGAACGTCAATGCGCAAGGGTGCCCCGGATCGGCGAGACCGGCAGGTCACTCTGGCGTTGCAGGAAGGCAGTCCCGGGTGTGCCCGACCTGATCTTCTTTAGGGCGTCATCCGGATCGTACTCGACGCCGATTGGATTGGCCTCGAAGTGTGGCCCCAGCATGTATCGGTTGGCGTCGTCGCCAGACGCGAAGGCGTCGACCTGTAGCTCCATTTGATTGCCGTCCGGGTCAGCGTAGTACATCGACATTGTGACGCCGTGATGCACGCACCAATAGGGCACGATGCCTTTCTCCTTGAGTTGGGCGTAGTTCTCCAGCAGGTCCTCGACCGAGCCGTAGGTGTAGGCGACGTGATCGACGCCGATGATGCCGCGCCGTTCGTCTTTGCCCGAATCAGGCTGCACGGCAGTTAGGTTGATGATGGCGACCCGATGATGTTCGTCGTCGTAGGTAAGGAACGCGAGCACGGGATTCTGGTACTGCACTTTGCAGTCGAACACGGCCTGATACCAGGCGATCATCCTGTCGAACTGGCGCGTGCGGTAGACCACGTGGACGAAGCGGGCGGGGCGAATACGCGACATGGCAGAAATCTTCCTTCTTATCGGAGTGGCGATTAGCGCATTCTTCGGTGTGACGGCCAACCGGATTTCGTGACCGGCGCAGCTGCGATAGGCAGTGCTTATACTGGCAAGATTTCTGCCGCGGCGAATCCCTGCGCCCGGCTGCGAAAAGGCCTGCAGCCTCAGGCCGATGAAGCGCCGTCGATAGCGATCTCCGCCCCGGTGATATAGCTGCTCTCATCGGATAGGAGGAATGCCACCAGCTGCGCAACCTCCTCCGACGTCCCGTGACGGTGCATCGGCACCTGCTTCATCCGCAGCTCGCGCTGCTCGGGCGTGCGAAACGCGATCATATCGGTGTCGATTGGACCGGGATGAACCGAGTTCACCCGGATTTTGCGGCCGGCGAGGTCGATCGCTGCCGACTTGGTCATGCCCCGCAGCGCCCATTTGGTCGCGGCATAGGCGAAGGACCCAGGCGAGCCCTTGAGCCCGGCGACTGACGAAATATTCACGATGGACCCTCCGCCCGAGCGCTCCATCGCCGGCACTACCGCCTTCATGCCGAGGAAGCAGCCGTACTGATTGATCTGGATGTGCCGCTGCCAGAGCGCGTCGTCGGTCTCCATCAGCGGGGCCGGCTGGTAGATTCCAGCGTTGTTGACCAAGCCGTGCAAGCCGCCGAGCTTCTGGGCGGCTTCGACAGCGCGGGCCCAATCGGCTTCCGAGGTCACATCGTGCCGGACGAAGGACGCAGCCGGCCCGAGTTCGACAGCCAGTGCTTGGCCCTGATTGTCCAGAAGGTCGCCGATTACGACCTTCGCACCCTGCGCTACCAGCAGGCGGGCCTCCGCGGCACCCTGGCCGCGCGCCCCGCCGCTCACAAGCACTACCTTGTTGTCGAAGCGCGCCATATCCGCTTCCCCCGATTACCGACAAGGAAGTTTGGCAGATCGAAAAGCCTGATCCAACATCTGTTGACGTTGGGTACAGGCGTGCGGCGGTGGGTCTTGGCCGGATGTTTACAATTCGCAATCAATATTGGGCGAGTACCGGCAGTCGACCGGCGTCAAAGCCTGTCGGTCTGCTGGGCCCAGTCGGCCGGTATACCCCGGCGCATTCGGATCATCAGCTGCCCGCTCAACTGGCGGCGACCATCGAGCAGTTCCCGCGTCAGGCTCGGGGCCAGGAACGCAAGCGGCAGGATGGTCTGCACGTAGCTTGAGGTGACCCCGGCCTTTTTGGCGATGGCGCGATACGACATCGCCTCGCCTTGCTCGATCCAACCGCGCCATTCATGCGCCCGACCGAGTGCCCTCATCAACGCTGGATTGGGACCGGCCGAACCGTCATCAAGAATCCTGGCCCGGTTGCGATGAGCCAACCTGGCCGTCACGACGATGGTTCGAGACGCCGAGGCTTCCACTGCGTTCGCTATGGCCTCATCGGTTGTGGCTTTGACGATCTCGACACGGTCAGCGTGGACGATCACGCGCTCGACGTGCTTTCGCAGGACCTCTTCTTCACTGCTCGGTCCTAGCGCCTTATGCACCAGCCGCTCGATCTCCTCCGCCGGTACGCGGGCGATCGACCCGGCCCGCCCCTTGTCGTTTTGCAGCAGGGCTTGGCTCACATAGTAAAGATATCGCCGACCACGGCGCCCAACCGTGTAAGTGGGGCTCATGGAATTGCCACGGTCGTCAAACAACAAGCCCGCCAGCTGCCGGCCGCTTGGAGCGATCGGCCGGTGTTCCCGAGCCGCACTCTTGCCTGACAGAAGCTCCTGCACTTTCTCCCAGAGCGTCCGTTCGACTATCGCCTGTTGCCGCCCCTCATACACCTGCCCCTTGTGAGCGACCCGCCCGATGTAGACTTCGTTGCGGAGCAGCCAGTAGAGGGCGCCCCGACTGAAGTTCACTCCACCCCAGGTCCGGCCCGTTGATGAAGTCCGCCTTCTCGACATCGCTGAAGCTCTTCAAGCGCAAGCGGTCGACTTTGAGAGACATGAAAAACTAGGTCACTCCCTCTCTAGTTAGTTTCTGTCTCGAAAGGGTCTTTGTTGCAGGGATTGCGGTCATTTTTCGACGTCGCGAGCGAGGGGTGAAG
>JAIEQJ010000100.1 GCA_019747815.1 Hyphomonadaceae bacterium
CAACCCGGCCGATCCCGCGCGCCTGCCCCCCAAACGTCTTCACGACGAGTGACTACGGCGAATAGATTGGGCTAGCATGCGGATCGGCACCATCGGCTGCCCCAAGGGAGACGAGCATGTGCGCACCCGGTTTGATCGAGCATGTCAGGTCCAGGCTGTCCCGCCGTACCTTCTTCAAGGCTGCCGGGGCCATGGCGGCCACGGCCGCCACATCTTCGTTGGTCTTGGATGCCGCCGAGGCCCGCCCGTTCCCCCGCTTCAGCCGGGTCAGGGACCTCACCCACGCCCTCACGCCGGAATTCCCGACGTTCTTCGGCGTGCCCGGCATCGGCATGAAGCAACTCAAGGCGTTCAAGAAGGACGGCTTCAATTTGATGGAATGGACCGTGCTCGAGCACTCCGGCACCCACATCGACACGCCGATCCATTTTGCCGAGAGCGGCGCTGGTCCTGACGCGCTGCCTGTGGATGACCTCGTCGTGCCACTGGCTGTCATCAATGTCGTCGCCAAGGCTGCCGCCAACGCGGACTACCAACTCACCCCCGCCGACATCCGGCAGTGGGAGAGGCGGCACGGCAGGCTTCCCAGCGGGTGCTGCGTTGCCATGCACGCCGGCTGGGGCCGGCATCTCGGCACTGCGAAGTTCCTCGGCAAGGACGACGGCGGCGTCCTGCATTTTCCGGGCTTTCATCCCGAGGCCGCCGACATGCTGCTGAGGGCGCGGCGCGTCGCCGGCATCGCCGTGGACACCCTCTCGCTCGATCATGGGCCGTCGAAGGATTTCAAGACGCACTATGCGTGGCTGCCCGCCGGGCGCTGGGGACTGGAGAATGTGGCCAATCTCGACAAGGTCCCGCCCAGCGGTGCGACCCTCGTCGTCGGTGCGCCCAAGATCAAGGGGGCAACGGGCGGCCCGACGCGCGTGCTTGCTCTCGTATGACGCGGCCGCATCAGGGGGAATGGGAGAGCGCCGCCGCTGCCAGCTCTGCAATCCTGAAATCGATCTCCGGATGCACGCCGTCGCTGAGCCACCAGGCGGCGGACAGTCCGGCCCAGGCCAGGATCCATTGCAGCAAGCGCTTGCGCTCCAGGCCCGCACGCTCGGTCACGATGTCGAGCCGTCGCGCGAAGCGATCCGGCGCCGTCACCGCAATGTCGGTCTCGGGGTTGCAGAACAGGTTGGCATAGTCGAAGCCGCGCTCGCCGTGCAGGCCCTTCGGGTCGATGACGAGCCAGCCGCGTGCGCCGAAGTCGAGGACGTTGTCATGATGGATGTCGCCGTGCAGCACGACGACGTCCTGCGGGTGCGCCAGCAGCGCGCGCTGTGGTGGCGGAGCGCGCGAGGATGCCGCCGTGCGCCTCGGCGGCGGGCCATAGCTCCCTGAACCAGGGCGTCAGCGCGACGAGGCGTGGGGGTGGCGCGGCGCTGTGCGCGTGCAGCGTTCTGGTTGCTGCGCAGAGGATGCGGGTCGCTTCGTCATCGCGCCCTTGCCGCGTGAACTGGGCCAGCGAGCGGCGGCCCATGGCGCGCTCGAGCAGAAACGCATCGCCATCTTGCCCCAGCACACGCGCCGCGCCTTCACCGTTCCACCACGACATGACGAGGCCGCCGCGCTTTTCTTCCGCCTCCATCGCCACTTTCAGCATGGCAGGCCTGCCATGCTGCCGCACGGGCAGCAGCCGGCTGCTGTGCGTCACGATGGGATCGCCGTCGGGCGTCAGCTCCCAGCGGGAGAGATGGTCGCTGAACATGGCGGGGGGTGTTGCGCTCGCTCGCAGATGTTGTGCTGGGTTGTCATCCCGGCCTGGTGCGGGCTGGATGCCAGGACGAAGTCCCGGCACGACAGATGGGTTGGGGTGCGCCAAGGTGCAACACCGCAGTGTCGCTGTGCCGTCTTGGTGCGCAGCCTCGTCCCTTGATCCGCGTTTGCCGCCCGCCTAGTCTCGGGGTGTCGAAAAGGGCGGTACCGGTTGGTTGGCCCGATCGTTCCCCGCGAGCCGGGAATTGGCTCCGGGAAGCTCTGACTGGCGCGGATGCGCCAAGTCCCACGGCCTGAACGCCGGCGCAATGGTGTGTCGGCGAACAAGGGAACGTGGCTCATGCAGCAGCAGCTTTCAGTCATCACGCTGGGCATTGCCGACTTGGCCCGGTCGCGCCGCTTCTATGGCGACGGCTTCGGCTGGACGCCGGTGTTCCAGAGCGACGACATCCTGCGCGCGGCCGATGCGCCGCCGCACGGCGGCCTGCGCGGCTACATCGCCGACCCCGACGATCACGCCTGGGAAATCGCCTGGAATCCGGCGTGGCCCATCAGTCCGGAGGGCTACGTCCGGTTTGCACCGGCTTAGCCATGCCGCCTCTTCCCGTCTTTACGGGGAGAGGCGAGAGAACGGAGCCCCCGCATGCGGCTTGCGGAAAAGATCGCCATCGTCGTCGGCGCCGGTCAGGGGCCGGGGGAAGGCTTAGGCAACGGGCGCGCCACGGCGCTTCTGTTCGCCCGCGAAGGCGCCAGGGTTCTGGCGCTCGATATCGATCTCAAGTCGGCGCAGGAGACGGCGGCGATCGTGGCGGAGGACGGCGGCACGTGCGTTGCCTTCGAGGCCGACGTCACGCGGGAGGCCACCCTCGAGGCCGCCGTCGCCGAGGCCGTGGGGCGCTGGGGCCGCATCGACATCCTGCACAACAATGTCGGGTTGAGCCTTGCGGGCGGCGACGCCGGTCCGCTGGAGATCACGGAAGCCGCCTTCGACAGGATCTCGGCCATCAACCTGCGCGGCACCATCATGGCCTGCAAGCACGCGCTGCCGGTGATGCGGGCCCAGCGCGCGGGCGCCGTCATCAACATCTCCTCGGTCGCCGCCTGGGCGACCAACTATCCAACCGTTGCCTACAAGGCCACCAAGGCCGCCATGATCGCTTACACCCAGCAGATTGCTACGCAGAATGCGGCGTTCGGCATCCGCTGCAACGTCATCCTGCCCGGCCTGATCGACACGCCGATGGCCGTCGACACGCGCGCCCGCACCTGGGGCAAGACGCGCGCGGAGGTGGCGGCCGCCCGCGATGCCCGCGTGCCGCTGCGCCGGAAGATGGGAACGGCGTGGGACGTTGCGCATGCGGCGCTGTTCCTCGCCTCGGAGGAGGCGAGTTTCATCACCGGCGTGGCACTGCCCGTGGATGGCGGCTCGAGCCTGCTGCGCGAGTAGGTTTCCTGCCGGCGCGCGTGCCGGGATTGCCGGAGTCCGCCCGATTATCGTGGACGCGTCCGGCCCAGGTGTCATCCCGGACGGCCGGAGGCCGATCCGGGACCCAGGGGCCCAGAGCACCAGCAGAGCATCAGCAGCACCAGCCTTGCGCCTTAACCTCGGGGTCCGGCTTTGCGCTGTGCTCCGGCCGGGATGACACCTTCGATTCAATCTCAACCGGAGGGACCCTAGTGTGATGATCGAGAAATTCGCCCTTCCTCGCAGCACGCCCACTGAGCGAATTTCTCGATCTGAATCACACTGGAACCATGAACTTGCCAGTGTCCTTTCGATCGCGAAGTTCGTTCAGCGCCTGCTGCAAGATCCGGCGAACTTCGCGATCGGGACACTAGCTGAGGCCGGTTCGACCCGGCTGGTCTCAGGGGAAAGGAATGCGCAAGGCAGGCCTCTCCCCACCCGACGTGAGGAGGAGTGGCCGGCCGAAGCCGCCGTCGGCCGGCGAAGACTACCGGTAGTAGCGGTAGTAGTAGGGATAGGGTCCCGGACAGACCCAGCGTCCGCGATACGGACTCCAGAAGCAGCCATAGGGGCTGTAGGCGCCGTAGAAGCTCGGTCCCCACCAAATGCCGCGACCGCGTCGGCCACGGCGTCCGCGGAAGCCACGGAATCCACGGAAACCGTGGAAACCACCCCTGCGGCCACGACGGCCGTGAGCCTCAGCCTTCGGCACACCCATCACAAATCCGGAGATGCCGACAAGGCTGAGCCCATACAGGGTCACCAGAGCCACTGCAGCCAGGCTGCGCGTCAAGAACCCGCCAGTCGTTCGTTTCATTCGCAACCTCCTTCAACTGCCGAGATCGCTTGGCGTGATCCATGCTGTTCAATAAACGAAAACGGTGCCGTACCGGTTGCACCGTCGCGTGGCCGGAAAGAAAAATGTCGGATTAAGCATACTGGGGCGGACGCCGGAGAGGATCGAAGGGCTGGAGGGATCGGCCGACGGTCGCTGGCCGGTCCCGCCTGCCCGGGTTGCGCCATTGGGTTGATCCATTGAACTGATTGAGCTGAACAATGGGGCTGGCGGCGGTCATTCAGGCTGCGGCCGGAGAGCGTGGGCGTGCAGCGTCCTCCCTTGATTGTTGGCTATTTGGCAGTTGCCCAACACGGCAGCCGCGTCTAGCGTGGCTGGATAAAATTTAAAGGCTGCTGCGAGCCGCCACCTTCCCGATGCCGGCTCAGCGGCGAGCCCGTGGGAGGACGGACATGCGCGCCAAAATCGCGACTGCGATGGCCCTTTGTCTGTGGGCTGTCACGCTGGCCGGCGGGCCGGCGCTTGCCGAGAAGCAGGGCGGAACGCTCCGCGTTTACCATCGCGACAATCTGCCGAGCGGCTCCATCCACGAGGAAGCGACCATCTCGACGGTGCAGCCGTTCATGGCCGTCTTCAACAACCTCGTGATGTTCGACCAGGGCAAGAAGCTCAATTCGGCCGAGACCATCGTTCCCGATCTGGCCGAGAGCTGGGCCTGGGACGCCACACGGACCAGGCTGACGTTCAAGCTGCGCCAGGGCGTCAAATGGCACGACGGCAAGCCGTTCACGGCCAAGGATGTGCAGTGCACCTGGGCCAAGCTGACCGGCAAGGACACCGCCGACGACTTTCGCAGGAACCCGCGCGCCATCTGGTATCAGAACGTCAAGGACGTGGCGGTCAATGGCGATCACGAGGCGACGTTCGTGCTCGGTCGTCCGCAGCCCTCTCTGCTCAACATGCTGGCATCGGGCTACACACCGATCTACCCCTGCCATGTGTCGACGCAGGCGATGCGCACCAATCCGATCGGCACGGGACCGTTCCGGTTTGTCGAGTTCAAGCGCGGCGACGTCGTGCGCTTCGCCCGCAATCCGGACTACTGGAAGAAGGGGCGGCCCTATCTTGATGCCATCGAATGGAAGGTGATCGAGAACCGTTCCACGCGGATCCTGGCCTTCATTGCGGGCGAGTTCGATATGACCTTCTCGGCCGATGTGACGGTGCCGCTGCTCAAGGATGTGACGAGCCAGGCGCCCAGGGCCGTTTGCGAGGTGGCATCGACGGGCGTTTCCACCAATTTGATCGTCAATCCGTCCGCGCCGCCGTTCAACGATGCGAAGGTGCGGCAGGCTTTGGCTCTGACCCTCGATCGCAAGTCGATCATCGACATTGTCAGCCAGGGCAAGCATTCGCTCGCGGGCGTGATGTTGCCGCCGCCGGAAGGAAGCTGGGGGATGCCGCCGGAGATGCTGGAAAAGCTGCCCGGCTACAGCGCGGACATCGACAAGAGCAGGGCCGAGGGTCGCAAGATCATGGCGGGGCTCGGCTACGGCCCCGGCAAGACGCTCAAAGTGAAGGTATCGACGCGCAATATCGCGATCTATCGCGACCCCGCCGTGCTGCTGATCGACCAGCTCAAGAGCATTTACATCGACGGCGAGCTGGATGTGGTCGACACCAGCATCTGGCACGCCAAGGTGACGCGCAAGGAGTTCTCGGTCGGCATGAACCTGACGGGTGTCGGCGTCGACGACCCGGACGTGAACTTGTACGAGAACTATGCCTGCAACTCGGAGCGCAACCTCACCCAGTATTGCAACAAGGAGGTGGATGCGCTGATCGACCGGCAGTCGCAGGAAACCGATGTGGCCACGCGCAAGCAGATCGTATGGGAGATCGAGAGGCGGCTGGCCGAGGACCTGGCGCGGCCCATCATTTCCTATGAGCGTGCGGCCACCTGCTGGCAGCCGCACCTGAAGGGCTTCGTGCTGCACCACAACAGCATCTACAACAACTGGCGCTTCGAGGACGTGTGGCTGGACAAATAGCAGCGGCGACAGCGCCAGCCGGATGGCGAATGATCAATCGGAGAGCCGCGCGTGGGAGCCTATCTGATACGCCGCTTCCTGCTGATGCTGCTCACGCTGTTCGGCATGTCGGTGCTGATCTTTGTGATGCTGCGCCTGGTTCCGGGCAACATCACGGACATCATCTTCGACTCTGCAGGCTTCGTGAACCCGGCGCAGAAGGCCAAGATCGAGCGGCAGCTCGGGCTCGATCAGCCCATCGTCACGCAGTACGTCGCCTGGATTGCGGGGCTGGCGCGCGGCGACCTCGGCTACGCGTTCGTGTCGGAGAAGCCGGCGATTGAGGAGATCCTGCCGCGCATCCCCGTCACGGCCAAGCTCGCCGTGCTGGCGCTGGTATTTTCCGTCCTGTTCGGAGTGCCGCTGGGTGTCATCAGCGCGGTGCGCCAGAACACCGCTCTCGACTATGTGCTGCGGGTCGTGAGCCTCAGCGGCTTGTCGCTGCCGTCGTTCTGGCTGGGGCTGCTGATCCTGATGGCCTGCGTGCAGTGGTTCGGCTGGATCCCGATCTACCGCAGCACGCCGGACAATTTCTGGCGGGAGATTGCGCTGCTCAGCATCCCGGCCGCCGCCGTCGGCTTTCGCAGCTCGGCGCTGGTGATGCGTCTCACCCGCTCCTCGATGCTGGAGGTGCTGCGCCAGGACTACATCCGCACCGCACGCGCCAAGGGCGCCTCGGATGCGTCCGTCAACTACGAGCACGCCCTGCGCAATGCCGTGCTGCCGGTGGTGACCATTATCGGCATCGAGGCGGCATTCCTGATCGGCGGGCTGATCGTGACCGAGACGGTGTTCAATATTCCCGGGGTTGCACGCTTCCTCGTCGAGGCCATCCGGTGGCGCGACTACCCCATCGTGCAGAATCTGGTGATGTTCATCGCCGTGGTCGTCGTGGTCGTCAATTTCATCGTCGACATGACCTACGTGGTGCTCGATCCGCGCATCAAATACGAGGAATGAACGCGTGGCGGTCATCGATCATGATGCCGAGCTCGCCCGCGCCGGTGCCCATGTGCACGGTCCTCTCGGCACGGCGTTGTTCTTCATGCGGCGCTATCCGCTGGGAGCCATCGGGGCTCTGATCATGATCGTCTTTGTCGCCACCGCCGTCTTCGCCGACGCCATTGCCACCTTCGATCCGCTGACGACCAATGCACGCGCCTCGCTTGCTCCGCCTGGCGGCCAGCATTTGCTGGGCGCCGACTTCATGGGCCGCGATGTTCTATCCCGCATCATCTACGGCGCGCGCATCTCGCTTGCGGTCGGCCTCGGCGCCACCGCGCTCGGCTGTCTGATCGGCATGATCGTCGGTCTCACGTCGGGTTTCTTCGGCGGCTGGTTCGATCTCATCGTGCAGCGCCTGATCGACATCATGCAGTCGCTGCCGCTGCTGGTGATGGCGCTGGTCATGGCCGCCTCGCTCGGCCCTTCGCTCACCAACACGATCATCGCCATCGCCATCCCGCTCGTGCCCAACGTGGCGCGCATCATACGCTCCAACACGTTGTCCCTGCGCGAGATGCCCTATGTGGAAGCGGCCCGTGCCATCGGCATGAGCGAGATGCGCATCGCTGTGCATCACGTGCTGCCCAACACGCTGGCTCCGCTCATCGTTCTTGCCACCGCCCAGTTCGGCTCGGCGATCCTGGTCGAATCCGCGCTGGCGTTCCTGGGGCTCGGCATCCCCGAGCCGCATCCGTCCTGGGGGCGCATGCTGTCCGAATCCGCGGCGGAGTACGTGCGCACCGCCCCCTGGCTGGTGATCTTCCCGGGTGTTGCCATCAGTGCCGTCGTGTTCGGCACCAACCTGCTGGGTGATGCCATCCGGGACATTCTCGATCCGAGGCAGCGCTTCTAGATGGCACGCGTGCTGCCACCCCCGGATCGTCCGCAGCCGGCGCCCGCCGGTCATCCTGCCACCAGTGGGCACGTGCTCGAGGTGGAGGATCTCAAGACCTACTTCTATACGCGCTCCGGCCTGGTGAAGGCGGTCGACGGCGTGTCGTTCTCGCTCCGGCGCGGCGAAATGCTGGCCATCGTCGGCGAATCCGGGTGCGGCAAGAGCGTGACGGCGCTGTCTCTCATGCGCCTCGTGGCCGACCCGCCCGGCCGCATCGTCGGCGGCTCGGCGCGCCTTGCCGGCGTCGATCTCATCGACCTCGACAATGCGGCCATGCGCGGCATCCGCGGCAAGGAGATCTCCATGATCTTCCAGGAGCCGATGACCTCGCTCAATCCGGTGATGACCATCGGCCGCCAGATCGGCGAGGCGCTCCTGCTGCATGAAACCACCTCGCGTAGGGCGGCCCTGGCGCGCACCATCGAGATGCTGCAGCTTGTCGGCATTCCCGAGCCGCGGCAGCGGCTGAAGGAATATCCCCACCAGCTCTCGGGCGGCATGCGCCAGCGTGCCATGATCGCCATGGCGCTCGCCTGCAATCCCAAGGTGCTGATCGCCGACGAGCCGACCTCGGCGCTCGACGTCACGATCCAGGCGCAGATTCTCGACCTCATCGCCAAGCTGCGTCGCGAGCTCGGCACCGCCGTCATTCTCATCACCCACGATCTCGGCGTGGTGGCCGAGACCGCCGAGCGCGTGATCGTGATGTATGCCGGGCGCAAGGTGGAGGAGGCATCGGTCGATGATCTGTTCGCGCATCCGCTCCACCCCTACACCCGCGGCCTCATGAGCTCGATTCCGCGCCTTGCCCTGATGCGCCGCGAGACGGTGACGGCGGCCGCGCGCCTGCGGGAGATCCCGGGCATGGTGCCGGCGCTCAGCCATTTGCCGGCCGGCTGCACCTTTGCGCCGCGCTGCAGCTTTGCCAGCGACTTGTGCCGGCGCGAGTATCCCGGCTACGAGGAGAAGCAGGCGGGCCATTGGGCGGCCTGTTGGCATGCCGACCAGGCAGCGCGAGGCGTCAATGCTTGAGGCGCCCGTCCCCGTGCTCCAGGTCGATGGGCTCAAGAAGCACTTCCCCGTGCGCAAGGGCCTCCTGCGCCGCACGGTGGGATATGTCTACGCCGTCGACGACGTGAGCTTCACCATTGGGCCAGGCGAGACGTTGGGCCTCGTCGGTGAATCGGGTTGCGGCAAGACTACCGTGGGCCGTGCCATTCTGCGTCTCATCGAGCCGACGGCCGGCGTCCTGCGGCTGGAAGGCCGCGACATCACCCATTTGGGGAGGGCTGAGCTGCGCCCCTTCCGCAAGCGGATGCAGATCATCTTCCAGGACCCGTTCTCCTCGCTGAACCCGCGCATGCGGGTCGGTGACATCGTGGCCGAGCCTCTCAAGATCCACGGCCATTCGAGCAGGCAGGTGCGCCGCGACCGCGTAGCCGAGCTGTTTGACCGCGTCGGGCTTCGCATCGCGCAGATGGACAACTACCCGCATCAGTTCTCGGGCGGCCAGCGCCAGCGCATCGGCGTTGCCCGGGCGCTTGCGCTCAACCCCAAGCTCATCGTCTGTGACGAGCCGGTGTCCGCGCTCGATGTGTCGATCCAGGCGCAGGTCATCAACCTGCTGATGGACCTGCAGCGCGACTTGCAGCTCTCCTACCTTTTCATTTCGCACAATCTGGCCGTGGTGGAGCACATCAGTCACCGCATCGCGGTGATGTACCTGGGCCGTGTCGTCGAGTACACCGACAAGACCACGCTGTTCACCCGGCCGCTGCACCCCTATACGGAGGCGCTGCTGGCGGCCGTCCCGGTGCCCGATCCCGCCATCAAGCGTGCCAAGCGTGTCGTGCAGGGCGACGTGCCGAGCCCGCTGAAGCCGCCCGCGGGCTGCCACTTCCACACCCGCTGCCCCTATGCCGAAGCGCGCTGCAGGGTGGAAACGCCCGCGCTGCGTGAGGTTGAGCCGGGCCACCACGTCGCCTGCCACCTGCGGTAGCTGGGCATCCTCCGCGCGAGCGTTACGCTGCCCGATAGAGCACCCGGAACTGTGCCGGTGCTGGGTTGGCGACGGTTTGCCCCGGTACGTGCAGGATGGTGATGATCCTGTCCGCGCTAACGCCGCGGTCGGCCAGCGCTGCGTTGAGAACGTCCACCCGCGCCTCCGTGAAGAGCTCCGTGACGGCATCGGCACGATTGGAGAGGGTGCTCGGTTGTGTGGCCATGAGACGCTGTCCTTCTCGGTCAGGGGTTGCGGGCAAGGCTCCGCATGCGGCCTCGCCCTTCAATCGGCGCCGGTTACTCTGCCGCTCTGGCGCGCGGCAGGTCGTCCACGCCGAGCCCCATGCGGGTCGCAATGCCGATGCCGTAGTTCGGATCGGCCTGGTAGCAGTGGCCGACCCAGCGCTTGATGATGTCCTTCGGCACGCCCTGCATCGCCTCGGCGGTATTGTCCATGAGGCGCTGCTGCTGCTCCTCATTCATCAGCCGGAACAGGTTGCCGGGCTGGGTGAAGTCGTCGACCTGCTGACCCGCACCGTCGGCTTGGGAGTGACGGTCAGCCTCACCCGAGAGCCGCAGCGGCGGCTCGCGGAACTCGGGTGCCTGCACAGGGCCCGAGAACGAGTTCGGCTCATAGTAGGCATCCGGATTGCCGCTTCTGATGCCGCCGTACGTGTTCATGAGCCCGTCCCGGTGATAGTGGTGCACCGGGCACTTCGGCTGGTTCACGGGGATCGCCTCGTAGTGCGTCCCCAGCCTGTAGCGATGCGCATCCGCATACGAGAAAATGCGCGCCTGCAGCATCTTGTCGGGCGACCAGGAAATGCCGGGCACGACGTTGGAAGGCGAGAACGCGGCCTGCTCGATCTCGGCGAAGTAGTTGTCCGGATTGCGGTTCAGCTCCATCACGCCAACCTCGATCAGCGGATAGTCGCCGTGTGGCCAGACTTTGGTCAGGTCGAACGGATTGTACGGCGTCTTGTCGGCTTCGGCCTCCGGCATGGCCTGGATGAAGAGGGTCCACCTCGGGAACTGGCCCTGCTCGATCGCGCCGAACAGCGCACGCTGGTAGCTTTCACGGTCCTTGCCGATCACCGCCTCCGCCTCGCGGTTCGTGGAGTGCTTGTGGCCCTGCTGGGTCTTGAAGTGGAACTTCACCCAGAAGCGCTCGCCCTTGGCATTGAGCATCGAATAGGTGTGCGAGCCGTAGCCGTTCATGTGCATCGGCGCCGTCGGCAGCCCGCGATCGGACATCAGGATCGTCACCTGATGCAAGGACTCGGGCGATAGCGACCAGAAATCCCACATGGCCGTTGGCGAGCGCATGTTGGTCTTTGGGTGGCGCTTCTGAGTGTGAATGAAGTCGGCAAACTTGAGCGGGTCGCGTACGAAGAACACGGGTGTGTTGTTGCCCACGAGATCCCAGTTGCCCTCGCTCGTATAGAACTTGAGCGCGAAACCGCGCACGTCGCGCTCGGCATCTGCGGCGCCCAGCTCGCCCGCCACGGTCGAAAAGCGGGCCAGCATGTCGGTCTTCGTGCCCACCTTGGCGAAGAGGACTGCGCGCGTGAACTTGGCAATGTCATGCGTGACAGTGAACGTGCCGAACGCGCCCCAGCCTTTGGCATGCACAGTGCGCTCAGGGATGCGCTCGCGGTTCTGATGGGCCAGCTTCTCCAGGAGCTGATAGTCCTGCATCAGCAGCGGACCGCGCGGGCCGGCCGTGACCGACGTCTGATTGTCCGCAACGGGCGCGCCGCCCGTGGTCGTGAGCTGAGGTCTTTTCGCCATTTTGTCCTCTCTCGTGTCTCGTCGATCCGGCACGCTAGAGGCCCTTGTCGATCAGCTCTAATCGTTTTATATTGCCTCTATAATAAGAATATCTGATCTATAAATGCGCCCTCATGGGCGAGAGGCAAGGTGGGGGCGACCGCCGCACACGCCGGAGCAGGCCCATGGTCTCTATCAAGCAGCTTCGCTACTTCGATGCGGTTGCCCGGTTCAACCACTTCGGCCGGGCGGCAGACCATTGCGCGGTGACACAGCCGGCCCTGTCGATGCAGATCCGGGACTTGGAGAACGAGCTGGGGCTTGAGCTGGTGGAGCGGCGATCCAGGGGCGTGCGGCTTACCGCTGAGGGTCGGGAGATTGCGCGGCGCGCCACCCGCATTCTGGCCGAGGTGCGTGACCTCGGCGACTATGCGCGCCACCGGGCGAGCCTGTTGTCAGGTCCGCTGCATCTGGGCGTCATTCCCTCGATAGCGCCCTATATGCTGCCGCCGCTGCTGCCGCTCGTGCGCAGGGAATATCCAGATCTCGATCTGCATATCCGTGAGACGCAGACGCAGGCGCTGCTGCAGCAGCTTCTCGACGGCTCGCTCGATCTCCTGCTGCTCGCGCTGCCGATCGAGCATCCCGATGTCGAGACGATCCGCCTGTTCGAGGACCGGTTTCTGCTGGCGCTGCCGCGCGAGCGCCGGATGCAGGGCGTGGTCAGGGCGACTGCGGATCTCCTGAAGGAGGATCGGCTGCTCCTCCTCGAGGAGGGGCACTGCTTGCGCGATCAGGCCTTGGCCTTCTGCCGGCTGCGCCAAGTCGACAGCATCAATACGTTCGGGGCATCGAGCCTGTCCACCATCGTGCAGATGGTTGCCAACGGCCTGGGCCTCACGCTGCTGCCGGAGATCAGCGTCGATCTCGAGACCAAGCACGCAGACGTCCGCATCATGCGCTTTGCCGAGCCCGAGCCCAGCCGCACGCTGGGCCTGGCCTGGCGCTCCACCTGCCCGCGCAAGCGCGATTTCGTGGAGCTGGGAAAGCTGATCGCCGCTATGGGGCAGCGACGGCGCTCGCCGAGATCCGCTGCCTAGCGCTGCAGCGTCCGGCCTCGGCTTCGAGGCCGCTCAGGCCGCGTTTGCGGTTCGCTCGCCCGGCTGCAGGAAAAGGCGCTCGATCTCGTGAATCGGCCGCGGCGGGCTGAAGAAGTAGCCCTGCATCTCGGTGCAGCCCTCGGCGCGCACCTTGTCCACCTGCTCCTGCGTCTCCACGCCCTCGGCGGTGGTCGCCATGCCGAGGCTCGAGCCCAGGTGGGCGACGGCACGCAGGATGGCGTGCGAACCTGTGTTGTCGTTGGAGAGATCGCTGACGAAGCAGCGATCGATCTTGATCTTGTCAAAGGGGAAGCTGCGCAGGTAGCCGAGGCTCGAGTAGCCGGTGCCGAAATCGTCCATGGCGATGCGCACGCCGAGCGATCGCAGTTGGTGCAGCGTGGCGATTGTGGCGTCGTTGTCGTGCAGCAGGACCGACTCGGTGATCTCAAGCTCCAGGCGGTGCGCAGGCAGTCCCGAGGCGGCCAGCGCCGCAAACACCATCTGCACGAGATTGGGGCTCTTGAACTGCGCGGGCGAAAGGTTCACCGCCACCTTGATATGCTCCGGCCACTTGACGGCATCGGCGCAGGCCTGCCGCAACGCCCATTCGCCGATCGGCAGAATGAGCCCCGTCTCCTCCGCCACGGGAATGAATGTCCCGGGCGAGACCTTGTTGCGCTCGGGATGGTGCCACCGCAATAGCGCCTCCAGCCC
Organism: Hyphomonadaceae bacterium; assembly: GCA_019747815.1. Lineage (GTDB taxonomy): Bacteria > Pseudomonadota > Alphaproteobacteria > Rhizobiales > Hyphomicrobiaceae > AWTP1-13. The sequence continues at coordinate 13,598 of JAIEQJ010000100.1, forward strand.
GCAAATCTCGTTGCGTGCCAGATTGACCACCGGCTGATAATGAAGCTCGAATTCGCCGTTTGCGAGGGCCTTGCGCAGATCGAACTGCAGCTTGCACCGCTCCTGCATATCCGCATCCATGGCAGCTTCGAAGAAGCGATAGGTGCTCCCGCCTTCAGCTTTGGCGCGATGCAGCGCGAGGTCGGCGCTCTTCAAGAGTTTGTCGGCGTTCTTGTCGTCGTCGGACGACACGGCGATGCCAATGCTGGCAGCCACCATGACGGGTTGCCCGAGGACATCGAACGGTTGGTTCAAGGCCACGATGAGTTCGCCCGCCAGCGACGTTGCAGCGAACGGCTGCTCGCCACTGAGCTGCATGATCGCGAATTCGTCGGCACTGAGGCGCGCCACCAGATCGCGCGGGCCCAAGCAGCCGCGCAGCCGATCGCCGACAGCCTTCAGCATGGCGTCTCCCGACGCGTGCCCGAGCGTGTCGTTGATTTCCTTGAAGCGGTCGAGATCGAGACAGAGCACAGCCAAATTCTCGCCCTTGCGCGCATTGGCCGTTGCTTCCTCCAGGCGTTCGCGCAAATGCAGGCGGTTGGGCAGATCGGTCAACGCATCGTGTCGCGCCAGATGGACGACCTGGGCTTCGATGCGGCGGTATTGAGTGATGTCCTCATGCGTGGAGACCCACCCGCCATCCGGCAGCCGCCGCTGCTTGATGGCGATGACGCGCCCGTCGCCAAGCTCGCTCACCTTTGTGACCGGCCGGTCGTCCACCATGCTTTCGAGCAGGTCATGAAGATACTCGTCAGCCGTCCTCTCGGTCTCGAGGCCGCTGGCGATGCGGCGCTGCATGATCCTGAGGAAATGTGTGCCCGGTTTGATCACATCCTCGTCCAAGCCGTACATCTTGGCGTAGTTCGCGTTGCAAACCACCAACTCGTGGTTGCCGTCGAACATGCACAGCGCCGGCGACATGTTGTTGAGAGCCGCATCGAACCGCAGATTCTGCATCACAAGCCGGTCTTTCTGCTCCAGCAGCTCCCGCCGCTTCCCCTCCAGGCGCTGTAGGGCGCGGTCGAGGGCGGCAAGCGGCAGTCGCTGAAAGCAGTAGTAGGCGGCCACGCCCAGAAGCAGGAACGCCAGGGCCACATGCAGTGTGCCGATGAAGACCTGGCGGGTGCTCATGGAGACATGGAAATAGCCTTCAAACCCCGCGGGTCACTTCAAATTCCTCCGGGTGCGGTCAGTCAAATTCCTCCACCCGCGAGGCAGGACAAGGTGATT
>JAIEQJ010000111.1 GCA_019747815.1 Hyphomonadaceae bacterium
CGCAAGGGGCAAACGAAGGATCAACCGAGGGCGGAGCTCTCAAGTTAAACGTGGCCCGAAGAAACCGGGCAGGTCAGTAGCCCTTCGAGAGCAACGTTCCGCCCTTGAACACGAGATGTTCGCCGTACGGCGAGGAGAACAGCGCATCGACGACCCAAACGTCCTTTTCAAAATGATGGGCGGGCCGCCCCGACGTCGCGGCGGCCACGCCCAAAGCATCACGTTGGTCGGGCCGGGCGACACTCACAAGGGCATCAGCCATGTGCCACCAGCGTTTCGCCAATGGATTTGGCCAGCCAGCTTGGGAGCGCCCGCCTCACCGCGATGAGCTCCTGCACTTCCGACGGGGGCAGCTTCCGTTTCAGGCTTTCGAGGGCCTCGGGAGCCCGCCGCTTGCCAAGCCAGCCAAGCGCCCGGACCGCCTTGCCCACCTCGCCTGCCCTGGAGGATAGATGACCTTCACACCCTGAACTTTGGGGAGCCGTCTGAGGCATTGCTCCACCGCGGGCACACAAGCTGTCCCTCGCATACCACCAATCTCAAGTTGGAGATGGGCTGCCGCAGGAGCTTGGGTCGCGCCATTTGGTCTGATCACGTTGTTTCGCCACGCTGGTGCCAAACGAGGCGCGGATCGCTGCCATCCTCACCGTCGGCCGCGCGCCCTCAACGCGGTGTGTGGACAAGACCATCGCCGCCTACGCCGCCCGCAACGATGGGTTCTACGAGCCCCAGGAGCACTACGAGGTTGCCAGGATGACGGCGCGCATACCCGGCGGCGATGTCGAAGGTCACATCGAGGCCCACGTGAGGCGCCTCGAAGCCCTGCGACGGGCGGGCATCGTCGGCCGCCTCGACGGCGACCATTGGGTCATCCCGCGCGATTACCTGGAACGGGCAGCGGCCTACGACGAGCGCGAAGGCCGCAAGCTCGTCGCCGAGGCGCACTCCGCCGTCGCCCTCGATCGGCAGATCACGGCCGAGGCCGCCACTTGGCTCGACCGGCAGCTGGTCGATCGGCATCCCGTTGAGACAGCCCCAATGGGGTTCGGAAATCAGGTTCAACGGGCCCTGGAGCGCCGCAAGCAACAGCTCATCGCCCACGGCCTGGCCAAGCGGCGCGACGACGGCAGCATCAACTATCAGCCAGACCTGCTCGCCACCCTCCAGCGCCGTGAGGTGGACCGCGTTGGAGGGCACCTTGCCGGCAAGCGCACCGACGGCAGGACCTATGTCCCGGCGCGCGACGGCTCGATGGTCCGGGGGCACCTACCGCCGCGCCATCACGCTGGCCAGCGCCAAGTTCGCGGTGGTCCAGTGGACCAACACTTCCGCTGGTCCAATGGCGGGCCATCCTGGAGCGCCACCGCGGTCGCGAGGTCGTCGGCATCCTCCGCGGCATGGGTGTCTCATGGCAGCTCGGCATACAGCGCGATCGCGGCCTCTCTCGTTGATGCTGTCGATCCCAAGACGTGATTGAGTAGCCGTTGCCAACACCGATGGTTGCGCGCTCATCCGGCGGGCGAGGGTACCCATTGTCAGCCTTGGCATCTCGCTTGACCTTGAACCTGGGTTCAAGGTCGATGATCGCTGCGAGCGTTCCAAAGGAGAACCACGAATGTTCGCCCGCATTGCCCTGGCGGTCACGCTGGCGCTGACGCTTGCCCAAGCTGCCTCGGCGCAAGACAAAATTGAAGGCAAGGTGATCAGTACCACGCTGACGCATTGCGACTTCAAGCCCGGCGGCTGCGCCGGGCATCTCGTCCTCGACACGACCCAAGCCGGGAAGGCCGCCCAAGTCACGGTCCAGGTCCCGCTCGGGACGATGATCAAGCGAGGCAAGGAAACCGCGTACCTACCTTCGCTTAACGGCAGTGCCGTGGTCATCGTGCTCGACCCGAGCAAGGCCGACAAGACCGCGAAATCGATCGAAGCGCAGCCTAGCCGCTGAAGGGTGCTCAATGAGCGTGGTGGCCAGAGGCCTGCGCAACCCCTTCCGCCATCGCGTCCGCACCGCCGTGGTGGTGACCTTGCTTGCCTGCGTGATTGGCATTCTCGCGGTGCTGGCCCAGGCAACGCGCGCGGCGCGCCAGGAGATCGAGCGGCTGCAGGCGGGCGTGCGCACGGTCATCGAATTGCGCGAAGCGGGCGCCTTTGGCACCGGCGGTTTCGGCGCGGACAGGCCGGTGGGAGCCGAGACCTTCTCGCGGGCGACACTCGCGCAGATCCGGAAGATCCCCAACGCCCGGCACATCGTCAAGATCGAGGAGTATATTCATCAGCCGCAGATCGACGCCCTAAAGCCCAACGCCTATGCCATGATCATCGGCCTGCCGCCAGGTGCGCCAATGCGGGCGATCGGCGAGGTCGACTACGAGAACGCCAAGATTGTTGCGGGACGCGGGTTGGGCCCCGCGGACGCGGGTCAGGATGTCGCCGTGGTCGGCCGGCTTTACGCGCGCGAGCGCCTGGGGCTCGATGCTGGAGCCGGAGAGACCCTTCCGAACCCCGTGAAGCTGCGCCTCGGCGACCGGGAGCTCGCCGTCGTCGGCGCCTATGCCACCGGCAACGACTTCGGCGACAACCACGTTTTCATCCCGATCGACACGTTTCGCAGCATCTTCCGCCCCGGCGACAAGCTCTCCAAGATCCGCGTGACGGTTGATCGTGTCGATCATGTCGAGGTTGTGACCGAGGAGTTGAAGCAGCTTCCGGGGGTCGATGCCGTGACAGCGACTGAGCAGGTGGCCGCCGCGCGGGCCACGCTCGGCAGCCTGACTGCAGCGAGCCTCTACGGGTCGCTACTGCTGGTGGCGATCGGCGGCGGGCTCATCGTGTTCCTGATGGTGCTCACGACACGAGAGCGCATCCGCGAGATCGGCACGCTGAAGGCGATCGGTGCCCCGAGCGGCGTCATTGCGGCGCAGTTTGTCGCCGAGGTGATCGTTGTCATCACCCTGGCCGCCGTGGGAGCCGTGCTGGTGGCGGGCGTCCTGGGGCTCGTGTTGCGGCCCGCGCTTGGGGTCGACCTCAGCCTCGACGCAACGATGCTGGTGTCGATCTTTCTCGGCGCTCTGGCCTTCGCCGTCATGGGCAGCGCCTATCCGATCGCCAAAGCCGTCCGCCTCAGCCCAGTCGAGGCCATGAGAAAGATTTGAGGTTGACCATGGGAATGATTCTGCTCGGTCTGCGCAACCTCTTCCGCAACAAGCTGCGGCTGATGATCGTGGTGCTCCTCCTCGCCACGCCGTTATTCCTGCTGCTTGCCATGCAGTCGATTGCCGACGCCGTCAGCCGACAAACCACCACCCTGATGCAGGACGTCAATACCGTGCTGCAGCTCAGGGCCCGCGGCTCGATGGGCCACATCAACATGATCGCCCAGGATCGCATTCTCCCCCACAGCGTTCTCGACAAGGTGCGCGGGATCGAGCACGTGGTGCATGTCGAGCCCTACCTGCTGGCGATGGCACCGATCACGCCGCCCAACTTCGTCATGCACGTCGGCCTGGCCCCCGGCGCGGTCAAGCGGCTCGAGTCGCACGGGGAGGCCGGCAACCCGCGCATCATCGCCGGGCGCGATTTCACGCCCGAGGATGCCGGCAAGGACGTGGCCATCATCGGCCAAGGCTACGCGGCATGGGCGGGGATCAAGCCCGAGGACATGGGCCGCGCGACGCTCACCGTCGACACCACGCGCACGCACCCCGTAATCTATGCTCTGGATCGCCCCAAGCGCACGCTCACCGTCATCGGCATGTATGCGAGCGGCTACGTGTTCGGCGACCTGCAACTGTTCATGCCGATCGATACCTTCCGCTCCCTCTATGGCAGCAAGGAGGGCATCTCCTGGATCTTCGCGCGCGTGGACTCGGTGGACAACGTGGCCACCGTCGCACAGCGCCTGCGTGAGACCGTGGGCGACGTGGCGGACATTCTGGTCCCGCAGAATGCGGCGGTATTCACCGCCACCACCAGCCGCGCGGTCATCCGCCTCGCCTGGATCGGCGGCGTGCTCGCCTTCGCGCTCATGAGCCTCGTCGTGTTCTTCGTGCTGCTCATGCAGGTGCGCGAGCGGGCACGCGAGATCGGTACGCTCAAGGCGATCGGCGCGAGCAACGGCGCCGTGAGTGCGCAGTTCCTGACCGAGGCAGTCGCGCTCACCATCGTCAGCGGAGCGCTGGGGCTTCTGATCTTCCGGCTTGCCGGCGAGGCGGTCACCGGGCGCCTGTTCGCAATGGGCATCGGTCCGTTCCTGCCCGCCCACTACAAGCCCCTGTTCGAGAGCCTGTCGGTCGGCAGCCACCTCTCAGGCTCGGTGTTGCTGCTCGTCGTTCTCGTTGCGGTTGCTGCCGCGGCATTGGGGAGCGCGTACGGCGTTCGCCGGCTCGTCAAGCTGTCCCCACTGGAGGCCATGCGCCATGAATAAGCCTGCACCGCTGGTGGAGCTACGCGACCTGTGGAAGAGCTACCGGAAGGGCAGCGAGACCATCGATGCCGTGGCGGGCATCGACCTGGACCTCCCCGAGCGCGGCATGGTGGCCATCGTCGGCCCGAGCGGCAGCGGCAAGTCCACGCTCTTGCATGTGATCGGCGCCATGGACCGGCCCACGCGCGGGTCCGTCCGCGTCGCTGGCCGCAACCTGGGGGACATTCCGCAGGGTGAGTTGACCCGATTCCGGCGCGAGGTCGTCGGCTTCGTGTTCCAGACCTTCAATCTGATCCCTAACCTGACGGCGGTCGAAAACGTTGCCCTGCCCATGGAGTTCAGCGGGGTTGCCAGGGCGGCGAGGGCCAGCCGGGCCAAGGCTCTGCTCGAGCGGGTCGATCTTGGTCAGCGCGCCCGGCATCGGCCCAATGAGCTGTCGGGTGGCGAGATGCAGCGCGTCGCCATTGCGCGCGCGCTGGCCAACGAGCCGCCCGTGGTGCTCGCGGACGAGCCGACCGGCAATCTCGACTCGGCGACGGGCCGCCTCATCTATGAGTTGCTGCAAGCGATCGCGCGCGAGCGCACCGTCGTCGTGGTCACGCATTCCGAGGAGCTGGCGCGGCTGGCAGACCGTGTGCTGCATTTGAGGGACGGCCGGCTGTCAAATGCAGCACACGACCACTCAGCCCGGGAAGCGCGATCGGGAGCGTGAACCGGCGTTGCTCGATGCGCCGCAGGATGGCGATGCACAGATCAGCAGGGATCAGGAGTTGGGGAATGTCGAAAACTGATACGCGAGCAAGAACCCTCTCGCGTTGGCAACGCCTCTTGCTGCTCGTCGCTGGCGCACTCATCGTCCTCGGTTTGTCGGGGACGGGGCTCGGCACCGGAGCGCTCGCGGCGCAACCGGCTGCGAAGAGCAATCTCAAGACTGTCCTCGTCCCCGTGGAGGGAATGGCTTGCATCGCATGCGCGGCATCGGTCAAGCGCGCGCTCAAGGCCATCGACGGCGTGGCGGAGGTGGAGGTAAATCTGGAGCGGCGCAGCGCACGGGTCACGTATACGCCCGGCAAGGTCGCGCCGGAGCGGCTGGTCGCGGCCATCAACAGGCTAGGATACCGGGCCGGCACGCCTACGGAGGTCGAATGACCCTAGAGCAGTTCCTGCAGCCGCTCGCCGGCCAGGGCACCCTCGCCGCGCTCGGGCTCACCTTTCTCGGCGGTATCGTGGCGAGCGGCGTGTGCCCCTGCACCGTGCCGATGGGCCTTGGCGTGGCGGGGCTTGCCGGCGTCTCAGAGACCCGCTCGCGCTACGGCGGCCTCCAGGTCGGCAGCGCGTTTTTCGCCGGCATCGTCGTGAGCCTGACGGTTCTGGGCGCGCTCGCAGGACGGCTGAGCGCGCTCGCTACGGAATCGTTTGGGCGGAACTGGGCGCTGGCGATGGCGGCGGCGTCCCTCGGTGCGGCCATCGTCGCGTTCTGGTGGCCGCGCATGAAGATCGAGACGCTCGCCAGCTGGCGCGGGCCCGGCGTGCTGGGTGCGTTCGGCTATGGGCTCGTGTTCAGTCTTGGAACCTCGGTCGCGCCGCTTTTGCTTCTGCTAACTATCGCAACCGCGCAGGCGCCTCAACACGCGCTGTTGCTGGCGTTTGTATTCGGCCTCGGCCGCGGCCTTCCATTCCTCCTCGCCGGCATCGCCGGCAGCGCGCTCACCGGATGGACCCGGTTGGGCGTGTGGAGTCGCCCCATCCAGGTCGTCAGTGGCGTCGCCCTGCTAGCGGTGGCGGCCTACTACGTCGAAGTGTTCGTGCAGCTCATGTGACGGAGATGGACATGGCGGCTGAAGAAAAGGAGCTCGATGTCTCGGTTCCGTCGATGGTGTGCGACGGCTGCGCCGACAAAATCCGCACCGCACTGGCGGCGATGCCGGGGGTGCGCGAGGTCAAGGTTGGCTTGTGGCGCAAGCGCGTCCGGATTCGCTATGAGCCTGGCTTACTCCAACCAGCGCAGGTTACGGACGCCATCCTTGCCGCCGGGTTCCCCGTCGCCGATGCATAATGGGCTCGCAAAGACTGGACCGAAAGATGAGGACGACAACGTTCAAGATCGAAGGCATGCGCTGCGACGGCTGTGCAGACACGATCAAAAACATGCTCACCGTTCAACCGGGAGTGCGCGCGGCCAGCGTGTCGTTCAACGACGGCGAGGCGCGCGTGCTCTACGACCCTGAGGCCGTCGCCGAGGAACAGCTCGCCGTGCTGATCGAGAAGCCCGGCTTCCGTGTCCTGGCCCGCGCATAGGCATGGACTTCACGTTGACGAGTCTCCTGTTGCTGCCGATCGGGCTTGGCCTCCTCGGCTTCATCGAGCCGTGCTCGATCGGCTCGACCCTGGTGTTCGTGAATGTCCTCGAAGGTCGAGATGCCGGCGACAAGCTGGTCCAGGTCGGCGTGTTCGCGCTCGTCCGCGCCGTTTTCACCGGCGGTCTCGGGATGCTCGCCGTCCTCGCAGGCTCGGCGTTCCTGGGCTTTCAGCGCGCCGCCTGGGTCGTGCTCGGCGCGCTCTATGCGCTGCTCGGCATCTTCTATGTCCTGGGTAGGGCCGGAACCCTGATGCTGGCGTTGGGCCCGGGCCTCGCCCGGGTCGGGAACGCCCGCGGCCCGGCGGCGCTTGGCCTCTTGTTCGGTCTCAACATCCCTGCGTGCGCCGCCCCGCTGATCTTCGCCCCGCTGGCCGCTGCGGCCGCCGGTGGTGCCAGCGGCGCCACGCTGGCCGGCGGCTTCGTCGCGCTCGGCCTCTTCGGCCTCGCCCTATCGCTGCCGCTCATTGTTGCTGTGCTGTTCGAGCCGGCGCGGCGGGCACTCGACTGGATTGCCGGCCTCTCCAGACGCCTCCCGTTCTGGACGGGCCTGCTGCTGATCGCGCTCGGGTTGTGGTCGATCAGCTTTGGCGTGTTCGTTCCGCTGAAGGGTTAGCTGGAGCGCAACCTTGCCTGGATCGACGCGCTCCCTTCACGAGAATATCGGGACCTGGTTTGTCTTTACTTCGCGGCTTCGATGATGGCGCAGACGCTGGCAGGCGACGAAGGTTCAACGGTTACGGCGGACAGGACCTTGAGCTCGCGCCGCAAGCGGGAGAGTTCTCCAATCTTGCGATCGACATCGGCGAGGTTGCGCTCAATGAGGCCCTTGACACGCGCACAGGGTTGATCATCCCGGCGCCGGATTTGCAGGATTTCGCCAATCTGCTCCAGGGAGAACCCCAGCGCCTTGGCGCGGCAGATGAAGCGCAAAGCATTGACCGCGTCCTGGGTGTAGACGCGGTAGCCGTTGTCGAGCCGCTCGGAGACGATCAGCCCTTGCCGCTCGTAATAGCGCACGGCGGAGGTCTGCACGCCCATCCGGCGGGCCAGAGCCCCGATTGTCACACCTTTGAGCATCGCGCTTGACCTTAAACTTAGGTTCAAGGTCGATCATAGCGCAGATGCTTCACGAGGAGAAGCGGCGGACGTTCTGCAGGCGGGACCCGTGTCCACCGCGAGGAGATCACAATGACCCCAGCAACGACAGCCGACGCAGCGGCCCGGTTCTGGAGCGAAGAGCCGGCGAGCCGACCGGACCGCGCACGCCTCCGCGCTCGCATCGGCGGCCTGCATTGCTCGCTCTGCACCGGCACCATCGAGAAGGCGCTTGCCCGCCAGCCCGGCGTCGACAAGGTCGCCGTCAGCCTGACGCATGAGCAGGCTCTGGTCGAATACGATCCCAAGCGTGCGCGTCCCGAGCAACTGCTGCGCACCCTGAAAGACATCGGCTACTCGGTCTCCGATCCGCGCAAGCTGCGACCCTACGAAGAGGAAGAACGCGACCTCGTGCGCGAGGGCCGGCGATTCCTCATCGCTACCGTATTCAGTCTGATGGCGATCGCCCTCATCGCCCATCCCACCGGCATCGCCGCCATCGCCCTCCACACGGTCGTGGTCGCGAGCCTCATCGCTTTCGTCTTCCTCGTGCTGCGCGCGCGCGGGCTCGGCGTTGCGGTTGTGGGAACGGCCGCACTGGCTGCGGCGGCCATTGCGCTGTTGCCGCTTAAGGTGCAGCCCTGGTTTATGGCGGCGACGCCATGGATCGTCGGCGCCATGGCTCTCATCCTGGTGTTCGGCGTCGGCGGGCACATCCTGAGGATGGGGCTACAGGCGCTACGCCGCGGCATCCTCAATCAGCACGTGCTCCTCGAGATCGGCGCCTTCGCCGGCATCGCCGGCGGGTTGATCGGCCTCGTGATCGACCTGCCTGGCTACCCGACGGCGGCGTTTTTCGCCGTGACCGTCATGGTCACCACCTACCACATTTTCTCGGAATGGCTGTCGCTGATCGTCAAGACGCGCAGTTCGCAGGCGGTCAAGCGGCTGTTGGATCTGCAGCCGGAGACCGCCCTCGTTGTGCGCGGCGCCGAGGAGGTCGAGCAGCCGATCGAGGCAGTCAGGCTCGGTGATCTGGTGCGCATTCGGCCGGGCGCGCGCGTGCCCGTCGACGGCAAGGTGGTCAGCGGCCGTTCCGCGGTCGACCAGTCGCTGGTGACCGGAGAGCCCATGCCGGTCGACAAGGGACAAGATGACCCCGTCATCGGCGGCTCGATCAACGGCACAGGAACGCTGCTTGTGAAAGTCACCGCGGTCGGCGAGGGGAGCTTTCTCGCCAAGGTCGTCCGCGAGGTCGAGGACTCGCGCGCCCTCAAACCCGGTATCCTGCATCTGGTCGATCGCGTCTTGCGTGTCTACACGCCCATCGTGCTGATCGCATCGGTCCTCGCCGTCACCGGCTGGCTGATCGGCTCGTGGCTCCTCACCGGCGCGGCCGATGTCGAGCGGGCTGTGTTCGCCGGATTGAGTGTGCTGGTGATGGGTTATCCCTGTGCCGTCGGCATCTCGGCGCCCCTGTCGATCGTGCGCGGGGCCGGCGAAGCGGCCGAGCACGGCATCCTGATGCGCACGGGCGAGGCGTTCCAGGGCTATCGTCTGGTCAGCACCATCGTGCTGGACAAGACCGGCACCCTCACCGAGGGGCGCCCGACGCTGCGCGAGATCGAGGTGCTGGAAGGCACCGAGCACGAGCTGCTGGCACTCGCCGCCGCTGCCGAAGCCGCATCGGAGCATCCGCTTGCGCGAGCCGTCGTCGAGGCAGCCTTCAACCGTGGCGCCGTACCACCGGACGTTCGGTCCTTCGAAGCCGTTCCCGGCCAGGGTGTGGTTGCGCACGTCGACCACGCCGAGGTCCTTGTCGGCAGCCCGGCCTTTCTGACGAGCCGCGGCGTTAACGTCTCGCAGGCCGCCGATCGTATCACCGCTTTGGAGGAGGCGGGGCGTACGGTGATCGCGGTTGCCCGCGATGACCGCGCCCTTGGCATCCTAGCGCTCGGCGACACGTTGCGCGCCGGCGCCGCCCCGGCCGTGGCCGCGCTCCGGCAGGCGGGCCTGAAGACCGTGCTACTCACCGGGGACAACGCGCGCGCGGCCCGGCGCATCGCCGAGGAGATCGGCATCGATGAGGCGCACGCGGGCATCCTCCCAGGCGGCAAGGCCGAGATCATCCGTCGGTTGCAGACGACCGGGCGCGTGGCGATGGTCGGCGATGGCATCAACGATGCGCCGGCCCTGATGCAGGCCGATGTCGGCATTGCCATGGGCGGCGGCACCGACATCGCCATCGAGGCGGCCGACATCATCATCCTGTCGAACCGCATGGAGGCCCTGCCGATCGCGCGCGCCATCAGCCGCATGAGCTACCGCAAGATGCTGCAGAACGTCACGCTGGCGTTCCTCTTCAACGGCATCGGCATTCCGCTTGCCGCCACTGGCCTCGTCTACCCGGTGTGGGCGATGGCGGCGATGGCAGTGAGCGTCACGGCAATCTTCTTCAATTCGCTGTGGGGGCGGCCCGGGCTGTTCTTCCAGGCCATCCTCAGCGTGGGGAGGCTAATCCAGCCTGAGGCGGCGCCGGCGCCGGCGTGATGAGGTTGCGGCCGGCCTTTGCCTGGTCGGGCCAGAGGGACGGATCAGACACCGCAGCCCGGCGGAAGCGGCGTCCGTCCGTTTTGCTCTTGAACCTCCAGTTGCTGGAAGTCGTAGGATCGCAATATGACACAAACAGCCGAGGCTACGGCGCTCTCGATCGGTGCGGCGGCGGCCGCAACGGGCCTGAGCGTAAAGACCATCCGCTACTATGAGGAGATCGGTCTTGTCCCGGAAGCGCACCGCCGCAATAGTGGCGCACGCGGAGGTGGTCATCGAATCTATGACCGCGATGCCATAGGCCGGCTCCAGTTCGTTCGCAGCACGCGCCTTTTGGGGCTAAGCCTCGCAGACACTCGACGCCTGGTGGACATTGCCGAACATGCATGTCTAAGCGACAAGCCGGAGTACCACGGCATTCTGGAGCGCCACCTGAAGAGTGTCGATCAGCGCGTCGCGCAGTTGCGCGAACTGCGCGAGAGGATCAATTGGCTTCTCTCGCGCAGACACTCCGCTCGCCCGATGACGCATCACTGGGACACCTGCGGTTGCCTCGACGCTGATGCTGCACGGCGCGGCGACCGCAAGAGGATACCGCGCCTTGACCGAAGCAAGGCAGGACAACATGTGTGAACTGTGCGGTTGCAAAGGACTGGTAGCCGCCCGCAAGACCGAAACCAGAGGCGTGCCATCGGCACGGAAGGCGAGCGCGGAAGCACGCAACAACCAAGGCGCCGCGCGGCCAAACGACGAGCCATCGGCAACGCGGCCTGTCGCGGAAACAACGAGCGCGGTATTCAAGCCTGTCGTTGCAACGGGCTAGCTTCGAGGCGACTCGGCACTTGGCACCTGAGCCGGGCAGCAACGTGCGCGTTGCGCAGGCCGGAAGAGCGACGACATGAATCCGGTCCTGTGGGCGCCTCTGAGATTGTGGATCCGCTATCGTCGCGGCCGGTTGCCGCCGGCTTCCCTGCCGGATCCGATCTGGTACTTCGCCTACGGCTCGAATATGAATGAGCGGCTGTTCCGCGAGCGGCGGCATATGGCCTGGCACGAGGCGCAGATCGGCCATCTCGACGGCCACAGGCTGGTCTTCACCGCCGCCGGCGGTATGCGCCCTGGCGTCTCTGCGCCGGCCAACATCGTCGCCGCGGCGGGCGAGAGCGTTTGGGGCGTCCTCTATCTCCTGCCGTTGCGCAAGTTCGCACGGCTCGATGTCAGCGAGGGCGCCCAGTACGGCTATCTTTGGACGGACGTGGAGGATGCGAACGGCAACCGCGTTCCGGTCGTCACCTACAAGGTGCCTCACGCCGCCCCGGAGGGCCGGCCGGGACGGCAATACCTAAGCCTGATCCAGCAGGCGGCCCGGCAGCGCGGCCTGCCGGCCGCGTATCAGGCGATGCTCGACCGTGTCGAGGCGCGCCAATGAGCGAGGCTGCCGCCAGCGCAAGGGGCCCCGGTCGGCGCTGGCTGCCGTGGGTTGGTACGCTTCTGGGACTTGCTGCGCTCGCCTGGGTGCTCAGGCGCTTCGAGCTCAATCGCTTCCTCGCACACGTCGCCGAGGCCGATGCCCGGTTCCTCGTGCTGATCGCCTTCGCCATCATGGCCGAGCAGCTGGTGCGCGCCTGGAAGTGGCGGCAGCTCTTGAGCCCGCTCCGCAAGGGCATTGGCGTGTTCCGCCTGTTCGGCGCGATCATGGCCGGCTACCTCCTGGCGATCGTCGTGCCGTTCGGCTTCGGCACCGTCGCCCGCTCCTGGCTGGTGGCGCGCCGCGAGGACCTCATGTTCGCCGCTGTCCTCGCCACCGTCGCGCTCGATCGCCTCACCGACGGGCTGGTGTTCGCCGCCCTGGTGCCGCTGGCTCTGGCGCTGGTCGCCTTTCCGGACCCGAGCGGCGGAATCCGCGCCGGCCTTCTCTGGGGCGGTGCCGGCAGCTTTGCCCTGCTGGTTGCGGCCGCTGCCGCGCTCATCGTTTACCGGCGGGACGTGCTTGCGCCGGACGGGCGCCTCTTGCGCCTCGCCTCCCGTCTCCCACCACGCTGGGCCGATACCATACGGGGGCAGGCGACCTTCTTTGCCGACGGTGTGGTCTGGCCCGGCGAGGTGTGGCGTGGCGCTGGCATCATCCTGGCGAGCGTGCTGATCAAGCTCCTCGCGGTCACGCACTTCCTTTGGGCCGGCCTCGCCTTCGGCGTCACGCTGCAACCGGCCGAGTACCTGTTCGTGATCGTGTTTCTGGGCTTTCTCATCATCATCGGCCACTTCCTGCGCATGCTGGGCGGGTTCGTGGTCGGCTCGATCTTCGTGCTCGGCCTGTTCGGCGTGGCCCCGGAGCCGGCGCTTGCCATGGTGCTCGCCGTCCAGGGTGCCAGTCTTCTGAGCGTCGGCGCGATCGGTGCGCTGGCGCTGTGGCGCCAGGGGAGTGCGTTCGGGCAGGATGAGCCACACCGACCATGCGCACCGGCCTTGAGATGAGGCAGCGATTCCGGAGGATCGCGACCGCTGGCATTTTCTTTCAGGGCGGAGCCGCGGCCATCGACACTGGCACCATCGTCGCCGCGCTGGTCCATGGCCTGACCGGTAGCGCCGTAGCCGTCGGCGCAACGGCGGCCATTGCGCGCTACGGCTGGCTGTTCCCGCAACTTTTCGTTGCCTACGACGCACAGCGCCGCCAGCGTCGCCTGCCCTACTACGCGGCCGGCGCCTTTGGCCGGGTCGCCTGTCTCGCGGCGATCTCGGGGATGCTGATCTCCGGTCGCTGGGACGGCCCACTGCTCATAGCGGGCTTCTTCGTGCTGTGGACGCTCTACGCCTTTGTCGGCGGCATCCTCGCTGTGCCCTACAACGATATCGTCGCCCGCTCCATTCCCTCGGCGCAGCGCAGCCGACTGCTGGCATTGAGGTTTTTCGGCGGTGGGCTGCTCGCGCTCGCCGTTGCCGCGGTGGCGCACCGGGTGCTCGGCATCGTCGCCTTCCCGGCGGACTACGCCCTGGTGCTCCTGCTGGGCGCGGTGCTGCTGCTGATCTCGGCGCTGTTCTTCGTCTCGGCTGGGGAACCGGAAGCCACGCCCTCGCACAAGGCCATCGCGAGCTTCGTCGGCTTCCTCCGGCGCGGATTCCGCATCTACCACAACGACCGGCGGTTCCGCCTGTTTGTCCAGGCGAGGTGGTCGGATGGCGCCGCCGCCATGGCCCTGCCGTTCTATATCGTGCAGGCTGTGGCTGGTGGCGCTCCGCCGTCACAAGTGGCAAGCCTGCTCGCTGCCCAGACGGCGGGGGCGCTCCTCTCCAACCCGCTCTGGGGCTTGTGGGGAGATGAGCGCGGCAAGCGCCAACTCCTGGAAGCGGTGGCCGCGCTCGGCGCGGTGCCACCGCTGCTGGCTCTCGCCGCGAGCCTGTTCCAGCTCGGGCAATCGAACCTGATCTCGACGTGGTTCGCCGTCGTCTTCGCTCTGCTCGGCGCCGCCGGCAACGGAGGAACCATCGCCCAGCTCGGCTATCTCATGGAGATCTCGCCGGACGACGACCGCCCCGCGTACAGCGGCTACTTCAATGCGCTGGTGGCCCCAGCCGCGCTGCTGCCGCTCGCCGGCGCGGCCCTGATCGAGGCGGCGGGAATGCCGCCCTGTTCGCGGCGAGCGCCGCCGCCGCCACGCTGCAAGCGTGGTTCGTCCGGCAGCTGCGGCAGGGAGATCGAGGGGAGGGCACAACATGATGCAGCGCCCGCCCCGCCGTCTCAGACGGGCGATCGGCTGCTCCTGGCTGCTGTCGCGCCTCTGGTACCGCCTCTATGGATTGCACATCAAGGGTCGGCCCGACGACGAGGTCTGGTATTTCGCCTACGGCGCCAACATGCACGACAGCGCCTTCCGCGGGCGGCGCGGCATGAGCCCACTCGAATGGCGCGCCGGTCGCATCCGCGGATACCGCCTCCGCTTCAACCTCGAAGGCCGCCCGATAGGAAAGGCAGCGCCGGCCAACATCTGCGCGGACCCGGAGGCCGAGGTCTGGGGCGTTCTCTACCGTATCACGCGCGCTGGCCTCGTTCAGCTCGATGCGACCGAGGGTGTGCCAGGCCCACGCTATCGCCAGCTCTGGCTCGACGCCGAGGATATCGAGGGCCGCCCCCTCGAGGCTGTCACCTACATTGCGCAGGGCAAGGAGGCCGACGGCAATCCGTCGCTGCGCTACATCACGCTGCTACGCGACGGCGCTCGCGCACACGGCTTACCGGAGCACTGGCTTTCGTTCCTCGACAGCGTCAAGCACGCCCAGTGAAGTGCAAGCGTGTTGACTTTGAGCCCGTGCGCACAATGTCGTTCGGTCGGGTCCTCATATATCGCAGGCCTTTTGCTTTTCCTGAGGCCGTCCCCAGCCATAGCTGGCCGGGGTCGCGCCCTATCGCGCGGCCATGCATTGGCCGCGCGACCGAGCCCCGCCCGGCCGGAAGCCGCGGGTCTCGGCACATTCGTGTAACGGTCGCTATTCCGTCCAAGGTCTTCGACGCCTGCTGAAGAAGAGACTGGCTATCATGTGGAGACATGGTCGGTTCTGCCAGCCGGATGTCGAGACAGCGGTTTTCGAAGATCAACCACAGCCTCCATCAGCCCGTCGTGTTTGAACAACTCACCATCGTGACGGGTGGATTGTCGCCAAAGCCCGACATTCGAGGGGCTGTACTCTGCCCGCGGCTCGATGTTCGCTCTGATGTCGGCTGCTAGTGTTCCGAGTCTAACGCTTGGTAGCGGCTTTGACGGCTTCGCGTAGGTCGAGGGCTCGGCGCTCCTTGGCGAG
>JAIEQJ010000105.1 GCA_019747815.1 Hyphomonadaceae bacterium
TGCTGTCCGGACATGTCGTCCGAGCGCGACTGCTCAAAGACCTGCGTGTTGATGGCGGTGTGCGCGACGCCTCTGATGCACATGGCGGCGACGACAATTCGCGCAGCATCGCATGTGTTGTTGTCGCGAGCGCACCCGCCCGCCATGCACCCGTTGGCAGGCTTGGAAGATCTTCCGGCGCCGAGACCTCCCAACTCCGACGTCTGAAGCCCGGCTTCTCGCCGGTCGTCACGCGGTGAAGACATCGCGTCTCGATTCAGCGCCGTTGCGATGATCCGCTGCGGCGATCCCGGAGTTGCAGAATGACTAGTGCTCTCAGATTGGCCGCTTTGGTGGCTCTTTTCGCCGTGCTTCCTTCACTCAATGCGCCAGCGATAGCTGACGTGCGCGACTACGAGTTTCAGCTCGTTCACGATCAACTTTCCCAAAACGAGGCGACCGAGGTGGGCGTTCGGCTGGTCAAGAAGTCGACCGGCGCGCCTGTCCCCGATGCGGTCATCTTCGCCAGTCGAATGGATATGGCGCCCGATGGAATGCCGACCATGCAGGCGTCGCTGGCCGCGGTGCCGTCTGTGCAAGCTGGGGTCTACCGCTTCTCGACCCGGCTGGAAATGGAGGGGGCTTGGCAACTCTCTCTCGCCGCGAAGGTCCAGGGCGAAGAAGGCACCGTCGTGGGCAAGCTGATCCTGAAGGTGCTGCCGTGACCCGGCGATGGTTCGTTGCCCTGGCCATTGGCGCGATCGCCATCGCCGGAGCCAGCGGATACTTCGTACGGGACCTTGGACGTCTCGAGAAATACGCCACAGGGGGCAAATCGGCCTCGCCCGATGAAGCCGTTCTCTATTATCGAGATCCCGACAACAGGCCATTCTACTCGGCCACGCCCGTGACCACGCCTGATGGCAGGCCCTATCGCGCGGTTGCCGCCTCCGAGGAGTCTCGCCTTTTCGAGGTGATACCGGATCAGAAGCCAGGGGGGGCTTTGCCCCGGCGTATTGTGCACTACCGGCACCCCATGGGTCTTCCCGATGTGTCACCTGTGCCGAGGAAGGACTCGATGGGCATGGATTACATCGCGGTCTACGAGGGCGAGGAGGACGAGTCGGGCACGGTCCGCCTAAGTCCTGCTCGAATCCAGCGCACCGGCGTGGCGACAGAAGTAGTGGCCGAGCGCGTACTGGCGCAGACCGTACGTGCGCCGGGCACCATCCAACTCGACGAACGTCGCATCTCTGTGATCTCCCTGCGTACCGAGGCCTTCGTCGAAGCGGTGGAGAACATCACGACCGGCTCCGAAGTCCGTCGGCATCAGCCCCTCATGCGTCTCTATAGCCCGGTTATCAGCGGAGCTGCCGCAGAATATGCCGCCGTCGCAGCGGGCGGCCGCGAAGCGGGAAAGGGGTCACGCCAGAAGCTCGCGAACATGCTCGTGCCGGAAGATGTGATCGCAGATATAGAAAGCTCTAGGCGTGCGCCGCTATCTTTGACGTGGACGGCGCCCCGCGATGGCGTCGTCCTCGAAAGGAATGTCGCCGAGGGGATGCGCGTCAATCCAGGAGACGTCCTCTTCCGAATTGCCGATCATTCTACAGTCTGGGCGATGGTGGACGTGCCTGAGTCGCAGCTCGCACTGTTGGCCTCGGGACAGCCCGCCCGCGTCCAGGTACGAGCGTTCCCGGGGCGAGCCTTCGCGGGGACGGTCGACCTCGTCTATCCCAAGCTCGACGCCGCAACCCGCAGTGCTCGGGTTCGGATCGAGTTACCCAACCCGGGCTTTGCCCTTCGACCCGACATGTACGTCCTCGCCGAGATCGACACGAGTGACGGCAAGCCGCGCTCATCGGTTCCGGAAAGTGCCGTCATCGATAGCGGGGACCGCCAAGTGGTCCTTCTTGATAGGGGCGGGGGAAGGTTCGAACCGCGGACCGTCCGTGTCGGCGTTCAACACGGGTCCTACGTCGAGGTGCTGGAGGGCGTAGTTCCCGGCGATGTGGTCGTGACATCCGCCAATTTCTTGATCGATGCAGAAAGCAACCTCAAGGCGGCCCTGAAGGCACTCGTCAAAAGCGAGCCTGCGCGATGATCGCCCGCTTGATCGAGGCCTCGGCTCGCAACCTCGTCCTAGTGCTGATCGCAACGGCATTCGCAGTGGCGGCAGGCGCCTATGCGGTCACCCGCATGCCCCTGGATGCCATTCCCGATCTCTCGGACACGCAGGTCATCGTCTACACCGAGTATGGCGGACAGGCGCCGCAGGTCGTCGAGGAGCAGGTCACATTCCCCCTGACCAGCGCCATGCTGAACGTTCCGCGGGCACGGGTGGTGCGCGGCTTCTCGTACTTCGGCGTGAGCTTCGTCTACGTCATCTTTGAAGACGGCACCGACATCTACTGGGCTCGCTCGCGGGTGCTTGAATATCTGAACGGCGCTTCGCGTCGTTTGCCGGCCGGCGCGACGCCGGTGCTGGGTCCCGACGCTACAGGGGTCGGCTGGGTCTACTAGTACGCTGTCGTTGCCGCCCAACGCTCGCTGGCCGAGCTTCGTTCGCTGCAGGATTGGTCGCTACGCTTTGGCCTCGCTCGCGCCGAAGGTGTCGCAGAAGTGGCAGGCGTGGGCGGCTTCGTGAAGCAATACCATGTCGTGGTCGACCCTCATCGTCTACGCAGTTTCGGCCTCAGCCTAGCCGCCGTCAGGGACGCTATCCGGGCGAGCAACGTCGATGTCGGCGGTCGAACGGTCGAGCTGTCGGAGTTCGAGTTTGTCGTCCGCGGCCGCGGCTATCTGAATGGCGTTTCGGATCTCCGCGCGATAGCGCTGAAGAGTGCCAACGGGACGCCGGTCCTGCTCGATGACGTCGCACGGGTCGAGATCGGCCCCGACGAACGGCGTGGGATTGCCGAGCTGAATGGCGAAGGCGAGGTCGCGAGCGGCATCGTGTTGCAGCGCTACGGCGCGAACGCGCTCAACGTCATCGACCAAGTGAAGGCTCGTCTCGCCGAGATGAAGGCGGGGTTGCCGGAAGGCGTCTCAATCATCCCGGTATACGACAGGTCGCGATTGATCGTTTCGGCGATCGACACGTTGCGTGTCACGCTTATCGAGGAGGGCCTAATCGTGGCTCTCGTCTGCTTTGTTTTCCTGCTCCACGTCCGCAGCGCCCTCGTGGCCATTCTCATGCTGCCGGTTGGCGTTCTCATAGCCTTCGTCGCAATGCGCCTCCTGGGGATCGGCTCCAACATCATGAGCCTCGGCGGTATTGCGATCGCCATCGGCGCCATGGTCGACGCCGCGATCGTAATGATCGAGAATGCCCACAAACACTTGGAGCGCAGCCCGCCGGGCAAGCCTCGCGTGGAGGTCTTGATCGAAGCGGCTTCCGAGGTCGGACCCGCCCTGTTCTTCAGCCTCCTCATCATCACGGTGAGTTTCCTGCCCATCTTCGCGCTGGAGGCACAGGAAGGGAGGCTGTTCGGCCCGCTCGCCTTTACCAAGACCTTCGCCATGGGCGCCGCGGCGCTCCTGTCCGTGACCTTAGTACCTGTCCTGATGGTTCTCTTCGTTCGGGGACGGATCGTTCCCGAGCATCGTAACCCGGTGAACCGTTTTCTCATCTGGGTCTATCGCCCTGTCATCCGGGCCGTCCTGCGTGCCAAGCTACTGACGATTGCGCTCGCGTTGGTCATGGCCGCAGTCACCTTCTGGCCGGCTCGGCAACTTGGAACGGAGTTCATGCCGGCGCTAGACGAAGGAACGCTGCTCTATATGCCGACCACATTGCCCGGGCTTTCGGTAACGAAGGCGGCCGAACTGTTGCAGACCCAAGATCGGATCATCAAGTCGTTTCCCGAGGTTGAATCGGTCTATGGCAAGGCCGGGCGCGCACAGACCGCGACCGATCCGGCGCCTACGGAAATGTTTGAGACCATCATAAACTTGAAGCCCAAGAGTATGTGGCGTTCCGGTCTTACGGTTGAAGGTCTGATGGCCGAGATGGATAGGTCCCTTCAGTTCCCGGGCGTCTCGAATGCCTGGACGATGCCGATCAAGGCGCGGACGGACATGCTTTCGACCGGCATTAGGACGCCGGTAGGTGTAAAGGTCTTCGGCACTGATCTCCGGGAAATTGAGCGGCTCGCCCGCGAGGTCGAGCAGGTCCTGCGCAACGTCCCGGGAACGTCGAGCGCCTATGCGGAGCGCATCATGGGTGGCTACTACCTCGAAATCACTCCCGATCGGGCCGAGATGGCACGGCACGGCCTGATGCTGGGCGAAGTTCAGGGGGTGATCGCGACAGCTCTCGGTGCCGAGACGATAACGACGATGATCGAGGGACGGGAGCGCTATGGCGTGGCCATGCGCTACCCCCGCGACCTTCGCGACAGCCCTCGGGCGATCGCGCAGGACGTGCTGGTCCCCTTGCCCGGCGGGGCGACCGTCCCGCTCGGCGAGGTGGCGAAGGTCGAGCTTGGCCGCGGTCCCACGACCATCCGGACGGAAAACGGCCAGCTTGCCGGCTACGTCTTCGTCGATATCCGCGATATCGACCTGGGGAGCTATGTTGCCGCCGCCCGCAAGGCAGTTGCCTCCGGGGTGGTTTTCCCGCCCGGCTACTACGTGACCTGGAGCGGCCAGTTCGAGTACCTCGAGCGCGCCGAAGCCAGGCTGGCACTCGTGGTGCCTGTCACCCTGCTGATCATCTTCCTGCTGCTGTACTTAAACTTTCGGCGCCTCACCGAGACGCTGATCGTCATGCTCTCGCTTCCGTTCGCCCTGATCGGCGGCGTCTGGCTCGTCTGGGCCATGTCCTTCAACCTCTCGGTCGCGGTCGCCGTCGGCTTCATCGCACTCGCCGGCGTTGCCGCGGAAACGGGAGTGGTCATGTTGATCTACCTCGATCAAGCACTCGCTGATGTCCGGGCTC
The DNA here is from genome assembly GCA_019747815.1 of Hyphomonadaceae bacterium. Classification (GTDB taxonomy): domain Bacteria; phylum Pseudomonadota; class Alphaproteobacteria; order Rhizobiales; family Hyphomicrobiaceae; genus AWTP1-13. The sequence continues at coordinate 4,922 of JAIEQJ010000105.1, forward strand.
GCTGCGCGAAGGCAAACGTGCTGTTCACGCGCGAGCATCTTCACAAGGCGATCATGACCGGAGCGGTGGATCGCGTACGCCCCAAAATGATGACAGTGGTGGCCATCATGGCTGGGCTACTGCCGATCATGTGGAGCACCGGTACGGGTTCGGAGGTCATGAACCGCATCGCCGTGCCCATGGTCGGCGGAATGATTTCGTCTACCGTCCTTACCCTGCTGGTAATCCCGGCTCTCTATGCTTTGATCAAGGGGCGATCATTGCATAACTAGTCTAGCAGGCTGGAGAATGAAGTTGCGATGAATGGTCTATCGCCCCCCTTTGTCGGTGCAGATTTCGTCTTCCGGGGAACGATCGGACATTCTAAAGGCAAGCCTTCCGATTCCGCGCTATCAATGTGACGAACCTATCAAGAGCTATCGACTGCTGAGAATATAAAGCTGGCGCTGCTTCTCTGGCGACCTTCAGAGGTTCTTCGCTGAGAACCAGGTCAAAACGGCTTAAGGAAATTATCTTAAGCCATCCTGAGCAACTGATCGCGCGCTGTACTATTCTTGAGGTTTATTAATCGGGGAGTTAGGTCTTGGTTGCAGGGGGATGCAAGCTTCCGTGGGGACCAATGCGGCATTGCGAACCAGTCGCGCTGGCATCGTCTATGATGCCATCAGGCCCCACAGTAAAAATAATCATACATCTTTGAGCCTGAAAAATGACCTGTGATTTTGGGCCCGTAACAGCCTGATTTGTGATCAGATAGCCAAGCGCATGACCTCCATCGGCCATAGCGTCGTCATGGTGCGGCTTGCCCCAGGATTGAATGAGATGCTGGGAGCTGTGTCCCACCCAGTCTTTCACGTTCAAATCCTGAACACGCCCGGACGACATGGGCCCACACCCTCCGGCGAGTGCAACAGCCAAGAGCGCGGCGGTAGACCGAAGCTTCATTTTGGTTCTCCCCAGTGGATCAGCTACAAACAGCCACTAAGCACACTGCGTGCCAAACCCGCGCGTGCTGTGGCTCTCAGCCGAACAACTGTAGTCGGACAATCTCCCGAGGTGCTTTGATCCACGTCAACGGCCCGCCCATTCTGTTACTTGCATCAATGGCGCTGGTCCCTTCTCTTGGAATTCTCTTCGTTGCGATCTATCGCCTAGTGAATGCCTCAAGGCAGCGTAAACCAATTGGTGATGCTCGCTCGCACAAGCGCATCATGTTCCGGCACTGATGGACCCTCAAGTATTCGTTTGTCGAGCCGGGATCGCGAGCTCTTGATCTAGGTCAATGCCGCCTCAGGCTCGTCGCGCTACAAACCTCTACACAATTCAATCTGAGGAGGGAGGGGCGGTATGCTGGGAGACCGATTTCGGTTGCATCGCACTCCCTTGGGGTGGGGGGTGTCGCTTGTGGCGGCCGGCATAGGTGCATACCTTTTGATTCAGCACACAGGACACGTGCTGAGTGCGATACCATTCCTGATCCTGTTGGCCTGTCCGCTCATGCATTTGCTCGGTCACGGTAGACACCATCATGCGCCGCAGGAAGGCGACTCGAACAAAAGAGATCTTACTTAAAAAATTTTACACCATGCAGCCCCATTGCGTGGCCAAAGCAAGTGCGTGGCAAGATAGAGGTGCAAAAGAAGCCGGGCGGCAGCACTCCCATTCCGGGCCGATGATGAACCACGTCAGCAGCATCACTGTCGCTCCCGGAAAGACCGCCATCTTCGTCTGGACCTGTGAGGGCACCACCAACCTGGAGTTCGCTTGTGACATTCCGGGCCATTGCGAAGAAGCATGCGCGGCCCGGTCACTTCTGTTCGATAGGAGAAGCATATGACGTTCAATCTGCAACTGCTCCGCGTCGCTCTCCGCATGCAGCCCGGGATTGCCGCGTTCCTCGTGCTCTCGGCCTGTGTCACCTCGGATGCCCGCACGGTCACCTCGGCGGCTCCTGTCGAGGCGGCAGCGGCTGCGGATCTCGGCGGTTCGGGAAGAGTGTCAGGCACCAGCGGAATGGCTGGCGAAGGCGAAGGCTACGCCACGGCACAACCTGCCAAGGCACCCGTACTTGCGCTGAACAGTTCGATGCCGGTGGCCACGGGCGCGATGGACAACGGCCAGATGGATCATTCGGCTCATGGTCGCCAGCAAATGGCGCAGGCGACGCCGGCCGCCGTCCAGGGTCGTGGGGTGGTGAAGTCCATCGACAGTGCCAGGCGCAAGGTGAACATCAGCCACGAAGCCATTCCTGCGATTGGGTGGCCTCCGATGACGATGGACTTCGACGTGGCGCAGTCGGTGAACCTCGGCGCCCTTAAGCCCGAGATGGACATCGACTTCACAATGCGGCAGGGCGGCAGCGGCATGTACGTAATCCAGACCATTACCTCGCATGGAAGGCACTGATGGTCACCCGTAGACGATTCGTCCAGGGATTTACGGCCTCGGCCGCGCTGGCAGGGATGCCGCTGGGCGCCGCCTTGGCGGGAGGTGCCCCGCAGGTCCTCACCGGCACCGACTTCAAGCTCGAACTCGCCCCTATGCCGGTCAACATCACGGGTCGGCCGCGCACGGCTACCGCCATCAACGGCACGATCCCAGGTCCGATTCTGCGTTGGCGCGAGGGTGACACAGTGACCTTGGCGGTTACCAACCGGTTGCCCTTCACAAGTTCCATCCACTGGCACGGCATTCGCCTGCCGACCGGCATGGACGGCGTGCCCGGCCTCAGCTTCAAGGGCATCGCGGCCGGCGAGACGTTCACCTATCGCTTCCGCGTGCCCCAGTCTGGCACCTACTGGTACCACGCGCATGGTCCCGAGGAGCAAACGGGCGTGTACGGATCCATCGTGATCGATCCCAAAGGCGGCTTTGCCCAACGGTTCGACCGCGATTACGTGGTCGTTCTCTCCGACTGGAGCGACGAGACTCCGACCCAGATCATCAGTAACCTCAAATTCCAGAGCGACTACTACAACTACGGGCGCCGCACCGTCGGTACGTTCGTAGACGATACCAAGCGGGAAGGGCTGGGCCCGACGGTTTCAGACCGCCTGATGTGGGGCAACATGCGCATGGCGCCCACTGACATCCTCGACGTCACGGGCGCCACCTACACTTACCTTTTGAATGGAGCGCCTCCTGCCGCGAACTGGACGGCCCTGTTCAAACCCGGTGAGCGGGTACGGCTGCGCTTCATCGATGCCGGTACGATGAGCATCTTCGATATTCGCATCCCGGGTCTGCCGATGACGGTGATCCAGACCGACGGAAACGACATCATCCCGGTCACGGCCGACGAGTTCCGCATCGGCCCGGGCGAAACCTACGATGTCATCGTGGAACCGCGCGACGCTCGTGCCTACACGATCTTCGTGCAGTCGCAAGACCGGAGCGGCTTCGCCCGCGGAACGCTGGCGCCACGGGCCGGGATGGCCGCGGAGATCCCGCCGATGGACCCGCGGCCGCTGCGCACGATGGCGGACATGGGCATGCAACATGGTCCCGGAGGGCATGGCTCGGCATCGACGTCGGTAACTGGTAACGACCCGCACGCCGGTCATGGTGGCGCGGCGCAGTCGGCGCCGGACCCTCATGCAGGCCACGCTATGCCCGGATCTGGCCCGGCCGCAATGACAGGCTCGATCGCCGTGGTCGGCATGACACCCGAGCAGGCAGCTGCCCGGCTGAGCGGCAACGTCGCCGTCGACAACATCGCGATGGCGCCGATGAACCGGCTTGGAGAAGCCGGCGGTGGCCTGGATGGCAATGGACGCCGTGTGCTCAGATACACGGACCTGCGCCGTCCCATACCGGCGAACGACCCCAGGCCGCCGACCAAGGAGATCATTGTCCACCTGACCGGCAATATGGAGCGGTTCATGTGGAGTATCGATGGCATCAAGTTCTCACAGGCGGCGCCGATCGTCCTTCAGCGCAACGAGCGCGTCCGCTTCACAATCATCAACGACACCATGATGGATCACCCCATGCACCTGCATGGGGTCTGGAGTGAACTTGAAAACGGGCAGGGCGAGCACCGGCCGTATAAGCACACCATTCTCGTGAAGCCCGGAGAACGGCTGAGCTACCTCGTTACCGCCGATGAGCCCGGCCGGTGGGCGTTTCACTGTCACCTGCTGTACCACATGGAGCTCGGCATGATGCGGGAGGTCCGGATCCTGTGAAAACCCACGCTCTCGCCCTTGGGACAATGCTCGCCGTGGCGGGCCTGTCGACCCCAGCCGGCGCGCAGGCGTCAGCCACGCAACCCGCCGCGCATGATAAGCCGCACTTGCTCGATCAGTCCGTTTACTTCCACGGGATCTTCAACCAGCTGGAAGGGCGGTTCGGAGAGACCAGCAGCTTCCGTTGGAGCGGTGAGTCCTGGGTGGGCACAGACGAGAACAAAATCTGGCTACGTACCGAAGGCCGCGTGGAGGGCGGTCAGGTCGACGATGGCATCCAGGAGTTGTTCTACGCCCGGTCTATCAGCACCTACTTCAATGCCCTCGTAGGCGCGCGCTACGACCTTGACTCCCAGCCGGGACGTGGCTGGGGTGCCATCGGCATCGAGGGATTGGCGCCGCAGTTCTTCCGGGTTGGCGTTACAGGGTATGTCAGCGGAGATGGCCATCTCAGTGCCAAGCTGGAGGGAAGCTACGACTTCCTGTTTACCCAGCGACTCATACTGCAGCCCCAGTTCGAGATGAACTTCTACACAAAGGACGATCCAACGCGAGGGATCGGGGCGGGGCTCTCTGAACTCGATGTCGGTTTGCGGCTCCGCTACGAAATCACGCGCCAGTTCGCCCCTTACATCGGTGTCACCTACCTCGGCAAGTTCGGGAATACCGCCAATTATGTTCTGCAGTCCGGCGGCAACCCGAACGAGGTTCGATTTGTGACGGGCGTCCGAGCATGGTTCTAGAGAGCCCCGTCTTGGTTCGAGCGAAACCCTCTCAGCTCAGGAGACAGAACCTGAGCTGGGCAAAGACCTTCCTGGTAGTGGGTTTTACCCGACAGCAAGTCCGTGACCATGTAAAGCGGCCGACCTCAAGCCCGTCGGGACAGGACGTACGCTCCTCGCGAAAGAGTGCGCTTCCTGCCATGGCGCCAATCGAAGGTCAGCTCAACTGGCGCTTCCGAAGGGCAAACGGCCGGATGCCAGTCCCCACCGGTGCTGTTCAGCATCACGAGGTACGGGCCGGCAGCAGGCCCGAGCGGTTACGTGACCGACAAACCGGCGTTCGCCGACCGGCTAAGCGATCACGAGACCGCCGCGATCTCTGTCTACATCAAAAGCACTTGGCCGAAGGACAACCAGGCACGCCAGATGGAGGCATCGAATCGAAGGCATTCCGCGACCCGTCCCTTCGGAGGGTCGCGAAGTTCAGAGAACGGCCATATTCGGGCATTGATCGGTTGTTACAGCGTCAAATGCTTAACTAGGGAGACTATTGATGACTAAGTTGACCCATTTGTTGCTCGGTACGACGACGATTGGCGTGATGCTCTGGGGCATCTCGTCCGTTGGGGCGCAATCGCTTGATGACATTCAGCTCGCCCAGATGATGCATGGAGACAAGATGCAGTCCCAGGGCGCGCCTGCGCAGGCGCCGGGCGTCCCTGCGCAGACGATGCCGGGCATGCCGATGCCGGGAACGCAGGGCCAAGGAATGCAAGGTCAGGGGATGGGCGACCACGGCATGAAGCCGCCGCAGTCGTCCATGCCCGGAATGCAGGGTTCGGCCGGCCAAGGACAATCGGGCGGCATGGGTTCCGGCGGTATGCAGATGATGGGATGCGGCATGATGGGCAGTGGATCCAATGCCGGGATGCCGGGCCAGGCTGGCGGCATGATGAACATGCAAGGCGGGTCGCCCATGATGCAGATGATGCGAGTGCGGAACGGGGACATGCCCACGGACCGGATCGAGGGGCGTATCGCCTATCTTCACGCCGAACTTCGCATTACTGAGGGTCAAATGGCGGCGTGGATGGAGGTTGCGGCCGCTTTGCGCGCCAATGCGAAGCGCCTGACGGAGGCGAAGGCCGACGAGGGCCAAAGGACCAATGCATCGATGCTGGAACGCGCCGATGCGCAGGAGCGCCTGCTGGTGGTAAGGCTGGAAACCATTCGCGTGCTCAAGAGTGCTACCGCGAAGCTCTACCTGATGCTTGATGAAGCGCAAAAGAGGAGCGCGGAGGAGCTGATGGCACCCTATCTCGGTATAAGCTAGCGGTTAGTACCCGGGAAAGTCCCGACATTTCGTTAGGGCGCATGGCGACCGCACTACAGACGGCCGCTATGCATCTATCGCTTGGCCGAAAGCTGGAACATCGTCCGCATGCATTGCTATTTGAAGACCTGAAGCACCTGGAAGTTCGGCGGCTGCTTCGCCAGAATAGACAGATATTGCAGATGGAGGCGACAGCGTTTCAATTTTCTCGTTCACCGATCCGATGCTGGTCGACCTGGCCGCTTCGCTCGTGTCTTCCGCAGGCCAACGCTCTGCTCTCAGGCCCCGCGCGGGGCACGGCCTTTTGGTGGCCTATGCCGTCCGCACGCGCCGTAACGCGACTATGCACCCGTCAGTAACTAAGAACGAGGCGGCAGGTCTGCAACGTTAGTGGTGCTTGTACCAGCCAACGCCCCGAATATCGTTCCAAGCATCGGTCTGGTGGCATAGGTAGCACTGCTCTACACGAGCATGCTCTTGTCTAGCTACGCGCGTCGAGACCATGTGGAAGTGGCCCATGTAGTGGCTTGGCGGCGCTTGGTGACATTGCGCGCAGTCCGTGGAGGCAGGAGACGGGTGTTTGAAGCCGGCGATCCTCCACGAGGTGTCGAGATGGCAGGCCGCGCACTCGCGCCCGAACAAGTCACGATGCGGGCTGCGGTTGCTGTGGCAGGCGAAGCAATCGAGACTGGCCCTTCGGCTTTCGTCCGTCTCACCGTGCGCTAGCCATTGGACGGATGAATGCCCGCGGTTGCCTCGCGCGATGTTGATAAGAGCTTGATGGTTCATGCGTGTAGGGCGTACTTCCCCTTTGTGCTCTATGTGACAGGCTGAGCAGGACTGGATATCTGCGTGAAAAGACGTCGATTCTCGGGCAAGTGCCGCAGCGTTGGTAGCATGGCAGGAGATGCATGCGGTCGCCTCAACGCCCCGTGTCGGTGAGTGGCACGCTTCGCAATCTTGGGAAAGAAAAGAGTGCCTGGACGAGAGCTCCCCTGGCTTCACGAGCGTCGCCCACCCCGAAATCGCGGAAGAGCCCTGCCGATAAACCGTACCCAAGGTCAGGGCCACTGCGGCTGTCGACGCGGCAATCAGCAACAGATATCCGAGCGCCCTCCAGTTCATAGGAGCCACCGCAGGCCGTAATAGATACCGCTGCCGATGTGCAGGACTAGAAGCGCGTAGAGAACAATCGACGACACGATATGAATGTCGGTCCAACGCGAGGCGATCCGCTTCGCAGCGTCACGGGCCGCGATGGAATACTCGACATCTGCGATCGCTTCGATCAGTTCCAGGGCCGGGACATCGCTCGCTGGGTCGGAGGCCCTCGATTGCCTTCCCAGGCGATGAGCAAGCCGGTCGTAGGCGGAGCGAAGCGTTCCGAGCAACGCCTGTTGCCCGCGAAGACTGCCCCCGAGATACCCGAGGTAATAGCGACCAATGAAGCCCGTGGTGATGACCACGAGAATATTGAGCACCAGGGCGATGCCGAGCACGCTCTGGTACTTGTGGCCCGAGTGGAGGATGGCAAGGATCGCGGCTGCCAGACCCCCATAGATGTGCAGGGCCAGCAGGCGGCCGAGAGAAATGGTAGGAGTGATCCTTGCCTTCATCCAGCCGATGTACTTCACGGCGGGGTACAAGAGGACGAGCACCATGAGCACGGCCGCGGCGATGCCAAGCACGCCGCCGGAGAGGCTGCCGGCATAGCGGGGCGATACATGGAGGAGATACCCAGGCGCCAGAAGCATGAGCGCTGTCCCCAGTGCCAGCACGGCAAGCTTTTCCCTATCGCCCATTGTCAGGCGTCGACCGTAACGTCGCCCAGCGAGCGGGCTTGGCACGCGAGGATGAGTCCGGCCGCCTTGTCTTCATCGCTCAGCGCGTCCTGTACCTCCATCGATACTGCGCCTGCCAGTAGCTTGGTTTTACAAATGCCGCACGTCCCAGCACGGCAGGAATAATCGATCGGCACTCCGACCGACTCAGCGACCTCAAGAATCGTTTTCTCCGGCGACAAGGGGGCAGACTTGGCAGACCTGGCGAAAGAAATGGTCGCCGTCGCGGGGCCCGCGACGCTGCCCAGCGGAGAAGTGGCCGCAGCGCCTGGATCTCCCTCATCGGTTGCCTGGATCAGAGATGCGACGGCGGCCGGCGGCTCGGCTGCCGGTATCGCTCTCGGCGGAGGCGCCAGCCCGACCGCTGGACCAAAAGCTTCAGTCTTTATCTGCGCGGCCGGGACACCAAGCTCCGCCAAGACGCGGCGCATGGCGTCCATCATCGCCGGCGGACCGCAAAGATGAACGCGGCGCTTCTCGATCGCGGGGACAGCATGCGCGATCGACTCCTTGGTAATCTGGCCTTCCAGGCCCATCCAGGCGCTGCCCTCCGATCGGGTGGCAATGGCTGCCACCACATGCAGGCGCGGGTACCGCCGCTGTAGGTATTCCAGCTCCTCGCGAAAAATCAGCTCGTCGGTGTTTCGAGCCGCGAAGACTAAAAAGATGTCGCCTGGCCACGACGTGTCCGTGAGGTAGCGGATTACGCACATCATCGGGGTTATGCCGACGCCGCCTGCTATGAGGACGATGCTGTCGGCCCCACCACCATCGAAAACGAAGACGCCGGAGGGGGCCCTCACATCCAGCTGATTACCGACGGTGATCTTGTCGTGGAGGTGCCTCGACATCTCCCCTTCGTCCTCGCGCTTGACCGTCACTTCCACGTAAGCGGTGCGGGTGGGGGGCGATGCGATCGTATACGACCGCCGCACGACTTGATCTCCAACCTTGCATGACAGGGTCAGGAACTGACCTGGCTGGAAGGCGAAAGGCAGTGGGCCACCGTTCGGCTCGACCAGCCGAAACGTCTTCACGTGAGGCGTCTCGCGAACGATGGAGGCGACCCGCATCGAACCGGCCCACGGCGTGCCGGGACGTGCCCCTGGTTGCACGAGCGGGGCAGTGGCGGAGTCGACCGCTCTCGGCGGAGGCGTCGCCGGGCGTGGGACGCCGTGGCTGGGCGGGGTCTTTGGGGGGGCGGGCGGCGCCTGCAAGAGGCGGTTGACTAGGGCAACCGCCCTCCGGTGCCGACCGATGCCCAGCACCAGCATGGTCAAGGCAAAGGTCGCTAGGACGGCCATCGAAAATACGTGGAACCAAGAGAGCCCAAACGGTCCCGGGAGTTCCCCGGCATTGCCGGGGCTAACGACGTTCATCTGCTCGCGAAACCACGTCAATGCGATCTGACGAGGGGGCTTTGCTTCGGCAAGCGCTCTCAAGGCAGCCGTGCCGCTTTCCAGCTCCCCCACTGCGATGCGCTCCCGGGCCGCAGCGGCCGCCATGGCTGCCGTGTCATTGTCCCGAATTGCGCGTTGGTAGTCGTCCTGTGCCTTCGATATCGCCTTGGTTGAGGTGTCGATACGGCTATGGGCATCGCTCTCGATTTTGGCCCGCACCGCCGGCGTCATCGCCGGCAGCTCCATGAGTTGCGGGTAAAGTTGCTTTCGGGGCATCCCCATCATGCAACCCGACATGCCCGAATTGCCACTTGCACAGTCCGGGGACTGCGCGCCTGGCGTTGTTGGCGGCTCACCCTGAAGGGGCGATGACGGCGCCTGCGAGGCATCCGGATGATGTCCGGCGTGGGGATCCGGCGCTTGCGCCTTCGCAGCATTGATCGCACCGGCAGCGACTAGACCAAAGAGTACATGGCTTAGCGCGCGCAATCCCGGCCGCGGGTGTCGATGAAATGCTTGTCTCGTTCCTGCCCCAGTCACTCGTTTCCTCCGGAGACACGGAAGGGCTGGCCGTAGGAAGCCACTGTCACTGCATATAAGGGTGAAGGGTATAATACAAGCTTTGCCAAAAGGCAGGGTGGTCGAGTTCGGCGCGGGCCGCCAAGCAACGTGCCCATGGAGAACATTCATTTAGTATAGCGTGATCGTGGCCCGCGCTCGACGAAGATAACACCGACTGTCGTCAGGGCCAGGCCCGCAGCTGTTGCGAATGAAATCGATTCGCCGAAGAACATCACGCCGAGAACAACAGCGATGAAAGGACTCAGAAAGGTGAATGCGTTGGCCTGGCTGAGCGGCACCGTTTCGAGAATGCTGAACCATAGGCT
>JAIEQJ010000071.1 GCA_019747815.1 Hyphomonadaceae bacterium
CCCTACGCCAAGGGCGGCAAGATCGGCCTGTTCGGCGGCGCCGGCGTCGGCAAGACCGTGCTGATCATGGAGCTCATCAACAACGTCGCCAAGGCGCACGGCGGCTACTCGGTGTTCGCCGGCGTCGGCGAGCGCACGCGCGAGGGCAACGACCTCTATCACGAGATGATCGAATCCAAGGTCAATCTCGACCCCAAGAAGCACGGCGGCTCGACCAAGGGCTCCAAGTGCGCCCTGGTGTACGGCCAGATGAACGAGCCGCCCGGCGCCCGCGCCCGCGTCGGCCTCACCGGCCTCACGGTTGCCGAGCACTTCCGCGACCAGGGCCAGGACGTGCTGTTCTTCGTCGACAACATCTTCCGCTTCACGCAGGCGGGCTCGGAGGTGTCGGCGCTGCTGGGCCGCATCCCTTCCGCGGTGGGCTATCAGCCGACGCTGGCGACCGACATGGGCGCCCTGCAGGAGCGCATCACCACGACGCAGAAGGGCTCGATCACCTCGGTGCAGGCCATCTACGTGCCGGCCGACGACCTGACCGATCCGGCGCCGGCCACCTCGTTCGCCCACCTCGACGCCACCACCGTGCTGTCGCGCTCGATCGCCGAGAAGGGCATCTACCCGGCGGTGGACCCGCTCGATTCGACCTCGCGCATTCTCGAGCCACGCGTTGTCGGCGAGGAGCACTATCAGGTGGCCCGCCAGGTGCAGCAGGTGTTGCAGAAATACAAGTCGCTGCAGGACATCATCGCCATTCTCGGCATGGACGAGCTGTCGGAAGAGGACAAGCTGACGGTCGCACGTGCCCGCAAGATCGAGCGTTTCCTGTCGCAGCCGTTCCACGTGGCCGAGGTGTTCACGGGCTCGCCGGGCAAGCTGGTGTCCATTCAGGACACAATCAAGGGGTTCAAAGGGTTGTGCGCCGGAGACTACGACCATCTGCCGGAGCAGGCGTTCTATATGGTCGGGACTATCGAAGAGGCCGTCGCCAAGGCCGAGAAGCTGGCCGAGGCGGCTTAGCAGAAGGGACGAGGGCATGCCAGCAGATGCAGGAAAGTTTGGTGGCTGTTGTGAAGGTCTCAAGGACGTGTTGACCAATGAGGACTTCGAGCCGCTGATGGCGGTCGACGAGTCTGGTGTGCTCTACATGTCGGTCGGGCTGCTCGATGCGGAGGGCGAAGAGCCCAACATGGTCGACCATCCCATGTATTTCTGCCCGTTCTGCGGCACCAAGCTGCAGACGGAAGAGGAAGTGGAGGCCAAGGCCAGCGCCGCATAGCGCGGGGCTCGCTGGTTTCACTTCTTAGATCAGGCTCAGGAAGCAACAACTGATGGCAGGCACGTTCAAGTTCGAGCTCGTCACACCCGAGCGCATGGTGCTCTCCCAGGACGCCAGCCAGGTCGTCGTGCCTGGCATCGAGGGGGAGCTCACGGCGCTGCCCGGGCACGCGCCTGTCATATCTGCGCTTCGTCCCGGCGTGGTCGCCGCCACGCTGGGCGATGCGCGCACCATCCGCGTCTTCGTCAAGGGCGGCTTTGCCGAGATCGACGCCGATCGCGTCACGGTGTTGGCGGAGCGCGCGCTCAACGTCGAGGACATGGATGCCGCGACCATCAGCCGGGAGCTGCAGGCTGCCGAAGCCGATCTGGCCGCGGCCACCGGCGACGCCGCCAAGCTCGCCGCCGCCGCCGCCGTCGCGCAGCTCAGGACGCTGCAGCGCTGAGGCGCCAAGGCGCCGACACTCTCACCGCAAGAGTGCAGTGAGCCGGCGGGGTGCCGCCCACCCGGTCCACCCTTGGCTGCGTGCGGCTGCTCAGGCCGGCGGCTTGGCCGGCGGCTTGGCCAGCGGCGCAAACTCACGCACGACCTGGGCGTAGACCTCGCGCTTGAACGGAACGATCAGGCCAAGCAGCTCGTCGAGGTCGGCCCAGCGCCAGGCGTCGAATTCCGGCTTGTGGCCAGGCCGGTCCAGGACCACCTCGCCGTCATGGCCCGTGAAACGCATGGCAAACCACTTCTGCTTCTGCCCGCGATAGCGTCCGCCCCAGGCCCTCGGCTGCAAACCGGACGGCAGGTCATAGGTGTACCAGCCGGGCGACTGGCCGACGATGTCGACGGAGCGCATGCCCGTCTCCTCGACAAGCTCGCGCAGGGCGGCCTTGGCGGGATCCTCGTTCTCGTCGATGCCGCCCTGCGGCATCTGCCACCACGCCCCGGGGCCTTCCGGCTCGCCCGGCGCGTCGTGGCGCCGTCCGATCCACACCCGGCCCGAGCGGTTCAGCACCATGATGCCCACGCAGGGGCGGTAGAGCAGCGGGTCGGATGCCATGGCCTCAGCCTACACGCGGGCGGATGGATTTTGCACGGATGCGGAAAAGGCTTGGGCGCCGATCGGCGCCCAAGCCCATGATGACGTGCGCGACCAAGCTGTCCAACTACTGCTTGGTGGGAGGAACCGGCACCGAGGCCTCCGGCCCCGTCCGCAGCACCGCCGGCGGCAGCGGCTCGCCGCGCAGCATCTTGAGCGCGTACTGGAGCTGGTTGTCCTTCTCCGGCTCCTTGGGCACGTAGCTGGAGGAGCCGGTGCTCTCGCGTGCGTCCTTGTTGTCGTTCTTGAGATGGCCCCGCAAGCCCGCCTCGCTGGGCGTGCGCGGCGGCGCCTTGGTCTGCAACTCCGGCGGCAGCTCCTGCTCGACAATCACGTCGGGCTCGATGCCCTTGGCCTGGATCGACCGCCCCGAAGGCGTATAGTAGCGCGCCGTCGTCAGGCGAATGGCGCCGTTGGCGCCGAGGGGAATGATGGTCTGCACGGACCCCTTGCCGAACGAGCGGGTGCCGATCACGGTCGCCCGCTTGTGATCCTGCAGCGCTCCGGCCACGATCTCGGACGCGGAGGCGGAGCCGCCGTTGATCAAGACGACGATCTGCTTGCCCTCGGCGATATCGCCCGGCCGCGCATTGGCGCGCTGCGTCTCCTCCAGGCCCCGCCCCTTGGTCAGCACGATGGCGCCCTTGTCGAGGAAGTCGTCGGAGACGGCGATGGCCTGATCGAGCAGGCCGCCGGGATTGTTGCGCAGGTCGATGACATAGCCGCGCACCGCCTTGCCCAGCGATTTCTTCAGGGCGTCGACCTGCTTCACCAGGTTGGCGTGCGTCTGCTCGTTGAAGGTCGAGATCTTCACATAGATGATGTCGCCTTCGAGCCGCGTCTTGATGGCGTTGATGCGGATGACGTCGCGCACGATCTTGACGTCGAACGGGTCGTCCTTGCCGCGGCGGATGACCGTGAGCGTGATGGGCGTGTTGACCGGCCCGCGCATCTTCTCGACCGCCTGCTCCAGCGTCAGGCCGACGATCTGCTCACCGTCCAGATGCGTGATGAGGTCGTTGGATTGCAGCCCGGCCTTGGCCGCCGGCGTGTCGTCGATGGGCGAAACCACCTTGACGACGCCGTTCTCCATGGTGACCTCGATGCCGAGCCCGCCGAACTCGCCCTTGGTCTGCACCTGCATGTCGCGGAAATTCTTCGCGTTCAGATAGGCCGAGTGCGGGTCGAGCGCCGACAGCATGCCATTGATCGCCGCGTCGATCAGCATGCTATCGTCCGGCCGCTCCACGTAGTCGGCCCGCACCCGCTCCAGCACGTCGCCGAACAGATCGAGCTGCTTGTAGATCTCGGAATTGGTGGAGGTCGCCGAGTACGTCCTGCTGACGTTGAACACGGTCGTGGCCCCGGCAAGGCCTGCCAGGATCATGAAGGCCCAAAACGCGAAGTCAGATTTGCGCGTCATCCTTGTACCTTTCGAGAGGCATCTGACCACCAGGGGTCGGGATCAATCGACCGTCCGTCTTTGCGGAATTCGATGTACAGGACGGGACCGTTGTCCTGGGCCTTCGCGACTTGCGGAGACTTCACGGCAGAGCCCATCACACCGACGGCTTCGCCGGTAAGGACGAATTGACCGAACTGCACATCTATCTGCGACAATCCTGCGAGCAAGATATGATACCCGCCGCCAGCATTGACAATCAATAATTTGCCATAGGTGCGGAACTCGCCGGCGTACACGATCCAACCGTCTGCGGGCGATACGACCTGGCCGCCGTGGCGCGTCTGAATGACGAGCCCCTTGGATTGCGTGCCATACTGCGTCTTGTCGCCAAAGGCGAACACCCGCCGGCCCTGCGCGGGCAGCGGCAACTGGCCCTTGGCCTGCACAAAGGGAATGTCCGGCCTGATGCGTCCGGGCGACAGCATCGCCACGGAGCCGGCGCTGGGCGCCAGAACGGCGGCCGCCGTGCGACCGTCCGACGCGGGCGCCTGGTCCGCCGCGGCGATGTCCTTCTCGTAGGACCCAAGCTCGGTGCGGGCCGCGACCTCCTTGTCGAGCTTGCCGATGAGATCGCTCAGGTCCTCAACATTGCGGGCGATCTGCGCCGCACTTTTGAGCACACTGTCGAGCTCGGCCTGGCGCTCCGACTGCGACTGGCGCTTCACCTCCTGCAGCGCCGCCAGCCGCGTGCGGGCCTCGTTCAACCGCCCCGTCTCAGCTTTGAGCTTCTCGCCCTCGGTGCGGATGCTCGTCATGACGCGGGCGAGATCCTTGAGCTGCTCCGCCAAGCTGATCGCCTGCCCCCTGAGCTCGGGGAAGACGGCAGCCAGCAGCATGGCGCTGCGCACCATGGACAGCGCATCCTCCCGCCGCGTGATCATCACCGGCGGCGGGTTCCGGCCCATGCGCTGCATGGCGGCGAGCAGTCCCGAGATCGTGCCGTGGCGCTCCTCCAGCGTGGTGCGCAGGGTCTTCTCCTGCGCCTGCAACTGATCGACCTTGGACTCGATCAGGCTGAGCTGCGCCTCGCTCTGGTGAATGAGCTTGCCCGTCTCGATCAGCCGGGCGTTGATGCGCTGGCGCTCGGCGGAGAGCTTGTCCAGGTCCGCCTGCAGCTCCTTGGAGCGCTTTTGCGTGACGTCCAGCCGGCCCTTGTCGGTTTCCAGGCGCTTGCGCGCCTCCTCAGGGCCAGAGGCACCCTGCGCCAGGGCGAGCACGGGCAGCGCCAGGGTGGCCGCAACGGCCGCTCCCAGCCTCCATTTGCCGATCACTCTGCCGCTCAGCGTGCTGGCCACGTCGCCGTCCGGTCTCTGTCACGTGTGCCAAAATGGCTATATTGCACTGCACGTTCCCCTGCCAATCCCCCATACGTCCAATTCACCATGAAAAGATCGTGCCAAATATGGCATACGTGAGTTGGCGGCTCGCGTCGACCCGGATCACCAGGTGTCCAACCCCTTCCAAAGGGTTGGAAAAAGGGGCAGCGCACGTGCCCTGGACGTGGCATTCTTGCAAAGCTCACGCCGCCCCCGCGCCCCTGCCCTTGCACGACCGGACCGACCGAAAATGGGAACAGGCTCGAACTTTCTCGTCACAGCCGCCTTGCTGGCCGTTCTGGCCGTCCTGCTGGCAGGGCTGTGGAACATGCTGCGCGGCGGCAACCCCAACCTGAGCCAGACCCTGATGCGCTGGCGGGTGGGCCTTCAGTTCCTGGCCATTCTGCTCATGATGGTGCTCGTCTATCTCTGGCGAGCCTAGTGTCCCGATCGCGAAGTTCGCCGGATCTTGCAGCAGGCGCTGAACGAACTTCGCGATCGAAAGGACACTAGCAAGCTCATGGTGCTAGTGTGATTCAGATCGAGAAATTCGCTCAGCAGGCGTGCTGCGAGGAAGGCGAATTTCTCGATCTGAATCACACTAGCCGAGGCCTGTTGGCCTTGAGCCTGCCGCCAGCTAGGCTCAAGATGCCGGCGGCGCTGCCGGCGTGGAATGGGCGAGACCATGGTCGTTCTGAACAAGATCTATACGCGCACGGGCGATGCCGGTACGACCGCGCTCGGCACGGGCGAGCGCGTGTCCAAGCATGCGCCGCGAATCGCCGCCTACGGCACAGTCGACGAGACCAATGCGCTGATCGGCGTTGCGCGGACCCATCTGACGGACACGCACCCGGCCCTCGACGCGATCCTGAGCCGGGTCCAGAACGATCTTTTCGACCTCGGCGCCGATCTGTGCGCACCCGAGGCCGGCGATGCCGCCGCGCCCAAGCGCGAGCGCCTGCGGGTCAGCGATGCACAGATCAAGCGTCTGGAGGACGAGATCGACAGCATGAACGCGGACCTGACACCCCTGCGCTCGTTCGTCCTGCCGGGGGGCTCCAAGGCCGCCGCGGCGCTGCATGTGGCACGCACCGTGTGCCGCCGCGCCGAGCGTGCCATGGTCGAGCTGGCAGCCCTGCCGGGCGAGCAGGTGAGCCCGCCGGCACTGAAATACATCAATCGCCTTTCGGATTTGCTGTTCGTCGCCAGCCGCACCGCCAACGATCTCGGCAACAACGACGTCCTCTGGGTACCGGGCCAGAACCGTTAGCACAGCTCATCAGCGTTAGCTCATCGTCTCCGGCCTACCAGCCTCAAGGATATGCGCACGTGGTCTTCATTCCTCTGTCGGACGACAATCCCCTTCGCTCGGTCCGCTTTCAGTGGGTCACGATCGGGCTGATCGCCATCAACGTCGTGGTGTTCCTCATCGAGAACACGCCCAACGGGCAAGCGGCGATCGCAAGCTTTGCCCTCATCCCCTCCGAGCTGTTTCAAGTGCGCCTTTGGGGCGGGGTGGTCACGTCACCCGACCAACCCCTGCTGGTGCCCGAAGGAATGACCCTCCTCAGCTATCAGTTTCTGCACGGCGACCTTCTGCACCTGCTCTCCAACATGCTGTTCCTGTGGGTGTTCGGCGACAACGTCGAAGACGCGATGGGGCACGTCAAATATCTCATCTTCTATCTGCTGTGCGGCGTTGCCGCCGGCCTGACGCACGCGTTCATGCTGCCAGGCTCGAACCTTCCGCTCATCGGCGCCAGCGGTGCCGTGGCCGGCGTGATCGCGGCCTATCTCATCCTGCATCCGCGCGTGCGCGTCTGGGTGCTGGCCTTCCGCTTCATTCCCCTGCGCATCCCGGCCGCGTGGGTGCTGGGGGTGTGGGCCATCACCCAGTTCGTCATGCTCGCCATTGCGCCCTCCGACCAGGTGGCATGGTGGGCGCATGTGGGCGGGATGGTCGCCGGCGCAATCCTGGTTGTCTTCATGCGCAGACCCGGCGTTCCGCTGTTCGACCGCGGCCTGCCGATAAGCCCATACTGAACGGCTGCCCTGCCTGCATGGCGCGGCCTGTCGCCGGCGGTCTCGCGCCACCCTGCTGGAGACATCTGCAGCTTGCAGGTCACACCGATTGTGGCAGGGCGGCTGTCCAAAATGCGGCATGGGTTGCCCAATTGACACCCAATTCGGCGGAGCCTACCCTCTCTTTTCGCATTTGCGAAGCGTGGCGTCCCACTGCCACTCACTTGTCCAACATGTGACAAAAGCGGGCATTGGGCGTCGACTGCGGTGCAGCACGGCCCGGGGGGACGTTGGTCGTGCTTCACATGGAGCCTTTGGATCAATGAAGGTACTTGTCGCCGTCAAGCGGGTGGTCGATTTCAACGTCAAGATCCGCGTGAAATCGGATGGCTCGGGCGTCGAACTCGCCAACGTCAAGATGTCCATGAACCCCTTCGACGAGATTGCCGTCGAGGAGATGGTGCGGCTGAAGGAGAAGGGCCAGGTCAGCGAGATCGTTGCCGTCTCGATCGGCCCGACCAAATCGCAGGAGACCATCCGCACCGCGCTGTCCATGGGGGCCGACCGCGGCCTGCTGATCGAGACGCCCGAGGGTGCGGCCGTGGAGCCGCTGGCGGTGGCCAAGCTGCTCAAGGGCGCGGTGGAGGCCGAGCAGCCCAAGTTCATCATTCTCGGCAAGCAGGCGATCGACGACGATTGCAACCAGACCGGCCAGATGCTCGCTGCGCTGCTCGGCTGGCCGCAGGCGACGTTCGCGTCCAAGCTTGTCATCGAGGACGACAGCGCGCTCGTCACCCGCGAGGTCGACGGCGGGCTCGAGACCATCAAGATCAAGCTGCCGGCCGTGATCACCACCGACCTGCGTCTCAACGAGCCGCGCTATCCCTCCCTGCCCAACATCATGAAGGCGAAGAAGAAGCCGCTCGAGGTGAAGAAGCCGGCCGACTACGGCGTCGATCCATCGCAGCGGCTCAAGATCATCAAGACGGTCGAGCCGCCGGGCCGCAAGGCCGGCATCAAGGTGGCGAATGCCGCCGAGCTGGTCGCCAAGCTGAAGGAGGCGGGTGCACTTTCATGAACGTTCTCGTTGTCGCCGAGCATGACAATATGGCGCTCTCGCCAGCCGTCGCCAAGGCCGTGAGCGCCGCCAGGGCGATCGGGCAGACTGTGCACGTGCTGGTGGCCGGCGCCGATGCCAAGCCGGTGGCCGAGGCGGCCGCCAAGCTCGACGGCGTGGCCAAGGTTGGCTACGCCGACGCCCCGCACCTGGCGCACCAGCTTGCCGAGGAGATGGCGGCGCTGATCGTCGCCCTGATGCCCAACTACGACGCGGTCATCGCGGCATCGACGGCATCGGGCAAGAACTTCATGCCGCGCGTCGCCGCCCTGCTCGACGTCATGCAGGTCTCCGACATCATCAAGGTCGTGTCGCCCGATACCTTCGAGCGCCCGATCTACGCCGGCAACGCCATCCAGACGGTGCAAAGCGGCGACACGAAAAAGGTCATCACGGTGCGCACCACGGCCTTTCCGGCCGTCGCCAACACCGGCTCTGCAGCAATCGAAACCATCCAGGCCCCGGCACCCGTGGGCCTTTCGAGTTTTGAGAAGGCCGAGATTCAAAAATCCGACCGGCCGGAGCTGACCGCCGCCAAGATCGTGATCTCGGGCGGCCGCGGCCTGCAGTCGAACGAGAACTTCAAGAAGTACATCGAGCCGGTGGCCGACAAGCTGGGCGCGGCGGTGGGCGCCAGCCGCGCGGCCGTCGATGCGGGCTACATGCCCAACGACTACCAGGTAGGGCAGACCGGCAAGGTGGTGGCGCCGGAGCTCTACATCGCGGTCGGCATCTCGGGGGCCATCCAGCATCTGGCGGGCATGAAGGACAGCAAGGTGATCGTGGCCATCAACAAGGACGGCGAGGCGCCGATCTTCCAGGTGGCCGATTACGGGCTGGTGGCCGATCTGTTTCAGGTGCTGCCCGAGCTGAAGGGCGAGTTGGAAAAGGCGGGCAAGTGATTCCGGGCAATCAAGAGAGCGGGTTCAAGGAGCAAGGCGTCATGGACGCGAGCCTGAAAACCAAGAAGGCCGGCGAGACCGGCGAGCGCACCCGCAAGGGCCAGGAGCCCGGCAGCGACGCCGTCATCAAGTCGGTCGGCATCATCGGGGCCGGCCAGATGGGCAACGGCATCGCCCACGTGGTGTCCCTGGCGGGTTACAGTGTGCTGATCTCCGACCTCAAGAAGGAGGCGGTCGACAAGGCGCTCGCCATCATCCAGAAGAACATGACGCGGCAGGTGTCGCGCGGCCTGATCACCGAGGCCGAGATGACCGAGGCCTTGAAGCGCATCAGCCACGCGCCCGACATGGCAGCGGTCGGACAGGCCGATCTGATCATCGAGGCGGCCGTCGAGGACGAGGCGATCAAGCGCAAGATTTTCGCCGATCTGCTGCCCACGCTGAAGAAGAGCACCATGCTCGCCAGCAACACCTCCTCCATCTCCATCACGCGCTTGGCCTCGACCACCGACCGGCCCGAGCGCTTCATCGGCATGCACTTCATGAACCCGGTGCCGATGATGCAGCTCGTGGAGCTGATCCGCGGCATTGCCACCGAGGACGAGACGTTCACGGCGGCGCGCCGGTTCGTGGAGAGCCTGGGCAAGGTGACCGCGGTGTCGGAGGATTTTCCCGCCTTCATCGTCAACCGCATCCTGCTGCCGATGATCAACGAGTCGGTCTATACGCTCTATGAGGGCGTGGGCACGGTCGAATCGATCGACAAGGCCATGCGGCTCGGTGCCAACCATCCCATGGGCCCGTTGGAGCTGGCCGACTTCATCGGGCTCGACACCTGCCTGTCGGTCATGCAGGTGCTCTACGAGGGGCTCGCCGATTCCAAGTATCGGCCCTGTCCGCTGCTGGTGAAGTACGTCGAGGCCGGCTGGCTCGGCCGCAAGACGCACCGCGGCTTCTACGATTATCGTGGCGAGAAGCCCGTGCCGACGCGCTAAAGTCTTTCCGGTTCAGGTTGCATTGCAGGTGTCATCCCGGCCGGAGCGGAGCGGAGAGAGCCGGGACCCACAGGCGCGAGGCTGGGGCTCTGCTCGTACTCTGGGCCCCTGGGTCCCGGATCGGCCTCCGGCCGTCCGGGATGACATCACCGGCTCAGCTCGGCCTGTCCGGGCAGCCGCCGATCACGTCCTTCTCCCGGCAGGTGTAGCCGCCCCTGCGGCACTCGCTGAGCGCCACGTCCCGGGTGCCGCCGCGCCCCCACGTCACGCCGCCTTTCTTGGTGCCCGCCACGATGAAGAGGCACGAATTGGACGAGGCGAAGGCATTGCTGCAGCGGACCCCGCCGGGGCCGCCGTTGCAGGATTCGATGGCGGCAATCTCCGCGTCCCCCCGGGTGGCGCGCCGGGCGAAACCGACACGCACCCAGCGTCCGTCGCGAAACCCCGCCGCCACCGCCACCCACCCCGTATCGACGGCGCTTCGCGGCTCGCCTCCGGGGCCCGGCTGCTGCGGGCTCGCCTGCGGGCCGGGGCCTGCCTGGGGACCGACCTGGGGGCCGACCTGGGGGGCGACCTGGGGAGTGGACTGCACCTGCGGCGGACCGCTCACCACACCGCTTTGGGCGAGAGCCTGCTGCGGCGCCAGCGCCATCGCGGCCGCAACCACGGCAAGCCAACAGAGCCCCGATCGTCCCATCGCATCCTCCGGCGTGCAGCAGACCCCGAGTTGAACCCTCGACCTAACGTCAGCGCTGCAACCTTAGCCCAGAGGCAAAACCACGTCACGCCACTGACAGCAACGGCAGGCGTCGGGCAGACATCGTGGCAGGCCGGCGGCGCTAGGCCTTCACCATGACCTCGAAGCCGCCGAAGATCATGCGCCGGAGATCGAACGGGACCGTCTTGGGGTCCATGTCCGCCAGACGCGGGTCCTGCATGACCTTGGCGTTGATGCGATCGCGGTCCGCGCGCGACTTGAACACGATCCAAGAGAAAATCACGGTCTCGCCGGGCTTGAGCTTGACGCTCCTCGGGAACGACGTGAGCTTGCCCACCTTGACGTCCTCGGCGACGCACTCGCGCACCTCGAGCGCGCCGTGCTCCCGCCACACCTCGCTGGCGAGCTGGGCGAAGCGGAGGTAGGCCTGAAGCTTCTTCTTGGGCACGGGCACGACATACCCATCGACGTACTGCATGCGTAAGGCTCCTCATGTCATGTTGCGGATCAGGCGCTGCGCACCGAGTGAGCGGGCGGCAGGCGGGGCGTGATCGTGGACCAGCTGCGGCCGCCATCCCCCGAGCCGAACACCTCGCCCGAGGTTGCGCCGAAATCAAGGCCGAGCGGCGCGCCGCCGTCGGCGCCGACGGTTTCGCCGGCAACGTCCACGGCCCCGAGCCCGCCGGCATGCTGGCGGATCGAGCCGGTCAGGATCACGCGCGGCATCGGCCCATGTCACATGTACTCGTCACGTCACTTGTATTCGTCATGTCACTTGTACTCGTCATGGCGCCGCCACCACTGATAGGGCGCCGTTTGCGGCCAGCCTGCGGGTGACACCTCCCACGCCTCCTGCCGGCCGAGCGGCGTCAGGTCGAGGAAGGTCCACACGCTGCCGAGCGCCTCGACGCCGCGGTGCGTGGTGAAATAGCTGCGATAGACGCTGTCGCCGTCGCGGAGGAAGACGCTGAGGCCGAACATCTCGCCGTCCTGAGGCGCGCCCGCGCGCGGGCTTTGCGGGCCGACGTCGAAGTCGTGGTTGAAGTCGCTCCCGAACGAGGACAACCACGGAATGGTCCAGCCCATGCGCCGCCGGTAGGCTTCGATCTTGGCGATCGGCGCCCGCGAGACGAGGGCGAAGGCGGTATCGCGCGCGTGCAGGTGCGCCAGGTGCCCGACCTGATCGACGAACATCGAGCAGCCGTCGCAGCCCACCTTCTGGCTGGGACCGAACATGAAGTGATAGAGGATGAGCTGGCGCCGCCCCTCGAACAGGTCGCGCAGCGTCTTCCTTCCGTCCGGGCCCTCGAACGCGTAGGCCTTGTCGATCCTGACCATCGGCTGCCGGCGCCGCTCGGCGGCCAGCGCGTCACGCGCGCGGGTGGCCGCCTTCTCCTTGGCGAGCAGGCTGTCATGCGCCGCCTTCCACTCGGCGGCCGACACGATCCTGGGAAGCGCTTTGGCCTTGGTGCTTCTTGCGGTCATGATCAACCCGTCTCCATCTGCTGCGCCAGCTTCGGCTTCAGGCCTGCTGCAATGTTTCGATGTCGAACTTCTTCATTTGCAGGAATGCCTTGGTGACCCGCTGCACCTTGGCCGTGTCCGGCCCCTTCAGCAGCTCGACGAGAGCGCTCGGCACGACCTGCCAGGAGAGGCCGAACTTGTCCTTCAGCCAGCCGCACTGGCTCTCTTGTCCACCGTCGGCCGTGAGCCTGCTCCAGAAGTGGTCGATCTCCGCCTGCGTCTCGCAAACGATCTGCAATGAGAGCGCCTCGCTGAACTTGAATTGCGGGCCGCCGTTGAGGGCGATGAACTTCTGCCCTTCGAGCTCGAACTCCACCGTCAGCACCGATCCCGCCTCTCGTCCGTGGATCTCGAATCCCTCCTTGCCGTAGCGGGAGATGCTCAGGATCCGGGAGCTCTTGAAGATCGAGACATAGAGGTTGGCGGCCGCCTCGGCCTCGGTGTCGAACCACAGGCAGGGTAGAATTTTCTGAGCTTTGAGAGCCATGCTGACCTGTCTTGCGTTGCAAGGCGTGACGGTGCGGTGTGTGAGGGCCGCCGTTCGGGGCCCCTCACGCGTGGGTTGGACTGCAGATCGGCCTCACGCCGCTGCCGCCTTCGGGGAGGGAAACGGCTCGCGCCACGCCGGCAGCTCGTTCAGCCGGGCATGCCAACGCTCGATCTCGGGAAACGCGCTGACCGATAGGTTCGCCTGCTCCGCACCGGGCAAGACCACGGCAACCGAGAAATCGGCGATCGTCAGCGCATCGCCCAGCAGATATTTGCGGCCACGCAGATGATCGTTCAGCACCTGCGCGAACTGATTGAAGAAGCCGGTGGCTTCCTCGATCGCCTTCGGGTCCGGTGCGGCCTTGAGGAAGCGCGGCTTGACGATGTTCTCGAAGTAGAGCGTGCTGGCATGGCGCGTGAAATGCTGGGCACCCCAGCTCAGCCAGCGCATGACGTCGATCTGACGCTCGTCGCTCGGAAACAGATCCGAGCGCGCCTCCCTGGCGAGATAGGCCATGATGGCGTCCGCCTCCCACAGGTGCATGCCGCCCCGCGACAGTGTGGGGACCTTGCCGTTGGGATTGATGGCCAGATACTCGGGCGTCTTGTGCTCGCCCTTGGCCAGGTCGATCCGCACGAACTCCACGGGTGAGCCCAGATGCTTCGCGACGGCGCAGGCCTTGCGCGGATTGAGCGTCTCGAAATAGTAGAGCTTCATCTGCTTGCCTCCTTCGCTGCTTGATTGCCTGCTGCAGTGCCGACAGGCGATCCCGCGATCCGACAGATGCCGGCGCCCCCAGGCTCCAGCACTGGCGGACGACGTCTGCACATGGCTATTTGCTCCTCGCCAGCATCTCGGCGAGGTCCAGGCATTCCATCACCTCAACCCCATCTCCCGGGAAGATGGTGAAGTGCGGATGGTCCTCGAACAGCCGTGCGGCCGCTTCATGCGATTCCGCCTCGACAACGACGTAGCCCGTGATCGCGTTCTTGATGCTCGAGACGCCGGCGGCATCCACGCGCCGCGTCTTGCCGATCGGCGTGCCTTGCTCGACGATGGATTGGGCGTGCTTCACGCCCCAGGCCTCCCACGCCTTCACACCTTTCTGCTGCCGCTTCTTGCGCGCCGCCTCCGTCATCTCGTGCCATCCCGATTTTGCAAAGGCCGCCTCGCTGCCGAGGTAGACGGCCAGAAACCTTCTGCCGGGCATTGCGTCCTCTCCTCATGTGAGATGTCAGGCGAACATGGCCTCGAGCTTGTCGAGCGTGCCGGTCCAGCCGTGCTCGTGGCCGTCCCGCGCCTTCTCATCGAAGAACTGCTCGTGATGCAGCGTGAGCAGCGTGCCCTCGCCATCGGCCGCCACGGTGACCGTGACCAGCGACTGGCGTTCGGGCGTGGAATGCCAGGCCCAGGTGAACACCAGCCGGCTGCCGGGCACGACCTCGCGGTAGACGCCGCCGACCTGGTGGCTTTCGCCGTCCTCAGTCCGAAAATTCATCTGGTATCTGCCGCCGGGGCGCACATCCATGTCCGCGCGCACCGACCCGGCCACGGTTTCATGGGGCCCGAACCACTGGACTATCTTTTTCGCGTCCGTCCAGGCGCCGAAGACTTGGGCCGGCGACGCTTTGATGCGGCGCTTGAGAGTGAGGCTTGGCTTGGTGAGCATTGGTCTTCCTCGACAAAGGCTGCAAGTCGATCGAGCTGTTCCGTCCAGAAGCGCTCGTAGCGCAACAGCCACTGCATGGCGGTTTCCATCGGCGCCGCCCTGAGCCGGCAGCGCACCGTGCGCCCGCTCTTGCGGCGTTCAATGAGGTTTGCGCGCGCCAGCACGTCGAGATGCTTCATGACGGCCGGCAGCGACACCGCGAACGGCGCGGCAATCTCCGTCACCGCCAGCTCCGGCTCGCCGGCCAGGCGATCGATGATGGCACGCCGGGTCGGGTCGGCCAGCGCGGCAAAGGCGCGATCGAGCTGGGTGTCGCTATAGTAAACCATGTGGTTAAGTATTGTGCCACACCGCCGCGCTTGTCAAGCCCTTGCCAAAGCCCGTGGCGCTCGCGCTGGAAAAATTCGCGCGCAAGCCGCAGCGCGGCCGTGACGCGACGCCCGGTGTGTGTGCGGCAGATCCCGGACAGTCTCGGCTGCGCCTCGACTTCCGGGATGACGGGTGGAGCGGGGATGACGGGTGGAGAGATGGGATGCCGGTGGAGAGGTGGGATGCTGGTGGAGAGGCGGGATGCCGGTGGAGAAGCGGGATGACAGTGGAGAAGCGGGATGACGGTGGAGAGATGAGATGATGGGTGGAGAGATGGGAGGCCGGTGGAGAGGTGGGATGATGGGTGGAGAGATGGGATGCCGGTGGAGAGGTGGGATGCTGGTGGAGAGGCGGGATGCCGGTGGAGAGGTGGGATGCTGGTGGAGAGGTGGGATGATCGGTGGAGGGGCGGGATCATGGGTGGAGAGGGGATGCCGGTGGAGAGGTGGGATGATCGGTGGAGAGACAACGGGTGGAGTTGGAAGAGGGTTCAGGATCGCGGCACTACGGTTGCGCGATATCGGGCCAGAGATCGCGCCAAGTTGGGTTCATGCTCTCGATCAGGGCAATCTTCCACTCTCTTCGCCAGCGTTTGAGCCGCTTCTCGTAGGCAATGGTCTGCTCAGCAGACTGCATGTGCTCGAAATAGACGAGACGCTTCAAGTGGTACCGCGTTGTGAACCCTGGAATGAGCCCCTCTCTGTGCTGGCGTATACGCTCAGCTAGGGAGCTGCTCATGCCGACGTAGAGGACGCCGCGCGGCCGATTGGCGAGAATGTAGATGGCAAATTGCTTGCGTAGGCCTCCGGGGATCGGCTGCATGCCGATTGGGATTTCGTGTCGACGCACGGCGCGGCCCCGGTCGATGCGGTGAGCAAGTGTAGCCGCACCCCGCCCACCCGTCATTCAAATCCCGCCGTCATTGCGATCTCACCCGTCATTGCAATCTCAGCCGTCATTGCAATCCACCCGTCATCCCGGCCAAGCGCGCGCGCCGGAGGTGCGAGCGCGGCGAGCCGGGATCCGGAGCGGGGAGGCGCCTGCGGCAGATCCCGGATGGCCTCCGCAAAGACGTCGGCCTCCGGGATGACGGGTGGAGAGTTACAACGCCACCCCTCATCCCGGGCACCCGTCATCCCGGCCAAGCGCGCGCGCCGGAGGTGCGAGCGCGGCGAGCCGGGATCCGGAGCGGGGAGGCGCCTG
>JAIEQJ010000097.1 GCA_019747815.1 Hyphomonadaceae bacterium
CTCCGTCGTCCCATCCGCCACCTCCAGTCCCATCATGACACCTAAACCAACTGTCCGTGGAACCGGCAGCAGCTCAGTTATGAGCGCCAACGTGGCATACAACGTCGTGCTCGACAGGAGCCGCGATGTCGTTTGGGCCTATCGTGGCCTGCTGTGGTTTCTTCCCATTCTTGCAGTGCTTCAGTTGCTGTTGTTCCTTGCCGACCCGGTCAGCGCGTGGCTGAACCTTGCCTACATCGCATGGGTGGTCCTGTACGACGTGCCAATCATGCGCTCGCTTGTGAGGCTCAACTCCTGATGGCCTAAAGGGAGAGGTCAGATTGCCTGTGTTCGACATAGTGTCTCCCTCGTTTCATGCGGATCCGGTCCGGACGATTGAGCAAATTCGTGCGACCGGCAGTCCGTTAGTGCAAATGAGGCTTCCGATCCTGGGGAACATGCGCTTGTGCGTCACGCATGAGGCGTGCGGCGCAATGTTGAAGGACAAGGAGACCTTCGTCCGAGATCCGGCAAACGCCGGCAGTCGAAC
Source organism: Hyphomonadaceae bacterium (assembly GCA_019747815.1). Lineage (GTDB taxonomy): Bacteria > Pseudomonadota > Alphaproteobacteria > Rhizobiales > Hyphomicrobiaceae > AWTP1-13. The sequence continues at coordinate 530 of JAIEQJ010000097.1, forward strand.
ACAGGAGCGCATTCTCAGAATTTTACCCCGCTCCATAGGCCTGCTCGCGCTCAATATGCTTGGAAAGGACGATCCCGAGCATCGCCATCTTAGGGGCCTCGTGGATCAAGCCTTTCAGCGGCGTGGCATCCAAGCTATGCGGCCCATGATAACGGCCGTCGCAGACCGGTTGCTCGATCGGGTGGCGCATCATAGCGAGGTGGATCTGATGGAGACCTTTTGTCGGGACCTTCCGCTCTCCGTCATTTGCGAAATGCTAGGGTTGCCAGACACGGACCACGAGCGCTTCAAGAATTGGCTCGGCGGCTTGAAAGATACAGCAAACATTGGCGCGGTGATCCGCGCCATACCGGGCGTTTTGCGGGTTGTACGCTACCTTAGAAAGGTCTCACGCCATGGCGGCGGCGCCAAGCCAGACGGTCTGATCATTGGCCTCCAAGATGCGGAGATCGAAGGGAGACGGCTCAGCGAAGACGAGATCGTATCCATGATATTCCTGCTGTTCGGCGCAGGACAGGAAACCACCACCCATCTCATCTCCGGCGGGTTGCTGGAAATCCTTCGCCACGACGATCAGCGGCGCCAGTTACAAGCTGATCCGGGATTGATGCCACTGTGCGTGGAGGAATGCCTCCGGCATGTTTCCCCTGTCCAGCTTACCAAACCACGCTGGGCAACGAGGAATGTATCGTTCGCCGGACAGGAGTTCGGAAGAGGCGAGATGGTCGCCGGCTTCCTGACAGCCGCCAATCGTGACCCCGTCGAATTCGACAACCCGCATCAATTCGATATGACACGCAAACCCAATCCGCATCTCTCATTCGGTACGGGCGTGCACTTCTGCCTTGGCTACCAGCTTGCGCGAGCCGAGGCGGCTATCGCTTTCGAGCGGGTTCTTGCTAGATTCCCCAAGCTTCGACTCGCCGTTGCGGGAGAGAGCATCGTGTGGAGGAAAAGAGTAGGCATACGCGCGCTTAGCAGCCTACCGGTGAGGCTCCACTGATGCCAGCGCTCAAGTGAACACCCGGACACGACCTCATGCTACTCTTCAGGAACGAGCACCGCGGCATGACGGGCATCTATGCAAACGCAGACTCAAGGTGATCGCGAGCAGCTGGACAAGCTGAACGTGCTTGTTCTTTGTCTCGACGAGAATTTTCAAACAACGTCCTGATTACGCACCATAGTCAGCCCACTTGAGCTGACCGTAGGTGACGGGTTTGCATTGGGCTGCGGCGCGGGTGAGCGCCGGTATCATACCAGCAAGATCGAAGCGGTGATTGAAGCGCCACTCGAACTCGGCAAGGTAGCGAACCATGTGCTTCTTGCGGATGGCGCGATAGGTGCCGGCGATCGACGTCTTGATGTTGCCCAGCATGGTATTCACCCACTTGAAGGCTGGATGGCGCGCAGCCCTGCGACCCGAGCCGGTCGGGAACGCGATGTGCCTGCAGCCGGCGTCGGCGACGCCGCGAAAGCATTTGAGCCCATCGGTGACGACGGTGGCGCCTTGAGCGATGATCTTCTTGGCGATGCTCTTCACCCGCTTTCTCTTGAAGCGGGCGATGCGGCGCAGCTTGATGCGCCTGGGGCGGCCATCGTCGGAGGTCTGAACCGCCACGACAATCGGCTTCTTGCCAGGGCTGCCGCGCCCTGTCTTGCCGCCCGAGCGCTGACCACCGAGATAGGCATCATCCATCTCGATCCTTCCATCGAGCCGCACGCTTTCGCCAGCGATGCGCATAACCTCGGCGAGCTTGGTCTTGATCTTCCAGGCCGTCGTCTGGGTAACGCCGAGCCGGCGGCCGAGCTCGATCGAGCTGATCCCCTGCTTGGTCTGCGTGATCAGATACATGGCGCGGAACCAGGTCGTCAGCGCCACCTTGGTGGAGTCGAAGATCGTGCCGGCGGTGAGCGAGGTCTGCCGGCGGCAGGCGTTGCATTGATAGAGATGGCGATGGGCAAGCACGCAGTGTCCACGCTCGCCGCACTTCGGGCAGATGAAGCCGTCCGGCCAGCGCCAGCTCGCGAGCGCCTCGCGGCACCTCTCCTCGCTGCCGTAGAGGGTCACGAAACGGGCCTCGGAGAGACCCTTCTGAAATTGGATGCGATTGCGCGCCATCATCATCTCCCTGAATGCGCACGCAAATCGGCTGACTCGTTGGGCAGGATCATGGCTTATCCTGGTGCGTAATCAGGAACAACGTTGGGGCACTGGCTGCGGCTGCCGGGCATGCGCGTGGAGATTGTGGCCAGCGGCTGGCAGGCCAGCAAAGTCCTGCACCCAGATGCCAGATGGGTGCTTGTCACCGACCGGGTACTCCCACCATGGCCAGGGCTACCGAGACTGGGATCGCTGAAACGGTCCCACAAGCTCCTCCGGATAGTGGCGATCGACCGGGGCAACGCCGACAGCCGCTACGTTGCGTTGGCGGCTGGAGCCGATGCTGTCGTTTCGCCGCCTCTACATAGGCTTGCCGTCCTGCAAGCGATCGATGTTGCTCAGGGCTCTGCCTGAGGATAACCTGCCGTCTCCGTCGAACTCGAACGCGAGACGAGCTGCGCTACACTCCCCGCCGGTCCATAAGGGGAGCGGATCGGGAGGGGTTGTCCTATGCGCTGGGTAAGCCTGGCAATCGTCCTTTTTTTGTTCTGGCTCGCGCTGTCGGGACACTACACGCACTTCCTTCTGGTTGCTGGCGCAGGCTCCGCGGTTCTATGCGTTCTCGTGGCGGCGCGCTTGCGAATCGCCGACGCCGAGGGGCATCCCGTGCAGCTCGCGCGCGGCGCGCTGACTTACTTCCCGTGGCTCCTGTGGGAGATCGCGAAGTCGGCTTGGGCGGTGACCAAGCTTATTCTCCATCCGCGGCTACCGATCTCGCCAACCATGACCAAGGTCATGGCCAGCCAGCGGACCACCGTGGGCGTCGCCACTTATGCCAACTCCATCACACTGACCCCCGGCACCATCACCACCGGCGTCAAGGGCAATGTGCTCACCGTGCATGCGCTCGTACGAGATGGCGCAGCCGATCTGGAAGCGGGCGGCATGGACGCGCGCATCAGCCTGTTCGAAAGGAGCGCCTGATGTTTGCCGCAGCCGCTTGCGCCGTCCTGGTGGCTCTCGCGCTCGCCGTGGTGCGGGCGCTCAAAGGGCCAACTGTCTTCGATCGGGTACTGGCGGGGAATTCGGTCGGCACCTTGGCGATCCTGCTTCTCGCCGTCGTCGGCTTCCTCACGGGACGCCCCGAGTGGCTCGACATTGCCATCACCTATGGCTTGCTGAACGTGATCTCGACGCTGGCGATCCTCAAGTTCTTCCGGCATGGCGATCTCGCCTATGACGCCGAGGAGGAAACATCGTAATGCAGCTCGTCCTTGACATCGTGAGCTGGGCGCTAATCCTCGCTGGTTCCTTCTTCACCGTCGTAGGAGCCATTGGTTTGGTACGCATGCCTGACGTCTACACGCGCATGCACGCCGCCAGCGTCACGGATACCCTTGGCGCCGGTCTTCTCCTGGCTGGACTGATGGTGCAGGCCGGGCTGGGCCTCGTCACCCTGAAGCTCCTGTTCATTCTGATCCTTTTCTTTTTCATGGGCCCCGTTGCCACCCACGCGCTCGCGCAAGCGGCCCTGCACGCGGGTATCAGGCCGCAACTCGCCGAGGACAGGACCAACCGACTTGAAGAGTCCGAGACGGACGGGAGGCAGTCATAGAAGCCTTCATCAACTTGGTCCTGCTGACCCTGCTCGCCGCCGTGACGATCGGCGTAGTGCGAACACGCAACCTGTTCGGTGTCATCGTGCTCGCCGGCATTTACAGCTTCCTGATGGCGAGCGTGCTGATCGTGCTGGATGCCGTGGACGTGGCCATGACCGAAGCTGCCGTCGGCGCCGGCGTCTCCACGGTCCTTCTCCTCGCCACGCTGCACCTGACCGGCTCGATGGAGTATCCCCGTCCCCGTCAAGCGTACCTGCCCCTGTTCGTTGCCATCGGCACCGGTGCGGCGATCGTCTGGGGAACCTACAGCCTGCCGCCCTTCGGCACTGCCGACGCCCCGATCCATAAGCACGTCGCACCACGCTACCTGGAGCAATCCATCAAAGAGACCATGGTTCCCAACGTGGTGACGTCGGTACTCGCAGACTACCGTGGCTACGACACGCTTGGCGAGACCACCGTCATTTTCACCGCCGGCATCGGTGTGCTGCTGCTGCTTAAGGGGCGAAGGCGGCGGCGCGCTGACGAGCAGACTGATGGGGGCGCACCGTGAAGCTCGACCTCATCCTGCGCATCGGCGTCAAGTTTCTGCTGCCGTTCGTCCTTCTCTTCGCCCTCTACGTCCAGTTCCACGGCGAGCTCGGACCGGGCGGCGGCTTCCAGGCAGGTGTGATCACGGCGGGCATGGTCATTCTCTACGCCATCATGTTCGGTGTCGAAGCTGCCAAGCGGATCGCGCCGCAACGCTTGGTCGAAGTCATGGTGCCCTTGGGCGTTCTGATCTATGCCGGCACCGGAGTCGCCGGGCTGCTCCTCGGCAAGAATTTTCTCGACTATTCGGTACTGGCGCACGATCCGCCCCACGGTCGCGAGCTCGGGATCTTCCTCGTCGAACTCGGGGTGCTGATCACGGTGTCCGGCACGATGACCGCCCTCTTCTACGCATTCTCCGAGCGGGGGCGTTGATGCAGCACGTGCAGACGTTCATCGGGCACTACAATTACTTCATCACCATCTTTCTGATGGTCTCGGGGCTCTATATCGTCATCGCCCGCGGCAACATGATCAAGAAGCTGGTGGGCCTCGCGCTCTTCCAGACCTCGGTCTACCTGCTCTACATCGAGCCGGGGAAGATTATCGGTGGCACGGCGCCCATCCTCGATCCAGCCTTCAAGGTCTATTCGAACCCGCTGCCGCACGTGCTGATCCTCACGGCCATCGTGGTCGGCGTGGCGACGCTGGCGCTGGGCCTGGCCATCGTCGCGCGTATTCACGAGGCCTATGGCACGATCGAGGAAGACGAGATTTTCGCCCGGGAAGCACAGGAATGAGGTTCGATGTCGTTCAACACCTTCCCGCCCTTCAGGTCGTCATTCCTCTTCTCGGCGCCGTGCTTGCGGCTTTCTTGCGCCGCGGCATCGTTGCGTGGGGCTTGGCTTCCGTAGTCACGGGTCTGATGCCGCTCATCGCCGGCGGGCTGCTTTGGCAAGTGCTGCAGGCTGGACCGATCTCCTACCATCTCGGCGGCTGGCCGCCGCCCTGGGGTATTGAATACCGCGTCGATGTGTTGAACGCCTTCGTGCTCCTGCTGGTGTCGGCGGTGAGTGCGGTGATGATGCCCTTCGCGCGCCGCAGCGTCGCCTTCGAGATCGAGGGCGACAAGCAGGCCTCGTTCTACTCCATGTACCTGCTCTGCTTGACGGGCCTGCTCGGCATCACGATCACCGGCGACGCCTTCAACGCCTTCGTGTTTCTCGAAATCTCCTCGCTGTCGACCTACGTACTGATCGCCATGGGCAGGGACCGGCGCGCCCTGCTCGCCGCCTATCAGTACCTGATCATGGGCACCATTGGAGCCACGTTCTACGTAATCGGTGTCGGCCTGCTCTATCTCGTGACCGGCAGCCTCAACATGGTCGATATCGCGAGCCGCTTGGGGCCCGCTTCGGCCGAGCATTTCCGGCCGATCGTCGTGGCCCTGGCCTTCCTAACGGTCGGTGTAAGCCTCAAGCTTGCACTATTTCCGCTACATGTCTGGCTGCCTAATGCCTATGCCTTCGCGCCCTCGTTCGCTACCGCGTTCCTGGCGGCAACGGCAACCAAGGTCGCCGTCTACCTGTTCATCCGCATTTTCTTCTCGATCTTCGGTATCGCCGTCAGCCTGGAGAGCCTTCGCGTTTGCGACGTCCTGCTCGCCCTGTCCGTGGCCGCCATGTTCATCGCATCGGTCCTGGCAGTGTACGAGCAGAACCTGAAGCGCATGTTGGCCTACTCGTCCGTTGCGCAGATCGGCTACATCACCTTCGGCATTGGCCTTGCCAATCAAAATGGGCTGACAGGCGGCGCGGTGCACCTGTTCAATCACGCGCTGATGAAGGGCGCGTTGTTCCTCGCCCTCGGCGCAGTGCTTTACCGCGCCGGAACCGTGAAGCTTGCCGAGCTTGGCGGAATCGGCCGCAGGATGCCGCTGACCTTTGCAGCGTTTGTGATTGCCGGGCTCGGGATCATCGGCACGCCAGGTACGGCCGGCTTCATTTCGAAGTGGTACCTGGCGCTCGGCGCGCTGGACCAAGGTCGATGGCCGCTAGTGTTTCTGATTGTCGCCAGCTCGCTCATCGCCCTCGTCTACATCGGCCGCGTGGTCGAGGTTGCCTACTTCCGTGCGACGTCTGAAGCCGCCGAAAAAGCGTCCGACCCGCCGTGGAACATGCTTGTGCCGATCCTGGTGCTTGCTGTGGCTACGGTCTACTTCGGGTTCTTCACGGAACTGTCGGCGGGAATCGCGGCCAAAGCCGCGCAGACTCTCATCGGGGGGCTCAAATGATGCTCTCCCAGCCCCCCGAGGCCCTGATCCTTGCTGCTATTCTGATTCCGTTCATTGGCGCGCTGCTCATCCCAGTCTTCCACCGCGTGCCGAACATGCGCGAGAGCGTCACGCTGGCGACGGCCGGCGCGCTCTTCCTGACCGTGCTGGGCCTGCTCGGCCCCGTTCTTGCCGGCGCTCGTCCCGAGGCGCTGAGCATCGAGGTGGTGCCGGGGCTCACGCTCGCGTTCAAGGTCGAGCCGCTGGGAATGCTCTTTGCGCTGGTTGCCTCCGCGCTCTGGATCGTGAACTCGATCTATTCCATCGGCTATATGCGGGGTAACGACGAGCCGCGGCAGACCTCATACTACGTCTGCTTCGCGGTGGCGTTGGGAAGCACGATCGGTATCGCCTTCGCCAAGAACTTGTTCACGCTGTTCCTGTTCTACGAAGCGTTGACCCTGTCGACCTATCCGCTGGTCGCCCACAAGGCCAACGCCGAGGCAATCCGAGGGGGACGCATCTACCTTCTTCTTCTCCTTGGAACCTCACTCGTCCTGCTGTTGCCGGCGATCGTCCTCACCTGGGCGCTGGCCGGAACCATTGAGTTCACACCGGGCGGCATTCTCGAGGGCAAGGCGAGCGGTGCCGTCATCGGGCTGCTGCTCGCCCTCTATGCCTTCGGCATCGGCAAGGCCGCCCTCATGCCGCTGCACTTCTGGCTGCCTGCAGCCATGGTGGCACCGACGCCGGTAAGCGCGCTGCTGCACGCCGTCGCTGTCGTAAAGGCCGGTGTGTTCGCCATCGTCAAGGTCGTGGTGTATGTGTTCGGCCTGGATGCCTTGCGTGCCTCCGGGCAAGGCTCGTGGCTGATCTACGTCGCGGGTGCGACTGTCATCCTGGCCTCGCTCGTTGCCCTCCGGCAGGACAACCTCAAGAAGCTGCTCGCCTACTCAACCGTCTCGCAGCTCTCCTATGTCGTGCTGGCGGCTGCGATCCTGACGCCGATCTCCATGGTGGGCGCAGCGCTGCACATCGCCGCGCATGCGGTCAGCAAAATCACGCTGTTCTTTGCAGCCGGCTCCATCTACACGGCGGCCCACAAGACCGAGATCAGCGAAATGAAGGGGATCGGACGGCGCATGCCCTGGACGATGGGTGCGTTCGCCATCGGCGCCCTCAGCATGATCGGCGTGCCGCCGACCGCTGGCTTCCTCGGCAAATGGTTCATGCTGACTGGGGCCATGCAGACGAGCCAGTGGTTCGTCGTCGGCGTCATCGTCTTGAGCACTCTCCTCAATGCGGGTTATTTCCTGCCCATCGTGGTGACGGCGTTTCTGCGCGAGCCCGACAACAACCCGCACGGCGAGCATCATGCGCACGGCGAGGCGCCCTGGCCGATCGTTCTCGCTCTGACGGCCACGGCAATCGGAACACTCGCGCTATTCTGGCTGCCGGACATTCCTCTGGCCCTCGCCAGATCGATGCTGGAGAAGTGATGCATGGCTGAACCCAAAAACGATCATTGGCTGGCGCGACCGGCAACCATACGGCTGCTGTGGGTCGTTTTTGTTGCCGTCCTTGCAGCGCTTGTCGCTCTGGATCTCGTTGTTACCCATCACCCGCATTTCAGCCTTGAGGGCAGCTTCGGCTTCGGCGCCTGGTTCGGCTTCCTCTCTTGCGTGGTGCTCATTGTGTTCGCCAAGGCGCTGGGAGCGCTCTTGAAGCGACCGGATACTTACTATGACAGCTAGTCTGCTCATCCCACCCGGTCTGGTGTTGATCATCGGCGGCCTGCTGCTGCCGTTTCTGCGCGGCAGCCTCCGCTCTGTCGTTATCATCGTCCTGCCGCTTCTGACGCTGGCGCTGGTTTGGAATGTGCCGGATGGGGCCGTCTTGCGAGCGCCGTTCCTCGGCTACGACTTGATCCTCGTGAAGGGCGACAAGCTCTCGCGCCTGTTCGCCACCGTGTTCGCTATCATGGCTTTCGCCGGCGGCTTGTTCGCGCTTAATCAGGAGCGCACGATCGAGCTCGCCGCTGCTTTCGTCTATGCGGGCAGCGCCATTGGCGTCGCCTTCGCTGGCGACCTCATCACGCTATTCATTTGCTGGGAGGTGATGGCCATTGGCTCCACACTGGTCGTCTGGTGTGGAGGTCGGCAGGCTCAAAGCGCCGGGCTCCGCTACGCATCCATCCACCTACTTGGTGGCGTATTGCTTATGGCCGGCATCGCTGGAGAGGTTGCCTCCGCTGGTTCGATCGCCTTTGCAAAGTTGGACACGAGCACCATTCCGCGCTGGCTGATCCTTGCGGGATTTCTGATTAACGCAGGTGCGCCGCCTTTGTCGGCCTGGCTGCCGGATGCGTACCCGGAATCCTCCTGGTCAGGCATGGTGTTTCTATCGGCGTTCACGACCAAGGCAGCAGTCTACGTGCTGCTGCGCGGGTTTCCGGGCACGGAGCTCCTGATCTACGTCGGGGTCTTCATGATCTTCTATGGGATCGTCTATGCGATCCTCGAAAACGACATGCGGCGCATCCTCGCCTACTCGATTGTCAACCAGGTCGGCTTCATGGTGGCCGGCGTCGGCATCGGCACCGAGATGGCGCTCAACGGCGCCGCTTCACACGCCTTCACGCATATCGTCTACAAGGCGCTGCTGCTCATGTCGGCCGGCTCGGTTTTGTACATGACGGGCAAACGCAAGTGCAGTGATCTCGGTGGTCTCTTCCGCACCATGCCGCTCACTACCATCTGCGGCATCATCGGTGCACTCTCGATCTCGTCCTTCCCGTTGACCTCCGGCTTCGTCTCCAAGTCGATGATCTCGGAAGCCGCCGCGAGCCAGCATCTGGAACTCGTGTGGTTCCTGCTTGCGGCAGCTTCGGCCGGTGTCTTCCTGCACGCTGGTATCAAGTTTCCCTGGTTCGTCTTTTTCCAGAAGGACTCAGGGCTCAGGCCCAGCGACCCACCCTGGAACATGCGCCTGGCCATGGTGGTCTTTTCGGTAATCTGCATCGGTCTCGGCGTGATGCCCGGCCCACTCTACGCGATGCTGCCGTACAACGTTGACTACGTGCCCTACACCGCAAGCCATGTGGTATCGCAACTGCAGTTGCTTCTATTCTCCGGTCTGGCGTTCTTCTTGATGCTCGGCTGGCTGAAGCGCACGCTCACCATCACCCTGGACGTCGATTGGATCTATCGACGCTTGGGGCCACGCTTTGGGAGCGCGCTTGATCGCGCGGCTGATACGGCGTGGCAGTGGCTGGTCGGCGTCGTTGGCTGGGGCGCCAATCGCGTCAACGACCGACTGCATCGGCACCATGGCCCCGAAGGCGTGTTTGGGCGGACGTGGCCGACCGGTACCATGGCCTTCTGGACAACCTTGATGCTGGCGGCCTACCTGATCCTCTCGAATCTGTGACCGCGCGAGCCCGGGATGGAACAGCTCAAAGAGTTCTTCGAGAATCTGCTCTATCCGGAACTGCGGGCCTATGACCGCAAGGACCGCGCGCGGCTACTGCAGGAGGCCTCGAAAGAGCCGTTCGATTTCCTGGAGTGGGCCGGAATGCTCGGCGCGCTGGTTCTTGTTGTCAGCGTCACACGCTACGGCGTCGCTGGCTTCAGCCTCGTTGATCGATTTGCTGTCATGGTGGCCAACTTTCTGGTGGCGATTCCACTGCTCGTAGTGACCGTCGGCCCGTTTCTCGTCCGCCGCACCAGGCGCGGCTTACAGAAGCACCGGCGATAGAAATTCCCGCTACCTCGCTTCGCCGTTGGAGCCACTCGGCAATTTGGCTCTGCGCTGCCGCACGAGCTCAGCAACTAGGCCAGCCAAAGCGGCCATGAAAGGAAGTGCGAGTAGGAACGCGAACGGACGATCCAAATCTGCAAACCATTGTATCAATTCATCGATCATTACCTTGCTCCCACCTCGCGCCCTTCGGGGTTGCAACAGTAGACACGCTTCACGGCGCGCGGGTCATTATAGCGTTCTTGAAAACTTTAAGGGGGTCGTGTCGCAGGCATTTCCTTTGGTTGGCATCGAAGACAGCGCGGTCATGTCTGCTAGTGGGAAACTGGCAGTGACAAGCGCATGTCACTTGGCACCGGGCGGCAGTTCGCGGCGCTGCAGCATCGTAGGCCAGGACTGGGGGGTTAACGGACACTCCACTGCCGAGCCACTGATTTAGCGCGCAACCAGCGCCAACCTTTCGCGAAATGGTTTCAATGGATTGCCCTCGCGGGCTCTGCTTGGCTGAACCCAAAGTATTCAGCAGGCAGGAGACCACCAATGCCCGACGCCACGCTGCCGATATCATTACGGCTGGCGCGTCGCGACATTGAGCAGCTCAAAGCGCGGGCTCTTACGGTTTCGGGAACGCTGACCGGCGTCGCGCGTCAGCTGATTCTGACAGGGCTTGCTGGCGGCGACAACAAGGCCCTCGCCGAGCGCCTGATGCACATCGAGCGCCGGCTGGCGGCACTTGAAAGCTTGGCCCGAGAGCTGAGGCAGAGCGCGCAAAACATCACTGCTGTCACCAGCGACTTGCGCGCCAAGTTCGACGCGCTGCTGAGCGCGCTGTCTTCTGCCGAGGGGGCTGCATGATGCGGGCGGTGAAGCTTGGCCTGTTCGCGGCGCTCCTGGTCGGGATCGGCGCCGTTACGCTGGTCAACGAGATGGGCATCGGGCGTTATCCGCCCGTCGCCACGCTCGCCGATGGGCGCTTGGTCGGTTTCAACCCCACGAACGTACGCTCCTGCATGGGCGCCCGGGCGCTCGCTGCGATTGGCGACCGCACCAGCCAGTGGCGTTGGCACCACTGCGCCAAAACACTTGCGCAAACCCAGGCACTGGCTGCGTTCGATCTCCGCTACTGGAGTCTGTTGTTCGCCGGCGCCTTCACGCTGGCGTCTGCTCTGGGCTTTGCTCTGGCCCTGCGGTTTGAGCGTCCGTCGGCTCGGGTCGTGCGCGGCCGCCAACTGTTGACCGGCGCAGCCGCGCGGCGGGCATTTGTGCGAACCGCAAAGCAAGAGAGTCGCTTGTCCGGCACCGGCCTGGAATTCCTGCCCGGGCTCAACGTCAGTCGCGAGCGCGAGGCGCGCCATTGGTTGATCTGGGGCAGCGTCGGCGCGGGCAAAACGCAGACAATGCTGCATCTGATCCTCGCCGCGATCGAACGCGGCGACGGCGTGCTGGTGCTCGACGTTAAGGGCGATATGATGGCCAAGCTCCCCGGAGAGCCGCTGCTCGTTGCGCCGCAGGACCAGCGCTCGCTGGTATGGGATGTGGCCAGCGATTGCCGCACCAAGCAGGACGCGAGGGAGCTGGCTGCGCGACTGATCCCTAAGAGCGAAGACCCCATCTGGTCGGACGCCGCGCGCGAGTGTCTGGTGACCTGCGTGTCTACGCTGCAGGCCACCAAGCCCGAGCGATGGACCTGGCACGATCTACATGCGACCGCGACCTGCGACGCCGATACGCTGCTCGGCTTAGCGAAACGGCATCACGTCGATGCCGTGCGGCTGCTGCAGAACCCGGAAAGCCGCACGACGCAAAGCGTGCTGTCGACCTTCCAGGCCAACATGCATGTGGTCGCAGCGCTGGGCGACGCCTGGCGCGAGAATGCCAACGGCATTATTTCGGTCGCGCAATGGCTGGCGCGGCCGATCCCCTATCGCCCCGTCATCTTGCAACATGACCCGCGCTACCCCGAACTGACGCACGCCTGGATCTCTGGGCTCTTGGGACTGCTCGCGTCCGCGGTTGGCAGTCCATCGCTGAAAGAGAGCCGCGAGCGGCGCATCTGGATCTTTGCCGACGAGTTTCCGCAGCTGCCGAGGCTCGGACATTTCTCAACGTTCCTCGACCTGGGCCGCTCGAAGGGCGTCATTACCGTGATCGGCGCGCAGGACATTGCTCAGCTCAGAGCCACCTATGGCCATGAGCGGGCTGACGCGTGGGTCGGCATGATCGGAACCAAGATCATCACCCAGCTCAATGCCGGACGCGGAGCCGAAGAGGCGAGCCAGCTTATCGGAGATCAGGAGATCGAACGCGTCGAGCGCAGCGAGACGGTGGTCGGTGTGCAAGCGAGCACGACCACCATGGTTCGGCGCGAGATGCGCCGCGTGGTCACGGCGGCGGAGATCGCGGCCCGCCTCGGCCCAAGGGACGATGGCATTCGCGTGCTGATGCTCGGTCAGGGGCCGGACGCCCTCGAATTGACGGTGCCCTACCTGACGCTGCCCGAGCGCCGACCGGGCCACGTGGCGGCGGCCTGGATTAACAGAGCTGGGCGGCCAGAACCGGGACCGCAGAGGCCCGGTCAACTGCGGCTCGTGCGCCCGCTGCCGAAGGCCACGGCCGAGCGCATTCGCGAGATGGGAGAATCGCCATGGTGGCATCGATCTCGGCCCGCGGCGGCGTGCAAGCGGCGCTCGGCTACTACGGGCATCTGGGCCAGGACGACTACTACCTGCGCGATGGCGAGCCGCCGGGAGGGTGGGCGGGGGAGGGGGCGGCGCGGCTGACGCTGGCTGGACCGGTTACGAGATCGGAATTCGAGGCGGCGCTCAAGGGCATCGACCCGAAGACCGGCGAGCGGCTCGCCGCCTTGGGCGGCCGACTGCAGGACCATGCCGCCGGTTGGGACATGACGTTCAGCGCCCCGAAATCGGTGTCCGCGCTGTGGGCGTTGTCCGAGGCCCGCGAGCGGCCGGCCATCGAAGGCGCGCATCGAACGGCGGTCGCGGCCTCAACGCGATACCTGGAGCAGACCGCTGCGTGGGCGCGGCGAGGCAAGGGTGGGGCCACCCGCGAGCCCACGGCCGGGCTGTTGATGGCGACCTTCGAACATCACACCAGCAGGGAACTCGACCCGCAGCTGCATGCGCATGTGTTCATCTTCAATCTGGCACCGCGCCGCGATGGCACCTGGGGCGCCATTGTCAGCCGCGAGCTTTACAAGGCGCAGAAGCGAGCGGGTGCCGTCTACCGATCCGCGCTGGCGGGCGAGCTCGAGCGCGCCGGCTTTGCCGTTGAGAGGACGGGCGACAATTTCCGCGTTGCCGTAATCCCGCGCCATGTCGAGCGCGCATTCTCTAAGCGGCGCCAGGCGATCGAGGCGGCAGCCGCGGAGCACGACTATCGATCGCCGAGGGGCATGGAGCTTGCCGCGCTGCGCACGCGGCGCCCCAAGCGCAATGTGGATCGGCCAGCTCTGTTCGAGCTCTGGCGTTCCGAGGCGCGCGCCCGCGGGTTCGAGCTGGGCCGCGATGCAGCCAGGGCGCAAGCTCGCTCCGCGACGCGTCCGATAGCAGGCAGCGCGATGGATCGACTGACCGTTGCGGGAAGTCCGCCGGCGAGCCTTGGCCGCCATGACGCGCGGATCTCGCACGCCGCCGGGAAGATGACCGGCGCGTTGCAGGCCATGAATCAGTCTGCGGCCATGCCGGGCATCGCTGTCGATCTTAGACAGCGTGCGCATAAGTGCGAGCGGGACCGTGTTTGATCGCGAAACGCAACAAAGAGGCGTCTACACCGCCTGTAAACGGATGACGGAAGGCGTAAGGCGATGATCCGGCACGAATTCTCCGGCCGCAGTCAGCCGAACCGTGGACGCGCCGTGGACGGCTCTCGTCGCGTGTTTCTCGCGCTTGACCAACGAGTTGGTGGGCGCCGGCGCCGCAGGCGTACGCACCGCAGGTGCATAGGGTGTGAAGAAAACACGCGACAGGGTTACTCTCCACGAACTCCACCGCAAACAACGAAACTGAGCCCGATCCGCAGGCTCCCGAGGTCCCATCTTTCTGTTCGGCCGGGATCACATCTTCCCGCCCCGGCCGTGTTCCTTTTGGCTGCACGGCGCGCAAGGCTGAGTCAATGCCGGCCGCCTCTTCGGCGGCCGCCCGCAGGGCTTGGCATTGACCAGCCGAGCACCGTGCTACGCTTGCAAGAGGCCGTGGCGATCATCGGCGCGGTTCGATTCGAGATCTTGCTTTCTTGCGGCAGCGATCGTCAGCCGTTAGGCCCGAGACCCGCGGCTTCCGGCCAGGCGGGGCTCGGTCGCGCGGCCAATGCTCGCCGCGCGATAGAGCGCGGTCCTCGCCCCTTCGGCGAGGAGCCGCCCAGCCGCCGGCTAGTATACAGCCCTGCGCTTCTGGTGCCCCCCGAGGACTCAGCCTCGCACCGTGCTCGGCACCGTCAAGGCCGCGCCCTGCGGGTGGGCCTGCGGCCCAGCCTTGACCGCGCCTGCGCGCGGCGCAGCTCCGACACGGCAAGGTCGGGACGAGGGAACGGCCTTCAGGTCGAACTAGGGAACTGTTTGATCGTGCAGTAGTCCAATGACTGAACCAATCGCCCCGCGTCTGATCCGGTTTCGTGACGCACCACGCTATCTCGGCATGGACCGCAATCGCTTCAACGCAGAGGTACGACCATCCCTCACCGAAATCCCCATCGGCCGACAGGGTATCGCCTTCGACCGCCTTGAACTCGACGCCTGGGTCGACGACTATGCCGCCCGCAACGGGCGTCCCAGACGATGGAAAGGAGAGCAGTCATGGGACGCAAGAAAGTGCCGGGCCTCGTCAAGCGAGGCGGCGCCTGGCACATCGACAAGCACATCGGCGGGCGGCGCGTTTGCGAAAGCACTGGCGCAGCTCACCTCGAGGAAGCGGAGCGCTATCTCGCAAGACTGATGGAAGCAACGCGGCAAGCACAGGTCTACGGAGTGCGGGCGTCTCGCTCATTCGAGCAGGCGGCTGCGAAATTCGTGCTGGAGAACCAGCACAAGCGCAGCCTCGATGACGACATCCTGCAACTCAAGTTGCTGATGCCGTGGATCGGGCGAGAGCCTATCGATCGCTTGCATCTCGGCACGCTGCAGCCGTGGATCGAGCACCGCCGTCGCGAGGGCAAGGCCACGGGGACGATCAATCATGGACTGAAGATTGTCCGCCGCATCCTGAACCTGGCTGCGTCGGAATGGGTGGACGAGCAGGGGCTCACGTGGCTCCCGGCGCCTCCCAAGATCAAGCTGCTCCCTGACCTGCACAAGCGGCAGCCCTACCCGCTCAGTTGGGAGGAGCAGGCGAGGCTGTTCGGGGAGCTTCCCGACTACTTGGCGCAGATGGCCCACTTCGCGGTCAACACAGGTTGCCGCGACCAGGAAATCTGCTCGCTCGAGTGGGAATGGGAAGTGTCAGTGCCGCAACTCGGGACCAGTGTGTTCATCATCCCCGGCGCGCTGGTCAAGAACGGCGACGAGCGGCTGGTAGTGCTCAATCGGCTCGCCAAGTCGGTGGTGGAGGCGCGGCGAGGCATCGACGCAACGCACGTCTTCACATGCAAGGGCAAGCCGATCACGCGCATGATGACGTCAGGCTGGAAGCGTGCGCGTTTGCGAGCCGAACTCCCTCAAGTGCGCGTGCACGACTTGAAGCACACCTTCGGGCGCCGCTTACGCGCAGCGGGCGTGAGCTTCGAGGACAGGCAAGATCTGCTCGGGCATCGATCCGGGCGGATTACCACGCACTACTCTTACTGTGTCACAAGCGAGAGGCATACGCGGCGTCTCGCGTTCGCAGGCAGCATGGACATCGCGGCAGCCGCTTG
>JAIEQJ010000041.1 GCA_019747815.1 Hyphomonadaceae bacterium
TGCCTCCCGTAGGAGTCTGGGCCGTGTCTCAGTCCCAGTGTGGCTGATCATCCTCTCAGACCAGCTACGGATCGTCGCCTTGGTAGGCCGTTACCCTACCAACTAGCTAATCCGACGCGGGCCCATCCAATGGCGATAAATCTTTCCCCCGAAGGGCTTATCCGGTATTACCCCAAGTTTCCCTGGGCTATTCCGAACCATAGGGAAGGTTCCCACGTGTTACTCACCCGTCTGCCACTCTCGTATTGCTACGAGCGTTCGACTTGCATGTGTTAGGCCTGCCGCCAGCGTTCGTTCTGAGCCAGGATCAAACTCTCAAGTTGAAAGTTTCGATTCTGGTTTTGGCTTGGAGGTTAATCCAAGGAATCTCTGCGTAACGGGCACCTTCACACAAAACGCATCCAAGCTCGGGTTGCCCCTAACCTGACGCGCTATGGTGATGGCTGAAACGCAGAGATCGCCAGAGTCTGTTCGATCTGCCAAGCGCTTGCGCGCTCAGCGGATCCGCCAGGACTCCGCCGCCTGCGTTTCCCTTTCTTCAAACCACTTGTCAAAGAGCATCCAGTGATCAGCGGTCGGCACAAACGGGTTCGGCTTCCGCCGCCCCGCCGTGAAGAAGACGAGACTTTCTGCCCGGACAGGCCAGGCAAGCCTCGTGTCAAACCGGTGATTGCTGCCCACTGGTCGCCCGCCAGTTACAGTGGCGCGCGAGAGATCGGTAAATAATCTCAACCCACCCTCCCTGTCAACCCCTGTCGAACGATTTTCTGCCGGGGCGCTTGCTTGAGGCATTTTTGCCGCGCCGCAAATCGGCCCCCTTTGCAGCGGACAAGCGTTCACCAGCATTTTTCGGGCTTTGCGTGCCGCTCGCGCCTGCGGGCGGTCGCGGGCTTGTCGTATTCAGCCGCCTTGGGCGGCGCCAGCGAGCCGGATGGGCAGCGGCTCGTTGTGCGGATGCGAGGGACGACGACGGGGGATGGATACCAGGCGCCACGCACCGCTCGGCCGGGTCAGGCCGCGTCTCGTGCCCAGCTCCTCGCGCAGCCGGCCGCATGCCTATCTGGGCCGCACCGGACGGCCGCTGGCAGAGATTTACATCAGCGACCATGCCGACAGCCGGCGCAGCGGCCGGTTCCGCTGGCTGCTGAGCACGTGCCTGGCCGGTGCGGTGGGCGTTCTGGCGATCCTGGTCGTGATCGCCGGCTCGATGGACACGCGGGAAAGCGCCATCGATTTCATTGCCGGCCTGGAGGAGCGCCTGCGCCAGGCCCCCCGCACGCTCCGGCTGCCGGCCGCCAGGGTCGACGGCCTGCGCTGGGCCATCCCCAAGACCGACAAGCTCGTTGTTCCGAGCGGGGCCATGGCCACGCTCTCCTACATTCCGGACGGGATCCGGCAGCGGCGCGGAAACCGCGAGTACATCCTGAACAAGTACTACGTGCGGCTGGTGGCGCGCCTGGCGCCGGTGCCCAAATCGCGCGCGCACAGCATCCCGCCGTTCAACCCGTTCAAGCTGTACGCCAACACCACGCCGCTAGAGGAGAACGATCGCGCCGACGCCCCGCAGGAGGCGGAGGTGCGCCTGCTCGAGCTCAACGGCATCCTGCCGAGCGAGGACGGGCAGGAGCTGGACGCGCAGGAGGTGGCGGCTCTGGTGGCGCAGACGGTGGAGGAGGCCTCCGACGCGGCCGGGGGCGAGCTGCTGGCGGAGCGTGCGCAGCGCGCACCGGACGCGCCGCTGCCGCAGACCAGCATTCTGTCCAAGACCTCGTTCGAGCCGGAAGAGGCAGCCGACGACTTTCCGGGCAAGGTGGTGCCCCCGATCAAGGTCCAGCGCGGCGACACGCTGGCCCGCGTGCTGGCGCGGCTGGGTGCGCAGTCCTGGCAGGTGCGCGCCATGCTCGAGGCCACGCGCTCCATATTCCCCGAGACCGCGCTGCAGCCCGGCTTCGAGGTGCGCGCCATCGTGCTGCCCTCGCCGGCAAGGCCCGGCGGCGAGCCTGTCCGCTTCAGCGTGTTCGACGATGCCGGCGTGCACAAGGTCACCGTCACGCGCAATGCCGCCGGCGAGTATGTGCCGAGCGCAACCCTGACGGAGGAGCGGATTGCCGCCACCCTCCTCGGCGAAAGCGACCAGGCGCAGGACAACAGCCTCTATGCCAGCCTGCACTACACTGCGGCCAAGCAGGGCGTGCCGCCTGAGCTGATCAACCACATCATGCGCATCCACGCCTACACGGCCGATTTCCGCCAGCGCGTGCGCGTCGGCGACGGCATCGAGTTTTTCTTCGACGTGAAGGACGAGGAGAGGGGCATCGATGGCGCGCTTGGAGACCTGCTGGCGACGTTCGTCACCTCGGGCGGCGAGACCCACCGGTTCTACCGCTTTCGCGGTTCGGACGGCGGCCTCGATTTCTACGATGCGGAAGGGAGCACGTCGCGCAAGTTTCTCATGCGGCGCCCGGTGCGCGGAGAGAACGTGCGCATCACGTCTGGATTCGGCATGCGCCGGCACCCGCTGCTCATGACCGGCAAGATGCACTATGGCGTGGATTGGGCCACCGCGCACGGCACGCCCATCATGGCTGCCGGCGACGGCGTCATCGAGGAGGCCGGCGCCAAGGGGGAATACGGCAACTACATTCGCATCCGCCACGCCAACGGCTACAAGACGGCCTATGGCCACATGGCGCGCTATGCTGCCGGCGTCGGCGCCGGCGTGCGCGTGCGGCAGGGCCAGATCGTCGGCTATGTCGGCTCCACCGGGCTGTCGTCCGGCCCGCACCTCCACTTCGAGGTGCTGGTGAACGGCGTGCACGTCAATCCGATGTCGATCCAGGTGCCGAACGATCGCCAGCTCGCCGGCAAGGACCTGGCTGAATTCAAACGGGAGAGGGTGCGCATCGATGAGCTGATGCGGCGTCATCCCGTGGCCACGCGCGTGGCCAGCGCGGGCCAGTAGCGAACGAGTGCCCACCGGAGCCAGCCGCCCGACGACCAAGCCGCGGGCTCGCCCGCGTCCTGAGCCTGTCGAAGGCCGGGCCCAGCCCACCAACGTTCGTGGTTCGACAAGCTCACCACCGGGTCGGCGCAGCCGTCCGCGAGCCAACCTGAACCGAAAGACGCTAGCTCCGCAGAGGAATGAGCGCGCGCAGCCGGTCGTCGCGCAGAAACAGTCCTCCCCAGACCAACACGCCGAGGCCGATGGGGAACAGGAACCAGAGATTCTCGAGGCGCAGGATGGCGGCGGCCGCGCCGCCAAGGTGGCCTGTCAGCAAAATCGCGCCAAGAACAGAGGTCCGCGGAAGCGCATAGAGGACGATGCACACAAGCTCGATGATCCCAATCGGAACCACCAGGCTCTCGGGATATCCGAGCCGGGCAGCCCCCTCCACGGCAGGAGCGAGCTTCATCACTCTGAGAGAGCTGTCGAAGAGGAGATACAGGACGACCAGGGCGCTCATGATGCGCCCCGCCCAGACACTCGTACTCGAGACCGCAGCCGGTTGCGTAGCCGATTCCGCCATGTGCTCCTCATGCCTGATGCCATTGACGATCCGTCGACACGCGAAATGCCAAAAAATCCGCCTGGCACGACCAAGGCTGCCCCCTCCGCTCCAGAGCCATGCTGCGCATGGCCAAGACCGGGGAGCGGGAATGAGGGGCGCCTAGGCCGCCGCCTTGACAGGCTCGCCGTTGACCATCAGCTGGCTGCTCCGCACGGTGAGCTCCACGGTCTCGCCGTCCTTGATCTTGCCCGACAGGATCTGCTGGGCCAGCGGGTCCTGGACGAACTTCTGGATGACGCGCTTCAGCGGCCGCGCGCCATAGATGGGATCATAACCCTTGTCGGCAAGCCACGCGCGGGCGGCATCGTTGAGCTCGAGCGTGAGCTTGCGGTCGGCGAGCAGCTTCTGCAGCCGGCCGATCTGGATGTCGACAATGGACGCCATGTGCTCGCGCTTGAGGCGATGGAACAGGATGATCTCGTCGATGCGGTTGAGGAACTCGGGCCGGAACTTGGTGCGCATCTCGGCGATGACGTAGGGCCGCACGGCCTCTGAATCCTCGCCCTCCTTCTGGTTGGCCAGGAACTCAGAGCCGATGTTGGACGTCATGATGATGAGCGTGTTCTTGAAATCGACCGTGCGGCCCTGGCCGTCGGTGAGGCGCCCATCGTCGAGCACCTGCAGCAGCACGTTGAAGACGTCGGGGTGCGCCTTCTCGATCTCGTCGAACAGCACGACCTGATAGGGCCGGCGGCGGACGGCCTCGGTGAGCGCGCCGCCTTCCTCGTAGCCGACGTAGCCCGGCGGCGCGCCGATGAGCCGGGCCACGGAGTGCTTCTCCATGTACTCGCTCATGTCAATGCGCACCATGGCCGTCTCGTCATCGAACAGGAACGCGGCGAGCGCCTTGGTCAGCTCGGTCTTGCCGACGCCGGTGGGACCCAGGAAGATGAAGGAGCCGAGCGGCCGGTTGGGATCCTGCAGGCCGGCACGGGCACGCCTGACCGCGGTCGAGACCGCCTCCACCGCCTCGCGCTGGCCGACGACGCGCTTGCCAAGCTCCGCTTCCATGCGCAGCAGCTTGTCGCGCTCGCCTTCCAGCATGCGCTCCACCGGAATGCCGGTCCAGCGGGCCACGATCTGGGCGATGTGGTCGGGCGTGACGGCCTCCTCGACCATCGCGCCCTTGGCTTCCTCGCCCTCGATCTCGGCGAGCTGCTTCTCAAGCCCGGGGATCACGCCATAGGTCAGCTCGCCGGCACGCGCCAGGTTTCCGCGCCGCTGCGCCTGCTCGAGCTCGGTGCGGCGCTGGTCCAATTCCTCCTTGAGCTTCTGCGCCTGGCCGAGCTTCTTCTTCTCGCCCTCCCAGCGCTGGCTGAGCGCCTTGCTCTTTTCCTCCAGCTCGGCGATCGACTTGTCGAGTCGCGAGAGCCGCTCCTTGGAGGCGGCATCCGTCTCCCTGCGCAAGGCCTCGCGCTCGATCTTCATCTGCATGAGATCGCGATCGATGGCATCAAGCTCCTCGGGCTTGGAATCGATCTCCATCTTCAGCCGCGAGGCCGCCTCGTCGACCAGGTCGATGGCCTTGTCGGGGAGAAAGCGGTCGGTGATGTAGCGGTTGGACAGGGTCGCCGCCGCGACCAGCGCGCTGTCGGTGATGCGCACGCCGTGATGCAGCTCGTACTTCTCCTTCAGGCCGCGCAGGATCGAGATGGTGTCCTCCACCGTCGGCTCGGAGACGTAGACCGGCTGGAAGCGCCGGGCCAAGGCGGCATCCTTCTCGATATGCTTGCGGTACTCGTCGAGCGTGGTGGCACCGACGCAATGCAGCTCGCCGCGCGCCAGGGCCGGCTTCAACAGGTTGCCGGCATCCATGGCACCTTCCGCCTTGCCGGCGCCGACGATGGTGTGCAGCTCGTCGATGAACAGGATGATGCGGCCGCCCTCGGCCTGCACCTCGGAGAGCACGGCCTTCAGCCGCTCCTCGAACTCGCCGCGATACTTGGCACCGGCGATCAGGGCGCCCATGTCGAGCGCCAGCAGCTTCTTGTCCTTGAGGCTTTCCGGCACATCGCCCTTGACGATGCGCTGGGCGAGGCCCTCGGCGATGGCGGTCTTGCCGACGCCGGGATCGCCGATCAGCACGGGGTTGTTCTTGGTGCGCCGCGACAGCACCTGGATGGTGCGGCGGATCTCCTCGTCGCGGCCAATCACGGGGTCCATCTTGCCCTCGGCCGCGATCGCCGTGAGGTCGCGCGCGTAGCGCTTGAGCGCATCGTAGGCCTGCTCGGCCGAGGCGCTGTCGGCGGTGCGGCCCTTGCGCAGATCGTTGATGGCCTGGTTCAGCGTGGTCGGATTGACGCCGGCCTCGTTGAGCGCGCGACCGGCGTCGGCGGACGGCTCCATGGCGAGCGCCAGCAGCAACCGCTCAACGGTGACGAACGCGTCGCCGGCCTTGTTGGCGATCTTCTCGGCCGAGTCGAACACGCGTGCCAGCTCGGGTGCCAGATAGACCTGGCCTGCGCCGCCGCCGGAAACCTTGGGGCGCTTCGCCAGCGCACGCTCCACGGCAGACAGCGCATCTGCCGGCCGTCCACCGGCACGCTTGATCAGCCCCGCCGCCAGACCCTCCGGGTCATCGAGCAGGACCTTCAGGAGATGATCGGTGCCGAATTGCTGATGGCCCTCGCGCAGCGCCAAGCTCTGCGCGGCCTGCACGAACCCCCTCGCGCGGTCGGTGTATTTTTCGAAATTCATGCATCCCTCCTCGGCACGACCGCCCGCCCCCAAGGCACGGGAACAGTCGTCTTCTGACAGGATAAAACACAGCCTTGCCATGAACCCGAGCTTCGGCATCCACGACACTGGCTCAGGGTCACATATAGTGTGGTCGCGCAATACCCAAAAGGTTGTGACCGAAATCAATTTCCACGGTTGCCGATGCCTTGCCTGGCGTGTCGCGCCGGCCCCGGCAGCGCGCCATCAGCACCGCCCAGCCGTGACAGACTTGTCCGAGCAGGCTAGACCTGCACCATGCACATCGCCAGCCTCTATCGCTATCCCATCAAAGGCCTCTCCCCCGAGCCGCTGCGCAACGTGGAGCTGAAACGCGGCGAGACGCTCCCCTTCGACCGCGCCTATGCGATCGAGAACGGGCCGGGCCGTTTCGATCCGGAGGCGCCGCGCCACCTGCCGAAGATCACCTTCCTGATGCTCATGCGTGACGAGCGGCTGGCAACCCTGCGCAGCACCTTCGACGACGCCACCGAGACCTTGACCATCAGCCGCGACGGCAAGCCGGTGGCGCGCGGGCAGCTCACGACGACGCTCGGCCGGCAGTTGATCGAGCAGTTCATGGCCGCCTACATGAAAGCCGAGTTGCGCGGCGCGCCGAAAATCGTGCGGGCCCCAGGCCACAGCTTCTCCGACGTGGCCGCCAAATGCGTGCACATCGTCAATCTCGCCAGCGTGCGGGAGGTCGAGCGCGTCGTCGGCCGTCCGGTCGACCCGCTGCGCTTCCGAGCCAATCTCTATGTCGACGGCGGGGAGCCATGGTCGGAGTTTTCCTGGCTCGACCGGGAGATCGGCATCGGCCCGGCAAGGCTTGCCGTCTTCGCGCGCACGCAGCGCTGCGCGGCCACCAATGTCGACCCGGCAACGGGGGCTCGCGACATGGCGATCCCGGCGCACCTGATGCGGGCCTGGGGACACCAGGACTTCGGCATCTATGCGAAAGTGGTGACCGGTGGTGACATTGCCGAGGGCACGCCGGTCATCGCGCCGACGCCGTAGACCGGGCAAGCGCGACGCCGACGCCGTAGCCCTCGCGTGATCGGCAAGCCGGGTTGATCAACGAGCGCCCTTCGGTCCTTGGTGGAACAACCGCCCCTTTTGCGTCCCCGGCCGCGGCGCGCGAGCTTGATCGGAGATCAAGGTCGAGCGCGCAGAGCCGGGGGCTTTCCCCCTCGCAGGGGTAAGGATCCCGGAGAGCCTCGCCTCGGCTCATGAGCCGGGCTCGGCTTCCGGGACCGCAAGAGGAGGCGGCGGGCCGCCGTGCTCCAGCCAACGGGGATTGTCGTGCTCACCACGGGGTCGACAAGCATCGCCACAGGGTGGGCGATGCCGTCCGCCAAGCAACCTGAGCCGGGAAGACGCTAAGGCTCGGACGGCCGGGACGGCGGATCAGTCGCGCGAGGTCTCGTCCTTCTCCGCGTCGTCGCTTTCGCTGCGGGCGCGCCTCACGGGGCGGCGCAGAAATTCCGGCTGCTCGTGCGGCTGCTGAAAGCGATCGCGGCGACGGCCATCACCGCCGCCTTCGCCGGCGAGATCCGGCTGACGCTCCGGTGCCTGCGGGCGACCTTCGGCCTGAGCATTGCGCTCACCCCGATCGCCACGGTCGTTGCGATCGTTGAAGCGGTCGCGATGGCGGCCCTGGTCGCGACGGAAGGGCCGGTCATGGCGATTGTTGCCGCCGTCATGCCGGTTGTTGCCCTCCTGCCGGCCCTCTTGTCGGACCGGCTGCGACTGTCCTTGCGCCTGGGGCGGAAACGGCTGTGCGAAGGCATCCTCGGCCGCGTCGTTGCCGTCGTCCTCGCCGAACTCGTCGCCTCCATCGCCCATCTCGCCGGGCCCGCGCAGACGCGGACCACTGCCGTTCATGCCCTCGCCTTGAGGGTTGAGCTGCTCGCGATAGGCCATGATGATGCGGCTGTAGTGCTCGGCATGCTGCAGATAGTTCTCCGCCAGCACCGGATCGCCCGACGATTGGGCATCACGTGCCAAAGCCATGTACTTTTCCGCGATGTGCGCGGGGGTACCCCGAATCTTCACGTCCGGACCGTTCGATTCGAAGCTGCGCGCAAGCGGATTGTGGTGGTGACCACCGCCCTTGCGGTTGTTGTTGCGGCCACGTCCGCGGCGATTTTGCTGTCCTTGCCTCACTGCCCTTAAGGCTCCCGTCTTACATCAACCATCTCGAAATCCATCTGCGCACGCGCAGACGGTGTCTTCCTGATGCCAGGGCTCGGCCAAACCGAGTGATCCCGTGAGTAGCTCGTTCACGGCCCGAGCATTGCACCCACAATTTGAAGATGATGGCCTCGACCATTTTTCCGGCACCTCCCCGCATGTGCGGACATGGCACCAGATTGGCAGGTCACGCCATCAATTCATCTCTTGGGCGGCTAGTGGGTGCTGACGATACGTCGCCTTGTTGCGAGCAATTCAACCT
Source organism: Hyphomonadaceae bacterium (assembly GCA_019747815.1). Lineage (GTDB taxonomy): Bacteria > Pseudomonadota > Alphaproteobacteria > Rhizobiales > Hyphomicrobiaceae > AWTP1-13. The sequence goes on from JAIEQJ010000041.1 coordinate 8,740, forward strand.
GCTGCGCATCGCTCCAAGCCCCCCGCCACTCGCTTGCAAAACCGACGGCCGGACGCATGGACGATTCCACTCGACCTCCAGACTATCCCGCCTGCGGGCAGAATCCAAGGGCTTTCTCGGCGTATGTTCAATCAAGTGTTCTCGCTGCAACACAGCGTCGCTTTCCGGCGACATCGGGGCGTATGCGGATCCGAGCGGCATCAATTCCCGTTCCCTCCGACGCGAGCAGCCGCGCGACCGAATCGGCCTGATCGTGGCCCACTTCGAGCACGACCCAGCATCCGGCAGGAAGTATGTTGGCCATATCCCGCGCCAATCGGCGGTACATCGCAAGTCCATCAGGGCCGCCGTCCAGTGCCTCGATCGGATCGAAATTGCGGACCTCGGGCTCGAGGTCAGCGATATCCGCCGTTCGCACATAGGGAGGGTTTGCAATCAACATATGGAACGGGCCGGCGATGCTTTCAAGCCCGTCCGCCTGCCGCCATTCCACCCGCTGCGCCAGGCCGAGACGGCCAGCATTGCGGGCGGCCGTGGCCAGCGCCGCCGCGCTGATATCGGTGCCGAGCCCGGTGGCCTGCGACAACTCGCCCAGCAGGCTCAGCAGCAGGCAGCCCGAGCCGGTGCCGACGTCCAGGAGGCGCAGCGGCCGCGCCATCCAGCCCGCCTCGCGCGCGATCTCGAGCGCAGCCAAGATCACGCTCTCGCTGTCGGGGCGCGGATCGAGCGTGGCGGGAGAGATGGTGAACGTCCGGCCGAAAAAGTCGCGCTCGCCCAGGATGCGCGACACCGGCTCGTGCTGCCGGCGCCGCTCGATGAACCCTTGCAGGACCTCGAGCTGCGCGGGGGTCAGCACCCGCTCCGGCGCGCCGAGGACGTCGGCGGCCGAAAGGCCGAGCGCCCCGGCCACCAGCCGACGCACATCGCCGCCCGCCCCCTCGATGCCGGCGCCAGCGAGCCGCGCCGTCAGTTCCCGCACCGCCGACCCAAGCGTCGGGGAAGAATTGACCTGGCGCAGATCAAGCCCTGGCATCTTCGCTCATCGCTGCAAGCTGATTGGCCTGATTGTCGGCCACCAGCGCGTCCACCAGTTCGTCCAGCGCGGTGCCTTCCAGCACCTCCTCAAGCTTGTGGAGGGTGAGGCCGATGCGGTGATCGGTGACGCGGCCCTGCGGAAAATTGTAGGTGCGGATGCGCTGCGAGCGGTCGCCCGAGCCCACCTGGTCGCGGCGCTGGGCCGCGCGCGCGTCCGCGGCCTTGTCGCGCTCCATCTCAAACAGCCGCGAGCGCAAGACCTGCATGGCCAGGCGACGGTTCTGATGCTGGGACTTCTCCGCCGACACGACGACGATGCCGGTCGGCATATGCGTGATGCGCACGGCCGAATCAGTCTTGTTGACGTGCTGGCCGCCCGCCCCGCCCGCACGCATGGTGTCGATGCGGATCTCCTCGGGCCTGATATCGACGTCGATCTCCTCCGCCTCCGGCAGCACGGCCACGGTGGCGGCGGAGGTGTGAATGCGGCCTCCGGCCTCGGTGAGCGGAATGCGCTGCACGCGATGCACGCCCGATTCGTATTTGAGGCGGGCGAAAACCCCCTTGCCGGAGATGGAGGCCACGATCTCCTTGTAGCCGCCCAGGTCGTTCTCGGAAGCGCTGATGATGTCGGTCTTCCAGCCGTGCTGCTCGGCATAGCGGCTGTACATGCGGAAGAGGTCGGCGGCGAACAAGGCGGCTTCGTCGCCGCCGGTGCCGGCGCGCACCTCCAGGATGGCGCTCTTCTCGTCGGCTGAATCCTTGGGCAGAAGCTGGACGCGCAGCTTCTCCTGAAGCTGCTGGAGACGCTGATCGACCTGGGCGCACTCCTCCTGCGCCATGTCCTTGAGATCCTTCTCGGAGGCCGGATCGTTCATGAGCTGGATCAGGTCCTGGCGCTCGCCTTCCAGCCGGCGCAGCTCCTGCACGGTCTCGACGACCGGATTGAGATCGGCGAACTCCTTGGTCAGTTGCGCATAGGCGGCTGGGTTCACGCCGCGGTTGAGGTCGGCCTGGATCTCCTCCCAGCGCTGGACAACCCGGTCCAGCTTGTCAGACGGTATGGCGTTCATCAGCGAAAATGCCTGCGAGAGAAAGGCCAAGCCCTGGGACGGCCCGAGCCCTGCCAAGAAGGTGGCGGCGCACCGCTACCGGTTGCTTGTCTGCAATTTGTCGACCTTGCGCAACTGGGGATCGCCGACGTCGACCCAGCGCAGACCCTCACGCCGCGGCGCGGAATAGAGCACCAGCTTGTCCATCCCCGCGCGGGCCGCACCGCCAAGGGGCGCAGGCAGCAGCCCAATGGCACGGTAGATGGGCGCGGGCGCGGCCTGGGCCAGGTAGAACGCAGCAGCGGCGAGGACGAGGGGCGCGCTGAGGGCAAACATCCTGCGCGCGCGGCGCCGGCTTCGCCCAGGCGGCCGGCTCCTGGCCGGCTCCTGGCGCAGAATGGCCGGCGGGCGGGTGACGGGCGAGCGCGTCGGCGGATCGTCATAGCCGCCGGCGTGCATCTGGCTCTGCATGCGCCAGAGGATCGGCTGCGGATCGAGGCGCAGAAGCTCGCAATAGCTGCGCACGATGCGGGTCGTCTCACGCCAATGCGGCAGGGAGGCAACAGCCCCGTTCTCCAAATCCTCGATGGTGCCCGGCGTGGTGGCGAGGCGGCGGGCGATGGCCTCGCGCGGAAGCCGTGCTGCCGAACGCATGTTGCGGAAAATATGGCCGACCTGCACATCCCGGCCCGGAGCCGCGGATTCGAGGGGGCCGTTCACCTGCGGACGCTGCGCGGGTGCCGGCCCGCGAGGGTGCGGCTCACGCAATGCAGGTGCTGGCAGCCTCATACGCATGACGGACGCGAGCTACTCTTTGATACCTGTAGACCGTTCTACCAGACTTGCGGGCGCAGTAAAAATACGTATCTGAGGCGCCAGCGAGGCAAATGGCTAGATTTCCACTCCCTGCTCCTCGGCAAAGCGCTTGAGCCGGGCGCGCAAACTGCCCTCGCCATTGAGAATATTGGCCGCGATCCAGCGCTCCAGGGCGCCGGCGTCGAGGCTCAGGATCATCGATTTGACGGGTCCCACCGAAGCCGGCGCCATCGAGATCGCGCGATAGCCAAGACCGATGAGGGTCATCGCCTCGAGCGGCCGCCCCGCCATCTCGCCACACAGGCTGAGCGGCCGATTGTGGCGCCTGGCCGCCTCGGCCACAGCTGCAAGCGCCCGCAGCGGCGCCGCCGCCAGGGCATCGTAGCGGGCGGCGACGCGGGCGTTGTTGCGATCCGCCGCGAACAGGTACTGCAGCAGGTCGTTGCTGCCGACGGAGATGAAGTCGACGCGCGGCAAAAGGGCATCCAGCTCGTAGAGCAGGGACGGCACCTCGATCATGGCGCCGAGCGAGACGCGTATGGGATCGGCGGCGCCCCGCCTGCGCATGAGCTTCAGCTCGCGGTCGACGAAGGCGCGCGCCATGTCCACCTCGCCCACGGTCGTCACCATCGGCAGCAGGAGGCGCAGCTCCTGGCCGGCCGTGGCCCTGAGCAGGGCGCGGATCTGCGTGCGCAGCAGCCCCGGGCGATCGAGCGCCAGCCGGATGGCACGCCAGCCGAGCGCCGGGTTCTCCTCCTCGGGCTGGCGCAGGTAGGGGAGCGCCTTGTCGCCGCCCACGTCGAGCGTGCGGAACACCACCGGCTTGCCGCCGGCCTGCTCGATGATCGAGCGGTACATCTGGGTCTGGCGCTCCAGCCGCGGCAGCGTGGCCGAGACCATGAACTGCAATTCGGTGCGGAACAGGCCGATGCCGTCGGCGCCCGACTCCGCCAGATGCGGCACGTCCATCTCCAGCCCGGCATTGATGTGCAGCTCGATGCGCCGGCCGTCCTTGGTGACGGCCGGCTTGTCGCGCAGCGCGCGATACTTGCGCTGCCGCCGCGCGCGGAAGCGGGCCTTGTCGCCGTAAGCCGCAATCACGCCGCTGCTGGGGCGGATGTGCACCTCGCCGCTCTCCGCATCGACGATCATGGGATTGCCCTGATCGACCCGCTCGATGACGCCGCGCGCATCGCCGACGGCGGGAATGCCCAGAGCCTTGGCGACGATGGCCACGTGGCTCTGCCCGCCGGAATCCTCGATCACCAGCCCGCGCAGGCGCGAGCGGTCGTAGTCGAGCAGGTCGGCGGGGCCCATGCTGCGCGCCACCAGCACGGTGTCGTGCGGCAGGTCGGCAATGGCCCCGTGCGCGCGCGGGCTGCCGGCAAGAACGCGCAAGAGCCGATCGGACAGCGCATCCAGATCCTTGAGACGCTCGTGCCAATAGGCATCCGCCTGGCGCAGCATGCGGGCGCGGGTGTCGTTCTGCACCCGCTCGACGGCGGCCTCCGCCGTCATGCCGCGCCGGATCGCCTCCTTCATGCGCCTCAGCCAGCCGCGATCATGGGCGAACATGCGGTAGGCTTCCAGCACCTCGCGATGCTCGCCGGTGGCGCTCAGCTCGCCCTGCTCCAGCATCTCGTCGATGGAGGCCTTCAGCTCATCCACCGCGGCCTCCAGCCGGCCGGTCTCGGCCTCGGGGTCCTTGGCCTCGATCTCGGTGACGACGACGCGAGGCTCGTGCACCACGGCATGGCCGAGCGCAATGCCTTCCGACAACGGGTGGCCGCGCACCACGTGCCCCACGGCGCGACTGAACTCGGCCCCGGTGTTGGCGCCGGCGACCGCGCCCGAGACCAGGTGCTCGGCCAGCACCATGGCGGTCGTCTGCAGCACCTCCACGTCCTCGTCGGAGTATTCCTTCTGCGTCTTGTTCTGGACCGTGAGCACGCCCAGAACCTCGCCGCCGCGCAGCACCGGCACCGCCAGGAAGGAGTGGTAGATCTCCTCACCCGTCTCGGGACGGTAGGAGAAGGCCGGATGGTTCTGCGCGTCCGGCTCGTTGATGGGCACCGCCAGCTCCGCGCACCGCCCGACCAGGCCTTCCCCCCGCTTCAGCAGCGTGTTGTGGACCGCGCCGGGATTGAGGCCTTCGGTGGCGAACAGCTCGAGCGAGCCGTCCTGGCGCTTCAGATAGATGGAGGCCACCTCGGCAACCATGATGCCGGCGATCTGGCGCACGATCTTGTCGAGCCTGGACTGGCCGTCGGACGGCTCGGCCATGATCTCCCGCAGCCGGCGCATGATGATGCGCAGCGCCGGCTCGGTGGGAGCGATCCTGGTATCGCCGCCGATTTTCTGCATCACCAATACCGCCTCTTCGGCGTCGCGATGGATCCGGATCGTTCGACCGGATGCGCGGGCCGTCGGACGTCAGGGTCTCACGCCGGCGCCCGGCGCACAATGCGCAGGCGGACCCGACGCGACAACCTGCCCGACCGAACCCCGTGCCATCAGTCCTTGCCCAGCTCGTACAGGCCATGCAGGGTCCGCACGGCCAGCTCGGCATAGGCCGCGTCGATCAACACGCTGATCTTGATCTCCGAGGTGGAGATGGCGAGGATGTTGATGCCTCTCTCGCCCAGAGCCTTAAACATCTGTGCTGCGACACCGGCATGACTGCGCATGCCGATGCCGATGACGGACACCTTGGCCACGTCGCTGGAGCTCTTCAGGTCGAAGGCGCCCAGCTCCTTCTTGACGGACTTCAGCACCTCGAGCGTGCGATTGAGCTCAGACTCCTGCACGGTGAAGGTGATGTCGGTGGACTTGCCGTCGGCCGACAGGTTCTGCACGATCATGTCGACGTTGATGCTGGCTTCCGCCAGCGGGCCGAAGATGCTCGCGGCGATGCCGGGTTTGTCGGCGATCTTGAGGAGAGTGACTTTCGCCTCGTCCTTGGCGTAGGCGATGCCGCTGACTACCCTCTGCTCCACGATCTCATCCTCGTCGCAAATGATGGTTCCGACCTGGTCCCAGGTCGCAGGGCTTGCCGGCTGCAACGTCTCGGGCGGGGCAAAGCTGGACAGCACCCGCACGCGCATCTTGTGTACCATGGCGAGCTCGACCGAGCGCGTCTGCAGGACCTTGGAGCCCTGCGAGGCCATCTCCAGCATCTCCTCGTAGGAGACCTTGGGGAGCCGCCGCGCCTTGGGGACGATGCGCGGATCGGTGGTGTAGACGCCGTCGACGTCCGTATAGATGTCGCAAAGGTCCGCCTTGACGGCGACGGCGACGGCGACGGCGCTGGTGTCCGAGCCGCCGCGGCCCAGCGTGGCGATGCGGTTGCGCTCGGGCTCGACCCCCTGAAAGCCGGTGATCACGGCCACCTCACCCTGCTCCAGGCGGGCGAGGATCCTCTCGCCGGGAATGTCGCGAATGCGCGCCACGCCGTGCGCGTTGTCGGTGACGATCGGGATCTGCCAGCCCTGCCACGAGCGCGCCTGCACGCCCATGGTCTGCAGCACGATGGCCAGCAGACCGGCGGTGACCGCCTCGCCCGTGGCGACGACGGCATCGTACTCGCGCGCATCGTGCAGGGGCGCGGCCTCGCGCACCCAGGCCACGAGCTGATTGGTCGCCCCGGCCATGGCCGAGACCACCACCGCCACCTTGTTGCCGGCCTCCACCTCTCGCTTCACGTGGCGCGCAACGTTGCGGATGCGCTCGACGTTGGCGACGGAGGTCCCGCCGAATTTCATGACCACGCAAGAAGACATCAACAACCCGCCCTGATCCGAGGCCCTCTGCACCCTCTCAGCCGCGCCGCAGCGGCTGCCACCGGCGGCCCGGATTTCAGCGGTACTCTTAGCCACAAGGCCCGGCCTTCGCAACGCTTCAGCCATGGCGAGCACGCCGCCTTGACAGAAAAGTGCAAGCCCCTGCCAATGCCGGCATGACCGAGCGCCCCACCCGCAGCGAAGCGACCCTCGATCCCTCCGAGATCGACCGCTTTGCGCGCCTGGCCTCGGAGTGGTGGGATGCCAACGGCAAGTTCCGCACCCTGCACCAGATCGGACCGGCACGGCTGACCTTCCTGCGGGACCAGTTGCTCCGGCACTTCGGAGGCGGCGAGCGGGCGGGATTGCGACCCCTGGAGCGGCTGACGCTGCTCGACGTGGGGTGCGGCGGGGGGCTGGTGTGCGAGCCCATGGCCCGGCTCGGCGCAACCGTGACGGGCATCGACCCCGCGCAGGAGAACATCGAGGCCGCCCGCCAGCATGCGGCGGGGCAAGGTCTTGCCATCGACTATCGCACGGCCCGCATCGAGGACCTGGTGGCGGAGGGCGCCCAATTCGATGCCGTCGCCTGCCTGGAGGTGGTGGAGCATGTGCCCGATGTGGGCGCCTTCCTCAAGACCTGCGCGGTCCTGGTGCGGCCGGGCGGGCTGATGCTGCTGTCCACCATCAACCGCACCACGAAGGCCTATCTGCTCGCCATCATCGGCGCGGAGTACGTGCTGCGCTGGCTGCCGGTCGGCACGCACCAGTGGGAGCGGTTCGTGACGCCCGCGGAGCTCGGCCGCCACCTCCATGCCGCCGGTCTCGGCACCCCCGTGCTGCAGGGGCTGGCCTACAGCCCCCTCTCCGACGCCTGGAGCCTGTCCGGCGACACGGACGTGAACTACTTCGCCGCCGCCGCCAAACCGGGTTGAGCAAGGCCTTCCTTTACCGACCGCGCAGACACGCCTCGCGATGGCGGAGACCTTCTGGTCATCTAGGCCCGACGGCTGGGCCCTCCATGGATCGTCGCTGGGCGCGCAACTGGGTTGGGCCGGCCGTCGGCAAGCGCAGCCAGGACGAGGGAGCAGCCAGTGGCAGACAACCATGCAAGAGCCCGCAGCGTGATCGTGACGGGGGCGGGCCAAGGGATCGGCGCTGCCATCGTGCGCACGCTCACAGCACGCGGCTGGGCCGTGGCGTGCGCTGATCTCGACGGGGATGCCGCGGCAGCGGTGGCGGCCGAGACGGGCGGCATTGCCGTGCAGTGCGATGTCGGCAAGGAAGCGGACATGGAGCGGCTGGTCGCGGTGGCGGGCCTGCAGCTCGGCCGCATCGATGGCATCGTGTCGAACGCCGGGATCGGCGGCTTCGGCCCGCTGCAACAGACCTCGCTCGACGACTGGAACCGGGTGCTCGCCACCAACCTGACGGCCACGTTCCTGCTGGCGAAGGCCGCGGCGCCCCACCTCAGACGCACGCGCGGCGCGATCGTGACCGTGGCCTCGACCAGGGCCCACATGTCGGAGCCCGATACGCTGGCCTACTCGGCGAGCAAGGGCGGGCTCATCGCGCTCACGCATTCGCTGGCGATGACCCTGGCGCCCGAGGTGCGCGTCAACTGCGTGTCGCCGGGCTGGATCGACACCGGCAAGCACGGGCCGCTCAAGCCGGGCGATCACGTGCAGCATCCCGTGGGGCGCGTCGGCCGGCCAGAGGACGTGGCGGCGGCCGTCGCCTACCTGCTGTCGGAGGATGCCGCCTTCCTCACCGGCGCCGAGCTGATCGTCGACGGCGGCATGACGCGGAAGATGATCCATACGTGAGCCGCCCCTCGCCCTCGTTGCCAGCTTGTCATGCCGGCCGCGTGCGAAGCGCGAGAGCCGGTACCCAGGATTGAAGATTGCGCGCGATCACCGGCGGCCCCTGGGTCCCGGAGAGACTGCTTCGCAGACGTCCGGGAGCGTGGCGCCCGCATTTTGCGGGCGGGGATAAGTTTCGCGCTTCATAATGTATGTAGACGGAGGATGACGCACAGC
>JAIEQJ010000084.1 GCA_019747815.1 Hyphomonadaceae bacterium
CGATCCGACGAGGGTCGGGTCAAAATTGCGCGCCGATCACACCCAAACAGGGGTCAAAATTGCACGCCGCGGCACAGTCGGTGCGCACCTTCATCGATTTCCTCGCGGCCGAATATGCGGCGCTGCCCGCGTCCATGGCGGATCGCGCCACGGGGTAGCCGCTGCGGCTGGTGGTGACGGTAGAGGCGGTGATTGGGGAGGCAGGGTCAGGAAGAGACCTGATTACGGGTGGTGCGCGGGGGGTGTAGAACTCAAGATCAGGGATGTAGACCTCGGGACCAGCGGTGCAAACGATGACTGCACTTCGCCAGGCGGGCTCGGCAGCCGGAACGGCGCTTCATGGCGACATGATCTGCATTCCGGGCGGGACGTTTCGCATGGGATCGGACCATCACTATCCCGAGGAAGCACCCGCACATCGCGTCACGGTCGACGCATTCCTCATTGATCGCACACCGGTGACCAACCGGCAGTTCGAGGCGTTCGTGAAGGCGACCGGACACGTCACCTTCGCCGAGATTCCGCCCGACCCGAAGGACTATCCCGGCGCGCTGCCGCACATGCTCTATGCTGGCTCACTCGTCTTCACGCCGCCCCCCCATCCCGTCGATCTGCGCAATTGGAGCCAATGGTGGCAATTCATGCAGGGCGCCGACTGGCCACATCCCTACGGGCCGAAGAGTAACATCGCCGGTCTCGACCATCATCCTGTGGTGCACGTTGCCTATGCGGACGCGCTCGCCTATGCCCACTGGGCTGGCAAGGATCTGCCGACCGAAGCGGAATGGGAATTCGCAGCCCGTGGCGGGCTCGACGGCGCCGAATACGCCTGGGGCGACGCGTTCACACCAGCCGGCAAGCATCGCGCCAATACCTGGCAGGGAAAGTTTCCGCACGAGAACCTGTGCAACGACGGCTTTGCGCGCACCTCGCCGGTGACGGCGTTTCCACCGAACGGCTACGGCATCTATGACATGATCGGCAATGTCTGGGAATGGACCAGCGATTGGTACTCACCCAAGCACCAGGCCGATGCGCTGAAGGCCTGCTGCATTCCGGAGAATCCGCGTGGCGGCGCCGAGGCGGCAAGCTACGACCCCTGCCAGCCCAACATCAAGATTCCGCGCAAGGTGCTCAAGGGCGGCTCGCATCTTTGCGCGCCGAACTACTGCCGGCGCTACCGGCCGGCGGCACGGCATGCGGAGCCCATCGATACGTCGACCAGCCATGTCGGGTTCCGATGCGTGGTGAGGAACTCCAGCGCGCCATGAGATCGCCATCCTCGGTGCATGGGCGCGACAATCCTCAATGGCGCACGCATCGGCGAGAACTGCCTTGTCGGCGCAAACGCCATGGTAGCGAAAGGCAAGGTCTTTCCGGCGAACTCTCGGATTGTCGGCGCGCGCGCCAAGGCTTTGCACATACTGGACACCGAAGCGGCCAGGTCCTTGCGCGCGGTCGCGACAGAGTAGGTGGCAAACTGGCACCGCTTTACCAGGGGCCTGAGGCAGATCCGCTAAGTGGCGTCCCCACCGCGCGCGCGACCCTGCTTGCGCAGATACCGACGGAACGCATCCAGAGTTGCACTGCTCACGTGATGCTCGATGCCCTCCGCGTCGGCCTCCGCAGTCTCCGTATCGACCCCTAGAGCGACGAGAAGATCGCGCACGACGCGGTGGCGCTCGCGCGACGACGCAGCCAACCGCACCCCCTTCTCGGTAAGAAAGATCGAGCGGTAGGGCTCGCTGCTCACAAGGCCATCGCGCTGCAGACGTTGCACCGCACTATTGACTGTCGGCTTGGTGACGCCGAGACGTCCGGCGAGGTCCACCACGCGCGCCTCCCCCTTTTCGTCGATCAAATCGGCGATGAGCTCCACATAGTCCTCGGCCATTTCCGTCTGATGTGCATCGCGCACACGCTTAAAGCGCTCTGCCCGCCGCGCAACGTCGCGCTCGGGCTTGTTGATGGATGTCATCTCGCCTCCTAGATCGCCCTGCGTACACTTGTAGCCCAGTTCGCCGTTGACAACAAAGTTAGTCACACCTAACAAAGAGCGTCGACACTAACGATGGCATGACGGGACGAGGGGCAGCGCGTGATTGTGAAGCGTTCGATGGCGGGAATCGCCATACTTCTGAGTGCCACCAGCAATGTCATGGGGGAGGACAAGGGCCAGTATTCGCTCTTCAACCCCACGCCCGACCGGCGCTTGCGCGAGATGACGACCGATCGCCCGGATACGACGGAAAGCGCCTTCACTGTCAATGCGGGGCGGATCCAGATCGAGAGCAACCTGTTCGGCTACGCGCGGTCGCGCCCCGACCACACCGGTGCCGTCAATGACAGCCGTGAATTCGCAAACACCAATGTCCGTGTCGGAGTGACGAACAATGCGGAAGTCGGGTTCGTCTGGCAACCTCATGGCATGATCCGTACCCGCCAGGGCGATCCGGCCGCGACGTATCGCGCCGCCGGAGTCGGCGGCTTCGAGTTGCGCGCCAAATTCAATCTCTGGGGCAACGACGCCTTCGAGCCGATAGGCGCATCTGCGCTTGCCCTGTTGCCATTCATCACATTGCCCACCGATCGCGATAACGGCATCAGCCCGGAAGCCATCGAGGGCGGCCTCGTTGTGCCGATTGCCATCAAGCTTTCCGATAAGTTCGGCCTCGGTCTGAACGCTGGCGTCACGTATGTCAGGGCCGACACCACGAAGGGATATCATCCCGAGTATGTAACCTCAGCATCGCTGTCCTACGAATGGAACGAGAAGCTCGGCACTTACTACGAGGTCGCGGCACGTTTTCACACCGAGGATCCGCGGGGCGACGCCGTCGTTCTCGGCACGGGTTTCACCTACAGATTGACGAAGAACGTACAGCTCGATGCGGGCATTAACTTCGGCATCACGTCCGCTGCAGACCGCATCAATCCCTTTGTTGGCCTCTCGACACGTTTCTAGGGGCAGAGCCGCGCCCCCAGGCGGGTCGACTTCTCGTGCCGATTGGAGAAAGTCATGCAAGCGATTTGGAGATCTCTTACCCGCGCGACAGTTACCGGTAGGCTGGCGGTTGGCGCCCTGATGCTGGTCATCGCCGGTTCCTGCTGGAGTGTGGTTGGCCTTGCGCAGGCAAAACCAGACAAGCCGCTCCGGGTGGTGACGACATTCACGATTATCCAGGACATCGCGCAGAATGTTGCTGGCACATTAGCGATCGTCGAGTCCATCACCAAGCCGGGCGCCGAGATTCACGACTATCAGCCGACCCCGCTCGACATCGTCAAGGCGCAGTCGGCCGATCTCGTGCTCTGGAACGGCATGAACCTCGAGCGATGGTTCGAAAAGTTCTTCGAGAATGTCAAGGAGGTGCCGAGCGTGGTGGTGACCGACGGCATCGAGCCGATGGGCATCAAGGACGGACCCTACACCGGCAAGCCCAATCCGCATGCCTGGATGTCACCGAACAACGCCCTCATCTACGTCGAGAACATTCGCAAAGAACTGACCCGGCATGATCCGGTCAACGCCGCAGCATACGCGCAGAACGCCGCCGCCTACTCGGCCCAGATCAAGGCCATCGACGAGCCGTTGCGCAAGCGGCTCACAGCCATTCCAGAGGGCAGGCGCTGGCTCGTTTCGAGCGAGGGCGCCTTCAGCTATCTTGCACGCGACTACGGACTGAAGGAGCTCTACCTCTGGCCGATCAATGCCGACGAGCAGGGAACGCCGAAGCAGGTCAAGCGGGTCATCGACCTGGTTCGCAAGGAGAAGATCCCGGTCGTCTTCAGCGAGAGCACCATCTCCGACAAGCCGGCTAAGCAGGTCGCCAAAGAAACCGGCGCACGCTACGGCGGCGTTCTCTACGTCGACAGTCTGAGCGCCGCAAACGGACCGGTACCGTCGTATCTCAAGCTGCTCGAGGTGACCGTCCAGACCATTGTCGAGGGTTTCGGCACGTAAACGGCGACACTTGCATGTCCGGCACCGGCAGATCTTCCGCTTCTGGCTTCACGGCATCAATCCGCATCCGTGATGTGACGGTGGCCTATCCCAACGGCACTACCGCTCTGCAGAATGCCTCGTTCGAGCTGGGTGCGGGCACGATTTGCGGCCTCGTCGGCATCAACGGCTCCGGGAAGTCGACCCTGTTCAAGGCGATCATGGGCTTTGTGACGCCGTTGGCCGGCGAGATCTGCATCTCGGGCCTGACGACACGCGCAGCCCAGAAACGCAATTTGATCGCCTATGTCCCGCAGTCGGAGGATGTCGACTGGAACTTCCCCGTGCTGGTCGACGATGTTGTCATGATGGGCCGCTATGGCCGCATGGGGTTCTTACGCCGGCCGTCGGCCACAGACCGGCGCAAGGTCGACGTGGCGCTGGACCGTGTCGGCATGACCGCCTTCAGACGGCGCCAGATCGGCGAGCTGTCCGGGGGGCAGCGAAAGCGGGTCTTCCTGGCGCGGGCCCTGGCGCAGGAAGGCCTTATCATCCTTCTCGACGAGCCGTTCACCGGCGTCGACGTCAAGACCGAGGCCGCCATCATCGACCTTCTGCGCGAGTTGAAGGCGCAGGGACACCTCATGCTGGTGTCGACCCACAATCTCGGCAGCGTGCCCGACTTCTGCGACCAAGTGGTGCTGGTTCTGCGCACCGTGGTCGCCGCGGGACCGACAGCGACCACATTCACCCAAGCCAACCTGGAACGGGCCTTCGGCGGCGTGCTTCGGCATTTCCGCCTCGAAGGACAGGAGCTGCACGCAGACAATGACCACCGTGGCGTCACGGTGCTGACTGACGACGAGCGCCCGGTGGTGTTCTACGGCACCCGCCGTGCAACCGACCGGCCCCGTCGCAGCGGCGAGGGCAGGGACGCATGAGCGAGCTGCTGGTTCCGTTCGCGTACGACTACATGGTCAAGGCCATGTGGGTCTCGGCGCTCGTCGGCGGCACCTGCGCGTTCCTCTCCGCCTTTCTGATGCTCAAAGGCTGGTCTCTGATGGGCGATGCACTAGGCCATTCCATCGTGCCCGGCGTTGCTGGCGCTTACCTCCTCAAGCTCCCGTACGCGGCCGGTGCTTTCCTCACAGGCCTGCTGGCGGCGCTCGGCATGGCCTTCGTGCGCAGCCAGACGCGACTGCGCGAGGATGCCGTCATCGGCCTCGTGTTCACGTCGTTCTTTGCTGCAGGACTTCTGATCGTCTCGATCAACCCGACCTCGGTCAACGTCCAGTCGATCGTGCTCGGAAATATACTGGGAATCTCGGATGAAGACGCCAATCAAGTAGTCATCATCAGTGCCGTGACGCTGGGCGTGCTGCTCTTCAAGTGGAAGGACTTGATGGTGGTGTTCTTCGATGAGGGCCATGCCCGGTCGGTCGGTCTCAGCCCCGGCCGCCTCAAGGTCCTGTTCTTCACGCTGCTTTCGGCGGCGGTGGTAGCCGCACTGCAGACGGTGGGCGCCTGTCTTGTCATTGCCATGGTGGTCACGCCGGGGGCCACGGCCTACCTGCTGACCGACCGGTTTCCCATCCTGCTGGTGATTGCAGTCGCGATCGGCACTCTGACGAGCCTGATCGGCGCCTATTTGAGCTACTTCCTTGATGGGGCGACCGGCGGCGTGATCGTAACGCTGCAAACGCTGGTCTTCCTGGCGGCGTTCTACCTTGCGCCCAGGCATGGTGTGTTGGCCGCGCGCCGCAGGGTGGCCGCCTCGCTCAACCGCAGGGCAGCCGGCGCTGAGAGGGGCGCGCCATGAGCACACTCGTGGACTTCGTTACCGTGCCGCTCAGCTACGGCTTCATGCAGCGCGCGCTGGTTGTTGCCGTGCTGGTCGGGACCGTGTGCGCCATCCTCTCATGCTATCTCGTGCTCAAGGGATGGTCGCTGATGGGGGACGCGATCTCGCACGCCGTGCTGCCGGGCATCGTCATCGCGTTTCTGCTCGGTCTGCCGCTGGCGGCGGGTGCGTTCGTAGCGGGCCTGGGTTGTGCAGCAGCAACGGGCTATCTCAGGGAGAACAGCCGGGTGAAGGAGGACACGGTGATGGGCATTGTGTTCTCCGGCATGTTCGGCTTCGGCCTCGTCCTCTTCACCAAGGTCGACACGGATCAACATCTCAATCATGTCCTGTTCGGTAACATGCTGGGCGTCAATGCACGCGACCTGATCGAGACGGCGATCGTCGCCGGCGGTGCCCTGCTCGCAGTGCTGGTCAAGAGGCGCGACCTGCTGCTCTACTGCTTCGATCCCCAGCATGCGCGCGCCATCGGATTGCCTGTGCGGTCTCTGCACTACGGGCTGCTGGCCCTGCTTGCCTTGACCATTGTTGCCGCGCTGAAGGCCGTCGGCATCATCCTGGTGGTGGCCATGCTCATCGCACCGGGCGCGATCGCCTACCTGCTGAGCAATCGCTTCGAGCACATGCTGCTCATCAGCGTGGCGGTTGCCGTCGGCTCGAGCGTTGTGGGAACACTCGTCAGCTTCCATATCGACGGCGCGACGGGCCCATGCATCGTGTTGATCCAGATGGCCGTGTTCGTTCTGGCTTTCCTATTCTCGCCGCTCAATGGTGTCCTGCGTCGAAACCCAGCAGAGAGCCAGAGGTCCTCGCCCCAGGCGTGAGACCAGCCCGTCACTCAAGCGGACGAAAGGCTCCGCGATACAGGCCGGAACAAGCTTTATCCGGGCCGGAGCATCGACGACACTCAGGATCGCAATGCGCCGCGATCTGGAGCCCCCGGGCAGAGCGGCGGTCACCGGCCGGCAAGCCGGCGCTCCTGCTCCTGGATATAGCCCATGACGATGCGATTGAACTCCTCCGGCATCGTCTGCGAGTGGGCGTGGCCGCCCTTCTCGGCGACGAAGAGCCTGGCGCCCGGGATCCTGGCAGCCAGCTCACGCGAGAAATAGACCGGCGTCAGCCGATCATCCTCTGCGCAGAACACCAGCGTCGGCACCCTGATCTTGTCGAGATCCGCGCAGCGATCGAACGCCATGATGGCATCGATGCGGCTGGCGACGATCTCCGGATCGGGAAAGCTCGCCAGGGCCTTTTCCTCCGCAGCCTCCAGGCTCTGCCGGTTGGCATTGATCCACCAGTCCGGATGCAGAAACACCGGTGTGGCGCGCAGATAGGCCATGGCGCCTTGATCGAGCACCAGCGCCTTGCGGACCTCGAACACGCGCCGCATATAGGCATCGGCACTGGTCCAGCTTGCGTACATGACGATCGAGCGCAACCGCTCGGGACGCTCAGCGCCGAGAATCTGCCCGATGGCACCACCGGTCGAATGGCCCACGAGATGCGCGCTCTCGATGCCGAGCGCATCCATAAGCCCCAATACGTCAGCCGCCATGCGCTCAACGCTGTAGGCCATCTTCTGGTGCGTGCTGGCGCCCGTGCCGCGATGGTCGTGCAGGATGACCTTGAAGTGGCGACTTAGGACCTGAACCTGTGGCTGCCAATAGCCGCCGGCGCCGCCGAGACCCGCCACCAGCAGCACCGGCGGCCCCTCGCCATGCACCTCATAGGCAATGTCTGCGCCGTCGATCTTCACCAGCGGCATGGAGATCCTTTCTAACCTAGTCGGGCTTGACCTCGAGCTCGGACCAGATTGTATCAAAATATTTGTTGAACAGCGGATTCTTGCGGATGGTTACGGGATCGCGCGCGGCGGCATCAAGCTCGATGCGGTGCTCACTGCGTACGCTGGCGGGACGATGCGTCAGAACGATGATGCGATCGGCCATCGTAATCGCCTCCCCAATATCGTGTGTGACGAGAATGACGCTCTTGCCGCGCTCCCGGATGATGCGCAGCACCTCGCCCTGGAGCAGCAACCGAGTCTGGAAGTCGAGCGCCGAGAACGGCTCGTCGAGCAGGATCACACCCGGGTCGAATGCCAATGTGCGCATGAAAGCGACGCGTTGGCGCATGCCGCCGGACAAAGTCGCAGGCTTGGCATGCTCGAAACCCTTCAGGCCATAGGCATTGATGAGTTGGCGCGCGATGGCCTCGGACTTGGCGCGGTCATGCCCGCGCACCTCGAGGCCGAGCACCACGTTCTCCATCACCGTGCGCCACGGCAGCAGCATGTCCTTCTGCAGCATGTAGCCAACGTGACCCGACGCCCCCTCCACCAGCACGTCATTGACGAGAACCTCTCCTTCACTGGGTGAGATCAAGCCGGCGATGACATTGAACAGCGTCGTCTTCCCGCAGCCGGACGGCCCGACCAGCGCCAGGATCTCGCGCTCGCGAAGCTCGAACGTGATGTTGGCGAGCGTGCGCACCTCGTTGGGCGCGCCAACATTGAATGCCATGGCGACAGAACGCGCCGTGAGCACCGGCCGGCCAACCGCGCTGTTTGGCACCACCTTGAGACCTACTGCTGCATCAACTGCGGTCATGATGACATCGCCTGCTTGACTGGTGGGATCCACGTTTGCTTCCCCTCCGTGGCATCCAGGAAGGACGTTACGACGGCGTTGAACTCGGCGGGCACCGTTTGCGATGCGGCGTGGCCGCCCCACGCGAAGTAGTAGCTCTGGGCCTTTGGGATCAGGCGCGCCAGCTCCTCAGAGCAGTGCACGGGGGTCAGATGATCGTCCTTGGCACAGCATACCAGCGTGGAACATGCGACACGCCGCAACTCCTCGCCCGGTTCATACGCACAAAGAGCACCCATGCGGTTGAGAAGGATGTCCCTCGGAGGCAGGTGGTCCACCAGCTCCTTCTCCTGTTCCTCTAGCACGGTCACGTTGTGGCTGACCCAAGCCGGCGGATTGAGAAATAAGGGCATTGCACGCGCGTAGTGCAGACGTCCGGACTTCTTGAGCAGCTCGCCGCGGATATCCATCACGCGCCGAAAGTAGGGATCGACCTTCGCCCAGCCCGCGAACATCACGGTGCTGAGCACGCGGCTGGGGTTGGTCAGGGCAACCTCCTGCGCGATCGCTGCACCGCCCGCATGGCCGACACAATGCGCCGCCTTCAGTCCGGCGTGATCCATCAGGCCCACAAGGTCGGCGGCCATCTGCGGCACGGAACAGGTCGTTCTCCTCTTGCTGGACCTGCCAGTGCCCTCCTGATCGTAGAGAACCAGCATATAGCGCTGCGAGAGCGCCGCCACTTGCGGCTTCCAATAGCTCGCGGCGCCGCCCAGACCGGCAATGAGGATCACTGGCGGCCCCCGCCCGGTGATCTCGTAGTGGATGGCGCCGCCTTCGACTTCGGCGAGAGGCATGTGTCCTCGTTTCTTCGTATTCGATATGCGCGAAAGGCCGCTTGGGATTGCGGTCAGCTCCAGCGGAAACGCTTCTCGATGAGCGTGACCGCATAGTCGAGCACCAAGGCCAGCGCCATCAGGGCGAACAACCCGACCCACACGGCATTGAGGTCGTAGAGCGTGCCCGCGTAATAGACGAGATAGCCGAGGCCCTTGTTGGCAGCGATATATTCACCGACCACCGCGCCGATGAGCGCGAAGCCGACATTCAACCGCAGGCCGGAGACGATCCAGGGCATGGTGGAGGGCACCACGACCTTGCGGAACGTCTGTTTCGGCGTGGCACCCAGCGATCGCATCAGGCGCACGAGGTCCTGATCAACCTCCTGCGCGCCGCTGTATGCCGTCATGAGCGAAACGATGAAGGTGATGATCGCGGCGATGGCAATCTTGGATTCAATGGCAATCCCGAACCACACGATGATGAGCGGTGCCAGCGCGATCTTCGGCAGGCCGTTGATGGCAACGATAAAGGGGCGCAAGATCCTGGCCAGTGTCGGCGTCAACCACAACCCCAGCCCGACGACACTGCCCAGGAAGCTGCCGAGCGCAAACCCGACCACCGATTCGAAGCCCGTTATGGCGGTGTCGCGCAACAGCGAGCCGTCCACCAGCAGGACCAGAAATTTCTGCCAGATCCCGCTCGGCAGGCCATAGAGATAAACTGGCAGCACCTGCGCGCGGACCAGCATCTCCCAGAGACCGAAGAAGATGACGGTCAGCGCAACCTGCCCCGTAAGCACAACCAACCACGGGGAGACGCGCGCGCGCCGCTTGGCGGCACCGGCGACAGCTATCGGCCGGGTTTCTGCTTTGGTGGCGCTCATTTCGCTTTCGGCAAATGCGCGATCGACGCGATCTCAACCAGGAATTCCGGCTTCACCAAGTCTGCCTTGATGCAATAGCGAGCGGGGAAATTACTCGGAAAGTACTCCTTGTAGACGGCATTCATCTTCGGATAGTCGGCGAGGTCCTTGAGGAAGATCGAATTCATGGTGATATCCACCATCGAGCCTCCCGCCGCTTCGACGATCGACTTGATGCTCTCCAGCACAGCGCGCGTCTGCGCCGTGGCATCGCCGACGCCGATGGTATTGCCGCTCACATCCATCGCCAGGACACCGGAGACGTAGAGGATGTTGTCGGCCACGACGCCCGGCGAATAGGGCGCCAGCGGGGGCGGTGATCCAGCAGGGATGACGGGCTTGCGCGGCATCTCTTTCTCCTTGTCGCTGTGGGCTGCGCTACCGATTGGTGAGCGCGCAGAACTGGCTCGTGGTCGTCACCCAGCCGAAGAACATTTTCACGTTGTAGATCGTCGCATCGTGCATTTCGCGCGAACCGGCTTGCCAGGCGGCATCTTCGATCAGGATTGGAAAATACTCGAGGAAGAAGGCGTCGCGGATGGTAGACTCGACGCACACGTTGGTCGCAACGCCGACGACCAGCAGATTGCGAATGCGCCGGACACGCAGCATGGCGTCGAGCTGCGTGCCGTAAAAGCCGCTGTAGCGTGGCTTTTGGATCACGATATCGCTGCGCTGCGGCGCGAGCTGGGGCACGATCTCGTAGTCCCAAGTCCCTTTCGTGATGAGCTTGCCGTCGTATTCCGGCCGCGACCGCATCAACTTCAGGGCATTGGATTTCCACCAGTTGGGTGACTCCTCGCCACCCGCTTCCTGCTTGGCAGCATCCCATCCGTTCTGGAAGTAGATGACCTTGATGCCGAGCGCGCGGGCCACGGCAATGATCTTGGCGATCCGGTCGATCACCCCTGCCGCGCCTGCAACGTCGAACCCAGCGAGATCCAGATAACCGCCCTTGGACGCGTAGCCGTTCTGCATGTCGACGACGATGAGCGCCGTTTCAGCCGCCGACAGCGGAAAGTCCTCCGGCTGCGCGGCAAGGCGCAACGCGTCAGCGCGCTGCGGCAGGATCTGTGCCGCCGCTTCCCCGGCACGAGGTTTGGCGTTGGATGGGGTCATCAGAAGCAAAACCTCACACGGGCAGGCCGAACTCCTTGGCAGCCTTCTCGGCGAAACTCGTATTCACCATCTGTTCGTGGGGCAGCGTCTGCCTGAGGGAACCGGCTCCCAACTCGTGCTTCATGATGGCATCCCAATCAACCTTCGTGATGACTGGGTTGCGCGGCACGACGTTCTTCGTCTCCATGAAATTCTTGGCGCCGAGCTTGATGACGTCGGGCGACACCTGAGGAAATTCCTGCGCGCTGATCTCGGCATGAAGGCCAGGCTCTGAATGCAGAAGCTTCATGGCCTCCGCAAGCGCATTGACGAAGCGCTGGACGGTCTCGCCGTTCGATTTGACGTAGTCGGCGGTGCAGAAGATCGACGAGAAGGCAATCGGGCCCAGGATGTCGGCAAAGGAGAATGCCGTCTTGAGACCGAACTGCGTGACGCCAATCGATGCATCCCAGTCGAAAGCGATAGCGAGGTCGGCGCGGCCGTCCTTGACCGCCGCAGCCTGTGCACCAGGCGGCAGCTCGAGGAAGTTAACGCCACTCTCCTTGGGATCGAAGCCGCCCACCGACCGCATCAGGTAGGTCGGTGTTGATATGGTGTTGGACGGAAAGCGCAAGGTGGCGATGGTTTTGCCCTTGAGATCGGCGAGCGAGCTGATCTTCAAGTCGGGCTTGGCGATTGCGAAGAGGGAGATCCCCCCGGCGATCTTGGCGATGCACATCATCTTGCCGCCTTCGACGGTTGCGTTGACCGACATGCCGGTGCCGGTACAGGCGAACTGAGCGCGCTGGGAGAGCAGCACGGGCACAGGCAGCGCTATGCCGCCGGCGGTGGTCAGATCGACGTCCAAACCGTGCTTGGCAAACAGGCCCTTGCGGATGGCCGCGTAGACCGGGGTGTAAAGGGCAATGCGGATTGCTTCCGAGATCACGACCTTGGTGCGCGCCTGGGCGATCGCGGGCGCGGGGAATTGCGACAAGGCCAATGCGCCGGCACCCGCCAGAACGCTGCGCCGGGTCAGGGCCGAACCTGCCGTCTTTGGGCCCGTTGACAGATCGTCCAATGTCACGTCTCGCATTCCATTCCCCCCAGGGTCAGGCGTCTCTTTGAATTTCTTCCAATTACTTAAGGAGATCCGCGGGTTGCACAAATACTGAGTCCTGATATATTTATAAGAAATGATTATGAAATTGAGCCTGAGGCAGCTTCTTGCTTTTGAGGCCGCCGCGCGTCTCGGCAGCTTCAGTCGAGCTGCCGCTTCATTGGGCATCAGTCAGCCGGCCCTGAGCCAAGCCATACGCGAGATCGAGACGGACATCGGCTACGTGCTGTTCGACAGGACGACCCGCAAGATCACTCTCACACGCGCCGGTCAGCAATTTCTGCCGAGCGTCGAGCGGGTCGTGAATGCCTACGACAGCGCGCGGGAAGACCTGAGCAATCTGGCAAGCGGCAAGGGTGGGCGCGTCACGGTGGCCTGCCTGCCGTCGATCGGCTACGGGCTGCTGCCCAAGGTTCTGGCCGCGTTCCTGGCGAATCATCCCGATATCACGGTGAACATCCTGGAGAACCGCGCAGACCAGGTTGCTCAGAGCGTCCGCAACGGCGAGGCAGACCTCGGCATCTCCAACGTCGTCGACATGAGCCTGGGGCTCGAAACGCGCCTGCTCATCGAGGATGCCTTTGCCGTGGTGTGCCGCTTCGATCATCCTCTTGCTGCACGGCGGCACGTGAAATGGCGCGACCTGCAGTCGACCGCCGTGGTTGCCATGACGACGGGTACCGGGATTTGGAAAGAAATCGAGAGCGTGCTCAACCGCACCGGCAGCCGGCTTTCGGTTCGTGCCGTCTCCGACAATCCGGGAACGCTCCTGGCCCTGATCGGAGCGGGCGTCGGCGTCAGCCCACTGCCGGCGCTGGCGTGGCCGAGCGGCGACCATCCGCTCCTGGTGCAACGCCAACTCGTGGAACCAACGGCTGAGCGCCGCGTGCATCTTCTGACGCGCGCGGGTGAGCCCATGGGCCCGGCAGCGCGCCTCTTCATGCCTTACGTCTTGAAGACAGGAGGAGGCATGGTCTCCGCAGATCATTCAAGCCTGCGATAGAACCAGCCCCATGGGGCCGACCCGCGAGACGGAGGCTTCGCCACCCTCATTGCGGCGCGCAAGCCCCTCGGGATGTCCATGCACGAGCATCGGCTGTGATGCTGCGGCCGATCAGGACACCAGCCTCAGCTTCTGGTTCTCGAGGGTCGAATGAGGTTCGGCAGACAGCAGCTGCCGAAGATAGCGCCCATATGCGCTGTCTCCGAAGTCCTGGCTCAGCCGCGCAAGCTGCGAGTCGCCGATATAACCCATCTGCCAAGCGACTTCCTCGGGGGTTCCCACCTGCAGGCTCTGACGATGATCGAGGGCACGAATGAACTCACTGGCCTCCAGGAGGGAATCGTGTGTGCCCGTGTCCAGCCAAGCAAAGCCGCGCCCCAAGATCTCGACATGCAGATCGCGCCCTTCGAGATAGCGGTTGTTGATCTCTGTAATCTCCAACTCGCCGCGGGCAGACGGCTTCACTCGTTGCGCAATTTCAACCACATGATGATCGTAGAAATACAGACCTGTGACGGCCATATTGCTGCGCGGCTGCTTCGGCTTCTCCACGATTGCACACACGCGCCCCTGCTCGTCGAACTCCGCAATTCCATAGCGCTCGGGATCCCGGACGGCATGTGCAAAGATCGTGGCGCCGGAAGGCCGTCCCGCAGCCGCCTTGAGCCGGTCACTCAGTCCATGCCCAAAGAACAGGTTGTCGCCCAGAATGAGCGCGCAACGCTCACCAGCCAGGAAGTCCGCACCGACCAGGAAGGCATCGGCCAGACCGCGCGGTGTCGCCTGCTCGGCATAGCTGAACCTGATGCCCCACTGGCTGCCTTCGCCGAGCAGCCGCCGAAACAACGGCAGATCGTGCGGCGTGCTGATGATCAAGATGTCGCGGATGCCGGCCAGCATCAACACCGAAAGCGGATAGTAGATCATCGGCTTGTTGTAGACTGGCAGTAGCTGCTTGGAGACTGCAAGCGTTGCTGGATAGAGCCGGGTACCAGCGCCGCCAGCCAGAACAATGCCCTTCATCGCCATCTCCCCTCACCTCGACGGCCATACGCGCTCTTGACGATCACGCCTTGCGCAGCAGGAACGCAAAGAACAACCCAATATTTCCCATTGCCGTCTGACGATAGATTTTGAGGACGTAGATATGCAGTAGCCGGCGAAACGCATTTGCCCGCCGCGCATTCAGGAAATCGAGCAGAATGCGCTTGCCCTCAGGTGAGATGTCCGGAAGCAGCGGCAACAGTGCCGCAACGTGCTTGTCCGTCCATGTCCTCAAGTTGCCGTTGAGGAGCAACCAGATGCGGGTCAGGCGCGCGCGCAGGGAATGGTTGGCTCCAACCGCATTGGCATTGTGCACGCGGTAGCGGACCGTGGGGTGGCAATCGTACCGCACGGCGCCGCCCATGGCCGTCACCAGGATGTAAAGCCACCAGTCATGCGATGGCACGTCGACATCGCGTCCCGCCTTGACGAGCAGCTCTCTGGCGGCGGCATTGAACACCATCGTGTTGCCGCCGGCGATGCTCTGCACGATGGCATTGCGAAAGTGTGGGGCCTTCGAGAACAGCGGCGAATAGCCGACGGTGTTGCCATGCTCGTCGATCAGATGCGTACGGGAGCAGTACAGTGCGGGCGTTCGGGGATCGATCTGCGTCAGCCACGCAAGCGCGCGCCGCAGCTTGTCCGGCTCCCATATGTCGTCCTGATCACAGAACGCGAAGTAATCCGCCTCGATGTCCCTTGCGCAGGACAGACGAAGGAAGTTGGCGGCGAAGCCGCGGCCCGGCCCGCGCCGCATGTGGAGCCTCGCATCTCCCATCCGCGCCCGAAACTCAGCGAGCATCTCCCACGTCTGATCGTCGGAGCCATCGTCTGAAGCATATATGCGCCAATCCTCGTGGGTTTGATCGACAATGGACTCAAGCTGAGGGGGAAGAAAGCGGGCACCCCTGCGGGTGCACAGCAGGACTGCAACTTGCCTGCCGAATCTGGCCGACCCCTGAACGCCTCCGAAGTCAGCGCGGACCTGCGAAGTCGAGCGCAACGCCGATATTTGTTTCACACCCGTTCTCATTTCGAATGATTGAGAATATGCGGATCATTTACAGTTAATCTTGATACGGTCTCTGGCCGCACACCGCAATTCGCTTAATGCTATGATCCACAACACGAAACAGCTATATCAATAATATATAATGCAGATTATCTGAGATATATAATAATATAATTTCCATATGATGTTAGATATTTGGAAATGAAAATTCCATTGCATTACAACATGCGCGCGCCCGGCTACCGCACGAAAATGAGCCCGAAGCCATGCCGCGCGTGAGCATGCGGCGGATTAGTTCCGGATCTTATCCGTTGCATTTATATTACAACGCCGGACCCAATCTTCCTTGGATCAAATAACGAATATCTACGAAATAGCGAAGCTGCCATCAAAATCTGCCGCCCGCCGCCGCCACGGACATGATATTATATCCGGAGTTGGCGAATCAAATTCGCCTAACTCATTCCGGAAAATTGAAATTGTGGCGATGTTCCCCACGCGCCTTGCAAATACGCCTCGGTTGCACGAGTTCCCCTATCGGGATGACAAGTCTAAGACCGAGGGAACTTTATGCATTGAAGCAGACCTGCATCAACCCGTCAGCGGGCGCTGCTGCTTCAGACTCGTGTTTCTCGAATCAGCCGTGGGAGACACTCTTCCACGCCCTGTTGCCACGGGGGCAGTCTCACGCCGAAGGTGCGTGCCAGCTTGGTGCAGTCCAGGCGCGAGTTGGCGGGACGTCTAGCCGCCACAGGATACTCGTCCGTCGCAATGGGAACCACCGGAACTGTCGGCAGACCATGCGGTGCGCCGACGCGGATGATCTCGGCGGCAAAACCCGCCCATGTCGTCTCCCCGCCGGCCGCCCCGTGGTAGGTGCCCCACATGCCAGCGCCGGGTGCTGCGGCGCCGATCTGTGCCGCGATGGAGAGAACTGCATGCGCCAGATGCGGCACATATGTAGGGTTGCCCCACTGGTCGGCAACGATGCGAAGCTGCGGTCGCTCCCGCGCCAGGCGCACGACAGTGCGCAGGAAATTCAGCCCATAAGGCGCGTAGAGCCAGGCCGTGCGCAGAATCACATGCCGCGCATTCGCGGCCATGACTGCGATCTCTCCTTCGAGCTTCGAGCGACCATATACACTTGCCGGGCCGACCCTATCGCTTTCGACATAGGGCTCCGCCTTGGTGCCATCGAATACATAGTCCGTGGAGAGGTGAATCACCGGGCAGGCGTAGCCGTCAGCTACCGCCGCGAGCGCGGCAGCGCCGTCGCGATTGATCGCCAATGCAGCGGCGGGGTCGCTCTCTGCCTTGTCGACGGCCGTGTAGGCTGCAGCATTGATAAGCAGATCCGGCTCCACCGCCGCGAAGGCTTGCGCGACAGTTGCCGTGTCCCGCAGATCGAGCTGAGGTCGTCCCATCACGACGACGTCGAACCCTCTGCGTACCCTGGCTGCATCGACGAGCGCCCGGGCGAGCTGGCCTTGCGCCCCCGCCACCAGAATCTTCATCGCCGCCATTCCACACCCCGGCCGGTATTCGCCTATGCCGTGACCGCCTTGGTCACAAGCCCCAGCCGCTCACCGGCATACACCCTCCGGCGCAGCGGCTCCCACCAATCGCGGTTGTCCAGATACCACCGTACCGTCTTGGCAAGACCGGTGTCGAAATCGTCGCGCGCACGCCAACCCAGCTCCCCTTCGAGCTTGCTGGCATCGATGGCGTAGCGCAAATCGTGCCCGGGGCGATCCGGCACGAACGTGATGAGCCGCCGACGATGCGCCCCTGTCGGCACCACGCGATCAAGCTGGTGGCAAATGGCCTCGACCACAGCCAGGTTCGTGCGCTCGTTGCGGCCGCCCACATTGTATGTCTCGCCGGGGCGTCCTTTGGTCAGGATACGATGCAGCGCCCGGGCGTGATCCTCGACGTAGAGCCAGTCCCGGACATTGGACCCGTCGCCGTATACGGGCAGCGGTTTCTCCTCGAGGGCATTGATGATCGTGAGCGGGATCAACTTCTCGGGAAAATGATAGGGGCCATAGTTGTTGGAGCAATTGGAGATCATCACCGGCAATCCAAATGTGCGGAACCAGGCGCTGACCAGGTGGTCCGCCGCGGCCTTGGACGCCGAGTAGGGGGACGACGGCGCGTAGGGCGTCGTCTCTGTGAAGCTGCCGTGCGGACCGAGGGAGCCGTAAACCTCGTCCGTGGAGACCTGCAGGAAACGGAAAGCAGCCGCCTTTTCTGCTGGCAAATCCATCCAGTAGGCCCGCGCCGCTTCGAGCAGAACATGGGTTCCGAGGATATTGGTGCGAATGAAGGCGTCGGAGCCCGTAATCGAACGATCAACGTGGCTCTCGGCGGCTAGATGCATCACCGCATCTGGTGCGTGCCTTGCAAATACCGCGCCCATGACATCGCGATCGCAGATGTCGGCGCGCACAAAGGCGTAGCGTGGTCCATCACGAAGCGCCGCAAGCGACCGCAGATCGGCGGCGTAGGTAAGCTTGTCCACATTGACAACGCGCGCATCGGTTTCTTGCACCAGATAACGACAAACCGCCGATCCAATGAAGCCAGCCCCACCCGTCACCAGAACCTTCAGCACGACGCCCCCCGTGCGCTTTCAAGGATGTGGTCAAAACGAAGACGTGCACACTCTGCATACTGCGCTCTTCATAATTGAGCCCCGACCACAAGCAACAACATTTCTGCAACAGTTCCCGCGTTACGTGCTGTGAACTTGCGGGGTGCGAACCGAAAAGGCACGTGGCTTCCTGGGGTTTGGAGCTTCGGCTACGAGAACGCCTTGCGATATCGATCCCCAACTCAGTACCGAAAGTAGGCGGACAACTCACTGAGCATCGGATGCTGTCTATCCTTGGCCGACAAAATTGCCTCCGTCGCCACGACCGGCCATGCAATGCCAAGCTGGGGATCGTCCCACCGAAGGCCGCGATCGGTTTCCGGTGCATAGTAGTCCGTTACCTTATAGAAGACTTCGGTGTGCGGCTCGAGCGTGCAGAAGCCGTGGGCAAAGCCCTTCGGCACCCAGAGCTGGCTCCTATTGTCCGCTGTGAGCACGGCGGTCACGTGCTTGCCGAAGGTCGATGAGCCTACGCGGATATCAATTGCGACATCGAATATCGAGCCGCGCAGGACGCGTATCAGTTTGCCCTGTGCACGGGGTGGACTCTGAAAGTGCAAGCCGCGGACGACGCCCGCGGGCACGGAGAGCGAATGATTGTCCTGCACGAAATGTTCGTTCACACCCGCCGCCGCGAGCGCACGAACGCTAAACGTCTCGGAGAAGAAACCGCGCTCATCTCTATGAATACTCGGTGTGATGAGCCTGACGTCCGGAATTTCCAGCGCTTGAACCTGCAAGTGACCTCTCCCTGCCAGACCCCAGCCCTGCACGAAGTTCTTAGGCAGCCGACCAACAATCAGCCAAGATACGCATTCTGCTCATAGGACAAATGGTCCAGCCGTTCCACACAAGAGCTTCCCCGGACCACGACCCCGTGGGTCGGTCAAAATCCCCCGGGTATGGTCACTTGAAATTCCCCCACCTGATGATCGCCGTCAGCGCCGCTG
>JAIEQJ010000028.1 GCA_019747815.1 Hyphomonadaceae bacterium
GGCGAGAAGCACATCACCGATAGAAAGGGTCAAGATTGCACGCCGATCCAGGGTCAAAGTTCCGCGCCGATTGACATGTGTGGTCACGCCTGATCCGGGCTCTCCACGCGCGCCTTCGGCGCAGCTCGCCCGGCCGGGATGATGGGGAGTTTCGGCGCGAGCGCTGGGCCGGGATCGGGAGAACGGCGGGAGGAAGCCGGGTGGACCGTCAGCCCTTTCCGCGCGTGGCTTTCCAGGGCTCCGGCTTGTCGCCGGTTTTGCTGGTGCCTTCAATTGCGGTGCCGTTCACCCGGCCGCTGTACTGGGTGCCGCCGGCGGTGAAGGTGATCTCAGTGCCATTGAGCCGCCCCTTGACCGGTGCCGCCACATTGCCGGCCGTGAGCGTGCCGGTGACGAACTGGTACTTCTGCCGCAGCACCAGCCGGCCCTGGGGCGAGCCCCACGTGCCCGCCACCTTCGCCGGCACGATCCACAGGAAGGCATTGCAGTAGGTCTCGCACTTCTCGACCGGGTCGATCATCTGGTCGGCCTTCCAGTCGCCCATGTCGAACGAGTTCGAGACCACGCGTGTGCCGGGCTTCATGCCCAGGATCTTCGGCCGCAGCTTGAGATTGATCTCGGGCAGCAGGAACATGGTGATGACGGTCGCCTGCGAGAAATCGGTCTTGAACAGGTCGGCTTTCACGAAGGTCGCCTTGCCGGCGACGCCCTCCTTGGCGGCGCTGCTCTTCGACAGCTCGACCATCTTGGGATTGTACTCGATGCCGAGCGCCTTGGCGCCGCGCTTGGCCGCGGTGATGACGGTGCGGCCGTCGCCGGAGCCCAGATCGATCACATAGTCGTCCGGCGTCACGCGGGCGATGTCGAGCATGCGGTCGACCAGCGTCTGTGCCGTTGGCACCCACACCACGTCCTTGCCGTCCTGATATTCCTTGGGCTCGTAGGGCTTGGCCGGCTGCGCCAGCGCGCTGCTCCAGGTCACGGCCAGGGCCAGGCCCAGGGCCGCCAGGGTATGCGGGTGCGGTACGAGCCGCTCGAGGCGCTGCGCGATCAAGGCCACTCTCCCAGGTCCGACAGTCTCAGAGCATACAGTCTCAGAGAATACAGTCTCAGAGCATACAGGGCCGACGCCAGCCCCCGCGTCTCCGGCGGGATGGACGGCGGCAGTCGCCAGCCAAGGTTCCACAGAAGCCCGGGGCGACAATGCAGCCGATTCCTGACGGACGGTCTTGCGCTAGCGCACGACCCATTCGGACTCGCGGCATACGTTCACGCTCATCCGTTCGCGTGTGGTACCGTTGGAGAACTTGGCCCGCATGTCGCGGCAGCAGTCGCGGATGCCGTCATACATGTCGAAAACCCGCCTGCCGCCCGGGTTGATCACCTCGTTCGATCCCAGGCGGTCCCCCAGCCAGTTGTTTGCGCTGCATTCCGAATAGTGAAAGAATTCGATGGGCGTGCTGGTGCCATTCACGATGGACATCCGGTAATCCTGCTGCGCCGCGGCAGGGTCGATCGAGACAAGGCCCGCCACAAGTCCCGTCAGTGCCAGGACGGCAACGACACACGAAGCTTTCACCCGCATGATGTCATCTCCCTTAAAGAAAAAAATGTGCTGTTGGCCCCGCTATTGCGGCAGCCCGGGCGCATGGTCCCGGACAGCAGCCGCGCCTTGGATGAGAAGAAGGCCGGAGGGACTTGCCGATCAGGGTGCCGAAGAACACTCCTCTGCCAAATGGCTGAAGCCATGCCGGCTCGCCGGGAACACAGCGATCTTGATAGGGCGCCTTTTTCCCGGTCAAGCCTGGAGAGGTACGCCTGGCGACCCAGGCGGGGTGCGTTGCGCGGCCGCCACACAAGGATGCGCCGGGTGCTGAATGGCGCCCGAGCGTGCCGGCTGCTCTCCCGGCGGCCAACCGGGCCGCGGCCGGCGCCAGAGTTGGCCGCCGAGCCGGTCGTCTCGGCCGCATGCGAGTTTGCTAGTGTGATGATCGAGAAATTCGCCCTTCCTCGCAGCCCGCCTACTGAGCGAATTTCTCGATCTGAATCACACTAGAACCATGAGCTTGCCAGTGTCCTTTCGATCGCGAAGTTCGTTCAGCGCCTGCTGCAAGATCCGGCGAACTTCGCGATCGGGACACTAGGTGCCGCTGGCTTCAGCGGCGTGCACGTGCTCACTGATCAAGCGCGCGATTTCGGGTGCGTGCGTTGCAATCATGAAATGCGATGCCCCGTCGACGGAAACGACAGGCGGTGCGTTCATGCCCTTGGCGAGGAGCGTATTGGCCCGTTGCACTGCAGGGTGACTGGCCCCGCCGCAAATGACACGAACCGGAATGTCAATGGCCGACAGCGCATCCATCGATAAGGGAAAACCGTACGCACTGGCCCAATCCAGAATGTTGACCGGCGTGGTCTCCACGGCATAGGCGCGAACCCGCGCCGGCCAGGACGCGAAGGTGCCGGCGCCACCATAGAAATCGATCATGGCCACGATGGCTTCCGCGTTTCCGCTCCGGACATCGGTGAAGTAGGCCTCCGTCATCCGCCGGAAGGCGCGATAGAGGCGGTGCTCTCCTCGCTCCTGCAGCAGTTCCGCCGCCGGCGCCTCCAAGACGGCAAGACTGGCCAGGGACACACGCTTGCGCAGGGCCACCGCGAGCGCAACGAGGCCGCCAAAGGAATGGCCGACGAGGTGAACGCGGGGCCCGGCCTTGCCAATGACCGATTCCAGCACCTCGGCCTCGTGCGCAATGTCGGGATCGCGGGCGGTCCGGCGCTCGGCGGTGCCGCCATAGCCCAGGAGGCTGGTGGTCACGCAGGTGAATTGACCGTTCAACGCGGATATGACCGGCCGCCATGCGGCGCCGGTGCTGCACGAGCCGGGCACCAGCACCATGGTCGGGCCGGCCCCACAGGTCGCGTAGTCGATTGGTCCTCGCGCTTCGTCGATCATGGTCAGCTCACAGGAGGTCGGCCAGCATGCGTGCGGCGCGGGCGGCACCATCGGCCTCGACCGGCTCGAAGGCGGCCGGCGCCTGCAATGCGGCGAGCATGGCTTCGGCAATCATGTCCGGCGTCGATGTGTCAAACGCCATGCGCCTGCCGGCGCGGTAGCGGTCGAGACGGTGGGCGACGTGGAAATTCTGCTCGAAATGGTTCCTGAGCGGGAAATAGATGAACGGAGTGCCGGCCGCGGTGAGCTCCATGCAGGTGGTGAGGCCGCCCTGCACCAGAGCCAGGTCGCACGCCGCCAGATGGCGATCAAGGTTCGGCACGAAGGCCTTGACCTCGACGCCGGCCGGCGCATGGAGCGACTGCGGATCGATGCGTGGGCCCGCCACCAGGATGACGCGCAGCTCCGGCAGTTTGGCCCGTGCCATCGGGTAGCTCTGCAGAATGCGCTTCATCAGAGGCGTGCCGACACCCGATCCGCCGACCGTCACGATGCACACGCGCTCGTCGGAGCGGTAGCCGAGGCTCTGGCGCAACTCGGCGCGGCGCCCGAAGGTTTGGGGATGCTCGCCGACAATGTAGCCCGCGAAATCGAAGTGCTTGGGCACCCAGTCACGCATGGCCGGCAGGTCGCGACCGAATGACAGGGGCGCAACGTCCGCCGGCGAGCCGACGAAGATGGCCCGGTCGCGCACGCCGGGGTGCCGCTCGACATGCTCGATCATCTCGGCGTTGTAGTCGGTCGTGAGGAAGGCCTCGTGAGCGCCGCCTGCCGGCATCGGCACGTAGCCGACGAAGTCGGTGAACCAGGCGAGCTTGGCCGTCTTCAGCTCCGGATGCTCGTGCCAGTAGTGATCGACGTCCCAGGCCTCATCGGCAATCACCAAGTCATAGCCACCCTGCTCGACGGCGTCCTGAAAGAGCATGAAGTTGGCGATCAGCACCTCGTCCATGCGGCGGATGGCCTGGAAGCAGTGCAGATCGTGCTCGCCCGCTTGCAGCTCGATGTGACGCGACTCGCTGGCCAGCCGTGCGCTCAAGGGATGGATGCGCTCGCCCCAGACCTCGAGCAGGCGCGTCACCGGGTCCTGTGCCAGCCAATCGACCTCGAGGTCGGGATAGAGCTTGCGCAACTCCCGCGTGATGGCGATGTCGCGGCGCCCGTGCCCGAGGCCGATGGGCGAGGAGAGGTAGAGCGCCTTCTTGGTCTTTGTCGTCCGGCTTGCTGGTCTTGCCGGTGCGGCGATGCCCAGCCTGCGCTTGAGAAACTCGACGATCAGGGCGTTGGACTTCGCCGGATAGCGGCCCAGCGGGTTGTGGCCGCCGCCCGGAATGGTCACGAGCTCGGCGCCCGTGATCTCGGCCACGGTTTGCCCGCGCGCATAGGGCTGAATCTGGTCGTGATCGCCGTGGATCAGCAGCAAGGGGCAGCGGATCTTGCGATACATGGCCTCGCCGACATCGAACCCGGGCCGGATCGCCCGCGCTTCGACGGTCTTGGCCAGCACCGCACCGGTGGTATCGCTGGCCCAGCCGATGCCATCCTCGATCTGCTTGGTGGAGTGCGCCTCGGAGTGGATGTTGCGGATGAAGTGCTCGGCAAAGTCGGGATAGTTCGCAAGCCAGTGCTCGCGGTTGAACTTGTCCCATCCTTCGAAGCGCTCGCGCGCGGCGAGGAAATGCGACGGCACCATGTATGGGTAGCCGGGACCGATCGTGGCCGAGGTGCCGGCCAGGATCGCAGCCCGCACCCGCTCGGGGTGGTAGGCGGCCAGTACGCAGGCGTGCAGTCCGCCCAGGGAGAGGCCAACCAGGATGGCCTTGCCGGCATCGGTGGCGTCCATGACGGCCAGGGCGTCGGCGATGTAGTGATCGAGGCTGTAGGCGGCGGCATCCGCCGGCCGGTCGGATTTGCCGTTGCCGCGGCCATCGAAGGTGATGCAGCGGAAGCGCTCGCTGAAATAGGGCAGCTGCGCCTTGTAGATGCGGGAGTGGACGATGATCCACGGCGGCAGGAACACCATGGTCTGCGCCCCTTCGCCGTAAATCTCGTAGTAGAGATTGACGCCGTCGCGGTCGATGAAGCCGGCCTTGCTGGGCAGTTTCGCGCGCATGGGATCACCTGGTGGATGAGCCGCCTTCGGCAATGCGAATGAGATCGCTAACGCGCCGCAATGCCTGGCGCACCGGCGAGCCGCGTTTCTCAAAGCCGAGCAGATAGAGGCTTTCTGCGCCGATGAAGGCATTGGCCACCAGCGCCGAGATCTCCTCGACAGAGAACGGGCCAAGGCCCGCAAACTCGTGCTCGGCCTTGCGGGCGAGGCCAGCTATGAGATCGACCCATTCCATGATGCCGGCGCGGACGGCCTTGGCGACCGCGGGATCGGCCCAGCTCGCAGCGATCAGCTCCTGCAGCACACGCACGTAGCCTGAGGCGATGTCATCGTCGAGGTAGTCGCAGGCTCGGTCCCATTGCTCGGAGAGCTTGAGCGAGGGGTCGCCGAACAGGGTGTCCTGCCGATCGAGGAGCTGGGCGTTGAGATGCTTGAACAGGGCCAGCAGCAACCCCTGCTTGGAGCCGAAGTGGTAGTGGATCTGACTGAGCGGCACGCCGGCGGCGGCTGCGACGTCGCGAGTCGACAGCGCAGCGTAGCCGTTCTGGCGCAGCACCCGCTTGGCCGCTTCCAGCAGGATGATGCTGGTGTCCGGCTTCTTTGACACTGCGTGCGTCATGCCCATCCTTCAGTTGCTCATGGTGCGCCATTCAATGGACGCGGGAGGACCCAACCGTCAGCGGCGCTCGGGCTGCGGCGGCAGCTCGGGCGAGCCCCCCGTGAGCGCGCGTCCGGGCCAAGGGATGAGCATCGAGACCCGCTGACGATAGCGGCGGTATTCATCGCCGAACAAGCCGATCAGATCGCGCTCCTCCAGAGAGATCGCGATCAGAATGTAGCCGGTGGTCGCGATCGCGAACAGCAGGTGGCCCGCGGTCATGGACGGCGTTGCCCAGAAGGCGAGCAGGAAGCCGAGATAGATCGGATGCCGCACCCCCTTGTAGAAGAGGGGCGTCTTGAAGACTGGCGGCGGCAGCGTCTGGCCACGGAGCCGGGCATAGACCTGCTGCAGGCCGAACAGCTCGAAATGATTGATGAGGAAGGTGCTGAGGAGCACGACACCCCAGCCGATCCAGAACACCGCCTGCAGGACGGCGGCGCCCGCGGGATGGGTGACAGACCAGACGACGTCCGGTATCGGCCGCCATTGCCAGTAGAGCAGCACGAGCGCCAGGCTCGCCAGCAGCACATAGGTCGTGCGTTCGACGGACGGCGGCACGAAGCGGGTCCACCAGCGCTTGAACGCCGGGCGGGCCATGACGCTGTGCTGAATGGCAAAGAGGCCGAGGAGCAGGCTGTCGATGAGCAGCGCCGCGCCGAGGGGCCCTGCTTGGCCGCTGTCGATCGACTTCGGCACCGGCAGATTGCCGACGAAGGCGATGGCATAGAGGAACGTGACAAGGAAGATCAGGTAGGCGATCGCGCCATACACAACCGAGATGATGCCGCCCATGGCAATGTCTCCTCACACCTGCCGTTGCCGGCGCCAGGCGCGCAATCGCCGGTTCGCCAGCAATTCGGTCGATCGACCGATTACTATTATTTAATTCGGTCGATCGACCGAGTCAAAGCCGGATCGTGCCGTGCCGGTCACAAGGTCGTTATCGAAGCTGTCATCCTCGGAATTCTGCGAAGCAAGCTCTCCGGAACCTGGCTTCATGTGCAGGGTGGCGAGCGTGCGGTCCTGGGTGCCGGCTCTCGTGCGTTGCACTCGGCTGGTATGACAGGGGATCGTGAGTGCCGTAGCGGAGCGCATCCGTGGCGGTGCCATGTTTTTCGCGGCGCTCCGTGTTGTTGCCATACTCCTGAAGCAACAAGGGTGGATGTCAGTTTGAAAAACTGCATCCTCTCAAGGGAGATCGATGGATGCTCAGGCGCCTGGTCGCCATCGGCTCACTGCTGTTCGTGACGGGTGCTGCAGCGCAACCTTCGCCCTTGTCCGGCGATGCCATCAGGGAGATGGTCGCAGGGGCCGTCATCGAGGTTGATACACCCCTGGGGACAAGGCTGCCCGTGCATCTGTCGGAGGATGGACGCCTCAAGGGCGAGGCCCGCGGGCTGGCCTATATTCTGGGCGCCCCATCCGACATCGGCAGGTGGTGGATTGCCGCCGACCGCCTCTGCCAGAGGTGGACGAGATGGTTCGGAGGCGTGGTGCAGTGCTTGCGCCTCAGCCGGGATGGTGCACGCGTCTTCTGGCGCCGCGACGACGGCGAGACCGGCACTGCCAGCATCATCACCCCGCCGCCTTCCATCGCCAAAGCGCCCGATCGCGTGGCGCCGACGCCCGAGCGAGAGGCGCCCGAGGCGCATGCGTTGCGGGCGAATGCGGCGGCTGGCCCGCGGGCCGAGGTGCCGGCGCCTGTGCGTCCGGACGCGGCGCCGACGCCATCCGCAGCCGCCGAGCCCGCTGCCAATCGCCCGCCGGCCAGCCCGCAGAGGATGGTGGAGAGGCCCCTGGAAGGGCCGCCTCAAGCTGTCGCCAAGCCGGCCGACAATACGCAGCCGGCCCTTGCGCCGCGCGCCGCTCTCCCCGCCAAATCACATGAGGCATCAAATCACGCACCCAACCCGGCAGGCGCCGCGCGCCGGGCGCAGCCCTTCCGGGTTGCCGGCGTGGCTTCGCACGATGTTCTCAACGTGCGCGACGGCCCGGCTGCCGACTATACCGTCATCGGCGCCATTCTCCCGGACGCCGCCGGCGTGTGGATTGTGGGGCGGTGCCTGTCCGAGTGGTGTCCCATCCGGCATCGCGGAATGACGGGCTGGGTCAACAGCAGCTATCTGATCCAGGATACTTCAGTGCGGGGCTTGGAGCATGCGCGACGCGGCACCAGCCTCGACGATCGGCCTTAGCGTTTGATGAACGGCTCGAGCGCTCGGCCGGTAGCGGTTGCCGGGATAGGCGCCATGGATCGTTCATGTCCTCCTCTCAGGGTTTCTCCCGATTTATTCCCCCACGGGCAGGTCTAGGCTGCCGCCAGCAGAAACCCTCGTCGATTGGGAGACATCCAATGTCCGTTTCCAAGCGTTCATTTCTGGTCGGCACGGTCGCGATTGGCCTCGGCAGCACGGCGTCCGGGCTCGCGCACGCGCAAGCCGGCGAAGTCATCGGCGGGCTCGCCAACAATGAAGGCCTGTTCGTGGATCTGAAGGAATTCAAGATCCACAAGGGGCGCGCGGGCAACAATCCCGCGGGGCAACTGGCGAAGGCCGACGCCCGAGAAGTATCGGAGGGCGCGATTATCGTACGCTCCGGCGGCAAACTCTACATCGTCGATGCAAAGCCGCCGGGCAGCACGCCGCAAGCCATGAAGGATTTCTGGGAATCGATGCCGCTGCCAATGCGCTGAGTTGGCCGCGTCAAAGCGGATTGACATGGCGGCCCCAGTGAACCGACGCTGTCGCGTCGCGCGGTTTGGCGCCGATGTTGGCATGCCGCTCCCACGACGGCAGGGGTCGTGGGTGCGCGCCCTTGGCGTTGCGCTTGTGGCGTTCGCAATGGCTCCCATCGCGAATGCGGCCTCTCCAGGCATCCGCATCGAGTATGTCCCTCCCAGCAATCCGGCGCACACGGCCCTCTACGAGCTGCTGCAGCAGCGGCGTGCGCTGGAGGCGCTGCAGGAGATCTTCAGCCCGTTTCGGCTGCCGATCGATCTGACCCTCAAGACGGTCGGCTGTGATGGCGTCTCCAACGCGTACTATCAGAGGCCGGAGCTGAGGATCTGCTACGAGTACCTGGATGAGATCCGGCAAAGCATTCCCAAGGAGACGACGGAGGCCGGCATTACGCAGACGGACGCCGTGTTCGGCCAATTCTTCTATGTTGTGGCCCACGAGATGGGGCACGCGGTGTTCGACTTGTTCGATGTTCCCTTGTTCGGGCGGCCCGAGGATGCGGCCGATCAGTTCGCAGCCTACATGATGCTGCAGTTCGGCAAGGGCGAGGCGCGACGGCTGATTGCAGGTGCCGCCTACTCGTACAGGAATTTCGTGCACGATCCCAAGTTCGTCGTGCCGCTGGAAGCCTTCTCCGACGCGCACGGCGCGCCGGCGCAACGGTTCTACAATCTGCTTTGCATTGCCTACGGGGCCGACGCCAAGCTGTTCGCCGATGTCGTCGACAAAGGCTACCTGCCGCAGAAGCGCGCCGCGACCTGCCGGGGCGAATATCGCGAGGTCGCCTTCGCATTCAAGCAATTGATTGCTCCGCACCTCGACCAGGACCGCATGAAGCAGGTGTTCGACAAGGCATGGCTCCCTGATGTCGGCGTGCCGTCGCTGCACAAGTGAGCGCTGCTCTCGCCGAGCACGCAAGGGCGGGCGCTCCGGCCGGGGATGCAAAGGGGCGGGCGCTGCTGCCGTGGGGCAAGGGGCGCAGGCCGTATGATGACAAGGCCCGTTGACTGGTGCACCGCGGCCCGCCGCCTCCTCTTCTGCATTCCCGGAAGCCGAGCCTGGCTCATGAGCCGGGGCGAGGCTCTCCGGGATCCTTACCCCTGCAAGGGGTAAAGACCCCGGCTCTGCGCGCTCGAGCTTGATCTCCGATCAAGCTCGCGCGCTCCGGCCGGGGACGCATCCTTTGGGCGCTGCGGCCGGGGACGCAAAAAGGGCGGGGCCTCCTCCTCCTCCTTCTGCGTTCCCGGAAGCCGAGGCCGGCGCTCGCGCCGAAGCGAGGCTCTCCGGGATCCTTACACCTGCACGGGGTAAAGACCCCGACTCTGCGCGCTCGACCTTGATCTCCGATCAAGCTCGCGCTCCGGCCGGGGACGCATCCTTTGGCGCTCCGGCCGGGGAGGCAAGGGCGGGCACTTTGGCCGGGGATGTAAGAGGTGGGCCTTCTCCACTTCTGCGTTCCCGGAAGCCGAGGCCGGCGCTCGCGCCGAGGCTCTCCGGGATCCTTGACACCTGCACGGGGTAAAGACCCCGGCTCTGCGCGCTCGACCTTGATCTCCGATCAAGCTCGCGCGCTCCGGCCGGGGACGCAACCCTTGGCGCTCCGGCCAGGGACGCAAGAGGCGGGCGCTTCTGCTGCGCACCCGCCGGCTCGCCTGCTGCGTGCCGCGGGCGCGGTGAGATCACCAGGCGAGCTCCAGGATTTGCCTCACATCCGCCTCCGTCTTGATCGGGCGGGGGTTGACCTTGACCGGGTGGTAGGCGAGCGCGCGGCGGGCGATCTCGTCGAAATCCTCGCGCCTGATGCCGACCGCGCTGAGCCCCACCGGCTGGTCAAGACCGGCGATCAGCTCCTTGACCAGCGCGGCCGCGGGGCGGCCGGGCGCGCCCATGGCTTCGGCCAGCGCCTGCTGGCGCGCGCCGTTGACGGCGGCATTCCAGGTCAGCACGGCAGGCAGCATGACGCACGAGGTGTGGCCGTGCGGCACGCCGAAGGTGGCGCCCAGGGCATAACCGATGCCGTGGCTGGCGCCGGTCGCCACGCCCGAGGCCAGCGGCGCAATGGCCTGCCACATGCCCATCTGCGCCGCCAGGCGGGGTGCCAGATCGCGGGGCGAGCGCTTGATGGCCGGCAGCGCGACGGAGAGCAGCCTGAGGCCCTGCAGGGAGGCTGCTTCCGTGGCCAGGCTGGCGCGGTCGTTGCAGTAGCCCTCCACCGCGTGGTCGACGGCGCGGATGCCGGTGCAGAAGAGGAGCCAATCGGGTGTATCCAGCGTGGCGGCGGGATCGAGGATGACGGTGCGCGGGGCGAACAGGCGGTGGCGGAACGACTGCTTGGTGTTGGTCGACGACTGGGTGATGCCTGCATTCTCGGTGAACTCGGAGGCCGAGAGCGTGGTGGACACCGCGAGCATGCGGATGGGATCGGCGGGCAGGGCGAGGGCTGCAGACTTGGTGCGCTCGAAGCCGAGGCAGTAGGGCTCCATGGCGTCCGTGGTGTCGAGGCCGAGCCACAGGCAGAGCAGCATGGCCTTGGTGGCGTCGATCACCGAGCCGCCGCCGACCGCCACCATGAGGTCGACCTTGGCCGCCCGCGCGGCATTGGCGCCGGCCACCACGTCCTCGCGCGGGCTGTGCGAGGTGATGCTGGCATAGGTTCCGGCGTGGCGGGCGCCGAGCGCGCGCTCGAGCCGCTGCAGCGGCCCGTCGTCGTTGCGCGCCAGCGAGCGGGTGGACGTGAGAAAGACGCGCCGGGCGCCGGTGCGCTCCGCTTCCGCCAGCACCGCTTCGCCCGCCGGCACGCCGAAGACGACGCGCTCGCAGGCGGTGAGGGTGAAGGTGCCGGCCTTGAGATCGGCGCGAGGCTCGCTCATGGGGTGGCTCCGGCGGGATGCTCCGGCAGGCGCGTGGTTGAGGCCATGCTAGCCGGGCCGCCTGCGGGCGCAACGCGAAAATCCCGCGCCGGCATCCCAGGCCGTCATTCATGCCGCCCACCCGGGAGGGCTCGCTCTCGGCGCCGGCCGGACTGACCCCGTGTCCCCGGTGCCGGCCCGGTGTGGGTGCGTGGGCGGCCCGCCCTAGGCGCGCGGAGGCTTCGGGGTTAGACTGCGGCATGCTTGAACCCAGGCTGATCATCAAGAAGCACCCCCGGGGCGAGTACGAGATCGGAACCCACACCGAGGACGGTGCCATCGTCGCCCGCGTGCTCGTGTGGGACGGCCGGGCGCCCGACCCGCGCACCGACCTGGAGAAGGAGGCGGCGGCCCTGCAGCAGGCGCGGCGGCTGGTGGAGACCCTTGAGCGGCTGCTGGCGGATGCCTGAACGGGCGGCGGCCAGCCCCGCCGAGCCGGTCGGCTCCCTCGCCCGCCGGTGCAAGGTTTCGCCTAGCGCGCCACCTTGCGCCGGCGCGATTGCTACTGGCGCTTCCATACGTCCGTTGCCCAGGCACCTGCGTCCTTTGTGGGCCCATCGGCGCTTGTCTTTCGTTTTGCCTGGCGGGGTTTCGCCCCCGGGGATGGCGTATCCGCGGCGTGATCGCGGGGGGCAGGGCCGTCACCGGAGGGCATCAGCGATGAGTTCCTCGCTGCCTCCGCATCGAGGCGCCGCAGCTCAAATCCCGCCGCCGCGTGCTCCAGATAGATCATGACATTCTGATCGCGCGCCCGTTGGAAGAACTCGCGCGCCTTGGCTTTGTCGCCGCGGCCCAGATGATACTGGCCGAGATAGAAGTAGCCCTCCGACAGCGCCATCGTGCGATCATCGCCGGTCTTGCGCTCGATGAGCTCCAGCATTTCCTTGGGCGTGAGGGCGCCGGCCATCACCGCCAGCGCCGGCCGGGGCCAGTCGCCGCGGGGCTCAGCCTTGGCGCGCAACAGGACGGCGTCCGGCAGCGGTTTGCCGAGCCGCTGCTGGGTCCATGACAGCCACAGACCCGAATAGACCTGTTGCTCCTTGTCGTCGCTCTCAACGGCGCGCGCGAGATCGTCGGCGGCCGCCTCCAGTTTGCCGGCGTAGAATCTGGAGATGGCGCGCAGATGAAAGGAGCGCATGTCGGTTGCGCCGAGCGCAATGGCCTTGGCATAGTCCGCGGCGCTCTTGTCGAACTCGCCGGCTTCGAAATGGATGTTGGCGCGGCAGGCGAGCGATGTCGTGCTCAGGTTCACGGCAACATCGGCATCGGCGAGCGCCGCAGCTGTTGCGCCGAGCGTGCCGTGGGATGCGGCGCGCAGGCAATGGGCGGCCGCGAGATCCTGGCCGGTGAGCTTGCCCGACTTGATGGTTTGCGTCGTCTTGTCGATCGTCTCCTGCGCGCGATCGCGCAGCGTCTGCGCCAGATCTCTTCTGGCCTTGGCGGAGCGCACCGGTTTGATGGCGCTCTTGGGCACGAGGATGACCCCCGTCGGGATGTTGCCGGCGGCCCTCAGATCATCGCCGTAGGCCTTCAGATCCGCCACCTCCACCTGGCCCAGCAGGGTGCGCAGCTCGATCGAGGTCTTGAAAACGTTGCCGCGGAAGGAGGCTGCGACCGTGTAGGTGAAGTGCTTGTTCCTGACGGATTTGGCCTGCGGGTCGGTGACCACGCGCACCGCCTCGGGCAGTTTTGCCTCGAAGGTGTATCGCGCGTCGTAGGGAAACGCCGGCAGCAGCAGCGGCGAAGCGCGCGTCGCTGCCGGCGGTCCGGCCAGCGCCCCCTTCATATTGCTGAGCGCATAGCGCACGATCCAATACCCCTCGCGCTCCGTTGCCAGCTTGGGCACGGCATAGGAGGCCGTGACGGTGATGGCGTTGTCGCGGCGATCGTCCTGGATGTCGGGCTCGCCGAGCAGTCTGGCGCCGGGATAGCGCTGCTCGACGGCATTGCCGGCTGCCTTGATGATCTGGTCGCGGGGCATGCGCGCGTAGTAGAGCCGCATGATTTCCGCGGCCACGCCGTGCCAAACCTGCCGGACCTTGAGCTGGGCATCCCCTTCAAACTTCGGCAGCGACACCGTCTCCTGCACATCGTTGTGGGACAGGTGCCGGATGTTGGGGCTGGCGATGGTGGCGAGCTGGCCGCCGCGCGGCGTCACCACGAGGACGTGCGCATTCTCGTGCGCCTGGCCCATCTGGCTCAGCTTGCCATGCTGGGCAAGGCGCGTTGGATCGAGATAGAAAACCCGGCCCCCCACCGAGACCTGGACGATCGCGTGGTTGAAGATCAGCGGGCTCGGCAGCACCTCGTCCAGCCGCCGCTGGCTGCCGGCCTCCAGCAGAACCGGCTTGGCCTCGATGCCGAGCGCGGCGAGCAGGGTCAGCAGCAGCAGCGACTTGTCCTTGCAGTCGCCGTAGCGCTGCTTGAGGACGACCTCGGGCCGCGTCGGCCGATGCGAGCTTTCGCCCAGCGAGACCGAGAAGTAGCGGATCTCGGATTGCACGAATTCGAGCGCGCCCGCCACGCGCTCCTCGGCGGTGGCCATCGTGCGCAACCGAGCGACCACCTCCCGCAGCTCCTCGTTGAGCTCTCCGTTGTACCGGAAGAGCGCATCCGCCCAGCCGGCGACGTCATCCCAGCGTGGGAACTCGGAGAGCTGCAGCCAGCGAAAGGCGTCGTACTCCGGAGGCGTGGATGGCTCCAGATTGATCTTGGGGATCGACCGCTCCTCGAGCACGAGCTTGCGCATCCCATCCTGCTTGGATTCGGCCGGTGTCAGCGTCTTCGTCCGGTTTTGGCCGATGAGCCGCCAGGATATGCCTCGGTCGGCCGGGTGGCTGATGGCCACGCGCCGATGCAGCGTCGGATGGCCCTGATCCCAATGGACGGCATCGACGAATTTGCCGTCGAACACGGGATTTTGCCCGATGCGCGTATAGGCATACTCGATCGTATCGCCAACTCGCAGATCACTGACGAGGATGGAAGCGGTGACCTCGCCGCTGTATATCCCTTGCTCGAGGCCCGCCTCGCGCTGCAGGAATCGCACCGCTAACGAGGTTGTGCGGTCCAGGCTCTCCCCACCGCGCAGGATGCGAACGGCGTGCAGTTTCAGCTTGTGGTAGTGCGGCACGAAGGGAATCGCCAGCAGGCCGGCGCTGGTCAACGATGCCGCGTCATTGACCGTCATCGCGGTGCGCACATGCACGGCTGGCACCGGATCCACCAGGTACTGCCGGTCGGCCAGCCGCACCACCACGGGGTGCGTTTCGGCGGCGTCGGGGATGGGGATGTGCTCGACCCAGGCTGGAACCGGCTCGCCCAGGGAAAGGCATCGGCCGTGATCTGAATTTCCTTGAATTGAGCGGGCTCGCCTGGCCCCTGGGCATGGCTTTTGGCGACCGGCAGCAGGCTCGCCAGCAGGATCAGAGCGATGCGGACGACGATCTTCGCGAATGCCATGTGCGATCCCCTTGCCGCTCTGTGCCGTTGATCTGCGCCTCGGCGAGCGGTGTGCCAGGAGTGGGAGAAGGCGGGGGCGTTGGCAATTGTCTGCGTCAAGACGATCGCATTGCGGTGTGAAACCGTGGTGAATCGGCCACGGGCCTGGCTCCCCGCGGCACGAGCGTGGGCTCGCGTCTCAAATCATCCGTCCCGGCCTCGAAATTTGTCATGCCGGTCGCGCGCGCCAGCGCGGGAGCGCGCTCCCTGTCATCCCGGCCGGAGCGCGGCATGCTGGAAGCATGCCTTCGGGATCCAGGATCACAAGCTCCGCACGGCCCATTTGGCCCTGGGTCCCGGAGAGCCTGCGAATCGCGGGTTGCGCGTAACGGCGTGTAACGGCGCATCGGGTGTGTCGGCGAATCAGGATTGGCGCCGCATTTGCATCCCTTGAATGCGCGCCGATCGATCCGATCTAACAAGTGTCATCCACACCTGCTGTCGCCGGCTGGCGGGAGAGAGCCATGAGCAGCAGCCAAACAACCGCCATCGACTACAAGACGCACATTCTGATCGGGGTCCGCGCCAACGGGGCCATGAGCGTGATCTGCCATTGGCATGGCGTGCCGCGGCAGAGCGAGGTGGAGGCCAAGGCGGCCGCCACCCGCGAGCCCTTCACCACCTTCATCCTCTGCACGCCCACCTCGATCATGCGGGACAATGTCGAGTGAGCCGCGTC
This sequence comes from Hyphomonadaceae bacterium, assembly GCA_019747815.1. GTDB lineage: Bacteria > Pseudomonadota > Alphaproteobacteria > Rhizobiales > Hyphomicrobiaceae > AWTP1-13. Next base: position 15,558 of record JAIEQJ010000028.1, read on the forward strand.
CTGTTCTCCCGGCCTCGATTTTGTCATGGGCTTCACGGGGGGCCTCGCCGGGGCCTCGCCGGGGCCTCGCATGAGCCTCGCGGGAGCGCGCTTTCTGTCATCCCGGCCGGCGCGCCATGCTGGAAGCACGCCTTCGGCATGACCTGGAAGCACGCCTCCGGCATGACCTGGAAGCAGGCCTTCGGCATGACGCGCAGAGCCGGGACCCAGGGTCGGGGGCTGCGTGCAATCCTCTCGGCGCTCCCGGGTCCCGCAGCATCCGCCATCGCAGCCGTCCCACCCTATTTATCGTCGGCGCCGAAGAGAGACACGATCACCTCCTCTTTGGTGCCGAGCTCCAGCAGGATCACGCGGATGGCCGTATTCAGCAGATCGCGCGAGGCTGGGCTCGCCTTGACGTAGTCGGCCCACGCCGTGCGCTGGGCAAGCTGCAGCCAGGCCATGTACTCGGCATGCGTCAGCGCCCGCACCTCAGCACCGGCGCGCCGGAAGGCTGTGAGCGCCCGCTTCTCCGCCTCGATCTGCGAGGTTTCGAAATAGGTGTCGGCCACGCCGGCGGCCTCCTCCACCGCGCGCTGCTGCTCTGCTGTCAGGCGGTCCCAGGTGCGCTTGGCCATCAGCATGGGGGAGAAGCAGGTGAGGATCGAGGGGCCGCCGAAGGTGCCGAATTTGGCGCGCTCGGCGAGCCGCAGGCTGATGAAATCCTCATAGGGCACCGCCACGCCGTCGAGGGCGCCCATCTCCAGGCGCATGGAAAGCTCGCCCCAGGGGTCATCGGCGATCCTGGCACCGGCGCTGGCCAGCACTTTCTGCGCCAGGCCGCAGCTTTGCAGCGTCAGGCCCTTGACCGAGGCAGGGGTGGTCACTTCCTTGGCCGTGGCAAACCCGCCCGGCATCCACCACCAGGTGACGATGCGCAAGCCGTTGGCGGCGGCCACGGCCTGCAGCTTGTCGTGCAGCTCCGAGCCCTTGAGCGTGCGCGCGGTGGCAAGGTTGGGGATGAGGCCGGGCAACAGCGCCAGCGAGAATTCGGGCACTTTCCTCACGCCGAACACCAGCGGCAACACCGCAAAGTCGAGTTTGCCGGCCTGCAGGGCGTCGAGCTGCTCGTCGCGGCTGAGCCCCAGGGCGAGCTGGGGAAAGAGGGCCACCTTCAGCTCGGGTGCCCGCAGCATCAGCTCCTCGGCAAAGATGCGGGCGGCGCGGCCGCGCGCGTCGCTGCTGGCATGGAACTGGTGCGAGATCTTGAGCTCGCGGGCCGCGGCGGGGGTGCCGGGCCAAATCGCGGCCATCAGCGCTGCGGCGGCCATGAGCCCAGTGGGGAGCCCAGTGGAGAGTCCTGTGGGCGACGGCGGGCGGGGCCGGGTCGTTCCCGTCTGCCGCCGGCAGTTGCCATGGTGGTCGGCACGCCGCGTCATAAGTGCGGCCTTGCCAAAAGCCCTGCCCGCGGCTTGGAGCCCGGCGGGCGTTGTCAACCATTGAAGCAATAGTCCATCAAGTCCCGCCGCTTGACCCGCTCCCTGTTCCGCCTGCGTTGCTACCCGGCCGGTCCCGCAATCCTCCGGCCACTCACAATGGCATCACGATAGCACGATCACGCAACGGCGGCGGAATGATGATCGAGTCTCTTGAGGGGCCCGTCACGCGGATCAATTGCTGGTGTCGCAGCCCCCGCTCTCCACCTGGCAGAATCGGCCCCGGCCCGGACCGGCGGTGGCCTCGCACATCTGCATGGCCTTCAGATTGGCGTCGATCTGGTCCTTGCCCACACCCCAGCCGGCGCCCGGCGTTCCAGGCTGCGGGTCATAGGCCACCGCAAAGCATTGCCGGCTGAAGGTCGCCATCACCTTGCATTGCTCGGCGGCCTCGCGGGCCTTGAAGGTTCTGCAGCGCGCCAGCGCCAGGGCGGCTGCCTTCTCCTTGGGCTCGTTGACCACCATGCCGAAGGCGATGCCGTGCTTGACGACGTTGCCCGTCGAGCCCACCGCCACCGCACCGTCGGCGGCGGCACCGCCGCCAAAATGAGCAGCCAGTCCCAAAGCGCCCAGCAGGCTCCGCCTTACATGCGCCATCGCCTCACGCCTCCCGTTCAATGGCCATCCTCAGGCTGCTTATAGCGCAATGGCGGGGCGCCGGTGCGGCCAACTTCGACCCTGGGCATGCCTTGAATTCGGGCGTGATCGGCCACCCGGCTTCAGCCGCGGCATGCGGTCGCGAAAGGGGGCCTGCGACATCGCGAAAATACGCCCGGCATCACCCTTTTTCACGGCTGTGTGACGCCTCCTTCCCTGGCTGGCAAAGGTCACCATATGGCGGTCACGGGCACTGATCGAGGGGCCCGAAGAAAGAGCAAAGAGCTCAGAGGAGATTGATCATGAAGACCCTACTTTCAGCCCTTGTCGCGCTTTCGGTTCTGGCGGGCGTCGCGGCTCCGGCCAGCGCGTCCCACGGGTTCAGCGCCGACGGCTTCTGGCAGCAGCAGCAGAACAACCTGCCTTGATCGCAGGTCGCACGATCAACACCAGGCCGGCGTCTCTGCGACGCCGGCCGGTGGGCACCGATCAAGCCGTGCTCATCGATAGAACACAGGAGATGATCATGAAGACCCTACTTTCAGCCCTCGTCGCGCTTTCGGTTCTGGCGGGCGTCGCGGCTCCGGCCAGCGCGTCCCACGGGTTCAGCGCCGACGGCTTCTGGCAGCAGCAGCAGAACAACCTGCCGTAATTCGAGTTCGACCGAGCATCACGAGATCGGCGCCGCGAGGCGCCCACAAGAGAGGGGGCACCCACAGAGGGCCCTAGCCGCCAATCCAAAGGAGATGATGATGAAGACGATCCTATCGGCGCTTGTTGCGCTTTCGCTTCTGTCCGCCGTGGCAGCGCCTGCCAGCGCGTACTGGAACCCGGAGGACTTCTGGAAGCAGCAGGAGAATAACCTCCCTTAAAGCCGTTCAGACTGGCTCAGGGATACTGGCTCAGGGATATTGAGAGACCGGCGCCCGCAAGGCGCCGGTTTCGTTTTGGTGCCGGCTTATCCCCGCGGCCGCAGGCCGTGGTATCATGGAGCGCCGAAGTATTGCTCAAGTAGACACGCGGCAACCACAAGAAATAATTCGAAAAAACTGAAATATTCCGTTGACAGCGTTGCGCTGATCGTCTATGGATTTGCTACCATCTCGACAGTTGTGTGTTGCTGTCCTCCCGGAATGCTGCAGAGCGGGCCGGACTCCTTGCTGCCGGGTCCCGGGGTTACAAGCTCACCGCGCGACACATCTGGCCTGGGTCCCGGAGGTTCTGCTGCGCAGAATACGGGATGACAGCGCGCTTCTTGCGATCCGGCACGAATTCCAAAACGAACCCCCATGCCCAGCAAGCCGTTCGTCTCCAAGCTCTCGCCCGAGGAGTGGGCCGAGGCCCGCCGCCTGCGCGCCCAAGGGGTGAGCTTCGCCGACCTCGCTCAGCGTTTCGGCATCCATGCCGACAGCATGGGCAAGCGCGCCCGCAGGGAGGGCTGGCCCACGCCCGATGCGACCGCGCCGCGGGCGGGCGGCGGCCTGCGCCGGCTGGTCC
>JAIEQJ010000109.1 GCA_019747815.1 Hyphomonadaceae bacterium
GCCGCAACGTGCGCCAGGCCTATGCCGCCGCCCGTGCAGCGCGCATGGCGGCGCACACCAAGGCCTCGCATCTGGGCGGTCCGCGGCGCGTGCGCCGGTAGCCTGCGCCGCCCGGCCGATCAGCGCCGGCTCGCCAGGTAGTGCGCCAGGGCGCGGATGTCGGGATCGGACACGCCCACCATGACGCCGTTCATGCTGGTATCGATGCCCGAGCGGGTGCCGTCGCGGTAGGCCTGCATGCTCTGCATCAGATAGTCGATGCGCTGGTGGGCGAGACGCGGCATCTGCTCGCGGCCTTCATAGCCCGGCAGATGGCACGAGGCGCAATAGAGCTGCTGGGCGAGCTCCCTGCCTCGCGACAGGACGGCCGGGTCGACCGGCTCGTCGCTGGGCTCGGACGTGGCCTTCGCGTAATGCTCGGAGAGGGCGATGATCTCCTCGTCTTTCAGGCCCTTGACAAAGGGCGCCATCACCTCCGACTTGCGCAGGCGCTCACGCATCAGGATCAACTGGTTGGTGAGGAATAGCGCGGGCTGGCCGGCGAGCGAGGGCGTGTTCTCCATCCGGGAGTTGCCCGTCTCGCCGTGGCAGGCGCCGCAAAGCTGCAGCCGTTCCTCGAAGGGATCGGCGGCACGCAGTTGGGTTGCGGCGCTCGCACAAAGTGCTGCGGCGATCGCGAACGAGAAGGTCCGCGACCGCCGCAAGGGACTGCTGTCTGGCATTGCCCCTATTTCTTGGCTGTCTTCACGCTGCCGTGGGTGACGCGATAGATGGCCCCGTTCTGCTCGTCGGACACCAGCAACGAGCCGTCGGGAAGCTGCTGCACGTCGACGGGACGGCCCCAGAACGTGTCGGTCGCCGGATCCAGGAAGCCGGTGATGAACGGCGTGATGGTCGCCTTGGCGCCGTTGACCTTGGCCTGCACGACGTCATAGCCGAACTTCTTGGTACGGTTCCACGAGCCGCGGCGGGCGATGAAGGCGGTGTTCTTGTAGGCCGCCGGGAACATGCTGCCGCTATAGAAGCGCATGCCGAGCGCGGCGGCATGCGGCCCCAGCGTGGCTGCGGGCAGCGTGACGCCGGCGCACGGGTTGGGCTTCTTGATGTCGCGGTCGGCAATGCCGTTGGCGTGGCAGTAGGGGAAGCCGTAGAAGGCGCCGATGGCGTTGTTGGCCACGCGGTTGAGCTCTTCCTCCGGACCGGTGTCGCCAGCCCAGTCGCGGCCGTTGTCGGTGAACCACAGCTCCTTGGTCTGGGGATGCCAGTCGAAGCCGACCGAGTTGCGCACGCCGCGCGCCACGATCTCGATGTTGGAGCCGTCGAGGTTCTGCCGGCGGATCAGCCCGTGCATGCCGGTGTTGATCTCGCACACGTTGCAGGGTGAGCCGATGGCGATGTAGATCTTGTTGTCGGGTCCGATCGCCGCGAATTTCCAGTTGTGATGCGTGGATGCCGGCAGGTTGAACTGTGCGCTCACGTCGGTGGGCTGGGGTGCGTCCAGCTTGTCCTCGATGCCGTCGAAGCGCAGGGCCTTGTCGACGGTGATGACGTAGAGCGCGCCGTTCTTGAAGGCGAGGCCGTTGGGCTGCTGCAGGCCCTCGGCGATGACCTTGTGCGTGCGCTTTCCGTCCTTGTCGGTGATGGCATACACCTTGCCGATGGCGCGCGTGCCGGCGAAGATCGTGCCCTTGTCGCCGCGCGTCATCATGCGCGCGCCCGGCATGCCGTGGGCCCACAGCTCGACCTTGAAGCCGGCGGGCACCTTCAGCTTGGAGAAGGGAATCTTTTCCGGCGGCGTGACGGTCAGCGGAATGGCGTGGGGCGCGAGCTTGGACTCCTTCATGGAGTCCGGCATGCCCTGCTTCCAGGCGGGCGGGGGCTGCTGGGCGTGCAGGTCGAACGCGACCGTGGTGGCAAGAAGACCGGTCAAGCCGATCCCGGCAGCGAGCTTGGCTGCGAAAAATCCAGCGCTTCGCATATGGGCGTCTCCCCAATGAAACGTGCTTGTCGTTGTAGGACGGCGCCGATGGTTGGATGCGCCAACGGCTAGAATAGGCGAGGCCAAGTCGCGATGCCAGTGTCTCCTACCGCGCTGCAGCGCGCGGACTGCGGAAGACGAATGCGGGTGCCTCGGATGCAGCCTCCTGCCGGGCAACATCCGCAAAGGCATTGTGAAAGGAGGATTTGTTGCAGGCCGGATCGGCGAGGTCGGCCGCACCCGTGAAAGCGAACGCCTGGCAGCGGCATCCGCCCCAGTCCTGCTCGCGGAACTCGCAGGAGCGGCAGGGCTCGCGCATCCAGTCCGTGCCCCGGTACTTCTGGAACGCCTGCGAGCCGAGCCAGATGTCGCGCAGCGGCCTGTCGCGCACGTTGTCGAAGGCGAGGCCCGGCAGGGTTTCGGCGGCATGGCAGGGCAGCACCTTGCCCGACGGCGTGATGTTGATGATGCCGCGCCCCCAGCCGCCCATGCAGGGCTTGGGGCGCCGGGCGTAGTAGTCGGGCACGACAAAATCGATGACGAGGATGCCCTTGAGGCGCGCGCGCGCGCGGGCGACCAGCTCGGCGCTGCGGAGCACCTGTTCGCGCGTCGGCATCAGCGCGGCGCGGTTCCTGAGCGCCCAGCCGTAGTACTGCACGTGCGCCACCTCCAGCCGCTGGGCGCCGAGGCGCTCGGCGAGGTCGATGAACTGGGCGAGGCTTGAGATGTTCTGGCGATGGATCGGGGCGTTGAGGGTGAGCGGCAGGCCGAGCGCGCGCACCCAGCCGGCGGCCTCGAGCTTCCTGGCGTGACCGTTCTGGTAGTGGGCGATGCGATCGGCGTTGGCGGCTTGCGTGTCCTGCAGCGAGATCTGCACGTGATCGAGGCCGTGCGCGGCCAGGCGCTCGAGGCGCTCGCGCGTGAGCAGCACGGCGGCCGTGATGAGGTTGGAGTAGAGCCCCACCTTCGCCGCCTGCGCGACGATGTCCTCCAGGTCGCGCCGGACCGTGGGCTCGCCGCCGGAGAGATGCAGCTGCAGCACGCCGAGCTCGGCCGCCTGCGCCAGCACGTCGAGCCAGGCCTCGGTTGACAGCTCGCCGGCGACGCCCTCGAGCGCCAGCGGATTGGAGCAGTAGGGGCACTGCAGGGGGCAGCGATGCGTCAGCTCGGCCAGCAGGCCGACCGGCGCCTTGAGGCACGCGGCGGATTGGGCGCTGACGGCAGCTTCGACGCTCATACTTGCACCACGCCTTTGTCGGCGAGCTCCTGCAGCATGGCGGTGATATCGGCCCGTATGCGGTCCGGCGGCGCATTATAGGTGCCGGACAGCTCCTGCGCGATGTCCTCGACGGTGCGGGTGGCATCGCACAGCTTCAGGACGGCAACGGCAATGGCATCGGGCGTGAATACCCGCTCCGGGGCCAGGATCGTCCAACTGCCGCGGGCCGCGTCGTGCCGCAGCTTGACGTGGCGCGGCAATCCCGGCCGCGACGCGGCCGAAACGATGGCGCGCACCTTTCTGCCCTCGCTCATGTGCCCTCTGGACGGAACGCCCCCGGCGGAACGAGGCCCGGCGCCACATAGGCGTGGTGCAGGGCGTCGAGCTGGGCCCACAGCACGTTGCACTTGAAGCGCACGGCATCGACGGCGGCGGCCTGCGCCTCGGGCGTCGTGGCGTGGCGCTTGACAAAGGCGAGCGCGAAGTCGGCGTCGCGGTTGGCCTGATCGAGGCGGCGGCGGAAATACTGCATCGCCCGCTCGCCGATGAAGTCGTAGCTCTCCAGCATGCCGGCGATGCGCTCGCGGTGGATGGAGGGCGCGAACAGCTCGGTGAGCGAGGATGCCACCGCCTCCACCAGCGTGCGCTCGCGCACGAAGGCGACATAGGCCTCCACGGCAAAGCGCGTGGCCGGCAGTGCGCCTTGCATGGTGATGACATAGTCGCGGTCCAGCCCCAGGGCGTCGGTGAGCACCAGCCAGCGCTCGATGCCGCCGTCCTCGCCGCCAGTCTTGCCCTCCAACGCGCCGTCATGATCGAGGATGCGATGCACCCATGCGCGGCGCAGGGCGCGGTCGTCGACGCGGCTGATGAGGGCGGCATCCTTGCGCGGCACGCCCGCCTGGTAGCAGTAGCGGTTGAGCGCCCACGCCTGCACCTGGCCCCGGTCGAGCTTGCCGCCGTGCAGCAGGCGATGGAAAGGATGCTTGTCGTGATAGCGTTCCGCGCCCACCTGGCGGATGGCCGCCTCCAGCGCATCGGGGGTGAGGAGCCGGCTCACAGCCTGATCTCCATGCCGTCGAAGGCGACGGCCCAGCCCGCGGCTTCGACCTCGGCGCGTTCCGGGCTGTCCTCGCGCAGGACCGGGTTGGTGTTGTTGACATGCACGAACACGCGGCGCTCAACGCCGAGGCCGCGGAAGGCGGCGATGGCGCCGTCGGGTCCGGACATGCTGATGTGGCCCATGCGTTTCCCTGTCTTGGCCGACAGCCCCTGGGCGAGCATTTCCGCGTCAGTGTAGAGCGTTCCGTCGAACAGGACGAGCCGGGCGCCGCGCAGCCGCGCCGCCAGGGCCGCGTCCACCCCGGCGCAGCCCGGGATGTAGAAGAATGCGGCTCCGCTTGCGGCATCGGCAATCCTCAGCCCCACGGTATCGCCCGCCTGGCTGCCCAGCGATGGACCGGCCGCCGGGTCCTCCAGATAGAGCGCGATCTTGCCGGGCACGGGGAAGGCCTCGACCGTCAGCCCGAGGCCGATGCCGCCGGCAGTGAGCTCGGTTGCCTGGCCGGCATTGAGCGCCACGCGCGGGACAAGGCGCTCGTCGAGCACGTTGAAGATGCTGTTGGCCGCCAGCGTGGCAAGCACGCGCTGCGAGGCATAGAGCGTGAAGGCGATGCCTTCGCGCAGGCTGAGCAGGCCCGCGACGTGATCGACATCGCCGTTGGTGACGACCGCGGCCTTGATGGGGCTTGTGCGCAACCCGGATTGACGGCTGGGTGCGAGGGCAGGCGTTGCCGCGATCTGCTGGCGCAGGTCCGGCGAGGCATTCAGCAGCACCCAGTTTTGCCCGTCGCGGCTCACCGCCACCGACGACTGCGTGCGCGGTCGAAACCCTGGCTTGCCGGCACGGACATCGGCGCAGTTGCGACAGTTGCAGTTGAGCTGCGGAAAGCCGCCGCCGGCTGCGGAACCAAGGATTCTGATGAACATGGGGGTGCACCTCAGCGGGGCCGCAGCCTACCCCAGAAAAGGCTACGGCGGCCGGTAGGTTCGGCCGCCGTCAAGACCAGAATCGCAAAACTCGCCCGTTCAGTCGGTGTCCAATTCGGCCGGCAGATAGGTGGTCACCTCGAGGCCGACGTCCTGCTCGGTCACTTCCGGCTTGTGCCATTCCGACATGCGGTTTTCTCCAAACTGGCGCCAAATGAAAACGCATCGAGCTCCGGCTGTGTTCCCTCGCCGGGTGGCCGCCGCCGTCGCGGTGCCCACAACCTGGGCACAACTGTGCAGCGGTATGACCATCGCGTCAAGAACCAAGGATCGCGGCTCGCCAAGTCGTGACCATCGCATCGAGCCCAAGGCTGCCGCTGCCGAGCCCGTGCTGGCTGTTGCGATCAATAAGTCGAGGTACTGCAAGCGGCTAGTGTCCCGAACACTCCCGATCGCGAAGTTCGCCGGATCTTGCAGCAGGCGCTGAACGAACTTCGCGATCGAAAGGACACTAGCAAGTTCATGGTTCTAGTGTGATTCAGATCGAGAAATTCGCTCAGCAGGCGTGCTGCGAGGGTCCTTGCGACGAAAGTCGCAGCGTCTGCCCCTCACCCTAACCCTCTCCCCATGACGTATGGGGAGTATGGGGAGAGGGAATGAGCCCTCACCCTGGCGCTAAGGGTGCCGTGCGGCGTTGCCGTAGCGCAGAACCTGCACCTTCTCGAGCGTGACCAGGCCGCTGCCGATCATGCCGTCCAGCACGTCGACAAAGGATTTGATCTTGTCCTCCGCATCGACGATCTCGATGACGATCGGCAGATCCTCGGAAAGGCGCAGGATCTTGGAGGTATGGATGCGGCTCGAATGCCCGAAGCCCATCGGGCCTCTCAGCACGGTGGCGCCGGCCAGATGCATCTCGCGGGCCTTCAGCACGATGGCCTCATAGAGCGGCAGGCGGCCGAACTTCTCGTCCTCGCCGAAGAAGATGCGCAGGAGCATGGCGTCGCGTGGAACTTGCATGGATCACACCCATCTCAAGGCGTTGACATTGGCGGCGGCGACATGGCCGATCCACACCGCCAGCAGGCACAGCATGACGGACGCGCCGATGTTGAGGCCGACATGGAGCCATTGGCCGTCCTGCATCAGGTTGAGCGTCTGCAGGCTGAACGAGGAGAACGTCGTATAGCCGCCGCACAGCCCCACCATCACGAACTGCCGGGCGGTGGTGCCGACGAGCAAGCGGCCGTCGGGACCGGTGAGGGTGGCGAAGAACCCGATGATGAGCGAGCCAGCGACGTTGACGATGAGCGTGCCCCAGGGGAACGTCTCGCCCAGCAGCCGCGCGGCCAGCCCTCCGCTCCAATAGCGGGCAACGCCTCCAAGGGCGCTGCCGATGGCAATCCAAAAATAGGTCTGCATGCCTCGTCTCCGTTCGGCGGCACGGCGGCCGCTCTTGCACAAGCCGGACGAGAAGGCGTGAAAAAGCCGCCCAGCGGCGGCTGCGGACACAACTCCACCGCTTCTCTCGCGCGGTAGGAGTCATCAGCCCTCATCGGGCAGTTTCGGGGAACTCCATCCCCATCCGTCATGCAAAGCGTAGGGGATCGAAAATGACCCGTCAATCACGATCCGCCCACGGCTTTGCCGCCGGCGGGCAACAGGGTGTATGCCGCGGCCAGGGCAGGGGACGCGGGCGCGCCGACCCTTGCCCTCGGGGGATTGGAAACGTAGAGGTTCGCACAAGATGACCAGGCGACAAGATCGGGTGACAAGGATGAGCCGGTGAAGCCAGACATCGCGCAGCGCAGAGCCGGCGGGAAGCGGCGCACCAGGGTTGCGGGCCTGGGTGCCAGGCGCAAGCCGGCCCGGCTGCGCGCCGCGGGCGAGGCAGGTGCCGTGATGCGCGCGCCGAAGGTCGATCTGGGCGGGCTCGATCAGTTCACGGGCTATGTCGTGCGGCGCGCGCAGGTGTGGATCTTCCAGGACTTCAAGCGCGCGCTCAAGGATCTGGACGTGACGCCGGCGCAGTTCTCGGTGCTGAAGATCATCGCGGCCAACCCCGGCATCGCCCAGGCCAGGGTGGCCGAGGCCCTGTCGATCGAGCGGGCGCGGCTGGTGCAGATGCTCGACCGCCTGGAGGCGCCCGGGCTCATCAGCCGGATACGCTCGGCCATCGACCGGCGCTCGCACGCCCTGCATCTGACGGGCGAGGGAGCGCGCATGCTGGAGCGCCTGGAGGAGCGCATCGAGGAACACGAGCGCAATGTGGTGGAGCGCCTCGGCGCCAAGGGCAAGAGCGAGCTGCTGCGGCTGCTGGGGCCGTTTCTGCTGTGAGCCGGAGCCTGGCGATGGGAACCGAGCAGCACCGACACCTGTCATCCCGGTGCTTGTCACCGGGATCCAGCCATCAGCAAACGCCGGAGCAAGTGGACAGATGGATCCCGGCAACACGTGCCGGGATGACAAAGTGGGAGAGCGAGCGCCGGAGGCGCCAAAACGCTGTGGTGGAGACCTGAATGACCACATCCGATCTGCCGGATCGAGCGCGGGTGGTGGTGATCGGCGGCGGCGTCATCGGCACGTCGGTGGCCTATCACCTGGCGCACATGGGCTGGAAGGATGTGGTGCTGCTGGAGCGCGACCGGCTCACCAGCGGCACCACGTGGCACGCGGCCGGCCTGATGGTGACGTTCGGGTCGACGTCGGAAACCTCCACCGAGATGCGCAAGTACACGCGCGATCTCTACAGCCGGCTCGAAGCGATGACGGGACAGGCGACGGGCTTCAATCCCGTCGGCTTCATCGAGGTGGCCGCCGATGCCGACCGGCTGGAGGAGTATCGCCGGGTGGCCGTCTTCAATCGCCTGTGCGGCGTCGACGTGCACGAGATCTCGCCGGCGGAGGTGAAGCGCCTGTTTCCGCTGGCGCGCACCGACGACATCCTGGCGGGCTTCCACGTCAAGGAGGACGGCCGCGCCAACCCGGTGGACGTGACCATGGCGCTGGCCAAGGCCGCGCGCCTGGAGGGGGCGCGGATCATCGAGGGCGTGGCCGTCACGCAGGTGCTGCAGCACAAGGGCCGCGTCACCGGCGTGCGCACACCAGGCGGCGACATCGCCGCCGAATATGTCGTGAACTGCGCGGGCATGTGGGCGCGCCAGCTCGGCGAGAGGAACGGCGTCATCATCCCCAACCAGGCGGCCGAGCACTACTACCTCATCACGGAGAAGATCCCCGATCTGCCGGCCGGCCTGCCCGTGCTGGAGGACCCGGCCTCCTACGGCTACTTCCGCGAGGAGACCGGCGGGCTGCTGGTGGGCCTGTTCGAGCCGGTGTGCGCGCCCTGGAACGTTGAAGGCATTCCGGCCGATTTCTCCTTCGGCGAGATCGAGCCCGATTGGGAGCGCATGGCGCCCTACCTGGAAAAAGCGATGCACCGCGTGCCGGTCACTCTGCAGGCGGGGATCAAGAAATTCTTCTGCGGGCCGGAGAGCTTCACGCCCGATCTGCGCCCCATCGTGGGCGAGGCGCCGGAGCTTGCGAACTATTTCGTGGCGGCCGGCCTCAACTCGATCGGCATTCTGACCGGCGGCGGCCTCGGCCGCATCGTGGCCAACTGGATCGTCACCGGCGATCCCGGCGCCGACGTGACGGGCTTCAACATCGACCGCCTGCACCCCTATCAGGCCAACCCCGAATATCGCCGCGAGCGCACCATCGAGTCGCTGGGGCTCGTCTACCAATGCCATTATCCCACCCTGAGCCCGCAGACGGCGCGCGGGGCCAAGCGGTCGGCCGTGCACGACCGGCTGGCCGCGGCGGGGGCCTATTTCCGGGACGTCAGCGACTGGGAAGGCGCCGACTGGTATGCGCCGGCGGGGCATGAAGCAAAGGTGGAGAAGCTGTCCTGGGGCCGCGAGAATTGGTTCTCCTGGTGGGCCGAGGAGCACCGCGCCGCGCGCGAGGGCGTGATCCTCATGGACATGTCGTTCATGAGCAAGTTCTGGGTGTTGGGGCGCGATGCGGGGCGCGTGCTCAATCACATCTCGGCCAACGATGTCGACGGCGCATCGGGTCTCATCACCTACACGCAATGGCTCAACGCCCGCGGCTTGCTGGAGGCGGACCTCACGGTCACCAAGCTTGACGACGAGCGCTTCCTCGTGGTGGTCACCGACACCATGCATCGCCACGCCGAGACGTGGATGCGGCGCCACACGCCGGCCGGCTCGCATGCGTTCGTGACCGACGTGACCTCGGGCTATTGCCAGCTCAACGTGCAGGGGCCGAGGTCGCGGGCGCTGCTGCAGAGCCTGACCAGCGCCGACCTCTCCAATGCAGCGTTTCCCTACCGCACGGCGCGCGAGATCGACATCGGCTATGCGCGCGTGCTCGCCATCCGCATCACCTACGTCGGCGAGCTCGGCTACGAGCTCTACATCCCGGCGGAGCAGGCCGCCCACGTCTACGATCGCCTGCTGGAGGCGGGAAAGCCGTTTGCGCTGCGACATGCGGGCCTGAAGGCGCTGGCCAGCCTGCGCCTGGAGAAGGGCTATCGCGACTACGGCCACGACATCGACAATACCGACAACGCCTTCGAGACCGGGCTCGGCATGTTCGTGGATCTCGGCAAGCCCGGCGGCTTCATCGGGCGCGAGGCGGCGCTGCAGCAGAAGTCCCAGCCCATGACGCGGCGGCTGGCGCAGGTGCTCGTCAAGGATCCCAAGCCGCTCATGTTCCACGCCGAGGTGGTGCTGCGCGACGGCCAACCCGTGGGCTACGTGCGCGCGGCCTCCTATGGCCACACGCTGGGCGGCGCGGTGGGGCTGGCGATGATCGAGGCCGGCGCGCCGGTGACGGCGGCGTGGCTGGATGCGGGCCGCTGGGAGGTGGACATCGCCGGCAAACGCTATCCGGCGGAGGCGTCGCTGAGGCCGCTCTATGATCCGCAGATGCGGCGGGTCAAGATGTAAGGGCCGGCGCATTCGTTGCTCTGGGCAATGGTTTTGGCTATCAACAGAAGACCGTTCGGGCCGGTCGCGCACGGTCCGAGCCATAAGTCGAAGACGGGCAAGGGAGACGAACGATGGAGGCAGCCGTGGCCCCTGTGGCGGCTGGTTCAGGCCCCGCGGACGACGCCAGCCGCCTGTTCGCCAAGCCGGACGTGGTGCACGAGCGGCGCTCCGACGGCTCCATCATCATCCGCTCCCGGCGCGAACTGGGAAAGGTGCCGCGCTGCCTCGGCGTGCTGCTGGAGCGCTGGGCGGTGACCGAGCCTGGCCGCGTGTTTCTCGCCGAGCGCGATGGCGCCGGCCGCTGGCGGCAGATCACCTACGAAGAGACCTCCCGCGCCGTCAACGCCGTCGCCCAGTCGCTCATCGACCGCGAGCTGGGAGCCGACCGGCCGGTGCTGATCCTGGCCGAGAACGGCATCGATCACGCGCTGATGACCCTGGGGGCCATGCATGTGGGCGTGCCCGTGGTGCCGGTGTCGACGCCCTATGCGCGGCTGTCCCAGGACTTCGGCAAGCTGCGCCACATCTTCGCGCTCGTGCAGCCGGGCCTCGTCTATGTGGACGAGGCGGACCGCTATGCCAGGGCGCTGGAGACGATCGGTGCGACGGCCGTGGAGGTGGTGGCGAGCCGCGGCAGCCTGGGCGCGACCAGAGTGACGCCGTTCTCGACGCTGATGGAGCTGCGGCCGACACCGGCGGTCGACGCGGCGTTTGCCAAGGTGGGGCCGGATACGCTCGCCAAGGTCCTCTTCACCTCCGGCTCCACTGGCCAGCCCAAGGGCGTGATCAACACGCAAGCCATGCTGTGCGCCAACCAGGAGAGCATCGCCGCGGCCTGGCCCTTCCTGGAAGATCATCCCCCCGTGATCGTCGACTGGCTGCCGTGGAACCACACCTTCGGTGCCAACCACAACTTCAACATGATGCTGCGCCACGGCGGCACGCTCTACATCGACGAGGGCAAGCCGGTGCCGGCGCTGATCGGGCGCACGGTGGCGAACCTGCGCGAGGTGTCGCCGACCGTCTATTTCAACGTGCCGCGCGGCTATGCGGCGCTGCTCGATCACCTGGAGGCGGACGAGGCGCTGCAGCAGAAATTCTTCGCGCGGCTCGACATGCTGTTCTATGCCGCCGCCGCCCTGCCGCAGAGCCTGTGGGACCGGCTGGAGCGGCTGGGCCGCAAGGTGCGGGGGGCCAAGGTGCCGTTCGTGTCGTCGTGGGGGCTCACCGAGACGGCGCCCCTCGGCACGGTGGTGCATTTCCCCATCGAGCGGCCGGGCAACATCGGCGTGCCGGGGCCGGGCATCGCCGTGAAGCTGGCGCCGGTGGGCGACAAGCTGGAGATCCGCGTCAAGGGCCCCAACGTGATGCCCGGCTACTTCAAGGCGCCGGGGCTGACCGCGCAGGCGTTCGACGAGGACGGCTGGCTCAAGACCGGCGATGCGGTGCGCTTCGCCGACGAGAGCAACCCGGCGGCGGGCCTGCTGTTCGACGGGCGCACGGCGGAGAATTTCAAGCTGAGCTCGGGCACCTGGGTGAACGTGGGCATGCTGCGCACGGCGGTGATTGCCGCCGGCGCGCCGGTGATCGAGGATGCGGTGGTGACCGGGCACGACCACGACGAGATCGGGCTCTTGATCTTTCCGAGCCTCTCCGGGCTCAGGGGCCTCTGTGCGGAGCTGGGCGCCGACGCCGGGCTCGACGCCATGGTGGGCCATGCGGCGGTGAAGGCCGCGCTGGCCGCGGGCCTCAAGCGCCACAACGCGGCCGCGCAGGGCAGCTCCATGCGGATCGCACGCTGCCTCATCATGACCGAGCCGCCCTCCATCGACGCCAACGAGATCACCGACAAGGGCTATCTCAACCAGCGCGCCGTGCTGGTGAAGCGTGCGGCACTGGTGCAGCGGCTGCATGCCAAGGTGGCGGCGACCGATGTGATCGAGATCGACTGACGATGCACGCAAAGCCGACGACACCTGTCATCCCGGCCTCGCGCAACGCGCGAGAGCCGGGATGACAGTTCTCCATTCCAGCAGGTGACCGCGAGATGCTGACCAACACCAGGCATATCCGCGTGCAATGGGGCGACTGCGACCCCGCCGGCATCGTGTTCTATCCGCGCTACTTCGAATGGTTCGATGCGTGCACCATCCTGCTGTTCGAGAAGGCGACCGGCATGACCAAGATCGCGATGCTGGAGAAGTACGGCGGCGCCGGTCTCGCCCTGCTGGAGGCGCGCGCGAGCTTCAAGGTGGCCTCCCACTATGGCGAGGACATCCAGATCGAGACCACCGTGAAGGAATTCCGCCGCTCCAGCTTCTTCGTGGAGCACAAGGTGACCAAGGGCGGCGCACTCGCGCTGGAAGGCTTCGAGACGCGGCTGTGGACGAAGCGCGATCCCGCCGATGCCCGGCGGATCAAGTCGGCGCCGATGCCGGCGGAGGTGCTGGCGGGCTTTCGACGAACCTGAGGCTGCGGCCCTCGCGATGGGATTTGGCCCACGCGGACGCCGCCCGGCCGATGACCGCGACCCGCCGCCTGCATTAGAGTGATCACAAGAAATCCGAGCGCCGACACGCGGCGTCGACGAAAATCGAGAGGAGGAACGCCCATGTCCATGCCCCACGCCCCCTTCCGTGCCGACGAGGTCGGCAGCCTGCTGCGCACCGCTCCCCTGAAGGCGGCGCGCGCCAAGCGTGAGAAGGGCGCAATCACGCCGGCCGAGCTCAAGGCGGTCGAGGACGAGGAGATCCGCAAGATCATCAAGAAGCAGGAGGAGGTCGGCCTCAAGCTCGCCACCGACGGCGAGTTCCGCCGCTCGTGGTGGCACTTCGACTTCTTCTGGCACCTCACCGGCTGCGAGCGCGTGGTGCTCGACCACGGCATCCAGTTCCACGGCATCCAGACCAAGGCCGAGGGGCTCAAGGTGACGGGCAAGCTCGATTTCCCGGCCAGCCA
This sequence comes from Hyphomonadaceae bacterium, assembly GCA_019747815.1. Lineage (GTDB taxonomy): Bacteria > Pseudomonadota > Alphaproteobacteria > Rhizobiales > Hyphomicrobiaceae > AWTP1-13. The sequence continues at coordinate 13,163 of JAIEQJ010000109.1, forward strand.
CCCCATGCTGGAGCACTTCAAGTTCCTCAAGGCCAACACCAGGGTCACGCCCAAGATGACCATCCCGTCGCCCTCGGTGATGCATTTCCGCGGTGGGCGCGCGGCGATCAGCAAGCAGGCCTACCCCGACATGGGCGCCTACTTCGAGGACCTCGGCACGCTCTACGGCCGGGCCATCAAGGCTTTCTATGACGCGGGCTGCCGCTACCTGCAGCTCGACGACACGGTGTGGGCGTATCTGTGCTCCAAGGAGCAGCTCGATGAGGCGCGTCAGCGGGGTGAGGATGCCGACAAGCTGGCCGGCATCTATGCCAAGGTGATCAACACCGCACTCAAGGCCAAGCCCGCCGACATGGTGATCACCACGCATGTGTGCCGCGGCAACTTCCGCTCCACCTGGATCTCGGAGGGCGGCTACGAGCCGGTGGCGGAATTGCTGCTCGGCGGCGTCAACTACGACGGCTATTTCCTGGAATACGACACCGACCGCGCCGGCGGGCTGGAGCCGCTGCGCTTTCTGCCCAAGGGCGGAAAGCGCGTGGTGGTGGGCCTCGTCACCTCCAAGACCGGCGCGCTCGAGAAGAAGGACGACATCAAGCGCCGCCTCGAGGAGGCCAGCCGGCATGCGCCCATCGACCAGCTCTGCCTGTCGCCGCAGTGCGGTTTCGCCTCGACGGAGGAAGGCAACATCCTCACCGAGGAGCAGCAGTGGGCCAAGCTCGCCATGATCGTCGAGGTCGCGGGGGAGGTCTGGAAGACTTGACCGGCGCCGGCTCTTGGCCACGTCAACCCGCGATCCCTGGCAGCCGGCGCTCGCAGCTCCGCACGCGGCCGCTATGGCAGGGTGATCGGGTTGAGAGGGCGCGCGCTCAGCCCAAAGTCTTCACGTTGAGAGTGCATCGCAGGTGTCATCCCGGCCGGAGCGCAGCGCAGAGCCGGGACCCGGAGGCTAAAGGCGCAAACGCCGGTGCTCTTGGCCCCTGGGTTTCGGATCGGCCTCCGGCCGTCCGGGATGACACCGAGTTGAGCGCGCCCACCATCGTCGGAAGGACCTGGCACAGAAGGACCTGGTACAGAAGGACCGTCTCGCAGTCCTCCGCATGCAGGGCTATCCTTCAGGGCTATCCTTGGGGCGCGTGAACGGGGCAACGATGATGCCCTCGGACGACGAAGTGGAACCGCATGAGCCGGGGCCGCCAAGGCTGAGGACGGCGATCGGCCGTGCGCTCGCCGCAGGTGCCGACACGATCGTGCCGCCCTGCTGCGTGGTGTGCCGCGTGCGCATCGGCGCGCACCACCTGCTGTGCCCGACGTGCTGGCGGGATGTGCATTTCATCCGCCCGCCGCTGTGCGATGTGCTCGGCATTCCGCTGCCCTTCGACACCGGCGAGCGCACCGTCAGCGCCGCGGCGCTCGCCGATCCGCCGGCCTACGATCGCGCCCGCGCGGTCGCCCATTTCAGCGGGTCGATGCGCATCCTCGTGCATCAGCTCAAGTATGCCGACCGGCACGACGCCCGCAGCTTGTTCGGCCGGTGGCTGGCCGAGGCGGGACGCGAGCTGATGCCCGGCATCGATGTCATCGTGCCGGTGCCGATGGGCCGGCTGCGGCTGTTGCTGCGCCATTTCAATCAGGCGGCCGTGCTCGCCGCCGAGCTGTCGCGGCGCACCGGCGTGCCGATGCATCCCATGCTGCTCAAGCGCACCCGATGGACCAGAAGCCAGGTCGGTCTGACCCGCGACCAGCGCCGGCGCAACATGGCCGCCGCCTTCGGCGTGCCCCGGCGGCGTCGGGCGCAGCTCGAGGGCCGCAGCGTTCTTCTCATCGACGACGTCGTCACCACGGGTGCGACAACCGAGGCCTGTGCGCGTGCGCTCAAGCGCGCCGGGGCGGCCCGCGTGGATGTGCTGGCCCTGGCGCTGGTGACCAACGAGGCCTTGGCGGCGGCCTGAGGCTCGGCCCCGCGCCGCGGCTCGCGGGGAGCCGGCGTGAAATCGCCCGGGGTGTGACGCCCTTCCGCCTATGCGCAGGGTCTGCGACCCTTTACATTGGGGGCAGGATTGGCCCGAAAACGTCTGGAAATTCAATGCCCGCGCCGCAAGCAGAGGGGTTCCGCGCCGGCCTGGTGCAGATGTGCGCCGGCCGCGACGTGGAGAAAAACCTGGCCGATGCCAGCGGGCTCATCCGTGAGGCGGCCCGCCAGGGCGCCCAGTATGTCCAGACCCCCGAGGTCACCACCTTGATGGAGCTGGAGCGGGGCCGCCTGTTTGCGGCGCTGCGGCCGGAGGACGGCAACCCGGCGGTGGCGCATTTCTCCGCCCTGGCGCGGGAGCTTGGCATCTGGCTGCATCTGGGCTCCATGGCCGTGCTCTTGGGCAACGGCAAGATCGCCAACCGCTCGCTGCTGTTCACGCCGGATGGCGAGATCGAGGCGCGCTTCGACAAGGTCCACATGTTCGACGTGGAGCTGCCGGGCGGCGAGAGCTACCGCGAATCGAAGAACTATCAGGCGGGCGACGCCGCCGTGCTGGCCGACCTGCCCTGGGGAACCCTTGGGCTGACCGTGTGCTATGATCTGCGCTTCCCCCACCTCTACCGGGCGCTGGCGCAGGCAGGTGCCGATTTCCTGGCGATCCCGTCCGCCTTCACCCGCAAGACCGGCGAAGCCCACTGGCATGTGCTGCTGAGAGCGCGGGCGATCGAGACCGGATGCTTCGTGCTGGCGGCGGCCCAGGCCGGCCGGCACGAAAGCGGCCGGGAAACCTACGGCCACAGCCTGATCGTATCGCCGTGGGGGGAGATCCTGGCGCAAGGGGACGGCCTGCACCCGGCGGTCATCGTGGCCGACATCCAGCCGGGGGATGTCGCGAAGGCGCGCCAAAGCATCCCCTCCCTGCAGCATGATCGGCCGTTTCGGGTTGAGCACGCATCAGCCGTACGGACAAAGGAAGCCTCATGATCCGCTACCGGCTCAAATGCGAGAGGCGGCACGAGTTCGAAGGCTGGTTCGCCAGCAGCACCGCCTTCGACCGGCAGGCCAAGCGCGGCCAGGTCACCTGTCCGCGCTGCGGCACCACCAAGGTCCAAAAGGCCCTGATGACGCCGCGCATCGCCAAGGGTGCCAAGCGCAAGCGCAGCGAGAAGGCGCCGGCGGCGCCGGCGCCCGCCCAGCAGGAGACGCATCGGCTGGCGGCGCACGGCGAGCTGGCGGCCGCCATGCGCAAGCTGCGGACCGAGATCGAGGCCAAATCGGAGTACGTCGGCGAGCGCTTCCCCGAGGAGGCGCGCAAGATCCACTACGAAGAGACGCCGGCGCGCGGCATCTACGGCGAGGCGACCCGCGAGGAAGCCCACGCGCTGAGCGAGGAGGGCATCGAGTTCTTCCCCCTGCCGATCCTGCCCGAGGACCAGAACTGAAAGCCCGGCGCTGAAAGCCTGGCGCTGAAAGTCTGGCCCGCCGACGCCGCCGCTGCCGGTCTCGGCCAGCCTTGGCTCACCGCATCATCGCGGGCGAGCGGTCGCACTGCCGGCGCGAGAGCTGGGACCCCAAGGGCCAAGGCGTGGCGCCCGTGGGCGCCGGATGGCAATTCCGGGATGAGGGGTATGCGATGTTTCACGTGAAACATCAGCGTCCTGGTTAATCTGTTTCACGTGAAACATTACCTCTGCCGAGCCGGGATCTGCGGCAAGGCAAGCGCGCTGGGCAGATCCCGGACAGTCTCGGCTGCGCCTCGACTTCGGGGATGACGAGGTGGGCACTCTGGCGCCCCGGGCCCTAACCCCGCAGCGAGGCGATGGTGGAGAACGGGGAGATGTGCTCCAGCGCCGTCCGCACGTCGACCACCACGGGGCCGTCGTGTGCCAGGGCCGCCTCGACCACCGTCGGCGCCTCCGCGATGGTGGCAATCGACAAGCCCCGCGCGCCGAAGCTCTCCGCCCATCTGGCAAAATCGGGGTTCTTGAGGTCGGTGCCGTGCACCCGCCGCCGGTAGGCCAGCTCCTGGTGCATGCGGATGGTGCCGTAGCTGCCGTTGTTGGCGATGAAGGTCTTCACCTTGGCCCCGTACTGCAGGGCGGTGGCGAGCTCCGATCCCGTCATCAGCGCCCCGCCGTCCCCCAGCAAATGGATCACCTGCCGGCCGGGATGGCGCAGCGCCGCGGCCACGGCGGCGGGCATGCCGATGCCCATGGCGCCGCCCACCGAGCCCACCAACACATGCGCCCCCGAAAACGGGAAATGCCGGTGCAGCCAGCCCGAGAAGTTGCCGGCGTCGGTGACAAAAATGGCATCGCCGGCCACGCGCTCGGCGAGCGCGGCAACCACCGGTCCCATGTCGAGCAGACCATCGGCGGGCGGCGTCCACGCCATGGCCTGCGCCACCGGCGCATGCAGCGCCTCGATCCAGGCTGCACGCTTGGCCGGCGCTGGCCCGGGGGGCCTGGCGGCGAGGGCTTCCAGCACCGCGACGGGGTCGGCCACCAGCGCCTTGGCGGCCGCATAGTTGATGCCGATCTTGGCCGGGTCGTCGTGGATGTGCACCAGCGTCTGGCGCGGCACCGGCGATGCGGGAAGGGTAAAGCCCTGGGTCGTCGCCTCCGTCAGCCGCGTGCCCACCGCCAGGATCAGATCCGATTGCAGATAGCGCGCCACCGCCGCCTTGGGGATCTTGAAGCCCAGATGCCCGGCGTAGTGCCGGTGCGTGTTGGGAAAGTAGTCCTGGCGCTTGAAGGTGAGCACGACGGGCAGATGCTGCGCTTCCGACGCGGCCAGCAGCGCCCGGCGCCCGCGCGGGGTGCCGATGCCGCTGCCGCCGGCCATCAGCAGCGGCCGCTCCGCCTTGCCGATCAGCGCCGCGATCTCCTCGATGTCCGCCTGCGTTCCGGCCGCGGCACGCGGCACGGCGAAAGGCGCGATCACGGCCGCGTCGGTGTCCTCCTCCAGCATGTCCTCCGGCAGCACGATGAGCACCGGTCCCGGCGTGGGTGCCTGCGCTTGGCCGAACGCGCGTGCCACGCTCTCCGGCACGCGGGCCGGATCGTGGACGACGTGCACGGCCTTGGCCATGCCGGCAAAGGCGCGCGCGTAGTCCACCTCCTGGAACGAGGCCCGTCCGATCTCGCGGCGCTGCACCTGGCCGATGAACAGCACCAGCGGCACCGCATCCTGCTCGGCCACGTGCACGGCAATCGAGGCATTGGTGGCGCCGGGCCCGCGGCTGACGAAGGCTACGCCCGGCTTGGCCGTGAGCTTGGCATCGCCCACCGCCATGAAGCCTGCGCCGCTCTCATGCCGGCAGATCACGGTGGCGATGGCATTGCTGTCGTGCAGCGCGTCGAGCACCGCCAGATAGCTTTCGCCCGGCACGCAGAACACGCGATCGACGCCATGGGCGGCGAGGCAATCCACCAGCAGATCCGCGGCGCGTCGGGGCATGGCCAACTCCCAGCTCCTCGAGGGTTGCAAACGCGCGGCGAGGCGCGCGGGCGCATCCAACCACAGCGCCTCCCGCATGGCCATGGCCTCCCCTGCGATAGTGTCCGGCTCGTGTCTGCCTCCAACCTCGCCCTCGACCGCACCACCCCGTGCTCAACCCGCACCACCCCGTGCTCAACCGCTCCCCCCGTGCTGAACCGCTCCACCCCGTGCTCAACTCGCACCACCCCGTGCTGAGCTTTGTCGAAGCACGGCTTCGTGCAGCACGGCCCGGCGCCCGCGGCCCGTCCTTCGACGAAGCTCAGGACGAGGTTGGCGCGGTGACAAAGGTTGGAGAGATTGGGCCGTGCTCAACACCAGGATGGCGCGTGCCGAGGGTGAGGATAGAGGGCGTGGCCGACAAGGAGGGGACGGCCGCCTGGAGCTGCATTGAGGTTTTGGCACAGCCCCTATAGGCTTGCACCGACGGAGTACCTTATCATGCCGCGAAGTATCCATGCTGAGCATGAGGGTGCAGTCGTCTACATCGTGCGGTGCGCGGACGGCAGCTATTACACAGGCCGATCCATGATCTCCGCAGAGAAACGGGTCTCCGAGCATAACCTGGGTGTCTTCGAGGGCTACACCAAATCTCGGCGTCCGGTGACACTCATCTTCTCCGAGCGCTTCGATCGCATCGCGGACGCCATCGCATTCGAGCGACAAGTGAAGGGCTGGAGCCGCGCCAAGAAGGAGGCTCTGATCCGTGGCGATTGGGAGGCCTTACGCGACCTTGCGCATTGTCGCACGAAAGGGAACGAGTGATGCCGGGCGGGCCTCGAGCCCGCTCCCCCGCCTCGTTTGCACCAACCCTACGCTCAACCCGCTCCACTCCGTGCTCAACCCGCACCACCCCGTGCTGAACCGCTCCCCCCGTGCTCAACCGCTCCCCCCGTGCTGAACCGCTCCCCCCGTGCTCAACCGCTCCACCCCGTGCTGAGCTTTGTCGAAGCACGGCTTCGTGCAGCACGGCCCGGCGCCCGCGGCCCGTCCTTCGACGAAG
>JAIEQJ010000102.1 GCA_019747815.1 Hyphomonadaceae bacterium
GCTAGTGTCCTTTCGATCGCGAAGTTCGTTCAGCGCCTGCTGCAAGTTCCGGCGAACTTCGCGATCGGGACACTAGGGCCGCGCGCCCAGCCGCTTCAAACCTTCCAGCGCGAGGGGATTGGCGGGCTCGATGGCAATGGCCTTGCGGTACTCGGCGACGGCGCGCTCCTTGTCGCCCTTCTTGGAGTAGACGTCGCCGCGGTTGGCGAACGCGGTCGCGAACTTCGGATCGAACGTCACCGCCTTGCTGTAGTCCTCGAGCGCGCGATCGAACTCGCCCTGCATTTCATAGGCGACGCCGCGGTTGTTGTGGGCGGAAGCGTTGCGTGGACTGAGCTTGATGGCCATGTTGCAGTCGGAAATCGACTTCTCGTACTGCCGCAGCTCGTTATAGGCAAAGCAGCGGTTGTTGTAGGCCTCGGCCGACTTTGGGTTGGCGCCGATGACCTGCGTGCAGGCTGCAGCCTGACGCGTGGCATCCCGATGCTGCTGACAATCCCTGGTCTGGCTGTCGTCGCTGCACGCGGCCGCGCTCGCCGCCAGCAGCAGAAGGCCCATGATACAGCGAACAGACATGCGGGATCCCTCAAGCATCTATGGCTGACGCCAGGTTCTAGCAAACATCGCTGCCCCGTGAAACGAAGGCGAGTGCTCCAGCCGCTGCCGGCGCCCGAACCCGCGCCAAGGGGCACCTTGGCGCGGCGTACCTCTAATAGGTGGCTCGGCCGCCGGAGATGTCGAACACGGCGCCGGTCGTGAAGGAATTCTCCGCCGAGGCGATCCAGGCCACCAGGGCTGCCACCTCCTCCACCGTCACGAACCGGTTGCGCGGGATCTTCGACAGCATGAAGTCGATGTGCTCCTGGGTGATCTGATCGAAAATTGCAGTCCTGGCGGCAGCCGGCGTCACCGCGTTGACGGCGATGTCGTAGCCGGCGAGTTCCTTGCCGAGCGATTTGGTGAGCGCGATGACACCCGCCTTCGATGCCGAGTAGTGCGCTGCATTCGGATTGCCCTCTTTGCCGGCAATGGAGGCGATGTTAACGATCCGACCGTAATTCTGCGCAATCATCAGTGGGACGATTGCACGTGAGCAGATGAACGGACCATCGAGATTGACACGCATCACCTTGCGCCACTCCTCGACGTCGGTCTCCCAGGTCTTGGCGTTGGCGCCGGCGATGCCGGCGTTGTTGACCAGAATGTCGATCCGGCCCAGCGCCCGCACAGAGGCATCGCGCGCATTGGCAACGGCGGCCGGATCGGCCACATCGCAGGCGATCACGACGGCGGCGTCGCCGAGCGCGGCCGCGGTCTTCTCGGCGAGCGCCGTATCGCGGTCCCAGATGGCCACCCGCGCGCCCGACGCCACAAACCGCTCCGCAATGGCTTTGCCGAAGCCCTGGGCGCCGCCGGTGACAACCGCTGTCCGTCCCTTGAGGTCGATGTTGCTCGCCATCTCTCCACCCCTGCGTCGTCGCCTCCGGGTGCCAAATGCGCACAGCGCTGGGAGAGGTGCAAGTGCACCCTTGCACGCCATGCCCGTGCTGCGAGGGAGGGTGGAGTGATCGGGTGCTTGTGGGCGTTCGGGCCGTTCCGTGGCTTTGCGTTGCCGTGGGTGCTCAGCGGAAACGTTCGCGTCCGCCGGCTGCACGATGTGCTGCAAAGGAGACCGAACATCAGATGCACAATATGCAAAAATAAACTCTAATGTGCCAATATAGCAAAAATGAAGGTCCGCCAGGCAACCAAACACAAGGAAAAACCAAACCCGCCGCATGCAGTTGTGACTACATTCATCCGTCGTCGTAGGTTCGACAGAGAGCACGTAGAGGGCAACATGCTGAATAGTAGGATAATGACCACCCGGTTCTCGAACCGCCCCCTCTATCTGCAAGTGCGCGACGCACTGGCAGAACGTATCGCATCCCGGGAGTGGGCCCCCGGTGGCGCCATTCCCAACGAGGGCGATCTTGCGCGCCAGTTCGGGGTGAGCGCCGGCACCATGCGCAAGGCGCTGGAACTTCTGGAAAGCGAGCGCCTCCTCACCCGCCGTCAGGGGCGGGGCACGTTCGTCAACGATCAAGCATCCGAGGAACTGGCCATACGCTACAGCAATGTCCGCCAGCCCGATGGCCAGCATGTCAGCGAGAACGTCGAGGTGCTCGATGCCGCGCTGTCTCCTGTCAGCGAGGTTGAAGGCCGGCGCCTGCGTCTGCGCCTGCACGACAAGGTGCACCGCATCCGCCGCCTGCGCTTCAGCGACGGCAAGCCCTACCTGCTGGAGGATGTTGCGCTGCCGGCGGCCCTCTTCCCCGGTCTCTCCGAGTATCGAACGGCATCGCATCGCATCGTGGTGCTCGCCCAGCAGTTCGGCGTGCTGCTGGGCAGGGGCGAGGAGCGGGTGACGCTCGGCAGTGCCTCGCCTGATGTGGCGAGGGCCCTGCAGGTCAAGCCGGCCGCGCCGCTTCTGACCTTGGATCGGATCGTCTACACGCTCGACGGCCGCCCCGCCGAATGGCGGTTCGGGCATTGCCATCTGGCCGACAAGTGCTATCTGGCGGAGACCAAGTGACGCCGGGCGGATGGAGGCGCTCCGCCAGCTTGGGCCTTGCCCGCAAACGTGGCAATGTCGCGTGAGCGATCCGCGTCAGCGAGGCGTTGCCCATGTCTCATCCGAGAGCGTCGAGTGCGCTTTCCCGCTTCACCGTGCTCGATCTGACGCGGGTGCGGGCCGGCCCTACTGCGGCGCGCCAGCTTGCCGACTGGGGCGCCAACGTCATCAAGGTCGAGCTGCCGGCGCATCTGGAGACCGGGGAGGGACTGGGCGGCGCCAGGCACGGACCAGACTTTCAGAACCTGCACCGCAACAAGCGTGCCGTCGGGATCAATCTGAAGGCGCCGCAGGGTGTTGAGACCTTTCGCCGGATGGCGGCCAAGGCCGACGTCGTCATCGAGAACTACAGACCGGACGTGAAGCGGCGCCTGGGCATCGACTATGCCGCCCTGAGCCCGCTCAACCCGCGCCTGATCTACGCCAGCATTTCGGGTTTCGGCCAGGATGGGCCTTACGCGGACCGGCCCGGGTTCGACCAGGTCGCGCAAGGCCTGGGCGGCCTCATGTCGATCACCGGGGAGCCGGGCCGCGGGCCGATGCGCGCCGGCATCCCGATCGCCGACCTTTCAGCCGGCCTGTTCTGCGCCCTCGGCATCCTTGTGGCGCTCTTGGAGCGCGAGCAGTCGGGCAAGGGCCAGGAGGTCGCGACCTCGCTGCTGCAGGCGCAGATCTTCATGCTGGATTTCCAGGCTTCGCGATGGCTGAACGATCAGGAGGTGCCGCCCCAGGCCGGCAACAACCATCCGACCAGCATTCCAACCGGCGTATTCAAGACGCGCGACGGCCACATCAACATCGCGGCCGCCGGCAGCGCCATCTGGCAGCGCCTCTGTCGCGCCATCGGTGCCGAAGCGTTGATCGACAATCCCGACTACGCCACCGGCACGGCGCGCTCCCGGAACAGGAACGCGCTCAATGCCGCGATCGACAGCTACCTTGCGGATCGCACGAGCGCGGAATGGGTCGAGCGGCTGAACGCTGCGGGAGTCCCATGCGGACCGATCTACACGATCGACAAGGTGTTCTCCGACCCTCAGGTCGAGCACCTGGGGCTCGTTAAGCAGATCGACACCGGCGATCAGCGCGGCACGCTGCGCGTCGTCGGCCAGCCGGTGACCCTGCAGCGGACGCCGAGCGCGCTTATCGCCGCGCCGCCGGAATGCGGCCAGCACACGCAAGAGGTGCTGGCCGAGTTCGGCTTCAGCGACACCGAGATCGCCGCACTGCGTGCAGCCAAGGTGATCTAGTGTGATGATCGAGAAATTCGCCCTTCCTCGCAGCACGCCTGCTGAGCGAATTTCTCGATCTGAATCACACTAGAACCATGAACTTGCTTGTGTCCTTTCGATCGCGAAGTTCGTTCGGCGCCTGCTGCAAGATCCGGCGAACTTCGCGATCGGGACACTAGCTGTCCCTCGCCACGTGGCTGTCATCCCGGAATTGCGCGTGAGTTGTCATCCCGGAATTTCGCGATCAGCGAAATATCCGGGACCCAGGACAACATACGCCGCGTCCTCTTCTTGACCCTGGGTCCCGGCCCGTCGCTCCGCTCGGCCGGGATGACTGGTCAAATGCTCTATCGGCGGCGCAGAACGGCAACCGCCTCCACGTGCGCGGAGAACAGGAACTGGTCGATGGGGGTCACGGCTTCGATCGCGTAGCCGCCGTCGACCAGGCTGCGCAGGTCGCGGGCCAAGGTGCCGGGATCGCACGAGACGGCGACCACCAGCGGCACGGTTGATTGCGCCAGCCGCTCGGCCTGCGCCTTGGCGCCGGCACGCGGCGGATCGAAGACCACCGCGTCGATGCCCTTGAGCTCCAGTGGAGAAAGCGGCTCGCGGACCAAGTCGCGCCGTCGCCTCTCGATCGGCTTGAGGCCCTGCGCGCGCGCCGCAGCCGCGTCGAGGGCGGCAAGGGCGGCCGCATCGCCATCAACGGCAAGCACCCGGCTCTTGCGCGCGATGGGCAGCGTGAACGTACCGACGCCGCAGAAGAGATCGGCGACGCGCTTCGCTGCGCCCACGGCGTCGAGGACCAGCCCACCCATGATCTGCTCGGCTGCCTCCACCGCCTGCACGAACGCGCCCGGCGGCGGCACGGCTTCGATGCCTGCAAAGATCAGCGCGGGCGCCGTGCGCTCGATCACGGTGTCGCCGTTGAAGGCGATGCGGGCGAGCTGGTGCTCGGCGGCGATCCGGCCGATGGCGGCAATGGCAGCGGCGCCGAGGCGGCCGGCGTCGTTGGTGACGGCAACGTCCAAGCCGCCGCGCGTCAGCAGCACGGTGAGGCGCGTTTCGCGTCCCGGAATCGCCGCGGCAATGGCCCTCAGCGCCGCCAGCTTGGCAACGATGACCGGCGACAGGATTGGACACTCCTCGATCGCCACGACAGCGTTGCTTTTGCGGCCATGGTAGCCGAGCGCCGTGGCGCCGTCGCGTTCACGCCGCGCCGTCAGCACGGCGCGCCGCCGCGACGCCGGCGGTATGCGCCGCAGGGGCGCTACGTCGGTCTGCAGCCCGCGCTGACGCAGGGCATCGATCAGGATGCCGCGCTTCCAGTCGGCGTAGAGCCGGCCGCTCATGTGTTGTGCGATGCAACCGCCGCAGGTGCCGAAGTGGCGGCACACCGGTGTCGCGCGATCGACGCTGGCACCGGCGATGACCTCCGGCAGGCCAGCTCCGGTGAGCCGCACGCGCTCTCCGGGCAGCGCAAACGGCACGTAGAGCGGCCCGCTGTCACCTTCGGCAACGCCGTCGCCTTGGGCACCCAGGCGGACAATGTCGCGTTCAATCATCACGGTTTGTTCCTGGTGGGATGCGTACGCGCAACCGTGCAGTTCACGGATATTTGATGGCCGGCCGTTGCTGCGTCAGCATCCGTTGCCTGTCCGATCTGCGTAAGGCCCACATCACTCGGGCCGCGGCAACCCGGCACCGGGTGAACGTGGTTGCACGAGAGTGATACCATCCCTTGCCCGCACGGGAACCCATGGAGAATGCCATGAACCGCAGACAGACCCTGAAATTCCTGGCTGGGGCCGCAGCTTTTGCCGGCACCGCAACGACGATCGGACGCGGGGCGGTGGCGCAGGCCAAACCCGTCTTTTCGCTGCCGCCGCTCGGCTATCCCTACGAGGCGCTGGAGCCCCACATCGACACCGCGACGATGAACTTCCATCACAAGAACCATCACAACGCCTTCATCACCAATCTCAACGGCCTGGTGGAGAAGTATCCCGATCTTGCCACCAAGACGCCCGAGCAAATCGTCTCCAACCTGGCCGCGGTGCCCGAAGCCGTGCGCACGCCGGTGCGCAACAATCTCGGCGGCCACTGGAACCACACCTACTTCTGGGAGCTGATGACGCCGGGTGGCGCCAAGGCGCCCGCCGGCGATCTCAAGAGCGCCATCGACGGCACGTTCGGCGACTTCGACAAGATGAGGGCAGCCGTCAAGCAGGCCGCGCTCACGCGTTTCGGTTCAGGCTGGGCGTGGCTGGCCGTGAAGGACAAGAAGCTCATGATCTTCAATACGCCCTATCAGGACACCCCGCACATGGACAACGCCGCAATGCCGGTGGTCGGCATCGACGTGTGGGAGCACGCCTACTACCTCAAGCACCAGTATCGGCGCGGCGACTATGTCGATGCGTGGTGGAACACGGTGAACTGGGACAAGGCGGCGGCCAACTTCAAGAAGGCGATGGCTTAGGTGGCGGCGCTCCCGTCATCCCGGCCGGGGTGTCAGCCCGCGCGCCCGTGATGATACCGACAAAAAAGCCCTGGCGGGTACCGCCAGGGCCTTTCCTGCTGCCAGATGGGGGATACGAGGGGCAGCCCGGAAAGTTGGTCTAGGGACAGATTCTGCTTAGGCCCAAGTCCGAGGGCGCGTCCAGGCCGCCGTTGACGGCTTCGGCCCTGCGCGGCCTCATTTCTGTGGATAGCCTGTGCAGAACGCGCTCAGGCGCGCTCCGCCCGGGTCCGGGTGGCGCTCTCCCCACCGAGCGCCGCCAGCACGGTCGCCACGATCTGGGAGCCATTCAGACCCGCCTGGTCATACATCCTTTCGGGCTTGTCATGCTCGATGAAGACGTCCGGCAGCACCAGGGGGCGCACCTTGAGGCCGCGCTCAAGCAGGCCGTCGCTCGCCAGATACTGCAGCACATGGCTGGCAAATCCCCCCACCGCACCTTCCTCAACCGTGATCAGCACCTCGTGGTTCTTGGCGAGGCGGCGGATGAGATCGTGGTCGAGTGGCTTGGCGAACCGGGCGTCGGCCACCGTGGTCGAGAGGCCGAACGTGGCGAGCTGGTCGGCGGCCTTGAGACATTCGCCAAGACGGGTGCCGAGTGACAGCAGGGCAACGGTCGTGCCCTCGCGCACGATCCGTCCCTTGCCGATGTCGAGCGGGCGGCCCTCCGCCGGCAGCTCCACCCCCACGCCCTCGCCGCGGGGATAGCGCAGGGCGGACGGCCGGTCGTCGATTGCCACCGCCGTGGCGACCATGTGCTTGAGCTCCGCCTCGTCGGCGGCGGCCATCAGCACGAAGCCCGGCAGGCAGCCGAGATAGGCGAGATCGAAGGCGCCGGCGTGGGTGGGGCCGTCGGCGCCGACGAGGCCGGCGCGATCGAGGGCGAAGCGCACCGGCAGCCGCTGGATCGCAACATCGTGCACGACCTGGTCGTAGGCGCGCTGCAGGAACGTCGAGTAGATCGCCGCGAACGGCTTGAAACCTTCGGCCGCGAGGCCGGCGGCGAACGTCACGGCATGCTGCTCGGCAATGCCGACATCGAAGGTGCGCTGAGGAAACGCCTTGGCGAACAGGTCAAGGCCGGTGCCGGACGGCATGGCCGCCGTGATGGCGACGATCTTGTCGTCCTTGCGCGCCGCCTCGATCAGGCTGTGCGCGAACACCTTGGTGTAGGAGGGCGCATTCGGCTTGGCGGCCATCTGGGCGCCGGTGACGACGTTGAAGCGGCTGACGCCGTGGTACTTGTCGTCGGAGGCCTCCGCCGGGGCGTAGCCCTTGCCTTTCTTGGTGACGATATGCACCAGGATCGGGCCCTGCCTGGCATCGCGCACGTTCTTCAGCACCGGCAGAAGCACATTGAGATTGTGCCCGTCGATGGGGCCCACATAGTAGAAGCCCAGCTCTTCGAACAGCGTGCCGCCCGTCCAGTAGGTGCGCGTGTATTCCTCGGCCCGCGCCGCCTTCTCCTCCCAGAATTTCGGCAGCCGCTTGGCGAGCTGCTTGGCGACCTCGCGCAAGTGCAGATACGTGCCGCTCGACGAAATACGGGCGAGATAGTTCGACAGTGCCCCCACCGGGGGTGCAATCGACATGTCGTTGTCGTTGAGGATGACGATCAGGCGCTCGTTGCGGGCGCCGGCGTTGTTCATGGCCTCGTAGGCCATGCCGGCGCTCATGGCACCGTCGCCGATGACGCACACCACGTTGTGCTCCTTGCCGTCGAGATCGCGGGCGACCGCCATGCCGAGGCCGGCCGAGATCGACGTGGAGGAGTGGGCGGCGCCGAAGGGATCGTAGTCGCTCTCGGTGCGCTTGGTGAAGCCGGAGAGGCCGCCGCCCTGGCGCAGGGTGCGGATGCGGTCCCGGCGGCCGGTCAGGATTTTGTGCGGATAGGCTTGATGGCCGACGTCCCAGATCAGGCGGTCGCGCGGCGTGTCGAACACATGGTGCAGCGCCACCGTCAGCTCCACGACGCCGAGGCCAGCGCCCAGGTGGCCGCCGGTCACCGACACCGCGTCGATGGTCTCCCGACGCAGCTCATCCACCACCTGGCGCAGAACCGCCTCCGGCAGACGGCGCAGGTCCTCGGGCGTCGTGATGGTGTCGAGCAGGGGCGTTCTGGACGCGTCGGTCATGTCTGCTCCTGGGCGTTCTGTCGTCAACCCGCTGAAAAATGCGTCCGCAAACGGTCCAATGTCCGTACGGACATTAGAACATTATAGTTCCATGCTTGGGGCAAAGGGGAGACTGGAGGGTCGCGACAAAAGGGCTCCGTCCGCTCCCGCAGCCCTCACTCCGGCTTGAAGGGCTCCGTCCCCGTCGGGGTGCCCGAGGGGCCCAGGGTCAGCTTCTCCACCTTGGCCTCGGCCTGCTTCAGCAGCCGGTCGCAGTGCTCCTTCAGGGCCTCGCCGCGCTCGTAGATGGCGATACTCTCCTCAAGCTCCACATCGCCGCGCTCCAGCCGCCCGACGATGGTTTCCAATTCCTTGAGCGCGCGCTCGAAGGTCATGTCCTTGATGTCGGCGTGCTTCACGACGGGTTTGGCCATCGTCATGTCCATGGGTCTCGCGTCTTCCTCGATTGCGCCAGGCGCAGGTCAGCGGGCCGCGTCCATCAGCACGTTGACATGCACCGCAACCGATCGTGCCAGTGCGGCGAGGTTGTAGCCTCCTTCGAGCATGGATACCAGCCGCCCCCCGGCATGTTTCTCGGCCACCTCCGCGATCTTGGCGGTGGCCCAGCCGAAGTCGGGCTCGGTGAGCTGCAAGTTCGCCAGCGGGTCGTCGCGGTGGGCGTCGAAGCCCGCGGAAATCAGCACGAGGTCGGGAGAGAAGCTGCGCAAGGCCGGCAGGATGCGCGCTTCGAAGGCCTCCTTGAACGGTTCGCCGCCGTCACCCGGCCTGAGCGGCGCGTTCCAGATGTTGCCCACGCCCGTCTCGTTGAGGGCCCCGGTGCCGGGGTAGAGCGGCATCTGGTGCGTGGAGCCGAAGTAGAGGTTCCTATCGCTCCAGAAGACGTCCTGCGTGCCGTTGCCGTGGTGGACATCGAAGTCCACGACGGCAATGCGCTCCGCGCCGTAGGCCTTGCGGGCATAGAGGCCGGCAATCGCCACATTGGAGAAGATGCAAAAGCCCATGGCGCGCTCGCGCTCGGCGTGGTGGCCGCAGGGGCGGATCTGCGCGAACACGTTCTTGACCCCGGAGTTGGCATCGAACACGCGGTCGACCGCCATCAGGCCGGCGCCGACCGCGCGCAGCGCCGGCTCCCATGAGGTCGGCGACAGCACGGTGTCGGGATCGAGGCGGACCGGCTCCTCGCCGGGCCCGGGGCGCGCGCTCTTCACCCATTCGAGATAGGCGCTGGGATGCGCCAGCGCGATCTGCGCCTCCACGTCCTCGCGCAGCGGCGCCGTCTCGCGCTTGAGGCCGTTGAAGAGCTCGTGGGAGAGCACCTTGTCGATCGCCCGCATGCGGTCGGGCCGCTCGGGGTGGCCGGGGCCGGTATCGTGCTCGACGAAGGAGGGATGGGTGATGAGCAGCGTGGACATGGCGAGCGATGACACCGGTCTGCGAAAGGGGCTGATCTGCCGGTCATCTAGGCAGACGGGCGCCCCGCTGTCATCCGCAAACCGTGCTTTGGGACGCGTCTTGGTGCTGTAGACTGGGGCCGATTGGCCCTTTGCACCGGAGAAACCGCATGGCTGTCACCGACAAGATCCTCGCCCGCAAGGAGGGCCGCGTCGGCACCCTCGTGTTCAACAACCCCGAGCGCCACAATGCGGTGTCGCTGGACATGTGGGAGGCGGCAAGCCGGGTGCTCGACGACTTTGCGGGGGATGCCGAGGTGCGGGTGCTGGTGGTGACGGGCGCCGGCGGCAAGGCCTTCGTGTCGGGGGCCGACATCTCCAAGTTCGAGGACGAGCGCGCCACCCAGGCGGCAGTTGCGCGCTACAACAGCATCTCGCAAGGCTTCTATGCGGGCCTCTACAACTTTCCCAAACCGTCGATCGCCCAGATCCAGGGCTACTGCATCGGCGGCGGCCTGAACCTTGCCATCAGCTGCGACCTGCGCTTCTGCTCGGAGGGCTCGCGCTTCGCCCTGCCGGCGGCGAGGCTCGGCCTCGGCTACGGCTATGAAGGCCTCAAGCGCTTCTTCGACACCATCGGCGCCGCCAACACCAAGGACATCTTTTTTTCCGCGCGCCAGTTCGCAGCCCAGGAGGCGCTGGCCATGGGCGTGGTCAACAAGGTGCTGCCCGACAATGAGCTCGCCGCCTTCGTGCGCGACTACGCCAATACCGTTGCCGAGAATGCGCCACTCACGGTCAATGCCATCAAGCAGATCGCGGTCGAGGCGCTGAAGCCCGAGAGCGAGCGCAATCTGCAACGCGCCGCCGATCTCGTCGCGCGCTGCTTTGCCAGCCAGGACTACATCGAGGGCCGCACCGCCTTCATGCAGAAGCGCAAGCCGGTGTTCACGGGCCAATGAGCAGCGCCGGCACGCCCGAGCGCTTCTATTCGGTCCGCCGCCCTCTTGCGGCGTTCTGCGCCGGTGCGGCCGTGGCGGTGCTGGGCGGCTTGATCGGGCTCGGCGGTGCCGAGTTCCGGCTGCCGCTGCTGATCGCGGTGTTCGAGCTCTATCCGCACCGTGCGGTGCGCATCAATCTGCTCATCAGCCTGGCCACGCTGGCGATGGCAGCCGCCGTACGGCTGCGCTTCACGGAAGCGGCAAGCGTCGGCCACCTCTCGACCGAGATCGCGGCCATGCTGGCCGGCGGGGTTGTTGCAGCGTGGATCGGCGCGGGTGTGCTGGCGCGCATTGCCAGGCACCGCATCGTTGCCATCATGGCCGCGCTGCTCCTCGCCATTGCCGCTCTGCTGGTTGCCGAGACGATGTTTGCGGGATCGACCGCCCTGGCGTTGCCGCAAGATCAGGCGCTGCGCGCGGGGGTGGCGCTCGGCGCCGGGTTGCTCGTCGGGGGCGTGAGCAGCCTGCTGGGCGTGGCCGGCGGCGAATTGATCATTCCGATCCTGATCTTCCTCTTCGGCGCGGACATCAAGACGGCGGGAACGGCGAGCGTGCTCGTTGCCACGCCGATTGTTCTGGTTGGCGTCGCGCGGCATTTTCTGACGGGTCACTACCGGTCGCGCAGCATGCTCACCCATCTGGTGCTGCCCATGAGCGTGGGCTCTCTCGCCGGCGCGGTGGCCGGCGGCCTTGCCGCTGCCTGGGCGCCCGGCGACGTGCTGCGCATTGTTCTGGCAGTCATTCTTGCCGTTTCGGCGATCAAGCTCGTGGTGTCGCAGCCGCGGCAGGACAGAGCGCAGTCCGCGCCCCGCATGTGACTTGGCGGTGCGTCAAGAAGGCCGATGGCCGTTTCCTGCCTGGGAACCCACCTCCCCATGGTGCGTTAGACGGATGCGGCAAAGGTTGAGCTGGAGCCGCCCAGCGCTGGATTGGGAGGAGGCCTGACCCCATGTCGAAAATTGGCGCCCGCGCGATCAGTGCGCTGCTGCTGACGGCAGCGCTCGCTCTCCTGTTCTGGCTCCGGCCGGGCGTGGAGCCGGCCATGCTGGGGGCGACGACACCGGAGAGCACGATGCTGGTGTTCTCGGGATTGTTCCTGGTGTTCTGGGCCTATCTTGTGGTGCAGGGCTATCCCATCTCGCACGGAGATATCGGCAGCGCCAGCACGCACAATCTGGACAACATCATCTCGGGTATTCCGGCCATTGCGGCGCTGTTTGGGATCTTTGTGCACTTCGCCGGGTTCTGGCCGCTGTCGCAGCTCAATCTTCTGCTGGCGGTGATGACGCTGGCGGTCGTGATCTACGACTTGTGGGTGCTCGGCGGCGCGGCGGCGAAGATCAATCGCCTCACCGACGAGATCAAGCCCGAGCGCTAGCTGCGCCTGTCCCCCTGTCGGTCGGCTCTCAGGCTCACGCCCGAGGCCGGCATGGCACGCATGCCCTCGCCGATGTCCCAGTAGAGGCCCGCCATCACCTCGGCGGCGGAGCGGCAGAGCGGCATCAGCACGTGCTCGTTGGGTGCATGCTGCGAGCAGGACGCGTAGGAGTGCGGGATCCAGATGGTGGGGATGCCGAGGATGTCCGTGAACACGTCGTTGCAGATCGAGCCGCCCATCTGCGGGACGATGGCGGGCTTGATGTTGGCCGACTGCTGCAGCGAGCCAGCGACGAACAGCGCCCACGGGTGATCGGGCTCGGTGCGCGTGGCGGCGAAGCGACCGTCGTTGGCGGGCGGCGGCGGCATTACCTTCACCGTGGTGAAGCCCCTGGCATCGAGATGGCGCTGCAGCGCGGGCATGACGGCCTCCGCATCCGTGCCGGCGATGAAGCGGAGCTGGCAGTTGGCGACGGCGCTGGGCGGCACGGCGTTGACGGGCCGGCCGGGCGTGCCCGCGGTGAAGGCCAGCACATGGAACACGTTCGAGCCGTACACGCGCTCCGCTGGCGTGTGCCCAGGCTCACCCCACCAGGGATCGATGGCCGGGCCATCCTCGCCGCCGTCGATCGCGACATCTGCCAGCGCTGCCTTGACGGCCGGCGACATGGGCGGGGCCTTGAGGGCCGGCACAAGCAAAGCCCCGGTCGGGCCGACGATGGTGGCCAGCGCGTGGGCGAGGATCAGGGCGGGATTGGCGATCAGGCCGCCCCAGTTGCCGGAATGGTGGCCACCCGCGCGCAGATCGCAGACGAGATCGAAGTTGATGGCGCCGCGGCAGCCGAGCGTCAGGGTCGGTCGTTCGGGCTCGACACGCGGACCGTCCGAGGCGATGAGCACGTCGGCGGCGAACGCGGCCTTGTGCGCCGCCACCAGCTCGGCCAGACCCTTGGAGCCCGTCTCCTCGCCCATCTCGATGATGAACTTGGCATTGAAACCGAGGCGTCCGCCGCGCTCGGCCCGCACCGCGCCGAGGGCGGCCATGTTGAGGGTGTGCTGTCCCTTGTTGTCGGCGGTGCCGCGGCCGTAGAGGCGGTTGCCGTCGCGGGCCGTGATCCACGGGCCCCTGCCCTTGGTCCACTGGTCCTCCAGGCCGCGGATGACATCGCCATGGCCGTAGCCGAGCACGGTCGGCAGACGCGCATCTTCGAGGTAGGTGGCGAGCAGCACCGGGCCCTGGTTGGGTAATGGGTTGTCGTAGATGTGCGTGGCAAAGCCGAGGCGGGCAAAGGCCGGTGTCATGTCCTCGTTCAGGTAGCGATGCAGTTCGGGCAGGCTGGCCGGCAGCTTCTGGCTCTCGGTTCTGAAGGCGACGCGGCGGGCCAGCTCGGTCTCGAAGGTGCCGTCCTCGACATAGGCGCGGGCGCGCGCGACGGCCCCGGCGCGGGTTTCGGACGCAGTGCTGTTCGGCATGCTGGCTGACCTCGCGTTTCAGGGAGTGCCGTAGAGGTGGCATTCGACGAAGCCCTCGCCGCTCGCGACCGGCTTGGGGGCGACCGTTCTGCAGATATCCATGACGTGCGCACAGCGCGGGTGGAAGCGGCAGCCCGGCGGCACGTCGAGCGGATTGGGATAGGCGGCGCCGAGCTGGGTGTCGGGCACGCCGAGGCCGGGCTCGGGTGTCAGCACGGAGGCGAGCAGCGCTTGGGTGTAGGGATGCTTGGGGGCGCGAAACAGCGCATCCGTGTCGGCCTCCTCGACGATGCGCCCCAGATACATGACGGCAACGCGCGTTGCCATGTGCTCGACCACGGCCAAATTGTGGCTGATCAGCAGGTAGGTGAGGCCGAGGTCGCGGCGTAATTCCTGCAGCAGGTTGAGGATCTGCGACTGCACGGAGACGTCGAGGGCCGAGGTCGGCTCGTCGCAGATGACGAGGCGCGGGCGGTTGATGAGGGCGCGAGCAATGGCCACGCGCTGGCGCTGGCCGCCGGAGAGCTGGCTTGGATAGTTGTCGTAGAGGCTGCGCGCCAGGCCGACGCGCTCCATCATCTCTTCCACCTGGGCGCGCCAGGTGGCGCTGTCGCTGCCCCCCTGCACGCGCAGCGGCAGCGTTATGATCGCGCCGATCGACTTGCGCGGGTTGAGCGAGGAGTAGGGGTCCTGGAACACAGGTTGCACGAGCTGGGCGATCGTGCGGCGCGGCAGGGCGGCGGTGGGCCGGCCAACGACGCGGATCTCGCCGTCCGTCGGCGGCAGAAGCCCCAGCAGCATGCGCGCCAGCGTGGTCTTGCCGCAACCGGACTCGCCGACGAGGCCCACCACCTCTCCGGGCCGCACGAGAAGGCTCACGCCTTCCACTGCCTGCAGCGTGCGCTTCGGCTTCAGCAGGCCGGTGGACACGCGGAACGTGCGCGACACGTCGCGCGCTTCGAGCATGGGGGCAGCTTCCACCTGCGCTGCCGTGAGTGCCGCAGCGGTCATGGGGCCGCCTCCGCGACACGGGTGGGCGCAAGGGCGGGAAGCTCGGCATGGCGAATGCAGCGCACGAGATGGCCGGCATCGCGCGCCGCCTCCAGCGTCACATCGGCGCTGCGACAGGCGTCGATGGCGTAGTCGCAGCGACTGGCGAAATGGCAGCCGATGCTCTTGCCGACCAGCGAGGGCACCATGCCCGGAATGGTGCCGAGCGCCGCGCCGCGCCGCGTGCGGCCGGGCACGGGGATGCAGGCGATGAGGCCGCGCGTATATGGGTGAGCGGGGCGCGAGAAGATCGCCGCGGCGGTGCCGGTTTCCACCACCTCGCCCGCGTACATCACCACCACGCGCGTGGCGATGCGGGCGACGACGCCGAGGTCGTGCGTGATCAGCACCAGCCCCGTGGCGAATTCGCGCTGCAGTTCGGCCAGCAGGTGGAGGATCTGTGCCTGGATGGTGACGTCGAGCGCGGTGGTGGGCTCGTCGGCAAGAATGAGGCTCGGCCCGCACATCAGGGCCATGGCGATCATCACGCGCTGGCGCAGGCCGCCGGAGAGCTGGTGGGGATACTGCTTGAAGCGGCTCGCCGCCGCCGTGATGCCGACGCGCTCCAGCAGGTAGACGGCGCGCGCGCGCGCCTGCCGGCGCGAAACCCGGCTGTGCCGCAGCAGCGCCTCCTCGAGCTGGTTGCCGATGGTGTAGGCGGGGTTGAGCGAGGTCATCGGCTCCTGGAAGATCATGGCCGCCCGCGCGCCCCGGATGTCGGCCATCGCGCGCTCGCCGATGCTCAGCATGTCGCGCCCGGCGAGCTCCAGCCGTTGGGCCGTGCGCCGGGCGCGGGCTGGCAGCAGGTCCATGACCGCGAGTGCGGTCAGCGTCTTGCCGCAGCCGGATTCGCCCACGATGCACACGGTCTCGCCGCGATCGACGTGGAACGACACGCCCTGCACCGCGTGCAGCGTGCCGGCCGGTACCGGCAGGTCGACGCGCAGGTTGTCAACCGTGAGGATGCGCTCGCTCATCTTCCTCTCCCCGCATGTGGGCAGAGGAAACGGATGATGCTCGCGGCTTGCCCTCGCATGCGTCTCACCCGCGGTTCTCGGGTGCGGTGACGTCGCGCAGGCCGTCGCCCAGCATGTTGATGGCGAGCACGAGCGCGAACAGCGCGATGCCCGGGATGGTGATGAGCCACGGATCGAAGAACATGAGGCCCTTGGCCTCCGATACCATCAGGCCCCAGGAGGGCGTGGGCGGCTGCACGCCGAGACCGAGGAACGACAGCGCGGCCTCCAGCAGGATGGCATGCGCCATCTCCAGCGTCGCCACCACGATCAGGTGATTGAGCACGTTGGGCGCCACCTCGGTCAGGAGGATGCGCGGGGTGGAGCAGCCGAGCGCTTGCGCTGCCGTTATGAACTCGCGCGCGCGGATCTGCTGCGTGGCGCTGCGCATCACCACGGCGAAGCGGTCCCAGATCAGGAGGCCGAGCACCCAGATCACGACCGTCAGCGACGAGCCGACGATGGAGACTACCGCCAGCGCCACCAGCACGACCGGCATCGACAGGCGCGTGGTGACGATGAAGGAGACGAGCATGTCGACGCGGCCGCCGAAATAGCCGGCGATCACGCCGAGCACGGTGCCAATGACCCCGGAGATCAGCATGGCCGAGACGCCGATCAGCAGCGAGATGCGCGCGCCGTAGACGAGGCGGGAGAGATAATCGCGGCCGAGCTGGTCGGTGCCGAGCGGATGCGCCCAGGTGACCTTGGCGCCGCCATGCCAGATCGGCGGGATCAGCTTGCGGGCCAGATCCTGGTCGTAGGGGTCGTGCGGGGCAATCAGCGGCGCCAGCAGCGCCATCAGCACAATGACCGCCAGGATGGTGCCGCCGATCAGCAGGCCCCAGTGACGGAGGATGCGGCGGCGCAGCAGCACGCCGGGCGAAGGGGCCAGGATGTCGGCGGCGGTTGGAATGCCCGCACGGGGGAGGGCGGCCTGCGTCATGTCACGCCGCCCGCAATCTGGGGTCGAGGAAGGCGTTGAGCAGGTCGGCGAGCAGCGTCAGCAGCACGTAGATCACCGCCAGCACCAGCACGATGGCCTGCATGGTGGGCAGGTCCTTGCGCTGGATCGACTCCCAGGCGAGATAGCCGAGCCCGTTGATCTGGAAGATGGTCTCGATGACGATCGAGCCGCCCAGCATGAAGCCGAACTGCACGGCCGCCAGCGAGACGACGGGAATGATGGCGTTGCGCAGCGCGTGCTTGAACAGCACCGTGGGCGGCCGCAGGCCCTTGGCGCGGGCCGTGCGGATGTAGTCGGAGGCCAGCACCTCCAGCACGCCGGCGCGGGTGAGCCGCATCACGGCGGGCGTCACGAAGTAGCCGAGCGCGATGGCCGGCATGACGAAGTGCTGCCAGGTGTCCGAGCCCGTGATGGGCAGCAGGCGCCAGGTGACGCCGAGCCACAGGATGAGGGTGAGGGCGAACCAGAAGGTGGGCATCGCCTGGCCGACGACGGCGACCGTCAGGGCGAAGCGATCAAGCATGCTGTTGGGGCGCACGGCGGCCAGCACGCCGAGCGGAATGGCGAGAACGAGCGCAAAGCCGATGGCCGCGGCACCGAGCAGGATGGTGACGGGCAGACGGGCGAAAATGATGTCGGCGACGGGCTGGCGCAAGGTGAAGGAGCGGCCGAAGTCGCCGCGCAGCGCGCCGGCGAGCCAGTCGACATACTGCACGATGATCGGTCGGTCGAAGCCGTAGAACTTGCGGATGGCCTCGATGTCGGAGGCCCGGGCGCCCTCGCCGGCAATGGCGATGGCCGGGTCGCCCGACACGTAGATCATGGAGAAGGTGATGAGCGAGACCGTGAGCGCGACCAGCAGCGCCACGCCCAGCCGTTTCACCGTGAAGGCGAGCATGGAGTGCGCCTCCTAGGCCCCATCGTCCCTCTCCCCACCCTGCATGGGGCAAGGGAGTCCGTCCGGCAGGGCGCTCATTTCCACTTCGCCGCGTAGAACTGCGGGATCTCGTCCGACGTCGGCACGAAGGCCAAGTCCTTGGAGAAGGCGTAGTACTTGGCGTAGGTGAACAGCGGCACCCAGAAGCTCTCGGCGGCGATGCGCTCAAGCACCTTCTGCCAGGCGGCGCGGCGCTGCTCCGGATCGGTGATGGAATCGGCCGCGTCGATCAGCTGCTTCACCTGCGCATCCTTGGTGATGTCGTCCGGCCCGTGCGAGAAGAAGTGCGCCGTCATGGCCGAGACGTCGGGAATGGAGTTGGAGCCCCACGTGCCATGGGCGAGGGGCGCGCGACCCTTGCGCACGGCCTCGATGAAGGCGGTGTACTGCACGTAGGTGAGCTTCGGCCGCATGCCGACCTTGGCCAGGTCGCCGATCACGGCCTCGGTGAACTCGCGGTCGCGATAGGCGACGAGGTCGAACTCGAAGCCGTCGGGGAAGCCGGCCTCCTTCAGCAGCGCCCGGGCCTTGGCGGGGTCGTAGGGATACCGCGCCACCTTGTCCGAGCAGGCGAACTGGTCGGGATGGCAGGGCGAGTGCGCCACCACGGAGGCGGGGCCAACCAGGTTCTTGGTGAGCGATGGGCGATTGATCGCGTGCGCCACGGCCTGGCGGACGCGCTTGTCGGTGAAGAATTTCTGCCCGGATATGCCGTGGGCGTCGAACTGGAGGTAGGAGACGCGCAGCGTCTTGGCATTCTCCACCACCAGGGCGGGATTGGCCTTCAGGCGCTCGGCCTGGTCCTTCGGCACGTCCCAGATCCAGTCGATGGCCCCGGTCATCAGCTCGGCGGAGCGCGTGTTGGCGTCCTTGATGGTGCGGAACAGAACCTTGGAGATCGCCGGCTCGCCCTTGTATCCGCCCTTGAAGTAGGACGTGTTGCGGCTCATCAGGATCGACTGGCCGGGCTTGACCTCGGCGATGCGATAGGGGCCGGTGCCGTTGGGCGGCACGGCGCCGAAATCCTTCTTGCCGTCGGGTTTCACCGGTGCGTTGTCGTAGTGGCCCTTCTGCATGATGAAGCCGAGGCCGGCCAGATTGGCGAGCGCCGGCGGGAAGGGGTTGTGCAGATTGATGCGCACCTTGTGGGGCTCAACCTTCTCTGCGCTCTTGATGAAGGCCAGCAGCGCGAAGTTGGCGATGGCGTTGTCCTTGTTGGAGACAAAGTTCAGCGTATAGGCCACGTCGTCGGCATCCATCGGCTTGCCCGAGTGAAAGACGACGTCCTTGCGCAGCTCCATCTCCAGCGTGGTGGGGTTGACCCAGGCCCACTTGGTCGCCAGCAGCGGCTTGATCTCGCCCGTCTTGGGATCGATGACGACCAGCGTGTCCCAGGCGTGGTGGCCGATGACCACCAGCTCGCGCGTGTTGAGAAAGAAGGGATCAGCGATCGGATTGTCGCGATCGGTGGCCCACACCAGCGTGTCGTCCTTCTTGCCGGCGGCAGCCGGATCAGACACTGCAGCCAACGCGATCAAGACCCCGGCAAGGACCACATGGAGACGCTTCATTGGGCACATCCTCACAAGCTCGGCAGACGGCGGAAAAACGATCTTCTGTTTGCGCGTCATTTGCAAGGGGCGAAACGTTGCCCGGGCGGCAACAAAGCCTATTCGCACGGCGCGGAACCAGCCGGCATCGCCGCATTGGCCACAGGCGCCAAATGTTGGCATCATGCCCGTTCGCCGTTCGCGCCATCTCTTCTCCCGGAACCCCTGCATGAACCGCATCACCGGCCGCTCCGCCTTCCTCGCCCTGCTGAAGGATGAAGGCATCACGCACCTGTTCGGCAATCCCGGCACCACCGAGCTGCCGATCATGCACGCGCTCAAGGAGCATCCCGACCTGACCTATGTGCTGGGGCTGCAGGAGGCGCTGGTGGTGGCGATGGCCGACGGCTTCGCGCGCGCCAGCGGCAGGCTGGTGGCGTGCAACGTGCACGTGGCGCCCGGCCTCGGCAACGCCATGGGATCGCTCTACAACGCGAAGTTCACCGGCACGCCGATGATCCTGACCGCCGGCCAGCAGGAGCAGGGCCACGGGCTGACCGAGCCGCTGCTCTATCATCCGCTGGTGCCGATGGCGGAGCCGCTGGTGAAATGGGCGGTGGAGGTGACGCGGCTGGAGGATCTGCCCCGCATCGTGCGCCGCGCGGCCAAGGTGGCGATGACGCCGCCGACGGGTCCGGTGTTCATCTCGCTGCCAGGCGACATCCTCAATGCGGAAGCCGGCATCGATCTCGGCGCCTCGACCCGGGTCGAGACGCGCACGAGGCCGAGCGAGGACGTGCTCGATCGGCTGGCCCGGCGCATGCTGCAGGCCGAGCGGCCGGTGATCATCGCCGGCGACGAGGTGGTGAAGAGCGATGCACTCAGCGCGGCTGCCGCCTTTGCCGCGGCGCTGGGTGCGCCCGTCTATCAGCAGAGCGCGCCTTATGGCTCGCATTTCCTGTCCGAGCACGTCTGCTACGTGGGCTCGCTCTCGCGCGATCAGAAGCAGGTGCGCGGGCTGCTCTCCAAGCACGATTTGCTGATCGTGCTGGGCGCCGATCCGGTGCGCATGTCGGTGTGGAGCGAGGTGGAGGCCAAGCCCGAGGACCTGCCTGTCGTCCACCTCGGGCTCCTCGACTGGGACATGGGCAAGAACTTCGCCGTCGAGATGGCGGTGCGTGCCGACCTGCGCGAGACGCTGCTGGCGCTGAAGCCGCTGCTGGAGAAGCAGGGCGGCGAGCGCCTCGCCGGGAGGGCGAAGGCCGCGCTGGCGCGCCTGGTGAAAGAGAACTGGTCGGCCAAGCGCGCGCAGCTGGCCGAGCGCATCACCGCCCGCCGCACCGCCACGCCGATCGATCCCGACTGGCTGTCGCTGAAGATCGCCGAGGCGCTGCCCAGCGATGGGGTGCTTGTCAACGAGGGCCTGACCTCGGCGCGATACATCACCGATCTGGTGCCCTATCGCGACTGCTACAGCTTCCACGCGCTGGCATCCGGCGGCATCGGCTGGGGCCTGCCTGCTGCCGTCGGCGTGGCCTTCGCGCAGGCGCCACGGCCCGTGTGCTGCTTCTCCGGCGACGGCAGCGCCATGTATTCGATCCAGGCGCTGTGGACGGCGGCCAATGCCAAGCTGCCAATCACCTATGTCATCGCCAACAACGGCGGCTATCGCATCATCAAGCAGCGCCTGAAGGCCTTCCACGGCAGCGACCGCTACGTCGGCATGGATTTCGATGACCCCCGGATCGACTTCACGGCGCTGGCCCGCTCGCTCGGCTTGCCGGCCGAGCGCATCAGCGAGCCCGACGCGCTGGCGCCCGCTCTGCAGCGCGCCTTTGCGACACCGGGACCGAAGCTGCTCGACGTCGTGGTGGAGGGGCGCGTGTAGGCGCGGTGCGCACGCCTGACGTCACGGCCGTCTGCGCGGGAATTTCATGCCAGTACGTCAGGTAGTTGCTCGGAAGCGGACATTGCAAGTTGGGTCGTGGCACGTCTCGTTTGACCCACAAGAGGCATCGGCGAGGTCGGCGCTTAAAGTCGCACAGGCCAATCGCTTCAAAGATACTCAGGCCCCGCGCTAAACAGGCCTTATCATATAAAGGCACGGGTTGCCCGGTCGCCAGATGGAGATCAGCTCCTCAAGCGGATCAAAGCCCATAGCGACGTAGAATGCACGCGTTTCCCGGTAAGGCGCGTCTGAAATAGAGGGTCCCAACGTCTTAACGGTTAGGTACCGCTTGCCAGCTCCGCGCGCTACCGAACAGGCCCGATTGACAAGAGTTCGCCCAACACCTCGCCTGTGAACTCGCGGCCGAACAGCCAGTAGGTAGACCTCCATTGCAGAGTATTTGCGATCCACCAATAGCATTATTCCCAACGTCTCTCCTGAACTCTCTGCCGTCCAGGCTCCCTCACTTTCGGCCATCCGCACGAAGTCGGCATTTGCTTCGGGTATTCCAAACCATTCTGGCAGCTCAGAGAGAATGGACGCACAGTCGAGACCAGCCGGTCGATACTCGATCCTTAGGTCCAAGGGCGCCATGGCATAGTGCTCCCACGGGCAGCGCATCAATTGATCCTGATGCGCAACGCCATGGTTCTTCGAAGCTAGTGCTTCTGTTCCCTTATCGCCTTCTCAACGCGCAAAAATGCTTGCTGCGCGGCATGAAAGTACACTTGATTGTCAATATAGTCCTCAGCTAAAGTCTTGAAGGAAACATCGAGATTATATCCTCGTACTGCATTGTAATCCAGCAGCTTGTCCGCCACCGCCTTGGCTCGCTTGTCAAGTTCTTTCTTGCCGGGAACCGTAAGCTCTTCAGCCCTATGAACATTTCGCGCCATCGATTCAATGCGCTGCGTCGCCTCCTTCATATCCAACAATTGTTGTCCAATCTGATTCCTCCTAAGCTCCAAATCACTTTTTGCAGAACTCAATTTAACTCTAACAAGACGACCCGAGACATCGTACTTCTCAAGGCTAAGCTCGCGAATCGCGCGCGCGTCCTGCTCTGCTTTGCACTTACTCACTTTGACCTCCTTAGATAGACTTCTTACGGCCTGATGATTTTCCAACATCTATTCTCTGGATAACAACAATTTCTCCTTCGTCTCGTTCACTGATCCTGGCCGTGACGCCGTCCACAGCTAGATAGGCACTCTCAAGTTCATTTTTTAAATCAGCTGACATCGCGGCGATCAAATCACGAAGTTCCTCGGCTAGTCGGTCAATTCGTCCGCTGGTTGCGAGCAGCCGCACGTGATTGCAATTGCGATGCAATACCCACGCGATCGTCCCGTCAGTTAAAGTTTCCATGGCAAGCGGATATAGCCTGCAGACGAGCGGTCTATAGCGATGGATCGAGCATCGTCGCGCCGATTCTAGAAAGGGGCACTGAGGTGACCGGGTCTGCACGGATGTGCCGCGGCGTGCAATTTTGACCCCTGTTTGGGTGTGATCGGCGCGCAATTTTGACCCGACCCTCGTCG
>JAIEQJ010000058.1 GCA_019747815.1 Hyphomonadaceae bacterium
GTACGTGAGCTGGGTTCAGAACGTCGTGAGACAGTTCGGTCCCTATCTGCCGTGGGTGTTGGAGTATTGAGAGGATCTGTCCCCAGTACGAGAGGACCGGGATGGACGTACCTCTGGTGGACCTGTTGTCGCGCCAGCGGCACAGCAGGGTAGCTATGTACGGACGGGATAACCGCTGAAAGCATCTAAGCGGGAAACCCACCTCGAAACGAGTACTCCCTCGAGAGCCGTGGAAGACCACCACGTTGATAGGCCGGGTGTGGAAGCGCCGCAAGGCGTGAAGCTTACCGGTACTAATAGCTCGATTGGCTTGATCGCTCTCATTAAGCAATGCTCATCATGGCCCTCGGCCCAAGTCTGCACGCGTGCAGATCGGGGCCTTGAGGGTGGCCATCGCAATGCTCAGGCGTTGCGTGAAAACGGCCGGCGCATGCCGCGGCATGCGCTCACGATGGGCGGTGAGAATTCGCCTGTAGAACCATGAGACCAGTTGCTTCACCCTTTTGCCGACCTGGTGATTATCGCGGGGTGGCTGCACCCGATCCCATTCCGAACTCGGCCGTGAAACGCCCCAGCGCCGATGGTACTTCGTCTTAAGACGCGGGAGAGTAGGTCGTTGCCAGGTCTGCCAAAGGGTGAGGACGCATCGAGATCCCTTCTTCACAACACTGACGCGCCAAGCCGCAGCTCGAAAGAGCTGCGGCTTTTGTGCTGTCTGGCCCTGCGCATGGCTCACTTGAACGCCAGGGCTGCCCAGACGTGCAGCGCGATCAGGGGCAGCAGCAATCCAGAAAGTGCGACGTGGAGGTGGTTCCACCACGGCCTCAGCCACGGCCGGCCCAGCACGACCGCCTCGCCGTTGAGCAAGCCGGTCACCGCGATGATCAGGAAGACCGACGCCAGCACGGTGAGCAGTGCGTAGCCGACGCCGCCGGCGTGCAGGACGAACAGGCAGATGGCGACCGCTCCGACCTGGCGATGCCGCTGGTACAGATGTCGCGCGTCCTGTTTGCGGCCGGCGAGGCGGGCGAATAGCAGCGACCACTGGTAGACGATGCAGCCCAGCAGGGCAGCGCCCGTCGCGACCGACCAGGCGAAGCTCAGCGCCTTGGGCATTGGCGTTTGCATCCTCACCCCCATCAGCGAGCCGAGCGTGAGCAGGCACAGCGCCATGGTGCCGACCCAGAAATAGTGTCTCCTGCGGATGGATTGCAGAACCGATACGCTCATGGTCCGACCTCCTGCGGGGATAGGGCATTGCGGCTCAGGATGCGCACGACCGTTGGGGCGGAGGCTTGATAGACCTCGGCCATGAAGGTTTGCGAATCGGGAAGGACGCGCGCTCCGG
The DNA here is from genome assembly GCA_019747815.1 of Hyphomonadaceae bacterium. GTDB lineage: Bacteria > Pseudomonadota > Alphaproteobacteria > Rhizobiales > Hyphomicrobiaceae > AWTP1-13. Next base: position 1,349 of record JAIEQJ010000058.1, read on the forward strand.
CCTTGGGCCAGTGCGGTCCAATGGCGGGAGGCGGCGTAAACGTGGCGGCTTTCGCCAGGACTGTCTCCCACGCCGCCTCGACGCTGGAATAGACATTGGCGACGATGACGAGAAACTCCGCCAGCGACACATCCCGCTGTGGATAGATCCACGTTGTCGCACCCATGATGTCGTCGAGCTTCCAGTCCCGCTTGGGCGAGGCCTTGTGCTCGTTGTGGCAGCGCACGCACGGCTCGGCGGAAGCCACATCGGGGTACATGGCCACCTGATATCCATCGGGTGTCGCGAACACCTGGGGCCGGGTCTCGGCCTGCATGCGCCCAAAGCGCACCTTCTGCTCGCCGGTGAAGAGATTGGATGGGTTGATCGGCTCGTCGGATCCAAGAAACAGGCCGAGCGGCTGGGGCTTCTTGGTCAGCTCGGATGAGACCAGCCGCAGGAACAGTGCGGGCAATGGCCCCGCCTGGCGCTGCTTCTCGCGCCAATCCTCCGCAAACTCCAGCCCCGCCTGCTGGCCTGGGCCCACGACGCGCGCCGTATAGGTCCGGCGGGCTTCATGGTTGATGGCGTTTGCGGCCTCGAACACCTGGGCGATGGCAACCCTTCGATCGGCTGACCCCGACGGTCCGGCGTTGTCGGGCAGCGGCTCCGGCGCGGTGACAAAAAGATAGATGGCAACGATGGCAAGCATGGCGAGGACAACCAGCTTGGCAAAGATCATGGTCGCTTCGCTCCATGGATTTTGGTGGTGGAATAGGGGTCCGGGCCGGCCGCGAGGTAGGCCTGGATGGCCTGGGCATCGTGCGCATGCTCGAGCTGCGTCGGCGCCTTGACCGGATGATTGCCGTGAAAATCGTGGCAGGTGAGGCATGTGGTCCAGCGCCTCTCCGCCACGAGCTGCGGGTGGCTGGGCGTGATGGGGTCGACACGCGGCTTCAGATCGTGGTGGCAGAGCTGGCAGAACTCACCGTTTGCAACGGTCAGGCGCACGCCGCGATGTTCGGCGTGGCAGGAGAGGCAGCTCCGCGTATCGAGGGTGCGGGTGACGAGCAGGAAGCGCGGCTCGCGAAAGCGATGAATGGGATGCCGGTCGTTCTCGCGGGCATGGCAATCGAGGCATGGTTTGGAGGTGACCGGCTCGTGGCCGAAGCTCGCGCCGGTCCTGCGCAGGCCGAGCCAATAGCGCACGTTGGCCTGCGCCTGCTGGCGCATGCTGCCGGGGGCGACGGCATGGCAGCGCACGCAGGCAATGTGCTCATGGCCCGGGGTCATCGGCCCATGCACGATGCTGCGCCCGTAGTCGGGTGCGTAGGCGAGCGCCAGCGCGATGAGGGTGCTGCCCGCCAGCAGAATTGAGGCGGTCCGCCGCTCGGGCGTGAGTGCCCTTCTTCGCCGCTGCGCAGTCTGTCGGGTTGGTCCGATGGTCATTCTGGCGACGCTAGCCCCCATAGCTGCCGCAGACTCCCGGAGGCGTCGAACGAGGCGACGCCTGTCCGCAACCTACGCGCTACTGTGGTATGAATTTGACCATGGGAAGGGCTCTTCGCGGCGCGCTCCAAGCTGTTGATGCAGAGCCGGCGCCCGGGCCGGCGCGCTCGTGCCGGACCATGCGCAAGCTATGGCGATGCGGCCCTGTCTTGCTCGGCTGTCTGATGAACATTAGTCAGCCGGCGGTGGCCCAGCCGGCTGTGGTGCCTGCGGCGTGCGCCGGCTTGGAGCCCGGTCCATTGCGCACCATCACGACGGTCATCGACGGCGAGACGGTGGGGCTGGACGACGGCCGGGCGCTGCGGCTCATCGGCGCGCTTGCGCCCCGGGCGATGGATGTCGGCGCGGAGCCGGGGGCGTGGGAGGCGGAGAACCGCACGCGCGAGGCGCTGCGGGCGGTCGTTCTCGGCAAATCGATCGCGCTTGGCTTCGGCGGTGAGCGGATCGACCGCTATGGCCGCCTGCAAGCCCATGCGCATCTGATCGAGGGGAACGAGCGGCGCTGGGTCCAGGGCCACCTTCTGCGGCAGGGCCTCGCGCGCGCCTACACGGCAGCCGGCAATCGCGCCTGCGCGCACGAGCTGCTTGCCGCCGAAGCCGAGGCGCGCAACGCCCGCCGCGGTCTGTGGGTTGAAGCCGCCTACCGGATCCGATCGGCCGACACGCCCGCGGAGCTGCTGCGCCACCGCACGACGTTTCAAATCATTGAAGGTCGGATCGCGCGCGTGGCCCAGGTCCGCAGCGTCATCTATCTGAGCTTCGATCGAAGCTGGCGGCAGGCCTTCTCGGTCTCGCTGCGGCGCGAGGATCGCCGGCTGCTCGGAGATTTTGCGGATGATGTCCATGGCATGGAGGGTCGCCTGGTGCGCGTGCGCGGCTGGATCGAGCAACGAGGCAGCGCGCCCAGGCTTGATCTTACTGCCGCCGGCCAGATCGAGGTCATGGACGGTGTACAAAGCCGAGCCGAACGGGTTCCATGAGGTGCGGACTCCGAAAGGCGTTGTTGGCACAGACACGAACTGATAGTGCACGTTGGGACACCGTTGCGGGCAGTTACGATGCAAAACCAGAGTCGCACCGACCCTTCTGATCAACGTGCTGTCGATATTGCAAGGGTGTCGACCGTTACGGCGACCGCGATTGCCGTCGCCGACATGATCGGCATCGGCGTCTTCACGAGCCTCGGCTTCCAGGTCAGGGGTATACCTTCGGCCTTCTCGCTGCTGCTGCTCTGGGTCGTGGGCGGCATCACCGCTCTCTGCGGGGCGCTCTCGTATGCCGAGCTGGCAGCCGCCCTGCCGCGGTCGGGAGGCGAGTACAATTTTCTCTCGCGCATCTATCATCCAGCGGTGGGGTTTCTGGCTGGCTGGATCTCGGCCACCGTGGGCTTCGCTGCGCCCATCGCCCTGGCCGCAATGGCGTTCGGCGTCTACTTCGAGGGGGTCTTTCCAGGATCACCGCCGCTCGTGCTGGGCCTCGCGCTCGCCTGGATCGTGTCCCTCGTGCACTTGAGCGGCATCCGGCACAGCAGCATGTTCCAGAACGTATCGACGGCCATCAAGGTGGCGCTGATCGCGGCCTTCATCATTGCAGGCTTTGCATACGGCACGCCGCAGCCCATCTCGTTCGCGCCGTCCGCACAGGACCTCACCTACATCGCCAGCGCCCCTTTCGCGATCAGCCTCGTGTTCGTCATGTACTCCTATTCAGGCTGGAATGCTGCCACCTACATCATCAACGAGGTGCGCGAGCCGGAGAGGAGTCTGCCGCGCTCCCTGCTTGCCGCCACCCTGATCGTGCTGACGCTCTATGTCGGCCTGAACGCCGTATTTCTCTACACGACGCCAATGGAGAAGATGGCCGGCCAGATCAACGTTGCCCAGATCGTAGGCCAAGAGATCTTCGGTGACGCCGGCGGCAGGATCGTTGCCGGATTGATCTGCATCGGCCTCGTCTCGGCCGTCAGTGCCATGATCTGGATCGGGCCGCGCGTGACCATGGTCATCGGCGAGGACATTCCCGCGCTTCGCTCTTTTGCGCGTACAACCAAGGCCGGCGTTCCAGCGACGGCAATCCTGTTCCAGCTTGCCGTCATCACGGCGCTGCTCTTCACGCAAAGTTTCGAGGCGGTCATCGATTTCATTCAGTTCAGCTTGACCTTCTGCACCTTTCTGGCCGTGCTCGGCGTCATTGTTCTGCGGTACACGCAGCCCGAGCTGAAGCGTCCCTATCGCGTCTGGGCCTATCCGGTGACGCCCATTGTCTTCCTGTTGGTCACCGGGTTCATGATGTTCTATCTGATCACGCAACGGCCGATGCAGTCGCTTGCCGGCGTGGCCACCATGCTGGCTGGCCTTGTGGTGTTTGCCGTTTCGCGTCGGCAGGCGCCGATGAAGGACGCGATGCCGGCACCAAAGGAGACGGTCTGACGCTTGCAGCCGTGTCCATCCGGTTACGGGGCAGTTCGGGTTGCATGCCAGGGTGTCGTTGCCTCGCTGCCGCCGGCGCCTGACGGGGTGGAGTGCATGCGGTCGCCATTGACGCGGCCTCGAAGCTGGCTGCCATCCGACAAGGTGAGGTGGAGCTCGGCTCCATGGAGCCAGCCATGGCGTATTTCAAGGCTACGGCCGGCCCACTGCGCGCTACCGCTCAGGTATTGGTAGTCCTGCGCCAGACTGAGATCGAAGCTGTCGCCGCCCCGCCGCACCCGCCAGCGTCCCGCCACCTTGGCGGGCACGATCCACATGAAAACCTGCCTGTGCCCGATCTCGGAGTGAGTGTCGGGCGTCCACTCGCCCATGTCGAAGGCATGCGACACCACGCGCGTGCCGGGCTTCAGCTCTGCGAGCAGGCGCGCGCGCAGGTCGAGGTTGACCTTGGTCAGCAGGTACATAGTGATGACGGTGGCTTCGCTGAGCTTGGTGGCGAACAGGTCCTGGCGACGGAACTGCACCTTGTCCTGCATGCCGGCCTTTCTCGCGTTCTCCTGAGCTTCCAGAATGCGTTCCGGGTCGATATCGACGCCGAGCGCGCGAGCCCCTCTTCTGGCCGCCGCGATCGCGATCCGGCCGTCTCCCGATCCGAGGTCGATGACGACATCGCCGGGTCGCAGATGCGCCATCTCCAGCATCCGCTCGACCACCTCCGGCGGCGTCGGCACGTACGGCACGTCCAGCGGCGGTCGATCCGACCGTTGGGCGAGGGTCCCTTCGGCAAGCGCAATGAAAGCTGCCGCAGTCAGCGCAATCGTGGTCAGCCGGGCCCGGCGAAAGGTGTGACTGGGCTCGAATCGCATGGCTTTGGCATTCCCTCGACCAGCAATGGCCCACCGTATCGGCCGCTGTCGGCGCCGTCGAGCGCGGAGTGCCGGGCCGCCATCGGCGGGGCTGCAAAAAGCGAAGCGCCCGACCTTGTGGGGCCGGGCGCTTGCCTTGCCTTCGTGGCGAACGGGCTCAGGCGGCCTTGTCCTCGGGCTCATCCCCGCTCAGGCGGCGGCCCTTGGCGCTTTTGGACAGCACCTCGGTGATGCGCTGCACCGCGCCGCGCTCGTCGAGCTTCTCGACGGCTGCGATCTCGCGCGCCATGCGATCGAGTGCGGCCTCGTAGAGCTGGCGCTCCGAGTACGACTGCTCGGGCTGGCTCTCCGAGCGATAGAGGTCGCGCACCACCTCGGCGATGGCGATCAGGTCTCCGGAGTTGATCTTGGCCTCGTACTCCTGGGCCCGCCGGCTCCACATCGTGCGTTTGATGCGGGCGCGGCCCTTGAGCGTCTCCATGGCCTTCTTGACCGTGGCTTCCTCGGCCAGCTTGCGCATGCCCACGCTCTGCGATTTGCCGGTCGGCACGCGCAGGGTCATCTTGTCCTTCTCGAACGTGATGACGAACAGCTCGAGCGCGATGCCCGCGATCTCCTGCTCCTCGATGGCGATGATCCGTCCGACACCGTGCGCCGGGTAGACGATCCATTCGCTGGTCTTGAAGCCATGCCGCTGGTTGACGGGCTTCTTGGGTGCAGCAGCAGCAGGTGCGGCCACGGCCGGCTTGCCGATGGGCAGCTTGGCCGATGCGGGTGCAATGATCCGTTGACCGGCCGCCTTGGCAACGGCCGCCGGCATCGCGCGCGCAACAACCGGCGGCGAGACCGGCCGAGCCATGGCCGGCGCAGGCACCTTGGGCAGCACGACCTTGGCGGCGGGCACGGCCGGCTTGGCCGCCACGTGAGCCTTGGCCTGCGGTTTCACAGCGGCGGGCTTGATCGCGCTCTTGGCGACAGCTATCGCGCTCTTGGCGACAGCTTGAGGCTTCACACGACCCTTCGGCGCACTCTTTGGAGGCGCCGTCTTGCCCTTGGCTCCCTTAGCAGCCGACGCCGCCTGAGCGCGCACCGCTTTGCGCACAGGCTTGGCGGTAGCACTCTTCTTGGCCCCGCTCTTGTTCGAGGTCGCTTTCTGTGCCATTTTGCTCTCACTCTACCAGTGGTTGCATGAACGCAACCTGCACCGCCTCAGTCTTCCGTACCGTCAAATCGGCGCACGCAAACGCGGCCGCCGACCCTCACCGCCGTCGCCCTCGTCCCTTCGTGCGCCACAGCCGACCAGCCCGCGCCGACCGACCGCCTCCGCTATGGTTTGGCTGCCTAGAAACTGCACCAGGATACCGACGTCGCTCCCACCTGCACGTCGTAGTCCCATTCAGTGCAGACTGCTCGCGATATTGAATGTTCCGGGTCTGTTCGCGCCTACACCATCAGAGGCACCCTAACACAAATTTCACCGATTTTGAAGCGGGTGCCGCCGGTTTCTTCTCATTCGATCTCACGAAAGCCTTAAACACGCGCCGCAATCCCGATCGATTGCGCGGAACCGAAGAGGTGGAAATTCTGCGGAAATGTGGTGTACTCGAGGAAACTAATCTCCGGATCCGGGCTTGTCGGAGAAGTATTTGTCGAATTTGCCGGTTTGATCCCGGTATGCATCGGCGTCGGCCGGCGCCTCTTTCTTTGAAGTAATATTTGGCCACTTCTCGGAATACTGCCGGTTCAGCTCGAGCCACTTCTCGATGCCGGACTCTGTATCGGGTTTTATTGCTTCGACAGGACACTCGGGCTCGCATACGCCGCAATCGATGCACTCGTCTGGATGTATGACGAGCATGTTCTCGCCCTCGTAGAAGCAGTCTACGGGGCATACCTCGACGCAATCGGTGAATTTGCACTTGATGCAATTTTCGTTGACGATGTAGGTCATTGAGCGTCCAAGTCTGCTGGTTCTGTGTCGGGCAATCGGTGGGGCGACCATCTGTTGCCACAGATGGTGAAGCGGTCGCAAGCCGCAAGTCTGTCGCTGCTCAACGCCGCCTCTCCTGTCCGGTAAGCTGATCTGTCAAGCGCCGGTCTTTTTTGCTGGGTCTGCCGGCGCCTGGCGGGCGCCTGGCCACGACGGCCTGCGGGTGCAGGGGTGATCCTGGCTCGGGAGCCTCTACAATTTCATAAAGCTGCCGTGCTTCTGCCGGCGGGCCGCGCCTGTGGCCGGTTGCCGTCACCTTGAGGATCTGCACCTTGCCGCGCAGCGCGATCGTCAGGACGTCGCCCGGGCTCACCGGTTGGCTTGGCTTGGTGATGCGGGCTCGGTTCACCCGCACCCGGCCGTCCAGGATGATCTGGGCTGCCTGCGTGCGGGACTTGAGCACCCGCGAAAACCACAGCCATTTGTCGAGCCGCTGGGCCGGCGGCCCCGCGCGGGCTGTTGCCTTGCTTCTGTCGTTGCCGAAATCGGCCATCGTCGGCGTCACTCCTGACTGGGCTTCTCCAGCGCCAGCTTGAGCGAATGCAGGGCGGCAAAGGGAGAGTCGGGGTCCGGGCCGCCGCCCTTGGTCGGGGGCGACGCCGACTGGACGAGCGCGCGCGGCCGCTCATCGCGGCGGGGCCCTGGACCGTCCCGACGGCGCTCACGCCGATCAGGGCGTCCGCCGTGCCTCGGCTTGGATGGCTGGGCACGGTCCTCGGCCGGCTTGGGGTTGGCATGTCGGCTGCGCCGTGGCCCCTCGGCATGGCGGCGGCCTTGCCGCCGCGGACGCCAGATTTCATCCCATTTGACCTCGGGCGTCGGGTCGGCGGCGGCGGGCAATGGCGCCGCAACGCTCGGCTCGCTCGGTGCAGGGCTCGCGATGGGCAGATCAGCGGTCGGCACGCCTGCCGGCTCCGCCTCCGTCGTGGACGACGCAGGGGCGTCGGCATCCCCCGCCGCGGGCGCCGCATCGCCGGGTGCCCCCGAGGGGCTTTGCGGCGCGGGTTCGATGCGCACGCGATCGAGGCGAAATCCCAGGGCCTGCAAGACATTGCCAAGCTCGCCGGCCGAGCAGCCGAGGATCGACATCATCTCCGGAGTAGCCCTGAACCCGCCGTCGCCGGTTGCCCCCTTGGGTGGCACACTGGGGTTGGCCGGGTCCGCGCGCCAGGCAATCAACGGCCGGATCTGATCGGCCAGCCGCTCCAGCATGTCGATGCGCACGGCCCGGGGGCCGCAGACATGGAATCCGGCAACGCGATGAAACGCCTCCGGGATCGCCTTGTCGGCAATGACCGAGGTGAGGCCGGCGCGCGGCGGCTCGGGCAGGGCGGCGGCGTCGAGGCCGTGCGCGGGGCCATGCTTGAGTGTCCAGAGCACGAGAGCAAGCTCCGCGGAGGCCGGCTTCAACAGCACCGGAAAATAGATGTTGAAAGCGCCGAAACGCACGCCGTAGCCGCGCAGTTGCGCCCGCGCCGGCTGATCGAGCGCGCGCATTTCCTGCGCCACGTCCTCGCGGCGCAGGGCGCCGAAATTCTCGCTGAGCCGGAAGGCGATCCCGCGCGCCAGCCCCGAGATGTCCTTGGCGCCCGCGATCTCCACCAGCGGCTTCAGCCGCTCGCTGATGATCTCGCCGAGCCACGCGACGAGGCGCTCCTTGATCTTCTCCTTGTCGGGGGCGCTCAGGTGCTCGTCGGCCGACACGACGACAAGCGGCTTCAGAGGATCATCGCCCGCCTCCAGCCGCGCGATCTCTTCCTCGCGCCACAGAACCTGGCCGCGTCGCGTCAGCTTGAAGGCGTCGGTCTTGGCCGCGGCGACCCGGCGCGCGCGCATGGCCAGCTCTCGGCTGAGCACGTGCGCGGCGGCATTGCGCGTGGCCTTGCCGTGGATGCCTTCGGCCTGCGTGTCGGGAAAGAATTGGAAGCCCTGCAGGCGGCCCACGAAATGCTTTTCCACATGCACCGTGCCGTCCTCGGCAATTTCGGCAAGCAGCTCATCCTTCTCCTTGAGGCCCCGCATCAGGGCGCTGGTGCGCCGGTCGATGAAGCGCTGCGTGAGCTGCTCGTGCAGGGCATCCGAGAGGCTGTCCTCGATCGCGCGTGTGCGGGCTTGCCAGTGCTCCGGATCGGCCAGCCAATCGGCCCGGTTGGAGACGAAGGTCCAGGTGCGGATGTGGGAGATGCGGGTTGCAAGCGTGTCGATATCGCCATCGGTCCGGTCGGCGAACGCGACCTGCTTGGCAAACCAGTCGACGGGAATGCGTCCATCGCCGTGCATGATGAACTTGTAGAGCGTCGCCACCAGCTCGGCGTGATCCTGGGTGGAGATCTTGCGATAGTCCGGAACCTGGCAAACGTCCCATAGGCGGCTGACCGCGTCGCGCGAGCCGGCCAAGGCCGTCACATCATGATCGTGGCTCACATTCTCGAGCGCAATGGTGTCGTCGGCCATGCGTGCCCGCGTCAGGCGCGCTTCGTTGGGCGCGTCACGCAGGCTGTCCCGCAGCCGGTCGAGCGAGCTGAAGTCGAGCGCGCGCGTGCGCCATTGCAGCGCCTTCACGCTGTCGAAGGTGTGCGCCTCGAGCCGCTCGATGATGTCGGAGGAGAACGGCTCGACGCTGCCCGTGACGCCGAAGGTGCCGTCGTTCATATGGCGGCCGGCCCGTCCGGCGATCTGGCCGAGCTCGGCCGGGGTGAGGTCGCGATGCACCTGGCCGTCGAACTTGCGGGCGCCGGCAAACGCCACATGGTCGACATCGAGATTGAGACCCATGCCGATGGCGTCGGTGGCGACCAGGAAGTCGACGTCGCCGGACTGGTAGAGCGCCACCTGCGCATTGCGCGTGCGCGGGCTCAGCGCGCCCAGCACCACGGCGGCACCGCCGCGCTGGCGGCGCATCAGCTCGGCGACGGCATAGACCTCCGCTGCCGAGAACGCGACGATGGCGGTGCGCGCAGGCAGGCGCGTGATCTTCTTGTCGCCGGCATAGGTCAGCTTCGACAGCCGGGGCCGGGAAATGAAATTGGCGCCGGGGACCAGCTCGGCGATCGTCTCGCGCATGGTCTGGGCGCCGAGCAGCAGGGTCTCGTGCCGGCCGCGCACGTGCAGCAGGCGGTCGGTGAAGACGTGGCCGCGCTCGGGATCGGCGGCGAGCTGCACCTCGTCGATGGCGAGAAAGTCCACGTCCGCTTCGCGCGGCATCGCCTCCACGGTGCATACATAGTAGCGCGCCCGTTCCGGCTTGATCTTCTCTTCGCCCGTGATCAGCGCCACGGCCTCGGCGCCGACCCGCGCGACGATCTTGTCATAGACCTCACGTGCCAGCAGCCGCAGCGGCAAGCCGATGAGCCCGGATTGGTGTCCCAGCATGCGCTCGATGGCGAGATGCGTCTTGCCGGTGTTGGTCGGCCCGAGCACGGCCGTCACGTTGCGGATGCGGTGTTCGATGTCGCGGCTCATCTGGGAAGGCTCTCAGCGCTCCTCTTCAAAGGCGAGGCATCGCAGAGCGGTACGGCAAGATCAAGGGTTTGCGTGAAAATAAAGCGGACTGGAGCGGTTGTTTCCCGATTGCGGGCGGCGCTTGCCGCGCAGAGACGGCACCGCTGCGGTCGGACTGCGCCTCAATGCAGCAGGGCGATCTGGGGCTGGCCCGGCGTGTCGATCTCGACCCGCCTGGAGACGAGCGTGGCGTAGCCCACCATCGTCGGGATCGTGATCTGATAGGGGATCAGGACGTTGGCGCTGGGAACCGGCCGCAGGGCCACCTCGATGGCATCGGTGGTCGCCATGAAGGAGTTCTCGGTGTCCACCTTGTGGCCGGCGATCGGCTGGTACTTGACCTTGCAGACATGGGCGATGGCAGGCTGGCCGCTGGGCTGCTGCTCGTTCACCTTCATCTGCCCCTTGTAGCTCAGCACCAGATCAAACCGCTCCTTGCCGTCGAAGATCGGCAGGCGGCGATCGCAGGGGTTGGGGTTGGACGCGCGTGCCACCACCATGATGGCGCTGAGCGGATCGAGCACGCCCTTCAGGTGCTGCTGACGCAGCGGCACCGTGCCGGGCTTGGGGATCGGCGGCGGGATGTGCTTGATGTCGGCCACAACGCCGTCGGCAAAATCCATCTTGGTGGAGCCGGTCTTGCTGTTGGCCTTGAAGTCGAAGGCGAAGGCGGCGGGCTTGGGCATGCGATCGGCAATCAAGCCGAAGGCGCGCGTCTCGCCGATCCAGGTGAAGGCCCCGAGCAGCAAGGTGAGCTGTGCATTGCCCGTGAGGGAGTAGCTCTCTTCTTCCGACTGCGACTGGAATTCGAAGGCGCCGACGTTGAAACCGTTGAAATTGATATCGTAAACGGCGCGCACATTGGCCGGCCAGTCGGCGGCCTGAGCGGCAGAAACGCCGCCAACGACGAACGCCAATAGACTCGCAAGTATCGACAAAACGCGCATCATGACGCAGCCTCTACACGTCTCGGCACGATAACGCAAACACCAGCATCTGCGCCTCAAGCTAGCTGGTTTTGCGTCATTTCTGTGTCGCGCGCAGGCTACGCAGCAGGGGTAAACAACTCCGTAACGAGCGGCCCTTGCCGGCACAAGGCCTTGACGGAACTGTCTTCTTGTATAGAACGGCCGCTCGGTGGACACATGCGCGCGGCAAACGCGAGCGCAGAAGGAAAAATCCGTCATGACACGGCGATGCGAGCTGACCGGCAAAGGCCCCATGTCGGGCCAATTGCGCAGTCATGCCGAGAACAAGACCAAGCGTACGTTCCGGCCCAATCTGGTCGACGTCACTTTGATCAGCGATGCGCTGCAGCGCAAGGTGCGACTGCGTGTCAGTGCGCACGCTCTGAAGACAGTGGAGCGCACCGGCGGGCTCGATGCCTTTCTGATGAAGTCGAAGGACGATGCGCTGTCGGATCGCTGCCTGCGCCTGAAGCGCGACATCAAGAAGGCCAACAGCGAGCAGCCGACGGCCTGAGCCGTTGAGCGGCTGGGTGTGGGCGAGGGCGCGCGACGGGTGGTCGCGCAGCATCCCGGCACTTCGGCTATTCGCCGAGCAGCGTGAACTGCAGAAAGACGGTGCGCTGCAGGAAGCTGTTGAAGTTGTCGTCCGAGATCAGTGACACCACCGTCTCCCCGCGCGCGCCGCGGTGCACGGCGATGCCCTCCATGTTGTCGATCTCGTAGCTCGAATCCGCCTCCAGCAGCGTCTGTCCGGTCATCCGGGCCCCCGGCACGATCTCCTTGGCCGCCAGACGGCGGATGCGCATCTTCACGCCCTGCGTCCACCGGAAGTAGCGCTCCAGCACGAGCAGGCCGCCGTCCGGCAGGCCTGCCGCGTCGGTGATGTTGAAGCCGTCGATATCCTTGAGCTGGACGCGCTGCGGCTCGCCCTTCACCCACAGCCAGCCGGTGTGGTAGCCGCTGCCGCGGGTGAAGCGCTCGGCGAACGCCACCACCGACCCGCGCAGGGGGCCCGCCTGCAGCACGGCCAGCGCCTCGATGCCCTGGTTGGGCTGCATGCGCTGGGCCTCGCGCGGCAGCGTCAGGTAGCCCGAAGGAGCGCGCAGCTCGCGATTGCGGATCTCGAAGCGGCCGATGCGGTGCATGCGCTCGAAGCCGATGAGCAGCGTGCCGCGCGTGAGCGTGCCGTCGAGAAGTGTCACCGCCTCCGCGTCCTGCTCGCGCTTGCTGCGCAACGGGCGGCCGCCGATCCCGAGCAACGGGCCGATGCGGGCGCCCGTGAGCCGTGCAGGGCGGTTGCCCTCGTAGGCCACGTCGGCGGACAGCCATGCGCCCATGTCCGAAATCGAGAACAGGCTGCGCCCGTCGGCGTCCATGACGAGGCCGGACCAGCCGCCGAAGTGTGATGCGGGCGACGCCAGGATGAGCCCGCCCCGGAACTCCAAATCGCCAAAGCGCTGCGTCTGCGGGCTGCTGCGCAGGAAGTGGGCGATGGGCCGCGCCTCGATGGCGATCGCGTGCGGGGCCGCAAGCGCGCCGCTTGGCGCGTCCTCCTCCGCGGCGACATACGAGTAGGTCGCCCAGCCGACGCCCGCGCCGGCCGCGAGACCGCCCAGGAGCCTGCGTCGTGTCAGCCTGCCGGGTCCGTGCATGCCGCTCATGATCGATCCGGTTCGCGTGTCACCCGGCTGCGGCGGGAGGCTCGAACATCAGTGCAGTTTTCGCCGTGGCGCCGGCGCCGGCCGTTTCGGCGCAACCTCTGCCCCCGTTTCTTCGAACAGCTCGACGAGCTTGTCGGTCATGGCGCCCGCCAGCTCGGCCGGGTCGGTGATGGTGACGGCGCGGCGATAGTAGCGTGTCACATCATGGCCGATGCCGATGGCGATCAGCTCGACCGGCGAGCGGGTCTCGATCTCCTCGATGACCTGGCGCAGATGCTGCTCCAGGTAGCTGCCGGTGTTGACCGACAGGGTCGAGTCGTCGACGGGAGCGCCATCGGAGATCATCATCAGGATGCGGCGCCGCTCCGGGCGGACCAGGAGGCGCCGATGCGCCCAGGCCAGCGCCTCGCCGTCGATGTTCTCCTTGAGCAGCCCTTCGCGCATCATGAGCGCCAGCGACCGCTTCGACCGGCGCCAGGGCGCATCCGCCGACTTGTAGATGATGTGCCTCAGATCGTTGAGGCGGCCGGGGTTGGGCGGCTTGCCTGCCGCCAGCCAGGCCTCGCGCGCCTGGCCGCCCTTCCAGGCCTTGGTGGTGAAGCCGAGGATCTCGACCTTCACGCCGCAGCGTTCGAGCGTGCGGGCCAGAATGTCGGCGCAGCAGGCCGCCACCATGATGGGGCGTCCGCGCATGCTGCCCGAGTTGTCGAGCAGCAGCGTGACGACGGTGTCGCGGAAGGTGGCATCGCGCTCGTGCTTGAAGGACAGCGCATGCAGGGGATCGATGACGACGCGGGTGAGGCGCGCGGTGTCGAGGATGCCCTCCTCCAGATCGAAATCCCAGGCGCGGTTCTGCTGGGCCATCAGCTTGCGCTGCAACTTGTTGGCGAGGCGGCCTACGATGCTCTGCAGGTGCCGCAATTCCTTGTCGAGGAAGGATCGCAAGCGCTCCAGCTCGTCCGGCGTGGAGAGGTTCTCGGCGGCGATCTCCTCGTCGTGGCTGCGGCTGAAAACCTTGTATCCGAAGGCCTCCGGGTTATCGAGCACGTTGACATTCGGCCGCCAGGGCTCGCGCGCCTCGGCGGTCTCGTCGCTGTCATCGTCGGCATCGAACTGGTCGGTGTCGGCGTCCTGGGCGGAATCGACGGGCTCGCCCTCCTCGCCCTCGCCCCGCTGGTCCTCGCTCGCCTGATCCTCGGCGTCCTGGCCGTCCTGCTGGTCCTGCGCCTGCTGCTCGCCGCCGTCCTGCTGCTCCTGCTCCTCGTCGCCTTCCTCGCGCTCGCCCTCGGAGAGTTCATCCGACAGGTCGAGCGTCTTGAGCATGTCGCGCAACACGCGGCCGAACGAGGCCTGGTCGTCGGCCACGTTCTCGAGCCGCGACAGGGTGCGCCCTGCCCGGTCCTCGATCCAGGATCGCCACAGGTCGACCATGGCCTTGGCGGTTTGCGGCGGCGCCGCGCCCGTCAGGCGCTCGCGCACGATCAGGGCGAGCGCGTCCTCGAGCGGGGCGTCCGCCCGCTCGGTGATCTCGGCATATCGCCCGTGGCCGTACTGGTCCTCAATGCGCGCCGTCAGGTTGGCCGCCATGCCCGGCATGCGATTGGCGCCCAGCGCCTCGATGCGCGCGCGCTCCACCGCCTCGAATACGGCCTTGGCAGGCCCGGCTTTGGGGGCGAGGCGGGCGTGCAGCTTGGCGTCGTGGCAGGCGGCCGTCAGCGCCAGGCTGTCGGCCCAGCCGCGAATGACGGCCACTTCCCGCTGGGAGGGAACGCGCGAAGGCTCGGGAAGCTGCACGGCCTTGCCGTCGAGCTCGGGCTTGCCGGGCCCATAGCTCACCTGGACCTCGCCGTCGCCGGCAATCGCGCGCACGGCGAGCCCGAGCACCCGCTTGAAGGGTTCGGCCGGCGCCTCCTTGCGGTTCGAGCCTGCCGCCATCGGCTACCTCAACTGAGCGCCACGTTGGCGGCGCTCTCCGGCAGCTCCTCGCCGAAGCAGCGCTGATAGAACTCGGCCACCAGCGGCCGTTCCAGCTCGTCGCACTTGTTGACGAAGGTGAGGCGGAAGGCGAAGCCGATGTCGTTGAAGATCTCGGCATTCTCCGCCCAGGTCAGCACCGTGCGCGGGCTCATCACGGTGGACAGGTCGCCGTTGATGAAGGCGGAGCGTGTGAGGTCGGCGACACGGACCATGTTGGAGACGATCTTGCGCTTGGCCTCGCTCTTGTTGAAGCTCTTGGCCTTGGCGAGCACGATGCGCGTCTCCTCGTCGTGCGGCAGGTAGTTGAGGGTTGCCACGATCGACCAGCGGTCCATCTGCCCCTGATTGAGCTGCTGCGTGCCGTGGTAGAGGCCGGAGGTGTCGCCCAGGCCGATGGTGTTGGTCGTCGAGAACAGGCGGAAAGCCGGGTGGGGCCTGATGACCTTGGACTGGTCCAGCAATGTGAGCCTGCCCGATTGCTCCAGAACGCGCTGGATCACGAACATCACGTCCGGCCGGCCGGCGTCGTACTCGTCGAAGCACAGCGCGGTGTTGCTCTGCAGGCAGTAGGGCAGCATGCCCTCCTTGAACTCGGTGATCTGCTTGCCGTCCTTCAGGACGATGGCGTCCTTGCCCACCAGGTCGATGCGGCTGACATGACTGTCGAGATTGATGCGGATGCAGGGCCAGTTCAGGCGCGCGGCCACCTGCTCGACGTGGGTCGACTTGCCCGTGCCGTGATAGCCCTGGATCATCACGCGGCGATTGAACTTGAAGCCGGCCAGGATCGCCAGCGTCACTTCCCGGTTGAACACATAGTCGCTGTCGATGTCGGGCACGTGGTCCGTCGCCTTGGAATAGGCGGGAGCCTCAAGGTCCGTATCGATGCCGAAGAGCTGGCGCACGGACACTTTCATGTCCGGCATGCCGGGCACGCCGGCTTGGGCTTGGGCGGGCATATCGCTTGGATTCCGGATGTTTGCTCCCGGTGCCGGCAGGGCCGCCACACCGGATCGGCCAAATTAGAGATCGTTCCGTCGGTCGCTGGCCTCAGACAAGGCCTGCCTGTTTCAGATAGTTATAAGCTTGGATGATTTCGCGCAACCTGTTCTCGGACCGCTTGTCGCCGCCGTTGGCGTCAGGGTGGTGACGCTTGACCAGCTCCTTGAACCTGGCCTTGATCTGGGCGCGATCCACGCCCTCAGCCAAATCCAGCGCCTCCAGCGATTTTCGCTCCAGCGGCTTCAGCCGGCGGTGGCTGGCCTCGCCGTCGCCGAAGCGGCGGCTGCGCCACGCAAAAAAGGCATGCGGGTCCTGAAAGTCGTGGCCGGATCCATGTGCGGTGCCCTGGGCGCCCGTGTGCAGCCCCGTTTTCCATGTGGGCCGATGGCCGATCACGGCATCCTTCTGGAAGGCTTCCACGTCGGCGTTGCTCCAGCCCTCGAAGTAATTGTAGGAGGCGTTGAATTGCCGCACGTGATCAAGACAGAAGAGATAGTACTGGCCCTCGCGACCCCGCCCCATGGGCGCGCGATGCCGGCCGACGGACTGGCAGCCCTTCCATTGGCACACCGGTCCGGCCGGCTGCGGCGCCTCCGCGCCGTCCGGCTTCGCCCGGAGCGAGTCGAAGTATTTTGAATCGAGTTTCATTTCGCTTGAGTATGGGCGCAAGCTGTGGCGGGCACAAGGCTCGGGGCGCGATCGTCGCCCGCGCCGTTGCGCGTCTGCTATAACGCCGCCCACCTTGGCACCCGGCGACTGAGAGGAGCGTTAATGTCTGTGGAAGCAAGCATCCGGGAGAAGCTGGTAGAGGCGCTGCATCCCACGCGCCTGGACGTGGTGAACGAGTCGCACCTGCACGCCGGCCATCGCGGCTCGCCCGGCACGGGGGAGAGCCATTTCCGCGTGCTGGTGGTTTCATCGGCATTCGCCGGCAAGTCGCGCGTCGATCGCCATCGCATGGTCAACGATGCTCTCGCGGCGGAGCTTAAAGGTAAGGTGCACGCGCTGGCGATCAAGGCCTACGCGCCGGGCGAGGCGATCGGCTAGGTCTCAGGCGCGCTGCGCGCCGAGCGCGCGGGTGAGGAAGGCGTGAACCGTCTCGACGGCGATGTCGCGCGAGACGAACGCCTGCCCGATGCCGCGCACCAGGATGAACGTGAGCGTGCCGTCGCGCACCTTCTTGTCCTGCCCCATGATTCTGACGAGCGTGTCGGCCTCCGGCGCCGCGCCGCCGGGAATCTCGGCGATGCGGGTCGGCAGGCCGACGGCGGCCAGATGCGTGACGACCCGCTGCACGGTCGCCTCGTCGGTCAGTCCCAATTCCTGGCAGAGCCGGAAGGCGAGGCAGATGCCGATGGCCACGGCCTCGCCGTGCAGCAGCCGCTCGGAGTAGCCGGCCCAGGCCTCCAGCGCGTGGCCGAAGGTGTGGCCGAGGTTGAGCAGCATGCGGTCGCCGGTCTCCGTCTCGTCGCGCGCGACGATGGCGGCCTTGCCGGCGACGCTGGTGCCCACGACCTTGGCCAACGCCGCCGCATCATGGGCGAGCACGGCCTTGTGGTTCTGCTCCAGCCAGCCGAAGAACGCCGCATCGCCGAGCAGGCCGTATTTGGCGGCCTCCACGTAGCCTGAGCGAAACTCGCGCGCGGGCAGTGTGGCCAGCAGGGCCGTGTCGGCCAGCACGAGGCGCGGCTGATGGAAGGTGCCGATCAGGTTCTTGCCTTGCGGCGTGTTGATGCCGGTCTTGCCGCCGACCGATGAATCGACCTGCGCCAGCAGGGTCGTGGGGATCTGAACGAAGCCGACGCCGCGGCGCACGATGCTGGCGGCAAAGCCGGTTAGATCGCCGATGACGCCGCCGCCCAGCGCAACGACGAGCCCACCCCGCTCCAGCCCGGTCTCCAGAATGCGCTCGCACAGGCGGGCGAGCGCGCCGAAGCTCTTGGTGGTCTCGCCGGGTGGCAGGATCTCGGTTCTCGCGTGCCGTCCGAGCCGCTCGAGCGCGGCTTCGAGAGGGGCGAGGTGGCGCTTGGCAACATTCTCGTCGGTGACGATCACGCACTTTGCAGGGCCGACCCTGCTGTCGATGAGGTCTGCGGCACGCGCCAGCAGGCCGGCGCCGATCAGCACATCGTAGGCGCGCTGGCCGAGCGCGACGGGAACCGCCACCACCCCTTCGGGCAGCGGTGCAGCGGGGATGTGCGCCCCGCGCGGACGATCGATGGTCATGGCGCTTTCTCCGCGTCCGTGCGCGCTTCCGTGATGCCGAGCTTCGCCGCCAGCGCCTGCATGATCTCACCGACGATCACGTCGTGCGGCACGTCCCGGCTTTGCACCACGATATCGGCGGCTGCAAATAGGGGGTAGCGCACGCGCATGAGTTCCTGCATGACGACGTCCGGATCGCGGCCTTCGAATAGGGGCCGGTTGCTCCTCTTGGATACGCGACGCACCAGCACGGCCACGTCGGCCTTGACCCAGACGGAAAGCCCGGCGCGGCGAATGTTCTCGCGCGTCTCCTCGGCCATCAGCGCGCCTCCGCCCGTGGCCAGCACCTGCGGACCGGACGCAAGGAGGCGGGCGATCACCCGGCGCTCGCCATCGCGAAAATAGGCCTCGCCGTGGTCGGCGAAGATCTCCTTGATGGACTTGCCGGCCGCCCGCTCGATCTCCTCGTCGGCATCGACGAACGGCAGGTCAAGGCGCGGCGCCAGCCGGCGCCCGATGGCGGATTTGCCGCATCCAGGCATTCCGACCAGGACGATCGAGCGTGAGCCAAGCCTCTCCCGAATCGCTTGATCCAGGGTGTCCTCCTTTTTGCCTCCCGGCGCGAATCGCATCATTAGCTACCGAGCAGTCGAACCGTGCAGCATGCGTCTCAATAGGGCGAGCCCGAGCTTTAGCCAAGGCCGTCAATGGCTTGATCGCTCGTATGGCGCTTGCGCGAGCGCGGCTTCCGATGGGTGGAAGCGCGGCCCCGGGGCGGGCCATAATGGCGTCAACGTGACCCGGGACACTAGCCGGCAGGGAGCCGTTTCGCCATATGCCTAGCCTCTTCCGGTTTCTGATCGTCGCCGGGATCCTGGGGGCCATGGTCTTCGGCGGACTGTATGTCATAGCGATTGTCCTGGAGCCGGAGCAGAGGGACATGTCCACGCCGGTGCCGGGCGTCAAGGTGCGCCGCTGACGGCGAGAGGTTCAAGGCCAACGTCGATGCGCGCAGTTGTTCGCTTCCTGGCTCTCGCGGCATCGCTGCTGGGGCTCGCGGCCGCAGACGCTGCCGCGCAATCGACGAGCGAGGGCTGGAACCCCTTCAAGTGGCTGGAACCCGCACCTCCCCGCACGCGACCCCTGCCGCCCGCGGATCGCGCCAACCTCGAGCGCGCGCCGCGTCCCGAGGGGCGCGGCCGTCCCGTCGAGAGCAGCGACCTGCCCCCGGTGATGGCGCCCGACAGGTCGGGATTGCCGCTCGATCTGTGGCGCGGTCTGGAGATGGCGGACGTCGAGCGGCTGCTGGCCACGCTCGATCTGCCGCCGCGCTCGCCGGCCCTGCATGACCTCTGGCGGCGCATGCTGCTGTCGTCGGCGTCGCCGCCGGGCGGCGCGCCAAGCCCCGACCACTTCGCGGCCCTGCGCCTGGAGGCGCTCTACCGCTCCGGCCTGCTCGGCGACATGGGGGACGTGATGGGGGACGTGCCGGGCAGCGAGGCCGGCCCCTTGGCTCGCGTGGGGCTCGCCCGCAAGGACATCGGTCTTGGCGCGCGCGAGGCCGGCTGCCGGGCGATCAAATCGCCGGCGGCGCCGGGTGAGACCTTGCGCGGGCGCCTGCGGGGCGAGGCGCAATTGCTGACCGGCTATTGCGCAGCCGTCGCCGGCGATGCGGCGGCGGCGGGTCTCGCCGCGAACCTCGCTCGCGAGGAAGGCGTTCTAGACGGCCTCGCACTGCGCGTCCTGGATGGTCTGAGCATGGGCGCCAAGCCGCATCCCGCGCTGCCGGCGCGTCTGTCGCTGCTGGACTTCAGGTTTCTGGAGCTGACGGGCCCCGTGAATGAAGGACAGGCGCTGGAGCGGGCCGAGCCTGCGCTGCTCGTTGCTCTGGCCGGTGTCCCCACCAGCGACCATCGCATGCGCACGGCTGCGGCCGAGGCGGCGTTGCGGGTCAATGCCATGACCCCGGCCGCCGTTGCCGACGTCTACCGGCGGCAGCCTGAGCCTTCGGGACGGGCGACACCCAACGAGGCGGGAGAGCCGGTCTTGCGGCGCGCGCGGCTGTTCCGCGCCGTGGAGACGACGCAAGCCCCGGATCTGCGGGCGCGCCTGCTGCGCGCGCTGCTCGAGGATGCGCGCCGCTCCGGCATCCACATGCAGACGGCTCGGATGTTGGCGCCGGTGGTGGGCCAACTGTGGCCCTCGCCCGAGACCGGCATGCTGGCCGAGCCGGCGATCGAGATCGCGCTGGCGGGCGGCGAATACGAGCAGGCGCGCCGCTGGGCCGAGACCACGGCCAGTCTCCAGCACTGGCTGGCGCTCATCGATCTGGTCGATCCGGGGGGGGTGGTCCGTGGACGCGCGCCGGGGCTCGCGTCCGTGGAGGAGCTTGCCGCACGGGGGCGCCTGAGCGGCGACGTCCTGCACCGGCTGGCAACGGTGCTCGATGCGCTCGACATCGATGTGCCGATGGGCCTCTGGGAGGCGGCGGGCCGCACGCCGCAGCCCGCATCCGGTTACTTGCCGGAGACGGGCGTGCTGGCCGACCTCGCGCAGTCCGCACAGCGCAAGGACACCGGCCGAACCGTGCTGGTGGCGTTGCGCGCCCTTGGTCCGAACGGGACGGAAGGCGCCAATATCCTGGCCCTGGGCGACACCGTGCGGGCGCTGAAGCGCGCGGGGCTGGAGCGGGATGCCCGGCGTCTCGCGCTCGAGGCCCTGTTTGCCCTGTGGCCGCGCACGCCGGGCACGTGAGCCGTGACCACGAACCCACACCATTTGATCGGCCAGTTCCTCGAGATGCTGGCGGCGGAGAGAGGTGCTGCCGAAAACACGCTGCAGGCCTACCGGCGGGATATGGATGATTTTCTGGCCTTCCTGAAGACGCGCGACGGCACGCTCACCACCGTGGTCCCGGCCGATATTGCCGCCTATATGCGCTCGGTGTCGGAGGCTGGCCTGGCGCCGGCCTCCCGTGCGCGCCGGCTGTCCGCCCTCCGGCAGCTCTTCAAGTTTCTCGCCGCCGAAGGCGTGATTGCAGAGGACCCCGCGCATGGCCTGGAGAGCCCAAAGCAGGCGCGGGCACTGCCCAAGACCTTGTCGGTGGCCGAGGTCGATCGCCTGATCGAGACCGCGCGCGCGCGCATCGCCCCGGCCAAGGGGCGCGACCGGGTACGGGCGCTCAGGCTCTATGCCTTGATCGAGATGCTCTATGCCACCGGCATGCGCGTGAGCGAGCTGGTGACGCTGCCGCGCTCGGTGCTCGCGGGCGACGGCCGGGTGCTGGCGATCAAGGGCAAGGGTGGCCGCGAGCGGCTTGTTCCGCTCAATGCGGCGGCGCAGGCGGCGCTCGACCGCTATCTCAACGTCGGCTTCGAGGACGACGTTGCGCCCATGCTGGCCACCAAGTGGCTGTTCGCGTCACGGGGGGCGGCCGGGCATTTCACGCGCCAGCGCCTCGGCCAGGAGCTGAAGCAACTCGCCATTGAGGCGGGCCTGGACCCGGAGCGGGTATCGCCGCACGTCCTGCGCCACGCCTTTGCCAGCCACCTGCTGGATCGCGGCGCCGACCTGCGCGCCGTGCAGCAGCTGCTCGGCCATGCCGACATCTCGACAACCCAGATTTACACCCATGTCCTGGAGGAGCGGCTGAAGCGGCTTGTGTTCGAGCATCATCCGCTGGCGGTACGCGAACGCGGCAGGAACTCCTAAGTGGCTGTGAGCCAAGGCCAACTTGGGCGTCGTCCGCTCTACAACCATTAACTCAGCTCGGCTTGACTTATCAGGGCAGGGCGGCAAATGTCCGCCCGGCGACCGCCTTGGCGGTGCTATTTTCGCCCATCCGACACGAAACGAGCCTGATGGACCGCCCTGTCACCGTCCGCACCTATCTCGACTTCGAGAAGCCGATTGCCGAGCTCGAGAGCAAGATTGCCGAGCTCAAGGCCATCGACAGCGACGATGAGGCCGTCTCGATCACCGACGAGGTGAAGCAGCTCCAGCAGAAGGCGCAGCAGGCGCTGCTCGACACCTATGCCAAACTGACGCCGTGGCAGAAGACGCAGGTGGCCCGCCATCCGGACCGGCCCCATAGTCTCGACTACGTGCGGGCGATGATCGAGGACTTCACGCCGCTGGCGGGGGATCGCTATTTCGCCGAGGACGCCGCCATCATGGGCGGGCTTGGACGGTTCCGCGGCCGCTCGATCGTGGTGATCGGCCACGAGAAGGGCTCCGACACGGAAGGCCGCATCAAGCACAACTTCGGCATGGCCCGGCCGGAGGGCTATCGCAAGGCCGTCAGGCTGATGGACCTGGCGGAGAAGTTCGATCTGCCGGTGCTGACGCTGGTCGACACCGCCGGCGCCTATCCTGGCATCGGGGCGGAGGAGCGCGGCCAGGCCGAGGCGATCGCCCGCTCCACCGACCGCTGCCTGTCGCTCACGGTGCCGCTGATCGCCGTCGTCATCGGCGAAGGCGGCTCGGGAGGCGCCGTTGCGATTGCCACCGCCAACCGCGTGCTCATGCTCGAGCATTCGATCTACACGGTCGCCTCGCCGGAAGCCGCCGCCTCGATCCTGTGGCGGGACGCAGCGCGCGCGATCGACGCGGCGACCGGCATGAAGATCACGGCACAGGACCTGAAGGCGCTCGGCATCATCGACGCCATCATTCCCGAGCCCGCGGGCGGCGCGCACCGGGATGCGGCTCAGGTCTTCCGCCGCACAGGGGACATCGTCGCACGGGCGCTCAACGAGTTCTCGCGCATGGACGCCGATGCCATCCGGCGCCAGCGGCAGGACAAGTTCCTGGCCATCGGCCGCGCGCTTTGATGTCGACCAATGTCGACCGCGATCTGGCCGCAAACCGCGTCTAGCAAGACGGCGATGCGTAAGTGTCGTTCCGGTTCAGGGTTGCCGGGCAGACGGCTTCGCCGACCCGGTGGTGAGCCTTGTCGAACCACGCACGTTGGTGGGCGCAGCCCGTCCTTCGACAAAGCTCAGGACGAGGGCGGCGGATGCGGCCCGTCCTTCGACAAGCTCAGGACGCAGGCGCGCGCGCTGTCATCGCGTGTCAAACTCGCTCCAACCCCGTGCTGAGCCTGTCGAAGCACGATTTGGTGAGCGCAGCCCGTCCTTCGACAAAGCTCAGGACGAGGGCGGCGGATGCGGCCCGTCCTTCGGCAAGCTCAGGACGCAGGCGCGCGCGCTGTCATCGCGTGTCAAACTCGCTCCAACCCCGTGCTGAGCCTGTCGAAGCACGATTTGGTGAGCGCAGCCCGTCCTTCGACAAAGCTCAGGACG
>JAIEQJ010000095.1 GCA_019747815.1 Hyphomonadaceae bacterium
CCCGGCCCGCCGGGCCGGCCACCGGCTCTACCTGCAGCGCCTGGGCGTGCTGCCGGCGCCTTGCCGGGCAGCAAGCCCTCGCGCTGCGCCTTCTTGCGCGCCAGCTTGCGTGCCCGCCGCACCGCCTCGGCCTGCTCGCGCACGCGCTTCTCGGAGGGCTTCTCGTAATAGTTCCGCAGCTTCATCTCGCGGAAGATGCCCTCGCGCTGCATTTTCTTCTTCAGCGCCTTGAGGGCCTGGTCGACGTTGTTGTCGCGAACTTGAACCAGCAAGCGGTTATTCCTTGAAAGTTGTAGCTATTGGCCTCTGTGCAGGGCGGGACAGGCACCACAAATATGCGCCCGGAGCCGCGCCCCATGCGTTGGCCGAGCTTCTAGCAAAGGCGGGTTGACATGTCCAATGCTCCCGTAGGCTGCCGAAGCTCGGGAAAAATCTGCCCGATCATCACAAACAACCCGCCGAGGGGTGGCGCCGTCGTCAACCCTGCCTATATTGCGCTGCAACGCCCTGCGGCAGACGGGGTGGGTGCCAATCCAGAAGACCTCGAACAAGGGGGCACGATGAAGCGGAAACTGCAAGCCTTTGCAGGGCTCTGGCGGGGATCATCACGGTGGCGGCAGGGGGTGCGGCTGGCCCTCGTTGCGGCCGGCACGGCACTGGCGGGAGGCGGTGCGCAGGCAGCCCGGGGTATCGACTGCGCGGCCGTCAACGGCGGGGCCCTGAACGTCGCGCTCGGGACCGAGCGCAGCGCCACCCGTCACGCTGAATTGAAGGCGGGCGACACGCTCCTTTTCACGTTTGAGGCCGCGGACGGCCCGTTCGGCACTCTGACCCTGCGCAGGGGCGCCGATGCACCGCGCGCGCTGCTGGTGGGGCCGACAGGCACGCGCGTGTCGTTCGTGGCGGCACGAGGCGGCGTGTTCGATTTCGAGTTTTCCAAGGAAGGTGCCGACGCGGCAGCGTTCACCGCGTCCTGCGTGTCGGCGGGCAGCGCCCGCGGCGGCGCGCCCGCGGGCGGCGCGCACCACGCAGCCGGGTTGCCTCATGGCCCGTTGGCCGAGAGCTTGGAGATGGCCGAGCCTGCCGGCATCGCTCTCGATGGCGCGGCGCCCGGCCGCACGGCCAGCGCCACGCCGTGGGCCGGGGAGGCGCGCCCCGCCGCCAGGGTCGTGCCGGCCTATCCCGGTGGCGTCGAGCTCAAGCTGGAATGGCGGGGCGAACGCTACCGGGCGGGCGGGCCGGACGGGCTTGAGGTGGATACCACGGCGAGCGGGGTCAATGCGGCGCTCAACTACAAGCTGCTGCCGCAGATCATGGTCGGGGCCCTGGCTCAGATCGATCAGCCTGGCCAAACGCTGGTTGGTGTTCCCCACAGCCTGCTGGATCAGGGATGGCTGCTGGGACCCGTCACCAACGTCAAGCTGGCGCCGGGCCTGGTGCTCGACGCGCGCGCGGCCTGGGGCGTGGTGGAGAGCGGGGCCGACGAGCTGTCCCAGCGGATGGTCAGCGTCCCGCGGCGCATGGTCAGCGCGCGGCTCGCCAACACGCAGTCGTTCGGTGCATGGCGGTTTACGCCGAGCATCAGCGTCAACCACACCCAGGAGGCGGCAGTGGCCTCGTCGCCTGCGGCGCCACAGGATGCCGCGGCGCCCTATGCCGGCGGCTCCGGCCGCGTCGACATCGGCCCGGAGTTCGCATACCGGATCGATCTGGACCAATCGATGTTCATCGAGCCCAGGGCGGCGATCGGCAGCTTCTGGGGGATCGATACCCTCTCCCGGCTTGCGCCCGGAGCGGTCGGCCACAACGACATGCGCCTCAAGGCCGAGGCGGGGGTCACCATCGGTGCGGCCGGTGGCACGAAGCTGCAGGCCGGCGGCGGCGTCGAGGAAGGCGAGCCGGGCGCGGCCAATGTCTGGAGCGGACGGCTGCAGCTCAGCGTCCCGGTGCAGTGAGCGGGCCTGAATCGTCTGGGCAGCTCTTGGGCGAGAGCCGGGTGACGTGGCCCATCTTGCGCCCGGCGCGCGCCTCGCGCTTGCCGTAGAGGTGGAGGCAGGCGCCCGGCTCGGCCGCGAGCCTCTGCCAGTCGAGCGCCTCCTGGCCGATCAGGTTCACCATCTGGGCGTCGCTGTGGCGCGCGGTGGAGCCGAGCGGCCAGCCGGCGACGGCCCGCATGTGGTTCTCGAACTGGCTCACACTGCAGGCGTCGATGGTCCAGTGGCCGGAGTTGTGCACGCGCGGCGCGATCTCGTTGACCATCACGCGCTGCCCGACGGGCGCATCGCCGCCGAGATGGAACATCTCAACAGCCAGCACGCCGACGTAGTCGAGGGCTGCGGCAATCGTCTGCGCGATGGCGCGCGCGCGCGCGATGTCGGCTGCGGCCAGATGGGCCGGCACCACCGAGCGGCGCAGAATGCCGGTCTCGTGGGTATTGACCGGGCAGTCGTAGATGCCGATCGCCCCCGACTGGCTGCGCACGACCAGCGTCGAGATCTCGCACGCGAAGGCAACCCGCTGCTCGAGCACGGCCGGCTTGGTGCCGACCATCCGCCACACCGCTTCGATATCGGCGCCCGGTTCGACGCTTGCCTGGCCCTTGCCGTCGTAGCCCAGCCGTCGCGTCTTCAGGATGGCGGGCGCAGAGAGCTGCGCGATGGCCGCGCCCAGGTCCGCCGCGCTGTCGATCGCCCGGAACGGGGCGACCGGGATCGACAGCGCAGATATGAACTCCTTCTCCACCAGCCGGTCCTGCGCGACCTCCAGCGCCTTGGCGGAGGGCCGCACGGGCACAAGCGCGGCCAGATGCCGGGCGGCGGCGATCGGCACGTTCTCGAACTCATAGGTCACGGCCTCGACCGCGCCCGCGAAATGCGTCAGCGCCGCCGTGTCGTCGAACGAGGCTTTCGTGGTTGAGGTCGCGACATCGAAGGCGGGGCCGCTCTCCTCGCAGTAGATGTGCGTCTTGAGGCCGAGCCGCGCTGCGGCCACGGCGAGCATGCGGCCGAGCTGGCCGCTTCCCAGGATGCCGATGGTGGACCCTGGCGGCAGGGGCGCGGGGAGGCTCGCCTCAGGCATCGTCTTGGGGCGCCTCGGGAACGGACGCTGTCTGCCTGGCCCGCAATGCTTCGAGCCGGCGCGCGAGCTGATCGTCGGCAAGGGCCAGGATTGCAGCGGCGAGCAGACCGGCATTGGTGGCGCCGGCATTGCCGATGGCGAGCGTTCCAACCGGCACACCCGCCGGCATCTGCACGATCGACAGGAGGCTGTCCTGGCCCGACAGCGCCTTGGTTGCCACCGGCACGCCTAGCACGGGCAGCGTGGTCATGGAGGCGGTCATGCCGGGCAGGTGCGCGGCGCCGCCCGCCCCGGCGATGATCACCTTGAGGCCGCGCGCCTTGGCGCCCTTGGCGTAGTCGTAGAGCCGGTCCGGCGTGCGATGCGCCGAGACGACCTTCGCCTCATAGGGGATCTTCAGCTCCGACAGCACATCGGCCGCGAGCTTCATGGTAGGCCAGTCGGACATGCTGCCCATGATAATGCCGACTTTGACAATGCCGACTTCGGGATGCTCAGCCATAGCCTTAGCGCCTGCGCCCTGCAGGTTGGAGGACCGCGAGAAGCCAAGCTCTTAAGGCGACAGCGCCCCCGCTGGCAAGCGGCGCGTGCCGACTTTGGGGCGTTTCATGGGGCTCATTGGCGGCTTGCTCAGGCAATGATATCCGGCAGCAGCTGGTCCTCGATCGCGGTGATCTGGTCCTTGAGCGCCAGCTTGCGCTTTTTCAGCCGCTTGATCTGCAACTGATCGGAATGCGGCGATGCCTCCACGGCCACGATCTCGGCGTCGAGATCCCGGTGCTCGGCCCTCAGTCGCGCTAATTGTTCGCGAAGCTCACGCTCGTCCGGTCGCTGCATCGGCCCTTCAAGCTTCCTGCCGTGACAGCCGCTCGCACTCTCTTAAAACCCACTATCGTTGCAAATGCAGAGGGAGGCAAGGGTCTGGGCCCCGTTCAGCAAGATATTGCTTCCGTAGGCAAAAATTGTGCAAAACTGCGTCCAGTCCAGCTCGCGCATGCGCGCCTGAGGTTAGACAAATCACGGGCTTCGTGGCACACTTCGGTTCCCTTCAACGCATATAGGAGGGTCACGATGACGCTTGCTGCACATCTCGCAGAGCTTTCAGAGAAACACCGCTCCCTGGAGCGCAAGATACAAGAAGAAATGGCCCGGCCAGGCGCCGACGACAGCCAAATCAGCCGGTGGAAGCTGGAGAAGCTCAAACTGAAAGACGAGATGGCAAAGCTGCAGGGAAACCAAGACACCCGGCACTGAGCCGGGCACAAGAGCACCTGCCAAGCCCCTCACCGCGCCGATTCCTCGATCGGCGGAAGGGTGGATTTATCCCCTCGAGGATGCGGACGCTGCCGGCAGCGGGCGTGCTGGGAGTGGGATCAGCTTAACCTCGTCTCTCAACTCAGCCCCTTGCCGGCCCCGGTCGATGCCGCGCTCCTGGGATTGACTCCGCCCCGTTGGATGACCCTCATCGTCGCTGGGAGAGGATCATCGTCAGGATGATCAGAGCCGCCCCGGCGAGCGTGGCAAGGCCCGGCACCTCCGCAAAGAACAGGAAGCCGAACAGGACGCCCCACACCAGCGTCACATAGCCGACCGGCGCCAGGCGTGCCGCCTCGATGCGCGCGAACGCGTGCGCCAGCATGGTGTGGGCCGCTACGCCGAGGGTGCCGAGCAGCGCAAACAGGGCATAGTCGCGGGGTGTCGGTGCAACCCACACCCAGAGGGCGGGCAGCGCCAGGATCAGCGCGGGTCCGAGGTTCTGGAACAGCACGATCTGCGACAGCGGATCGCGTGTTGCCCGGTGGCGCAACAGGATGATGCTCAGCGAATAGCCGACGGCCGAGATCAGCACCGCCGCCGCGCCGATGAGGATTTCATCCGACATGCCGGCGCTGCCGAGGCTGCCGCCGACGATCAGCAGCATGCCCGCGAACCCGCCCACCAGCGCCGCGACAACCCGCCAGTCGAGGCGCTCGCCCAGCAGCAGCACACCCAAGAGCGCGGTGAGCGCGGGTGAGATGAAGCTGAGCGCGATCGCATCGGCCAGCGGCAGGCGGCCCAGCGCGAAAAAGAAGGTCGTGGCCATGAACACCATCAGCACGGCGCGCAGGCCGTTGAAGAGCGTGGCCTCGCGCGTGGGCCAGCCCGGCCGGTTCCAGGCCGTGTAGATGGCCGCGCCGATCAGCCCGAAGCCGTAGCGCAGGAAGGCGATCTGCAGCGTCGGATAGCGCGGGGACAACGCCTTGATGATCGCATCCATGAGCGTGAGCAGCCCTTCGGCGGCGACGGCGATGAGCACGATGCGGGCGGTGGAGGGTGGCGGGCGCGGCATGGGCGCAGAAGAGATAGCTGCCCTTCCGCCCGCAGGCTACTGGCCGTGCACGCAGTGCAGGACTGTCGGCCGAGACGAGCGTGGACGTGCCGCTGGTGGGCGCCACCACGTCGCCCGACTCGCGGCTTTGCTATGGAGCGGTGGGCGGCGAGGCTCTGCGCGCGAGCGGCAAAGCCAGCCAGCGTCTCCGATCAAGCTCGCGCTCCGGCCGGGGACGCATCCCTCGCGCGCCTCGGCCGGGGACGCAAGGGGCGGGGCCTCCTCCTCCTTCTGCGTTCCCGGAAGCCGAGCCTGGCTCATGAGCCGGGGCGAGGCTCTCCGGGATCCTTACACCTGCACGGGGTAAAGACCCCGGCTCTGTGCGCTCGACCTTGATCTCCGATCAAGCTCGTGCGCTTCGGCCGGGGGCGCATCCCTTGGCGCTTCGGCCAGGGACGCAAGCCCGTGGTGCTGCGACCGGATGCAAGGGGGCGCAGGCCCCTGTGATGACAAGGCCCGTTGGCTGGAGCACGCGGCCCGCCGCCTCCTTCTGCGTTCCCGGAAGCCGAGCCCGGCTCATGAGCCGGGGCGAGGCTCTCCGGGATCCTTACCCCTGCGAGGGGCAAAGACCCCGGCTCTGCGCGCTCGACCTTGATCTGCGATCAAGCTCGCGCGCTGCGGCCGGGGACGCAAACCTTGCGCGCGCCGGCCGGGGAGGCATCCTTTGCGCGCTGCGGCCGGGGACGCATCCTTTGGCGCTTCGGCCGGGGACGCAAGCCCGTGGTGCAACGCCTGGCCGACGGAGGCGAGCTCCGCCGCCGGCATCATCCGCATGTGGCGAGCTGTAGGCCTCACGGGGCCAAGTGGGCTATTCGATGTTCCGGATGACCACGTGCTGCAGTGACCGTGAGCAGGTTGCACCCCGAGAGCCTCACATCCCCTTCGCCCGCTCCCTGAGCACGAACTTCTGGATCTTGCCGGTGCTGGTCTTGGGCACCTCGCCGAACACGACGTGGCGCGGCACCTTGTAGGCGGCAAGCAGCGCGCGGCAGTGGGCGATGATGTCCTCTGCCGACGGCGCGGGCACGCCGGGCTTCAGCTCGATGAAGGCGACGGGCGTCTCGCCCCACTTCGCGTCGGCCTTGCCCACCACGGCGCAGGCGGCCACGGCGGCGTGCTTGTAGAGCGCGTCCTCCACCTCGATGGAGGAGATGTTCTCGCCGCCCGAGATGATGATGTCCTTGGAGCGGTCCTTGAGCTGGATGTAGCCGTCCGGGTGCAGCACGCCGAGGTCGCCCGAATGGAACCAGCCGCCGGCGAAGGCCTCATCCGTGGCCGCCTTGTTCTTCAAGTAGCCCTTCATGACGATGTTGCCGCGGAACATGACCTCGCCCAGCGTGACGCCGTCGGCCGGCACTTGCGTCATGGTTTGCGGGTCCATGACGGTGAGGGCCTCGAGCGCGGGATAGCGCACGCCCTGGCGCGACTTGAGCTGTGCCTGCCGCGTGGGATCGAGTCCGCTCCAATCGTCGTGCCACTCGTTGACGACGGCGGGGCCGTAGACTTCCGTCAGCCCATAGACGTGGGTCACGCTGAAGCCGGCCTCCGCCATCGCCGCCAGCACCGCCTCGGGCGGCGGCGCGGCGGCGGTGATGAACTCGACCGTGTTGGGCAGCGGCCGCCTCTCCTCGGCCGCAGCGTTGAGCAGCGTCGACATGACGATGGGCGCGCCGCACAGGTGCGTGACCTTGTGCTCGGCCATGGCATCGAACATGGCCTTGGCGCGCACCCATCTGAGGCACACGTGCGTGCCGATGACGGCGGCGATGGTCCAGGGGAAGCACCAGCCGTTGCAGTGAAACATCGGCAGCGTCCAGAGGTAGACCGGATGCTTGCCGAGGCTGGCGGTGAGCGCGTTGGCGTAGCACATCAGCGCCGCGCCGCGATGGCTGTAGACCACGCCCTTGGGATTGCCGGTGGTGCCCGAGGTGTAGTTGAGCGAGATCGCCTCCCACTCGTCCGCCGGCATGCGCCAGGCAAAATCGGGATCGCCCTCGGCCAGGAACGCGTCGTAGTCGACGGGCGACAGCGGCGCGGCGGCGTGCGGGACCTCGGTGTCGTTCCAGTCGATCACCAGCGGCTTCACCCCGGCCTGCGCCAGCGCCTGGCGCATGACGCCGGCAAATTCCCGATCGCAGATCACGACCTTGCTCTCGGCATGGTCGAGCTGGAAGGCGATGAGCGCCGCATCGAGCCGCGTGTTGACCGCGTGCAGCACGGCCCCGGTCATCGGCACGCCGTAGTGGGCCTCCAGCATCGGCGGCGTGTTCTGCAGCAGCACGGAAACGGTATCGCCGGGGCCGATGCCATGCGCCGCCAGCCTGGAGGCGAGGCGCCGGGTCCGTGCATAGAAATCGCGATAAGTGCAGCGCCGGCTCCCGTGGATGACGGCGATGTGGTTCGGGAACACGGAGGCCGCGCGCTCGAGGAAGGTGAGCGGCGTCAGCGCCTGGTGGTTGGCGGCGGTCTTGTCGAGATGCTGAGTGTACGGATTGGGCGGCATGCGGGTGCGCTCGGGCTCGACAGGATCGCGGGTCTTGGAGGCTGCGCGGAACGGCTCGGAGGCTATCGGAAAGGCGCGATCCAGCGCAATCGCCAGGCGCACGCCAACAGGTGCACACAGCGCATTTGCAAATGAGCGGGCGCGGCGGCAGCCCATGTCGGCGCCCATTCGGCTGCCCATGCGGCTGCCATGTCACCTGCGCGACAGCCGTTCAACGTGGGTGGACTGATGCGGAGCCGCCACAGACAAATAAATCAGGCTTGCAAACATGATTAACCAGTGGAAAACTCGGAGAGACGCCGAAAAAACAACGACTAAGCGGCGGGCAGCCAGGCGATGCGCAACGGATGCATCTGCCGGCAGTGTGTGCGTACAGGAGGCGCGCGATGCGGGGGATGGCATCGGCGAAGACCGTTCAGCGTAAACCCAAAAGCCTGGTGCAGCGTCTGGCTCTGGTTGCTCCTGCGGAGGCAAGCCGACCCAAGGGCGAGCGAGGCCCCCTTCAGCCCGGCGTCGGCGCCACCTTCGGTCTGGGACTGGCCGGCGGCGGCGTCGTGGGGGCCATTGTGCTGCTGGCGGCGCAGGTGCTCCTGCCCGGGCAGGCAGGCTTGCTCAGAGCGCACGATCCGGCGTCCGTCGCCGGACTGTCCGAGCCGGCGCCATCCCGCTTTGGCGGCGCCCGGTCCGTGGTCGTCCGCGAGGCCCGGCCGGAAATGTTCGACGTCGTTATCGACCGCAGCCAAAGCGCCAAGGCGCCGTTTGGTCTTCGCCTGGTCGGTGCCGAAGATCCCGGGATGGAGGTTCTTCTGCGCGACCTGCCGCCGGCTGCGCGGCCCTCGCGCGGCGAGCGGCGCGACGCGTCGACCTGGGCCGTCAGGGCGGCCGATCTCGAAGGCCTGCACCTGGCGCTCAACGATGGAGCGCCCGACGCGTTCGATCTCAGGATCGAGGTGCTGGCGCCCGCGGGCGTGCATGCGGTGAGCAGCGTGGCGCGCGTGCGTCTGGTCGGCCTGTCCGACGCCGAGCGCTTGCCGCCGGCGTCTGTGGAGACGGCGACACCGACCGCGGCGCCGTCAAGCACAACCGGCGCCGGCGGCGCACCAGCCCAGCCCCAGCCGCGCCCTGTGGTCTCGGGCCGCAACGAGGCCGCAGCCGGCAGGGGGAGACCCGCCCGCGTGTCGGCGGCCCAGCCGGCCGCTGTGACCGTGGTCGAGATCGACAGGCGTCCGTCTGCGGCCGCGCCGCAACCGCAGGCGCGACATTGGCCGGAAGGCGCCAGCGCGCTCGGTGCGGTGGCGCGCGAGACGGATCGTCAGGTGTGGTGGAAGCTGCCCCCGCCGACGTGGTCGCCCTTTCTCGATGTGACCGGCCGCTGAGCCTTGCCTGTGTCGACATCCCGCCTGTAGGGTCGGATGCGGGCTTCGGCCCGTCTGAAATTTTCCGGGATTGACTTCCGAGCCCATCGCCGCTTGCGGAAGGGTCGACGGCAGCGTCGCTCGTTCCGCCGTGCCACATGGAGAGCCACATGCTGTTGACCGGCAAGGTCGCACTCGTCACGGGCGCCGCGCAGGGCATCGGCCAGGCCTGTGCCGTCAGGCTCGCCAGGGAGGGGGCCAAGGTTGTGCTCTGCGACGTCAGCGAGAAGGCCGGCCAGAGCGCTGCCAAGTCGATCGAGGCCAAAGGCGGCAGGGCGATCTACATCCCCGGCGATGTCGCCAAGGCGAGCGATGTTGAAGGCGCGCTCGCCGCCGCGCTGAAAGCGTTCCGCCGCATCGACATCCTGGTGAACAATGCCGGTGTGCTCGACGATGCGCCTTTCCTCGACCTCCCCGTCGAGGAGTTCGACCGCGTGCTCGGCATCAACCTGCGCGGGGCGTTCCTGATGGCCCAGGCCGTGGCCCGCCAGATGGTCAGGCAGGGCCGGAGCAAGGGCAGCGCCTCAGCCGGCGCCATTGTCAACATGAGCTCGGTCAATGCCCGGTTCGCGCTGCCGGATCATGTCGCCTATTCGATCTCCAAGGGCGGCATCAATCAGCTCACCAAGGCGATGGCGATCGCCCTGGCACCACAGGGCATCCGCGTGAATGCCGTGGGCCCCGGCACCATCGAAACGCCGCTCATCAAGAGCGTGGTGAAGGACAAGGTGTTCCGCACCAAGGTGCTCTCGCGCACGCCGCTCGGGCGCTTCGGCAAGCCGGAGGAGGTGGCGGCCATCGTTGCCTGGCTCGCCAGCGACGAGGCGAGCTATGTGACGGGCACCACCGTCTATGCCGATGGTGGCCGCCTGCCGCTCAACTACGTCGTGCCGGTGCCCGACTGAGGCGCTGCGGGGCCCGCACGGGATAGAGTCTTTCCGTCAGGTTGCCTCGCGGACGGCTTCGCCGACCAGTGGTGGGCTTGTCCAACCACGAACGTTGGTGGGCGCAGCCCGTCCTTCGACAAGCTCAGGACGCGGGCGAGCCCGCGGCTTGGTCGTTCCACCGAGGACGGAAGGGCTCAGCGTCCACGCTCGTCGGAAGGACCTTAGTCCTCCGTCTTGGTGCCGCTGCCCAGCTCCTGCAGCTTGGCGAACACGCGCGCCTGCTGCTCGGCCTCGGTCTCCTCGGGTGCAGCCTCTTCCTCCTTCGGCGCCACGATTTCCACGGTCGGCTGCGGGCCCAGCCCGGGCGCCTGGGTGGTTTCGGCCGTCGGCAGCAGTGTGCCGGCCTTCTCCAGCTTCTTGCCCTGCTCCTTCTTCTCGCGTTCGAGCCGGCGGGCGGCCTTCTTGACCTCGCTGTCGAGGTCGGTCTGCGAGCACAGGCCGAGCGTCACGGGATCCTGCGGGGTGAGATTGTTCGAGTTCCAGTGCGTGCGGTCGCGGATGGAGGCAATGGTGGGCTTGGTGGTGCCCACCAGGCGCATGATCTGGCTGTCCTTGAGCTCGGGGTGGTTGCGCAGCAGCCAGACGACCGCATTGGGCCGGTCCTGCCGGCGCGAGACCGGCGTGTAGCGTGGGCCGGGTTTGGTCTTCACCTCCGGGATATCGACCTTGGAGTCGGCCAGCGTCAGCCGATGGCCATGGTCCTCCTCCCCGCGCTTGATCTCCTCGCGTGTCAGCTGGCCGTTCGAGATCGGGTCCATGCCCTTGATGCCGTGGGCCACATCGCCGTCGGCGATGCCCTTCACTTCCAGCACATGCAGGCCGCAGAACTCGGCGATCTGCTCGAACGACAGGGAGGTGTTCTCCACCAGCCATACGGCCGTGGCTTTCGGCATTAGGGGCTTACGCGGGCTCATAGGGGCCTTTCCGTAAGGCCGCACGGGAGCATTCCAGTGCAGGCCGACATGCGAATGTGTGAGGGAATGGCGCTTTATAGCGCAATGGTCGTTATGCGTGCAACCGGCGCGCATGCAACCTGCGTGCCGATCATGATCAAAAATTTGGCAGGCGGGGCCAAGCCGTATTGCGCTGCGGCACGCGCTTTGGCGTGCATTTTGCTTCCATCGGTAAAGACTGTGGCCCCGAATCATCGGATTCTTGTGATCTTTTGGAGAGGGTCCTGCGTTTACTATGACACCAAGACGGGGATTGTTGCGGTGCAAACTCATACCGATTATTTTTGCAGCGCACATGAACACGCAACAGGCGTAGGGGCAGGCGCATGAACGTCATTACGAGACAGGTCTACTTTTTCGAGGACCTGGAGCCGGGCATGGAAGCGAGCTTCGCCAAGACTGTCAGCGAAGCCGACATCGCGACATTTGCGGAGGTGACGGGCGACAAGAATCCCGTGCATCTCGATGCCAACTATGCCGCCGGCACCATGTTCAAGGAGCGCATCGCGCACGGCATGCTCACGGCGAGCTACATCTCGGCCGTGTTCGGCATGGAGATGCCGGGGCCGGGCGTCATCTACATTTCGCAGACCCTGAATTTCCGCGGCCCCGTGAAGATTGGCGACCGCGTGGTGGCCAAGGTGCGGGTGATGGAGCTGTATCCGGCCAAGCGGCGGGCGCGCTTCGAGTGCGTATGCAGCGTCGACGGCAAGCCTGTGCTCGAGGGCGAAGCCATGCTGCTGGTGCCCAGCCGCGCGAGCGCCGGCAAGGTGAGCTGATGAGCATCCCGGCGCCTGCCGCCGGGATCCCTCATGCGGCCGGCGTCTTCAGCTTGAACCTCTGGATCTTGCCGGTCTGCGTCTTGGGCAGGGCGGCGGTGAACTTGACCGAGCGCGGATACTTGTAAGGGGCGATCTTCGCCTTGACGTGATCCTGCAGGGCCTTGGCGCACGCCGCGTCCGCGGCCACGCCCGCCCTGAGCACCACGTGCGCCTCCACGATCTGGCCGCGCTCCGCGTCGGGGGCGCCGATCACCGCGCATTCGGCAACATCGGGATGGGCGAGCAGCGCCGCCTCCACCTCGGGTCCGGCGATGTTGTAGCCCGACGAGATGATCATGTCGTCGGCGCGTGCCGCGAAATGGAAGACGCCGTTGCCATCCCGCATGAAGTCGTCGCCGGTGAGGTTCCAGCCCTCGCGCACGTACCTGGCCTGGCGGTCGTCGGCGAGATAGCGGCAACCGGTCGGGCCGCGCACGGCGAGGTGGCCGATGGTGCCGTCCGCCACCTCGCGCATGTCGTCGTCGACGACCTTGGCCTCGTAGCCCGCAACGGGCTTGCCCGTTGCGCCCGCTGCGGCATCGCCCAGGCGGTTGGTGATGAAGATGTGCAGGATCTCCGTCGAGCCGATGCCGTCGAGAATGGGCTTGCCGGTCTTGCGGGTCCAATCCTCGAACACGGGGGCCGGCAGCGTCTCGCCCGCCGACACCGCCATGCGCAGCGAGGAGAGGTCGGCGCCGTTGTCCATGGCCGCCATCATGGCGCGGTAGGCAGTGGGCGAGGTGAAGCTGATGGTTGCCTTGTAGGTCTCGATGATCTCGATCATGTTGGCGGGCGAGGCGTTCTCCAGCAGGGTCGCCGTGGCGCCGAAACGCAAAGGGAAGATCGCGAGCCCGCCGAGACCGAAGGTGAACGCCAGCGGCGGCGAGCCGACGAACACATCCTGTGGGCTCACCCGCAGCACCTCCCGGGCGTAGCCGTCGGCAATGATCAGCAGATCGCGGTGGAAATGCATGGTGCCCTTGGGCTCGCCGGTGGTGCCGGAGGTGAAGCCCAGAAGCGCCACGTCGTCCCGGCCGGTTTTCACGGCATCGAACTTCACGGGCTTGCTCAGCGCCACCCGGTCGAGCTCGGCATCATGGTTGGCGGTGCCGTCGAAGTTGATCACCTTCTTCAGGAAGCGGCTGTCCTTGGCGCACGCCACCAGCTCGTCGGCAATGCGGCTGTCGGTGAGCGCCAGCGACACCTGGGCCTTGTCGACAATCTTGCTGAGCTCGCCCGCGCGCAGCAGCGGCATGGTGTTGACCGCCACCGCGCCGGCCTTGGTGACCGCCAGCCACGCCGCCACCATGGCGGGGTTGTTGCCCGAGCGCAGGAGCACGCGGTGGCCGGGCTTGACGCCGAAGTCCTCCACCAGCGCATGCGCCAGCCGGTTCGACCAGTCGGTCAGCTCCTTGTAGGTGCGGCGGCGGCCGTTGCCGATCAGCGCCGTGTTGTCGCCGAAGCCCTTCTCGACCATGCGGTCGGTCAGCTCCACCGCGGCATTCAGATGGTCCGGGTATTGGAACTCCGGCCGGTCGAGCAGCAGATCGGGCCACTGTTCTGCCGGGGGAAGATTGTCGCGGGCGAAGGTGTCGACGTGCGCCGTCGGCCCCAGTGCGGCCGCGCCCTTGGGTGCCGAGACGCGGCGCCTGCTGCTTGAGCGCTCCTCACGCGAGAACATCCTGGTGAACATCCCTGCCTCCTATGTCATCCCGGTGCTCGTCACGGGGATCAGCCAACTTCCCGTTCCGGAGCTGGCTGAGAGATGGTGCCCGGGCACAAGGCCCGATGACAACTAGTCCCCTGCGAACTGCGGCTTGCCTTTGGCGACGAAGGCATCGTAGGCCCGTCTGAAGTCCCGCGTCTGCATGCAGATGGCCTGCGCCTGCGCTTCCGCCTCGATCGCCTGATCCAATGTCATCGACCATTCCTGGTTGAGCATGGTCTTGGTCATCATGTGCGCGAAGGTCGGACCTTCGGCGAGGCGCCTGGCCATGGCGATGGCCTCCGTCTCCAGCACGTCCGGCGCCACCAAGCGGTTGAAGAAGCCCCAGCGCTCGCCTTCCTGTGCCGACATGGTGCGCCCCGAGAACAGCAGCTCCGCGGCGCGGCCCTGGCCGATCACGCGGGGCAGCATGGCGCAGGCGCCCATGTCGCAGCCGGCAAGGCCCACGCGCGTGAACAGGAACGCCGTCTTGGCCTCCGGCGTGCCGAGCCGCATATCGGCATAGAGCGCGATCATCGCGCCGGCGCCCACGCACACGCCGTCGACGGCTGCGATCACCGGCTGCGGGCAGGCCTTGATGGCTTTGACGAGGTCGCCGGTCATGCGTGTGAAGGCGAGCAGGCCTTTCATGTCGCGGTCCAGCAGCGGTCCGATGATGTCGTGCACGTCGCCGCCGGAGCAGAAGTTGCCGCCGTTGGAGGCGATGACGACCGCCTTCACGTCGTCGGCCGCCGTGAGCGCGCGGAAGGTGTCGCGCAGCTCGGCGTAGGAGGCGAAGGTCAGCGGGTTCTTGCGCTCGGGCCGCGCCAGCGAGACGACGCCGACACCATCATCGAGGCGCCAGTTGAAATGCTTGGGCTTGATGGCCGTCATGATGCTTTCGCTCCGGAACGTGTTGCCGCCGTCAGCGCGTCGAGCAAGTCGATCAGCGCATGGCCCTGCGCGGGGGGGAAGCGCGCGAGGATCTCGTTCACCCATGCTTCGTGCGCCTGCGCCATGCGCGCGAAATGTCGCAGGCCCTTGGGCGTGGCGCGCACGACGGTCGCCCGCCGGTCCTGCGCATTGGCGATGCGAACGACCATGCCCTCCTGCACGAGTCGGTCGATGATGCCGGTGACGTTGCCGTTGGACACCATGAGGAAGCGCGAGACCTCCGTCATGGTCATGCCGGTCTTCTGGCGCGCCAGCGCGGCCATGACGTCGAAGCGGGGCAGCGTCTCGCCGAACTCGGCCCGCAGGCGCCGGCGCAATTCCACCTCGACCACCCGCACGGCACGGAGCAGGCGCACCCAGAGCCGCAGCTTGAGCATGCCTTGCGGCTCCGGCGCCGCACGCCGCTGCAGCGTCATATCTCGCCTCCCGAGACCGAGATGGCCTGGCCGGTGATGGACTGCGCGGCCGGGGTGCAGAGCCATAGCACCGTGCCGGCGACCTCGTCGGGCTGCACGAAGCGGCCCTGCGGGTTGAGCCGCTTGAGGTCCCCTTCCGCGTCCGCGCGCGTGCGGCCGGTCTTGCTTGCGATGTTGGTGAGCGAGGCCTCGAGCAGGGGTGTCTCGGTAAAGCCCGGGCACACCGCGTTCACGGTCACCCCGCGCGGCGCCAGCTCGACAGCAAGCGCGCGCGCCAGCCCGACGACGCCGTGCTTGGCGGCTGTGTAGGCCGCCACATAGGCATAGCCCTTGAGCCCGGCGGTGGAGGCGATGCAGACGATGCGGCCGCCCTGCCGGCGCGTCACATCGGGCAGCGCCGCCTTTGCCGAGAGGAACGCTCCCGTGAGGTTGACCGCGAGCATGCGCTGCCAGTGGGCCGCGTCGATCCGCGCAAACGGTGCGCTTTCGGCGGCGCCGGCATTGGCAATGAGGATGTCGATCGGCCCGTGCGCGGCGTGCGCCGCATCCACCATGGCGCTGGTCTCCGCTTCGCTCGTGACGTCGGCCACGATCGCCTTGGCTCGCGGCAGGCGCGCGGCCACCTCCTCCAGGGGCGCGATGCGCCGGCCTGCCACCGACACCGCCGCGCCCGCCTCCGACAGGGCGCGGGCGATGGCGGCGCCGATGCCCGTGCCGCCCCCCGTGATCAGCGCATGCTTGCCGTCGAGCACACCCATCACACCTTCTCCGTGACGGCTTCGGCGCGCTCGGCCAGCCGATAGAGCTGGTCGCGCCCGGCGAGATAGGGCTTCGGCCACGCCTCGCCGCGATAGCCCTGGCGGGCGGCGGCATGCAGCGTCCAGTAGGGGTCGGCGAGGTGTGGACGCGCCAGGCAGCACAGGTCCGCGCGGCCCGCCATCAAGATCGAATTCACGTGATCGGGCTCGTAGATGTTGCCGACCGCCATGGTGGCGATGCCGATCTCGTTGCGGATGCGGTCCGAGAACGGCGTCTGGAACATGCGGCCGTACACCGGCCGCGCCTCGATCGAGGTCTGCCCGGCGGAGACGTCGATGATGTCGACGCCGGCCTGCTTGAGCAGGCGCGCGACTTTGACCGAGTCCTCGGGCGTGATGCCGGCCGCCCCGACCCAGTCGGTGGCCGAGATGCGCACCGAGATCGGCTTGGGCGCAGGCCACACCGCCCGCACTGCCTGATACACCTCCAGCGGAAAGCGCATGCGGTTCTCGAGCGAGCCGCCATAGGCATCCTCGCGCCGGTTGGTGAGCGGTGTGATGAACGCCGACATCAGGTAGCCGTGCGCATAGTGCAACTCGAGCAGGTCGAAGCCCGCGCGCTCCGCCATCTCGGCCGAGCGCACGAACTGGTCCCGCACCAGGTCCATGTCGGCGCGCGTCATCGCGCGCGGCACCTGGCTGCGCGGCGACCACGGCACGGGCGACGGCGCCATGATCTGCCAGTTGTCGTGCGCGAGCGGCGCATCCATCTCCTCCCAGCCGAGCTGGGTCGAGCCCTTGGGCCCGGAATGGCCGAGCTGCATGCAGATCTTGGCGTCGGTTTCCGCATGCACGAAATCGACGATGCGCTTCCAGGCCGTCTCATGCTCGGCGGTGTAAAGGCCGGTGCACCCCGGCGTGATGCGCCCCTCCGGCGAGACGCATGTCATCTCGGTGTAAACGAGGCCGGCACCTCCCTTGGCGCGCTCGGCATAGTGCACGAGGTGCCAATCCGTGGGCGTGCCGTCGACCGCACGATACTGCGCCATGGGCGAGACGACGATACGGTTCTTCAGGTGCATCCCGCGCAGGCGGAAGGGGGTGAACATCGGCGGTCGCGCCGCATTGGGCCGGTCGCCGGTCGACTGCTCCTCAAACCACATCTCGGCGCCTTCAAGCCAGGCCCTGTCGCGCTGGCGCAGGTTGTCGTGGCTGATGCGCTGCGACCGCGTCAGCAGCGAGTAATTGAGCTGCACGGGGTCGAGATGGAGGTAGCGCTCGACGTCCTCGAACCATTCGGTGGAATTGCGCGCTGCGCTCTGCAGGCGCAATACCTCGGTGCGCCGCTCGTCCTCGTAGCGCTGGAAGGCGGCCTGCAGGGTAGGCTCGGTGTGCAGATAACCGGCGAGCGCGATGGCGCTTTCCAGGGCGAGCTTGGTGCCCGAGCCGACCGAGAAGTGCGCGGTTGCTGCCGCATCGCCCATCAGCACGATGTTGTCGTGCGACCACGTCTCGCACAACACGCGCGGGAAATTGAGCCAGGCCGATCCGCGCAGGTGCCGGGCATTGGTCATGAGCCGGTTGCCGCCCAGATACTTGGCAAAGATCCGCTCGCAGGTGGCGATCGTCTCGTCCTGGCTCATGCGATCGAAGCCGAACCGGCGCCAGGTCGCTTCCGAGCATTCGACGATGAAGGTCGCCGTCTCGGGATCGAACTGGTAGGCGTGCACCCAGATCCAGCCGTGCTCGGTCGCCTCGAAGATGAACGTGAAGGCGTCGTCGAACTTCTGGTGCGTGCCGAGCCAGATGTACTTGCAGGCGCGCACGTCGATGTCGGGCTTGAAGACATGCGCCAGCGCCGTGCGCACCTTGGAGTTGGCGCCGTCGGCCGCCACGATCAGGTCGTGGCCGCGATAGGGCTCGAGCGTGTCGATCTC
This sequence comes from Hyphomonadaceae bacterium, assembly GCA_019747815.1. Taxonomy (GTDB): domain Bacteria; phylum Pseudomonadota; class Alphaproteobacteria; order Rhizobiales; family Hyphomicrobiaceae; genus AWTP1-13. Next base: position 17,856 of record JAIEQJ010000095.1, read on the forward strand.
GGTCTCGAACGCAAGTTTCACGCCGAGCGCCTGCGCGCGGTCCTGCAGCACGTTGAGCAGCCGCTTGCGCCCGACGCCGCAGAAGCCGTGGCCCGAGGAGCGCGAGACGGTGCCGCGATAGTGCACGGCGATGTCGTCCCAATAGACGAAGGCGCGGCGGATATCGTCCGCGCTCACGGGATCGCTCTTCTGCAGGTTGGCCAGCGTCTCGTCGGACAGCACCACGCCCCAGCCGAACGTGTCGTAGGGCCGGTTGCGCTCCACGACGGTGATGTCGTGGCGCGGATCGCGCAGTTTCATGGCGATCGCGAAGTAGAGCCCGGCAGGGCCGCCGCCCAGACAAGCAACGCGCATATATATCGCCTCCTCCTGGCGCAAATGCTCAGGCGGAAACGTGGCCCAGGACGGCCGATGCTTCAAGTATGAAATTTCTTCTCCGGCAGCGCCGACCCATCATCTGAGCCGCGAAGGGGGCAACCCTTGCAGGGTCCGACCCCCTCTGTGCGATCCCCGGCTCGCAGGCCGCCGGCATCCGGTCCTGCGGCGCCCGGCGGTCAGCGGCACACCAGGACGGGAATGCTCGACTTGGCGAGCACGCTCTGGGTCTCGCTGCCCAGAAAGGCGGCGGAGAAGCCGCTGCGGCCGTGCGAGGCCATGACGATCAGGTCGCATTTCTTCTTGTCGGCGGTGTCGAGGATCGCATGCCACGGCAGATCGTCGTCGACATGCACCGTGTCGCAGGTGACGCCGGCGACGCTCGCCGCACTCTTGATGCGCGCGAACTGCGCATTCACCTCTTGCACGATTTGATCATGAACTTCGGGCGGCGGCGGCATCACCACCCCTTCAGCGACGAACACCCTGGGGATGGGGGTGGCCCGGACGACAGTGGCCGTGGCGTGCATGTCCTTGGCCAGCGAGAGACCCTGCTGCACGGCCTTCTCGGCCAGCTCGCTGCCGTCCGTGGCAATCAGGATATTGTTGAACATGGCCATCTCCGGCTTGGACCGTAGTCTTGGCTTGGAGAAGAACGCCAAGCCCGCCGATTGGTTCAACGCTCCCGGGCCTGCCCATGACGTCGGCCGGGCCGCTCGCGGGCGCGGGCGAGGTGGGATAGGATGGGGTGCCAAACCAAAACAAGACGATCAGGGAGGACAGCGTGATGCACATCCGCAAATTGCGCCAGTCTGCCTTCAGCGTCGCCGTAGGGCTGCCCGTACTGGCCATGGCCGGTGCAGCCGAACTTCCGGCGCGGGCACAGACCTATGGCATCGCCACCATGCAGCCGGGCACTCTCAACCACACGACCGGCTCGGCCATCGCCAAAGTGCTCAAGGAAAGGAGCAACCTCAACGTCCTGGTGCAGCCGACCGCCGGGGAGACGACGCTGATCCCGATGGTGGGCCGCGGCGAGGCGGAGCTTGGCATCGCCAACATTGCCGAGGTTGCCAATGTCACCAGAGGCGGCGGCGTGGGCGGCCAGCAGCCGGACCTGCGGCTGATCGGGGCGATCCACGCGCTGCGGGTTGCCTTCTGGGTCCGCAAGGATGCGCCGATGCGGACGATTGCCGATCTCAAGGGCAAGCGCGTGCCGCTCGGCTACTCGGCCATGCGCACCATCGACACTCTCTCGCGCGGCATCCTGGCAGCCGGCGGGTTGACGGAGAGGGATGTGGTGCCCGTGCTGGTGCCCAACGTCATCCGCGATGCCGATGATTTCGTGTCCGGAGCGTCCGACGTGCTCTTCTTTGCGTTCGGCGCGCCAAAGGTGCGCGAGGTGGACGCAACGGTCGGCGGCATCCGCGCGCTCGAGATCCCGGAAGCGGGCATGGCGGCCTCCCGACAGATCTTTCCCTATGGCTATCTCACGCCGGGCGCGCCAAGCCCCTTCTTCATCGGCCTGGAGAAGCCGATGGGCATCTATTCCTATGACAATATGCTGTTCACCAACGCCAAGATGAAGGACGAGACCGTCTACAGGATCATCGACACGATGGCCAACAACAAGGCCGACCTGATGGCCGTGCAGCCGGCGCTGGCGGAGTTCACGGCCGCCGGCCTCTATAAGCCCTACGACATTGCTTATCACCCCGGCGCGCTGCGCTACTTCAAAGATAGGAGCATTCAGCCCCAGGCCGCCCCGTGAGCGAGGAGCGCCTCGTCCCCAGCGCCGCGGAGTTCACATCTGCCGCGCCCAGGACTGCCGTGCTGTCGACCAATGTGCTGCAGGCGCTTTTGGTCGCCTGCGTGGTGCTGTGGGTGCTCGATGTTCCAAGGCAGCTGTTCGGCCTGGCGCTCTACACCGAGCAGATCCTCGCCGTCTGCCTGGGGCTCGGGCTTGCCATCGCCTTCATCACGGAGCCCCCAGCGCCCTCCCGGTTCGACTGGGGCGGCGGGGCGGCAGCGACGGGCGTTGGCGCCTTCGTCGTCTACCGCTACGCAACCGAGGGCAGCGTGCATTGGGCGCTGGTGGTCCTGCTCGGCCTTTGCCTGCTGTGGCTCCTCGTCGGCAGCCGTCCGTCCGCGGCGCGCTGGTTCGATTGGGCGCAGGCCATGGCGTCGCTGCTGATCTGCGGCGCCATCGCCACCTTCTACGAGCGGCTGACTGTTGAGATGGCGCTGCTGCCCATTGCCGGCATTGCCGGCAGTGCCGTGCTGCTCTTGCTGGTTCTGGAGGCGAGCCGGCGCGTCTCCGGCCTCGGCTTCGTTGCCATCATCGTCGCGTTGGCGGTCTACATCTTCATCAGCCCGCACTTTTCCGGTGCGTTTCAGACGCGGCCCGTGTCGCCCGAGCGGCTGCTTGTCTATCTCGGCCTCGACATCAACGGCATCATCGGCTCGATTCTGCAGGTGACCGTGCTGGTCGTCGTGCCCTTCACCATTCTCGGCCAGGTGCTGGCGCGGACGGGAGGCGCCCAGTTCTTCGCCGACATCGCCATGTCGGCCATGGGCCGCCGGCGCGGCGGGGCCGGCAAGATCGCCGTCGTGGGCTCCGCCCTGTTCGGCATGATCTCGGGCAGCGCGGTCAGCAACGTGCTGGCGGTCGGCATCGTCACCATTCCCACCATGATCCGCTCCGGGTTCACGCCGCGCCGGGCCGCAGCCATCGAGTCGGTCGGGTCGACAGGCGGCCAGCTCATGCCGCCGGTCATGGGGGCGTCGGCCTTCATCATGGCTGAGTTCCTGCAGGTCTCCTATGGCGCGGTGTGCATTGCCGCTGCCATCCCGGCCTTCCTCTACTATGCGTGCCTGTTCATGCACGTCGACCTGGAGGCGGCCAGGAGCAGGATCGGCGCCGCCGCGCTCGAGACAGCGCCGGGCATCGGCGAAGTACTCCGGTCGGGCTGGCACTTCCTCATTCCCATCGGCTTCCTGGTCGCGGCGCTGATCTACCCGGAGGTCTTTCGCCTGACGCCGGAGAAGGCTGCCATCGTCGCGACCGCGCTGCTGATGCTGCTGTCCCTCCTGTTCGGCTATCGCGACCAGCGCGCCGGCACCGGGGAAATCCTGAAGGCGATCGTCGATACCGGCCGCGTCGCGCTGGACATCATCCTGATCGGCGCCGCGGCCGGGATCATGGTCGGCATCTTGAGCATCTCGGGCCTCGCCTTCGGCATGACCCTGCAGCTTGTGGCCCTGTCGGGCGACAGCGTCGTTCTCCTGCTCCTGCTGACGGCAGCATTGGCCTTCGTCCTCGGCATCGGCCTGCCGACGGTGAGCGTCTACATTCTCACCGCCACGCTGCTGGCCCCCGCTCTCATCAAGCTCGGCGTGACCCCGATGGCGGCGCACATGTTCGTCATGTACAACGGCATGCTGTCCATGATCACGCCGCCGGTCGCCTTTGCCGCCTACGCCGCGGCCAATATCGCCCGCACCGACGGCTGGAGCACGGGCTGGCTCGCCTGCCTGGTCGGCTGGAGCACCTTCGTGCTGCCGTTCCTGTTCGTTTTGACCCCCAGTCTGCTGATGGACGGCCCGGTCGTGGCGATCGTTCTCAATCTCGTGCGGGTGCTGTTGGGCATCTATCTGGGCACGGCCGCCGTCGTGGGCTTCGCGTTCGTGCCGCTGAACCGGCGCATGCGTGCCTTCCATGCCCTGCTGGCGCTGATGGTCGTGCTGCCGCCCGAGGCTTTCACCGGCGCCGTCGCCGTGAACCTGGCCGGCATCGCCGCCGCCGCTGCCGTGCTGCTGGCCCAATCAAGGCGCCCTGCCGCCGCTGCCGATCATCCCGCCGCAGCCTCCACACGGAAGGAAACCTGACATGTCCCATCCCGGCGTTGCCGTCGTCACCGGCGCAGCCAGCGGCATCGGCGAGGCGACCGCCCGTCGGCTCGCCGCCGATGGCCATGCCATCGCCATCGTCGATGTGAACGCGGCGGGCGGCGAGGCCGTCGCCAGGTCCATCGGCGCAAGCGCGCGCTTCTATGGCTGCGATGTCGCCGATGCCGCGGCCGTCGATGCGGTGGCGGCAAGGATCGAGCGGGATCTCGGCCCGGCGCGGGTCCTCGTCACGGCGGCCGGCCTGATCCCCAATGCCGAGTCCATCCTGGAGATGGACATGGCGGCCCACGACCGCATGTGGCAGGTCAACTACCACGGCACGGTGCACTGCTGCCGCGCCTTTGCGCGTCCCATGATCGCCGCCCGGCGGGGCGCCATCGTCACGCTGGGCTCGATCAACAGCCGCATGCCGCTGCCGATCCCCGCCTACAACATGGGCAAGGCCGCCATCGAGCGTCTCACCCAGCTTCTGGCGGTCGAACTCGGCCGGCACAACGTCCGCGTCAACTCCGTGGCGCCGACCTACGTGATGAAGCCGCCGCTGCGGGCGAAGGTGGAAGCCGGCCAGCGCGACATGACCAAGATCATGAGCGTGCACGCGCTCGCCAAGCTGCCCGAGCCCGCCAACATTGCCGACGCGATCGCCTTCCTCTGCTCCGAGCAGGCGGCGTTCATCACCGGCATTCTCTTGCCGGTCGATGCCGGCTGGCTGGCCGGCGTCAGCTACCGCACCTACGCCGGCGGCGTGCCGTGGAAGGAGTAGCACCGCCTCCTTGCCCATCGTTGGCGCGGCCTCGACTTTGCCGCGGTCGGTCGACCCTCGGACGCAGACGCGTCCGACGACCGGTCCCGTGCGGGGAGCTCGTGCTGCCTCGGGCGGCATGTGTGGTTTCTGCAACGTCGTAGCGTGCGCGTCGGGCGTAGGCAGATCAATGCTTGTTGGGCTGCCGGAAGTCCAGCTAGGATCGCCCAGCAAACTAGGGATTGGGGGGCGAGATGCGGAAGCAGGGGACGAGCGCTCGCGCGCTGGGCGGCGTTGCGGCAGTGGCAGTAGCTGCGGCATTCCTTGCCAGCAGCGCTTTGGCGCAGAGCAGCTCGGCATCTCTGGCCCCGCCCAAGAATTACCGCGCGCAAATTGCCGCCAAGCTTCGACACATGGAGGACAACCCGTCTGCCATTCAATACGTCGGGATCACCCAGCCCAGGCAGATGTTTGTTGGCCTGTTCAACGGTGGCACGAGGCCCGCGGTGTGCGTGCAGGTGGAACGGCCCAACATCTTCGGCATCAGGGCCGCGTGGTACTATTTGTTCTACTTCGAGAACGGGAGGGTCGATGGTTTCAAGATGGTGGCGACCAGCGCCCTGCAGCAAGCCCTGCAGCGATGCGAGCCACCGCTGTCGCCAATGACGGATCTCGTGCGCTCGCGCCGCTGAGCGCGCTCGCAGCGGCCGGGGCTTGTCCCGCTTGGCGGCCAGCCACCCAAGGCCAGCCACCCAAGGCCAGCCACCCAAGGCCAGCCACCCAAGGCTGCTCTAGGCTCCTTACGACGATCGTGGAAGCGCTCAGCCTCGTTGTCATCCCGGACGGTCATAGGCCGATCCGGGACCCAGGGGCCAGGCGCTGTCCGATGGGGAGGCGTGCGGCGGCTCCGGGCTGGCGAGCTTGGCTTCCAGCCAATCGGCGCAGGCGAGCAGGTGGGGATCGCGGGCATGGCGCGCTTCCGCCTGCAGAATGAAATGTCGCCGCGTCGGCCGTCTGGCCGGGTGCGCAAGCATCACCTTGCCGGCCGCAAGGTCGCCCGCGATCAGAGCCTCGATGGCAATGGCGGCGCCAAGGCCCATGGCCGCGGCTTCAAGCGCCAGGGCGATGCTTTCGAAGGTGCTGCCCTTCTGCACGGGCACGGCTGAAAGGCCGGCATAATCCAGCCACCGCCGCCAATCGTCCGGGCGCGGCCGGGCGTGGAGCAGGCGCGCGCGCGCGAAATCGAGGGGGCCGTGCCGCGCCAGGTCGGGGGCGCAGACGGCGACCGTGGTGATCGGCACCAGCGGGCGCACGAGCATGCCCTTGCCGGGCCTATCTTCCCCCACCCCGATGACGGCGTCGTAGCGGCCGGGCAGAAGGTCCAGCGGGTCCGAGCTCGTGTGGAGGTCGATCTCGGCTCCCGGCAGGTTCTCCTTGAGCTGCGGCCAAAGGGGCAGCAGCAGTCGTGAGGCAAAGAAGCCATAGACCCCGATGGTGAGCCGCCGGGCCTGGCTGCCGCGCGAGCCGCCGGTGGCGGTGGCGAGCAGGTCGAAGGCCTCGCCCGCCGACCGGGATAGAGCCTCACCCGCCTGCGTCAGCTCCAAACCCTTGCTGCCGCGGACAAACAGCGTCCTGCCCAAGCTTTCTTCCAGTTCGCGCACCTGCCGGCTGACGGCTCCGGCGGTGACGCCAAGTTCGGCGGCCGCATGGGTCATCGAGTGGTGCCGGGCGGCGGCCTCGAAGGCGCGAATGGCATTCAGGGACGGCAGCTCGCGGCCAGTCATGGATTGAGTTCTTCTCAAACGACGAGGCAATTAACTCGATTGTGTGGAGAATTTGTAATGCCATAGCGTGGAGTCGTAAACAAGCCCGGAAGGCCGTCATGACTGTGCACGCGCGGGAACTGCAGCTCTCGGCTCCACAGGGCGCTGCCGCGGTGCCGGATTCCCGCGGCGCCAATCTGTGGCGGGCTGATCCGCAGTTTGCCCGGCTCCTCAAGCTCTATGTGCCGGACGACCTCGTCGGCGTGCTGGAGCCGAAGCTCGACCGTCTGGGCGCGCTTGCGGGGGATGAGCTTGATCGGCTGGCGGGCATGGCCGACCGCAATCCGCCCAGACTGCAGCCTCGCAGTCGCCGGGGGCAGGACGAGGAGAGCATCGACTACCATCCCGCCTACCGTGAGATGGAGCGCCTTGCCTTCAGCGAGTTCGGCTTGGCCGCCATGAGTCACAGGCCTGGCGTGTTCGGGTGGCCCAAGCCCCTGCCGCCGGCGGCCAAGTATGCCTTCACGTTCCTCTTCGCGCAGGCGGAATTCGGCCTCCTCTGCCCGGTCAACATGACGGACAGCCTAGCCCGGGTGCTCCAGCGGTCGGGCTCTGCGGACCTCGTGGCGCGCTATCTGCCAGTCCTGCTCAGCCAGGATCTCGACACCCTGCATCAGGGTGCGATGTTCCTGACCGAGCAGGGCGCGGGCAGCGACCTCGCCGCCACGGCCGTCACGGCGCGTCCCCGCGGCGACGGCACCTACGCTCTGCACGGCGACAAGTGGTTCTGCTCCAACGCCGATGCCGAGGTGGCGCTGGTGCTGGCGCGCATGGAGGGCGGCCCGCCTGGCCTCAAGGGCGTGGCGCTGTTCCTGTTGCCCCGCCGGCTTGCCGACGGCACCGCCAACGCACTGCGGATCGTCCGGCTCAAGGACAAGCTCGGCACGCGCTCGATGGCCAGCGGCGAGATCCGGCTGGAGGGTGCCGTTGCCTGGCTGATCGGCGATCCCGAGCATGGCTTCAGGCAGATGGCCGACATGATCAACAGCTCGCGGCTGTCTAACGGCGTGCGCTCCGCCGGCATGATGCGCCGCGCGGTGCACGAGGCCCTGTTCGTGGCCCGCCGCCGGGTGGCGTTCGGGCGGCGGCTGATCGAGCTGCCGCTGATGCAGCGGCAGCTCGCCAAGATGCTGGTGCGGGCCGAGCAGGCGCGGTCCATGGTGTTGCAGGCCGCCGAGGCGATGCGCCGGGCGGATGCGGGCGAGCCCCAGGCGCAGCGGCTATTGCGCATTCTCACCCCGCTGCTGAAGTTCCGGGCCTGCCGCGATGCGCGCGTCGTCACGGGCGATGCCATGGAGGTGCGCGGGGGGTGCGGCTATGTCGAGGAATGGCCCGACCCGCGGCTGCTCCGTGACGCGCATCTGGGCAGCATCTGGGAAGGCACGAGCAATGTCGTGGCGCTGGATGTCCTGCGCGCGGCGCGCAGGGAGGGCGGCCTTGAGGCTCTCGCAGCCCATGTGCGCGCGCTGCTCGCGCAGGCGCCGCTCGAGACTGGCGCGGGCGCGCTGGAGCGGGCATCCGCGCTGCTGCAGCGTGCGCAGGCCGACGAGGCTCTGGCGCGGGCCGCAGCCAGTGCGCTCTACCACGTCACGTCGGCGGCGGTGATGGCCTGGGAGGCCAAGCAGCTCGGCGATCCCCACCGTGCGTACCTGGCGCGCCTGGTGCTCGAGCACCGGGTGCTGCCGCGCGATCCGCTAAAGGAGCCTCCGCGCGATCAACCGGCGCTGCTGGGCCTGCTCGAGGCGGCATGAGGCGACAGGGCCGAGCGCGCACACCCTTACTGCACGTCCACCCGCAGGCGCATCGACGGGTGGATGCCGCAGAAGGCCTCGAAGGTCCCGGCCTCCGGGAAGCGGATGGTGACGCTTTGCGTCGGCTCCTGTGCGCCCGAGTTGAAATCGAGCCTGGGGTGGAAGATGCGCACGTTGTGCGTGCGCGTGTCGTCGTTGAGCACGGTGAGCGTCTGTCCCACTTTTAGGCGGATGTAGTCCGGGGCGAACAGCTTGTTGGCCTGGCTGATGACGGTCGTATCCCTGGGCAGCGGGCGCTGCGCCGGCTGGCCGGACCCGACCCAGGCCTCCGTCGACGGCCGGGGCGGCGTATCGCTGGAGAGGGTGTCCAGGAAGGCGATGAGATCCCTCCGCTCCTGCGGCGTCAACTTGAGCGCGCGCGGTAGATCCCTGCTGCGTGTCGGCCGCCGCACGCCGCCCGTCTCGTAGTGGCGGATCACGTCGTCGAGGGTCGCCAGCGAGCCGTCGTGCATGTAGGGCGCGGTCCAGGCAAGCTCGCGCAGCGTCGGCGTCTTGAAGGCGTGATCGGCCACGGAGAGGCCGATCTCCTTGCCCCGCCCCTTGTCCTCGCCCGGCAGGCCGATGTCGTAGAAATTGTGGTCGGTGAAGGCAAACCCGGTGTGGCAGCCGATGCAGCGGCCCCGGCCGGCGAACAGCTTGAGGCCGCGGACTTCGGACGGCGTGAGCGCGTCGGCATCGCCCGCGACCCATTGATCAAAGCGCGTCGGCGGCGAGACGAGCGTGCGCTCGTAGGCGGCCAGTGCGCGGGCGATGTTGGATGCCGTGACCTTGGGAGCAGCGGGAAAGGCGGCGGCGAAGTCGCGCTGATAGCTGGCGTGCCGCGCCAGGCGTTGCGCGGCGTTGTCGAGGGTGTCGCCCATCTCGTCGGGATGCTCGACGGGGAACTTCACCTGCGCCTCCAGGCTTGCGGCCCGGCCGTCCCAGAACAGCAGCGGGCTCAAGGCCACGTTCCAGAGCGAGGGCGTGTGCCGCACCAGCCGCTTGCCGGTGATGCCCTTGCCGTAGGGCTCGCCGTCGCTGAAGGAGAGCTTGGGGTCGTGGCAGGAGGCGCAGGCAATGGTTCCGGTCGAGGACAGCGCCTTGTCCTCGAACAGGCGCTGGCCAAGCGCTATTC
>JAIEQJ010000015.1 GCA_019747815.1 Hyphomonadaceae bacterium
CTGAACGAACTTCGCGATCGAAAGGACACGAGCAAGCTCATGGTGCTAGTGTGATTCAGATCGAGAAATTCGCTCAGTGGGCGGGCTGCGAGGAAGGGCGAATTTCTCCGATCATCACACGAGAGTCTCTCCGTTCCTGGTGGCAGCACCCAAGCCGCGGGCTCGCCCGCGTCCTGAGCTTGTCGAAGGACGGGCTGCGCACACCAACGCCGTGGTTCGACAAGCTCACCACGGGGTCGGCGAAGCCGTCCGCGAGGCAACCTCAATCTGAAAGACGCTAGTGTCCCGATCGCGAAGTTCGCCGGATTTGCAGCAGGCGCTGAACGAACTTCGCGATCGAAAGGACACTAGCAAGCTCATGGTTTAGTGTGGTTCAGATCGAGAAATTCGCTCAGTGGGCGTGCTGCGAGGAAGGGCGAATTTCTCGATCATCACACGAGGCTCCGACCAAGGCTACCGGGCTCATTTATTCGTCGAACGCCGGATCGATGGGCACACGGTAGCCGTTGGCGAGGCGGTTGGTTTCGTTCGCCATCCCCACTACGGCCATCAGCTCGCCGAACATCGCTTCGCTCATGCCCGCTTTGCGCGCGGCGGCGGTGTGGCTGGCGATGCAGTAGCCGCAGCCGTTGGTCACGCTCACGGCCAGATAGACCATCTCCTTCACCATGGGATCGAGCGCGCCCGGCGCCATGGTCGCCTTTAGGCTGTCCCAGGTGCGCCTGAGCAGGGCGGGATCGTTCGCCAGGTATTTCCAGAAGTTGTTCACATCGGGCACGTTGCGCGTCGTCTTGATGTCGTCAAATACGGCGCGTACGTCGGCGGATGCGTTGCTCGGATCGATGGGCGTGGTCACGGGCTGTCTCGGCGGTTGGTTGGCTGCGCTCTGCACGGCGCAGGGGATCGCATCATGCCTGCTTCCACCCGGTATGGACAACGGCTCCATCGACAAGGCTGTCGGCAGCGTTTCGCGGACCGTCGGTGGCAGGTTCTCTTGCACAAAATCTCTTTGTCTCTTCCGGTAATTGTACATCTGACTGCTGATTATTTTGAAAATACTGCCGCTGCACTCCAGTATGATGCTTCTTCATATAAAAGACGTGCAGAATGAAAGAAGCGCCGAAGGGCGTTCGGCAAGAGGGAGGATCCCACATATGCAGAAGACCAGCTTGCTCGCTGCCCTCGCAGTCGCGGCGACGGTCGTCGTCGCAGCAACAAGTCCGGTCACGGCGCAGACGGCGGTGAGATTTTCCCTCGACTGGAAATTCGAGGGCCCGGCGGCCCCCTACTTCGTTGCCCTCGACAAGGGCTACTACAAGGCCGAGGGGCTGGACGTGACCATCGATACCGGCCCCGGCTCGGTCGCCGGCATCGCGCGGGTCGCGGCCGGCACCTATCCGCTCGGCTTCTTCGACGTCAATTCGCTGGTGAAGTTTCAAGACCAGAACCCCGACAAGAAGGTGCAGGCGGTGCTGATGGTCTATGACAAGCCGCCGTTTGCCATCGCCAGCCTGAGGAAGACCGGCATCACCGGCCCCAAGAGCCTGGAAGGCAAGGTGCTGGGCGCGCCCGCGCCCGACGGCGCCTTTGCACAATGGAAGGCGTTCGTGCATGAGAACAAGTTCGACGCCGCCAAGGTGAAGATCGAGAATGTCGGCTTCCCCGTGCGCGAGCCGATGCTGGCCGACGGCAAGGTGGATGCCATCACCGGCTTCTCCTACTCGATGCATTTCAATCTGGTGCAGAAGGGCATCAAGTCCGAGGACATCGTCACCATGCTGATGGCCGACCACGGGCTGGTGCTCTACGGCAATGCCGTGATGGTCAATCCCGACTTTGCGCGGGCCAATCCGAAGGTGGTGGCCGGCTTCGTCAAGGCCACCATCAAGGGCATCATCGACACCATCAGGGACCCCGACCAGGCCGTCAAAGCGGTGATGAAGCGCAACGAGACCGGCGATGAGAAGGTGGAGCTGGCGCGCCTGAAGATGTCGCTCAAGGACAACTTCATCACGCCCTGGGTGAAGGAGAACGGCCTCGGCGGCGTCGACATGGCCCGGCTTGCCAAGTCGATCGACCAGATCGCGCTCACCTACGAGTTCAAGGCGCGTCCCAAGGCGGAGGATATCTTCACCAGCCAGTTCCTGCCGCCGGCGGCGGAACGCAAGTTCTGAGCATTGGCAGCGGCCGGCCGCGGTCATCCCGGACTTGCGCGAAGCGCAATCTCCAGGACTGAGGGGAGCCGGCCGATGCCATGGCAGGCGCTCCTGCACCGGGAGCGCCTTCTTCGCCGTGGCGACCGTCTTGCATTCGACTGCTGATTATTTTGAGAATGCCGCCGCGGCATCTCGGTATGGTACGTCTTCATCCGCAAGAAGCGCCGAGGGCGCCTGCGGCCAAGGGGAGGAAGCATGTCGGTTGCAATGCGTCCCGTCGGCGGGCTGCCGGTGGAGCCAAGGGCCCGGCACGATGCACCTGGGGGCCTCGACAGCATGGCCACCACCGTCGATATCGGCGACATCTCGCTCAACTATCGCGGGGCCTCCGGCAACGTGCTGGCCTTGCAGAACACCACCATGCGGATCGGGCGCGGCGAGTTCGCCGCGGTGGTCGGCCCTTCGGGTTGCGGCAAGTCATCGCTGATGCGGCTGGTCACCGGCCTGGTGCGCCCGACCACAGGCGACATCTCGGTGTTCGGGGAGAAGGTGCGCGGGCCGCTCAAGATCGCCGGCATGGCGTTCCAGAACCCCAATCTGCTGCCCTGGCGCAAGGTGATCGACAACGTGCTGCTGCCGCTCGAGATCGTCCGGCCGCACCGCCGGCGCTTCCGCGCCGAGAAGGACAAGTACCGCGCCCAGGGCGAGGCGCTGCTCAAGACCGTGGGGCTCGAAGGCTTTAGCGGCCGCTTCCCGTGGGAGCTCTCCGGCGGCATGCAGCAGCGCGTGTCGCTCTGCCGCGCGCTTATCCACCAGCCCGCGCTGCTGATGCTGGACGAGCCGTTCGCAGCGCTCGACGCCTTCACGCGCGAGGAATTGTGGTGCGTGCTGCGCGACCTCTGGCAGGAGCTGCGCTTCACTGTCATCCTGGTGACGCACGACCTGCGCGAGGCCGCCTTCCTGGCCGACACCATCCATGTGATGAGCGCGCGGCCCGGGCGCGTGGTGATGACCAAGACGGTGCCGTTTCCGAGGCCGCGCGAGCTCGACATCTGCTTCGAGCCCGCCTTCACCGACATCGTGCAGGAATTGCGCGCCAAGATCGCCGAGGTGCGAAAGCCATGAGCCAGAATACCGTCGAAACCATCGCGCCCTGGGTCTTCACCCTTGCGATCTTCGCCGTCTGGGAGATCGCCTGCCGGCTGTTCGGCGTCGACCCCTTCATCCTGCCGCCGCCGTCCGCCGCCTTCGCCGCCATGGCGCAGTACTGGGGGCCGCTGATGCGCCATTCGGCCGTCACGCTGTGGACCACCATGGCGGGCTTTGCGCTGGCGGTGGCGTTCGGGGTCGCGCTCGGGCTGATCGTCGGCTGGTCGCGCACCATTTATCGCGGCCTCTACCCGGTGATGATCGGCTTCAACTGCATTCCCAAGGTGGCGGTGGTGCCGATCCTCATCATGTGGTTCGGCATCGGCGAGGTGCCGGCGATCCTCACTGCCTTCCTGATCTCGTTCTTCCCGATCGTCGTCAACGTGGCGACCGGGCTTGCCACCATGGAGCCCGAGCTGGAGGACGTCTTGCGCGCGCTCGGCGCCCGCAAGCTCGACATCATGCTGAAGGTCGGCATTCCGCGCACCCAGCCCTACCTGTTCGGCTCGCTGAAGGTGGCGATCACGCTCGCATTCGTGGGCACCATCGTCTCCGAGACGGTCGGAGCCAACGCCGGCCTTGGCTATCTGATCGCACTGGCCGGCTCCAACTTCCAGGTGCCGCTGGTGTTCGCCGCGCTGATCCTGCTCGCCATCGAAGGCATCGCGATGTACGCCGTGTTCGCCTATATCGAGGTGTATTTCACGCGCTGGGCCTTCCGCTCGTCGATGAGCGCTGCAACGTGAGCATCCCGTCACAAGCGCCATCACAAGCCCCATCACAGGCCCCATCACAGGCCCCATCACAGGCCATGAGTGCGCTCAGGTTTGTTCTCAATGGTGAAGGACGCGAGGAGCGCGCTCCGCCGAGCACGACGGTGCTCGATTGGCTGCGCCTCTCCGCCCGGCTGACCGGCACCAAGGAAGGCTGCGCGGAGGGCGACTGCGGCGCCTGCACGATTGTGATCCGGCGGCCGGGCGAGAACCAGTTCTCGGCCGTCAACTCCTGCCTGCTGCTGCTGCCGCAGCTCGACGGCTGCGAGGTGATGACGGTCGAGGGGCTGTCGGGGCCGGATGGCCCGCTGCATCCGGTGCAGCAGGCCTTGGTCGACACCGACGGCACGCAATGCGGCTTCTGCACGCCGGGCTTTGCCATGGCGATGTTCGCCTTCCGTGATGGCGGCGAGCCGGCCGAGGCGGCGCTGATCCACGAGGCGCTGGCGGGCAATCTGTGCCGCTGCACCGGCTATCGCGCCATCGTCGATGCCTGCCGCAAGCTCCCCGCCGCCCCGGCCCAGCCGGCGGCTGCCGGCGGCGCCGGTTCGGTGAGTGCCGACGGTCCAAGTCTTGGTGCTCATGCCTGCGGCGGCCAGGCTTTCCATGCGCCGGCCACGCTCGCCGAGCTCATGGAGCTGCGCGCCGCCCATCCCGATGCCGTGCTGCTGGCCGGCGGCACCGATCTCGGCCTCAGGGTGAGCAAGCAGCAGGAGGCCTTTGCGCGCGTGATCTCCACACAGGCGGTCAGCGAACTGGCCACCGTGCGCGCGGGCGCCGACGCGCTCCACATCGGCGGCGGCGCCACCTATACGCAGGCGCTGCCCCTCATCGACGCCAAGTTCCCTGCCTTCGGCGCGCTGATCCGCCGGATCGGCTCGCGCCAGATCCGCAATCTGGGCACCCTGGCGGGCAATCTCGCCACCGCCTCGCCCATCGGCGACACGCTGCCCTGCCTGATGGCGCTCGACGCCGAGGTGCTGCTGCGCGCGCGAGGGGGCGCGCGCGTGCTCAAGGTCGAGGACTTCATCACCGGCTACCGCAAGACCGCCCTCGCACCGGACGAGATCATTGCCGAGATCCGCCTGCCCTATCTGCCGGCCGGCCGGGACTTTGCCGCCTACAAGGTGTCGAAGCGCTTCGACCAGGATATCTCCACGGTGGTGGCCGCCTTCGTGCTGCGGCGCGAGGGGGAGATGGTCGGAGAACTCAAGGCCGCCTTCGGCGGCATGGCGGCGCGCCCGGCACGGGCCGCGGCGCTGGAGCGGGCACTCGCCGGAAAGCCGTGGACGCCCGCCGCGCATGCCGGCATCGATGCGCTCCTGGCGGAGGATTTCTCGCCGCTCAGCGATCATCGGGGCGGCGCCACCTATCGCCTGCGGGCAGCGGCAGGACTGGTGCGGCGCTTTCAGCTCGAGACCACCCTGACGGGCGCGCCGCTGCGCGTGGAGGCGCTATGACCGTTCCCATGACCGGCATCCAAGGCGGGGTTGGCGCCTCCATCCGGCACGACAGCGCCGTCGGCCATGTGACCGGTCGCGCCATCTATGTGGACGACATGCCGACGGCGGCGGGCGCGCTGGAGGCGGTGCTGGTGCTGAGCCCGCATCCGCATGCCCGCATCCGCAGCATCGACGTTGCCCGCGCGCGGGCGGCGCCCGGCGTGGTTGCGGTGGTGAGTGCGGCCGATATTCCCGGCAAGAACGATATCGGGCCGATCCTGCGTGAGGAGCCGCTGCTGGCGGCCGGGCTCGTCGAATACGAGGGCCAGCCGGTCGCCGCGGTGGCGGCGCGCACGCTGGCCGAGGCGCGCTGGGCCGCCAAGCTGGTGGTGGTCGACGCCGAGCCGCTGCCGGCGGTGCTTTCGATCGAGGAGGCGATCGCGCGCGAGCTCTATGTGTCGCCGCCGCAGACCATGCGGCGCGGCGATGCTGCAGCGGCGCTGGCCGCCGCGCCCCACCGGCTCGCCGGCGAAGTCAGCTGCGGCGGGCAGGACCACTTCTATCTCGAAGGGCAGGTCGCGCTCGCGATCCCGGGGGATGCCGGCGACATGCTGGTGCATTCCTCCACCCAGCATCCGACCGAGGTGCAGCACGGCGTGGCGCGGGTGCTCGGCCTGCCGTTCAGCGCCGTGACGGCGGAGGTGCGCCGCATGGGCGGCGGCTTCGGCGGCAAGGAGAGTCAGGCCACCATCATCGCCGGCATCGCCGCGCTGCTGGCCTGGAAGGCCCGCCGGCCGGTGAAGCTCAGGCTGCCGCGCGACGACGACATGCGGGCGACCGGCAAGCGCCATCCGTTCCTCATTCGCTACGATGTCGGCTTCGACGCCGAGGGCCGGCTGCTGGCGCTCGATCTGTTGCTGGCCGCCAACGGCGGCAATGTCGCCGACCATACGCCCGCGGTGGTGACGCGCGCGCTCTGCCACGCCGACAATTGCTATTGGCTGCCGGCGCTCAATTTCCGCGGGCTTGCCTGCAAGACCCACACCGTCTCCAACACCGCCTTCCGCGGCTATGGCGGGCCGCAGGGCATGCTGGCGATCGAGACGGTGATCGACCGGGTCGCGCGCCACCTTGGCCTGCCGCTCGATGGCGTGCGGCAGCGTAATTTCTACGGCGTCGGCGCCAACGACGTGACGCCCTACGGCATGCAGGTCGAGGACAACATCGTCGGCCGGGTGATGAACGAACTCGACCAGGCGGCCGACCTCGCCGGCTGGCGGCGTGCGGTCGACGCCTTCAACCGGCAAAGCCCGGTGCTCAAGAAGGGGCTGGCCACCATGCCGGTGAAGTTCGGCATCTCCTTCAACCGCCCGGCGCTCAACCAGGCGGGCGCGCTGGTGCACGTCTATACCGACGGCAGCGTGCTGTTGAACCACGGCGGCACCGAGATGGGCCAGGGCCTGTTCATCAAGGTCGCCCAGGTGGTGGCGGACGTCTTCCAGATCGATCTCCACAACTTGCGCGTTTCCTCGACCTCCACCTCCAAGGTTCCCAACACGTCGCCCACCGCCGCGTCGTCGGGGTCCGACCTCAACGGCATGGCCGCGCTCGATGCGGCGATGCAGATCAAGGCCCGCATGGCCCGCGTGGCGGGTGAGCATTTCTCCGCGCCGGAGAGCGAGATCGTGTTCGCCGGCAACAGGGTCTATGCCGGCAACCGCTCGCTGTCGTTTCCCGAGCTGGCCCAGATGGCGTGGGAGAAGCGCGTCTCGCTGTCGGCTGCGGGCTACTACCGCACGCCCAAGATCCATTGGGATCCGAACACGGCCACCGGCCGCCCGTTCTTCTACTTCGTCTACGCGTCGGCCGCCGCGGAGGTCGCCATCGACACGCTGACCGGAGAGATGCGGGTGCTGCGCGCCGAGATCGTGGAGGATTGCGGGCGCTCGCTCAATCCGGCGATCGATCTCGGCCAGATCGAGGGCGCCTTCGTCCAGGGCATGGGCTGGCTCACCACCGAGGAGCTGTGCTGGGACGACGAGGGCCGCCTGCGCACGCACGGCCCGTCCACCTACAAGATCCCGGGCAGCCGCGACGTGCCGCCGGTGTTCAATGTCCGCCTGCTGCCCGACGCCCCCAACCGCGAGGCCACCGTGTTCCGCTCCAAGGCGGTGGGCGAGCCGCCGCTGATGCTGGCGCTGTCGGTGTGGCTGGCGGTCCGCGACGCCATCGCGGCCTGCGGCGACGGCCCGGTTGTGCTCGACGCGCCGGCGACGCCGGAGCGCATCCTGGCGGCGGTGGAGACCGTCCGCGGCTGAATCCCATGGGGGGCGCCCGGCCAGGGCTGCGCAACTGTCCAAGGCGCGGTTGTCATCGCCACGGTCCCAGGGCCTGCATCCCTTCCGGCGCGGCGCCTGGGGATCGCATCATGAGGATCAAGCTATGCCGTCTCCGGCCCGGCATCGACAACGGCGTCCGCCAGGGCTAAGGCTTGGGGCATGCAACGGCTCCATCGACAGGCCGCCGGCGGCGCAATCGCCGGCCTCGTTTCCCGCTTCAAGCCGTCGCCGGCGCAACTGCGCGCGCTCAGGAGCCTTGCCCCCTATGTGTGGCCGTCCGAGCGGCCCGATCTGCAGGCCACCGTCGTGCTGTCCCTGGCGCTGATGCTGGTGGCCAAGCTCGTCACGGTGGCCATGCCGTTCACCTTCAAGTGGGCGACGGACGCGCTCGTTGCGGCCGCCGGCGGCAAAGTGCCCGACGCGGCGACGCTGACCTGGCTGATCGGCGCGCCCGTGCTCGCCATCCTGATCTACGGCGCCACGCGCATCGGCATGACGCTGCTGGTGCAGGTGCGCGAGGGCATGTTCGCCAAGGTCGCCATGCACGCCGTGCGCAAGCTCGCGCTCAATACCTTCGAGCACATGCACCAGTTGTCGCTGCGCTTCCATCTGGAGCGCAAGACGGGCGGGCTCACGCGCGTGCTGGAGCGCGGCCGCCTCGGCATCGAGAACATCTCGCGCATGGTGCTGATGACGTTCGTGCCGACCATCGTCGAGTTCGTGCTGGTGCTGGCGGTGTGCGCCTACGAGTTCGACTGGCGCTTCGTGGTGACCGTGTTCGCGATGATCGTCATGTATCTTTGGTTCACGGTGCAGGCGACCAACTGGCGGATCAGGATCCGCCGCGACATGAACGAAAGCGACACCGAGGCCAACACCAAGGCGATCGACAGCCTGCTCAACTACGAGACGGTCAAGTATTTCGGTGCCGAGGAGCGCGAAGCCAAACGCTACGACCAGTCCATGGCGGCCTACGAGCGGGCCAGCATCAAGACCTATACCTCGCTCGCCGTGCTCAACGCCGGGCAGGCCGCAATCTTCACGGTCGCGCTCACCCTGTGCATGGTGATGGCCGGCCTCGATGTCATGGCGGGGCAGAAGACGGTCGGCCAGTTCGTGATGGTGAATGCGCTGCTCTTGCAACTTTTCATCCCCCTCAACTTCATGGGCATGGTGTATCGCGAGATCAAGCAGTCGCTGATCGACATCGAGCGCATGATGGACGTGCTGGCGGTTGCGCCCGAGGTGGCGGACCGGCCGGATGCGGGCAGGCTGAGCGTCACGGGCGGCACCATCCGCTTCGAAGACGTGAAGTTCCGGTACGAGCCCGATCGGATCATTCTCGACGGCCTCACCTTCGAGGTGCCGGCCGGCCACATGGTGGCCATCGTCGGCCCTTCGGGGGCCGGCAAGTCGACGGTGTCGCGCATCCTGCTGCGCTTCTACGACGTGGCCGGCGGGCGCGTGACCATCGACGGCCAGGACATCCGCGACGTGACGCAGAAATCGCTGCGCGCAGCGCTGGGCGTGGTGCCGCAGGATACCGTGCTGTTCAACGACACCATCCTCTACAACATCCGCTACGGCCGGCCCGATGCCAGCGTCGGGGAGGTGCACGAGGCCGCGCGTCTCGCCCAGATCGACCCTTTCATCCGCGCCCTGCCGGACGGCTATCGCACCATGGTGGGCGAGCGCGGGCTGAAGCTCTCCGGCGGCGAGAAGCAGCGCGTCGCCATCGCGCGCACCATTCTCAAGGCGCCGCCGATCCTGATCCTCGACGAGGCCACCAGCGCGCTCGACAGCCACACGGAAAAGGAGATCCAGGACGCGCTCGACCAGGTTGCCAAGAACCGCACCACGCTGGTCATTGCACACCGGCTGTCGACCATCATCGGCGCGGACAAGATCCTCGTGCTCGACGCCGGCCGCCTGGTGGAAGAGGGCACGCACGCCGAGCTTCTGGTGAGGGGCGGGCTCTATGCCAGCCTGTGGAACCGGCAGCGGCAGGCGGAGAAGGCGCGCGAGCAATTGGCCGAGGCTCTGGCGCTGGAGGGCGAGCGCATCAAAGCGGGCCATCTTGGCAGTGGCGAGGCCGGTCTCACCGCCGGGCCCGGCACGCCAGCGGTGCCATCCTCCGATCAGGTGCCGTCGACCTCGTAGGGGCCGTCAAGGCGGGCCGGTTGCGGATAACGGCGATCCGCCACGACCGCAATGTCGCAGCGGATCCTTTGGAATGGTGCCCGCACCGAAACCATCAGCAGCAATATGACGACGGTCCCATCCCCTGTGTGCAATGTAGATGCACCATATTCTTATTGATAGGCATTTGCAGTCACCTGCGTGACACAGACTGGAGGAATCGGGGTGGGCTGAGCGCCGTGCGCTGAGCTTTTACTCATGGATTTTTGCCTGCCTCGGCTGGTCTTCAATATGCCTCAGACCTGCGCGCCAACGGTCCACTCTGGGTCCCGGAATTGCGCTCACGCGCAAACCCGGGACGACACGCTGCACCGCAACTCCGGTGGGATGGTCTGGCGCCGGTCTGAGGATTTCAGCTAGGCCATTCTTGTCGGGCGAGAGACAATCGGGGCGATAGGGCACATGAAGCCATGGACCCCCGGGGTGGAGTGGGCAGATCATGAGCAACGCGACCAAGTCGACAGGTGAGAACGGCAGGCTGGGGGCGCGCCTGGCGCTGCTCGGCCGGCACGCCTCGCGCGCCGGACGGGCTGCTGTTCGCCGCGCCAGCCTCGGCCTGCGTGCCTTCTGGGACTTTGCAAGACCTCTGCTGCGCGCGCTGCTGCAGATCGCGCTTGCCCTTCTCATCCTGCTCGAGGAGTGGGGCTGGCGCCCGCTCGCCGAGCTGCTGGGCCGCCTGGCGCGCTGGCGGCCGTGGGCACAGGTGGAGACGGCCATTGCCCGGCTGCCGCCCTATGCGGCGCTGGTGGTGTTCGTCGTGCCGTCGGCGCTGCTGCTGCCCTTGAAGTTTCTGGCCCTGTTCCTCATCGCCAAGGGGCAGCTTCTGCTGGCCGGGCTGCTGTTTGCGGGTGCCAAGGTGGTGGCCACCGCCCTCGTGGCACGCCTGTTCATGCTGACGCAGCCCGCCCTCATGCAGATCGGCTGGTTTGCGTGGGCCTATGACACGATCATGCCATGGAAGGAGGCGCTGGTGGAGCGCGTGCGCGCCTCCTGGGTGTGGCGCGCCGGCCGGGTCTGGAAGGAGCGGGTGAAGCGCACCGTCAGCGCCCAATGGCGAGCCTGGCGGCCCGCCATGCTGCGACTCAGGGCGACGCTGGCGGCAGCGACCGGCCGGCTTCGCCGGCAGGGACGCCGCCTTATCGCCAATATCCGAGGGCGCCGGGCCGCGTCCCAGCGCTAGCCTCGCAAACCTTCAGGGCGCGTCGGGGCCCTCACGCTGCCGTAGCGCGCCTGGCATCGAGGCTCCAGGGACCCGGGCCTGCAAAAATGAGATAGAAGAATACGAAGCAGTACAGGATCGCGAGATTGCCGCCGTTCTGGATCGGATAGAAGGCGCGGGGATAATGGCCGATGAAATAGGCGAAGGCCATGAGCCCCGAGCTGACGAAGGCCACCCAGCGGGTGAACAGGCCGACAATCAGGAGAGCCCCGCCAACGATCTCGATGGCGGCCGCAAACCAGAGCATTGAAAAGTTCGCCACCGGATTTGGAAATGCCATCGGGAACCCGAACAGCTTGACCAGCCCGTGCTGGAGGAACAGCAGCCCGGCGATGATCCGCAGGACGCTGAGAACGCGCGGCTGCCAGGCGTCGAGGCTCGACTGAAGTGCGGTCATGGAAATGTCCCTCCGTGCTGAGCTGGTCCATCCCTTAGGGACCCAGCGGATGTCGTGCGCCGCCCGGCCACCCGTCAGTCCAGCACGTGGCTGACCATGCCGTCGGCAAGCTTGGGCTCGAACCAGGTGGATTTCGGCGGCATGATCGCGCCCGCGTCCGCCACCGCCATCAGGTCGTCCATGCTGGTGGGAAAGAGCGCGAAGGCGACCGCCATCTCGCCCGCGTCCACCCGGCGCGCCAGCTCCTGCAGGCCGCGGCCGCCGCCCACGAAGTCGATGCGCTTGTCCGTGCGCTGGTCGGTGATGCCGAGGATCGGCTCGATCAGGTTGCGGGCGAGCAGGGTCACCGGCAGACGGCCGATGGCATCGCGCTCCGGCACGAGGTCGGGGCGCAGCTTCAGCAGGTGCCAGCGGCGGTCGAGGTACATGCCGAACTCGCGCGCCTCGGTCGGCCTTGCCGGCGACGCCGAGGCCGTGATGGCGAAGCGCTCGGCGATCTCGGTGCGCATCTGCTCGGGCGTGCGGCCGTTGAGATCGCGGACCACGCGGTTGTAGTCGAGGATGGTCATGGCGTGGTGCGGGAAGACGATGCTCAGGAAGTAGCGGTGGGCGCCGTCCTCATCGCCGCCGCGCGCCGCCGCGACGCGTTGCGCCGCCGCCGAGCGGTGATGGCCGTCGGCGATGTAGAGCGCGGGCAGGGCATCGAACGCGCGTGTGAGCTCGCCGATCGGGGCGCTGTCGGCAATGACCCACAGCTCGTGCACCACGTCGTCGTCGGCCGTGACGGCAACGTCCGGGTCGCGCTCCGTGGCGCGCTTCAGGAGCGTGTCGATCTCCGGCGCATGCGGGTAGGCCATCATGACGGGGCCGGTCTGCGCGTTGAGCGCCTCGATCTGGCGCACGCGGTCCGTTTCCTTGACGGGCGTGGTCAGCTCGTGCTTGCGGATGCGGCCGTTCTCGTAGCCCGCCAATGCCGCCACGCAGGCAAGACCGGTTTGCCGCCGGCCCTGCCAGGTGGTGCGATAGGCATAGTAGTGCTCGCGCGCATCGCGCAGCAGCACGCGCTCGGCGATCATGCGCTGGAGGTTCTCCGCCGCCTTGGCATAGACCGCGTCAGAATAGGGATCGGTGTTGGGTGGCAGGTCGATCTCGGGCTTGGAGACGTGCAGGAAGCTCCACGGCTTGCCGCGGGCGCGCTCGCGCGCTTCGGCGCTGGACAGCACGTCATAGGGCGGCGCCAGGATCTCACGCGCGCGGGACGGAACCGGGCGCAGGGCACGGAATGGCTTGATGAGCGTCAAGGAGTGCTCCCCACTGCTGCCTCACTGACGTTCTCGTTTAGTGGCAGTCAGCCGTGCTGGCAACGCCCCCGCGGCTGTTTGCCTAACCCCGCTGTTCATCTTGACCTGGCGCGCTCGATCGCATGGCGAATGAGCTGCCGCGCCTCGGCCGCATCACCCCAGCCGTTCATCTTTACCCACTTGCCAGGTTCCAAGTCCTTGTAGTGCTCGAAGAAGTGCTGGACCTGCTCGAGCGTGATCTTGGGCAGATCGGTGTAGTTCATGACATGCTCGTAACGTTTCGTGAGCCGCGGCACGGGCACCGCCAGCACCTTTTCGTCGGCGCCGGCGTCGTCCACCATGGTGAGCACGCCGATCAGCCGCACGTTGATGACGGCGCCGGGCACGATGGGGCGGGTGTTGGCCACCAGCACGTCGATGGGGTCGCCATCCTCAGACAGCGTGTGCGGGACGAAGCCGTAATTGCCCGGATAGCGCATGGGCGTGTGCAGGAAGCGGTCCACCACCAGCGTGCCGGCCGCCTTGTTCATCTCGTACTTGATGGGCTCGCCGCCGATGGGCACCTCGATGATGACGTTGACATCCTCGGGCGGGTTCCTCCCGATCGCGATGGCGTCGATGCGCATGGCGGCTCTCCTCTTTTCTCGTGCGGACACCGGTGTGACACCTAGCAGGGCCGGCACGACAGCGCGGTGCGGCAGATTCTATACCCTGCTGACGGTCAAGCTGGGCTAGACTTCGGCCGGGTGAAGCTCGAAGGAGGCGTGCCATGATGTTGGGCTTGTCACTGTCCACCTTTACGACCGCGCATGTGGTCTTGAGCCTGATCGGGATCACGACCGGGCTGGTCGCGCTGGCCGGTCTGCTGAGCGGCAGGCAGCTCAAGGGGTGGACCGCCCTATTTCTCGCAACCACGGTCTTGACGAGCGTGACGGGGTTCATGTTCCCGTCCACCGCGCTGCTGCCCTCGCATGTGGTCGGCGGCATCTCCCTGGCGGTGCTCGCGATCGCCCTCATCGCGCTCTACCTCAACAAGCTCGCCGGGGCCTGGCGCTGGGTATACGTCGTTGCCGCCGTGCTGGCGCTCTATCTGAACGTCTTTGTGGGCGTCGTGCAGGCGTTCCAGAAGCTCGCGTTCCTGCAGCCGCTGGCCCCGACGCAATCGGAAGCCCCGTTCCTCATCGCCCAGATCGCGGTGCTGATCCTCTTTGCCGGGCTTGGCCTCATCGCGCTGCGGCGGTTCCATCCCATGACCGGCGCGGCCGCCTAGAAAGGCGGCCAGCACGTCCGCCCTTGGCCGATGGCGAGGGTGATGGGTTGACATGGAACTGTGCTAAGCCTCGCCGCATGAGCACAGCACGCGCCATTCTGATCGCCGGGCCGACGGCAAGCGGCAAGTCGGGGCTGGCGCTGGCGCTTGCGGAGCGGCTGGGCGGCGGTGTCATCAATGCCGACAGCATGCAGGTCTACCGCGAGCTGCGCGTCCTGACGGCCCGGCCGTCGCCACAGGAGGAGGCGCGCGCGCCGCATGCCCTCTACGGCTTTGTCGGCGGTGCGGAGGCGTATTCGGCCGGGCGCTATGCGGGGGATGTCGCCGAAGCCATAGCAGCCGCGCGAGCCGTGGGCCGGGTGCCGATCGTGGTCGGCGGCACGGGCCTCTATTTCAAGGTGCTGCTGGAGGGGTTGTCGCCGGTGCCGGCCACCGATCCGCAGGTGCGCGCCTTCTGGCGCGAGGCGGCAGCCCAGCGGCCGGCACCGGAGCTGCATGCCCTGCTCAGCGCGCGCGATCCCGAGACGGCGGCGCGGCTGATGCCGACCGACCCCCAGCGCATCGTGCGGGCGCTCGAAGTGCTGGAAAGCACGGGCCGGCCGCTGGCCGACTGGCAGCGCGAGCCGGGCCGGCCGGTGCTGGCAGAGAGCAACATCGTGCGGCTGCTGCTGGAGCCGGAGCGCGCCACGCATGGCGCCCTGATCGACGCCCGCCTGGACGCCATGCTGGCCGGCGGGGCCTTGGAGGAGGTGCGCCGGCTGGCGGCGCTGGGGCTCTCCACCGAGCTGCCGGTGATGCGCGCGCTCGGCGTGGCGCCGCTTCTCGACCATGCCGCCGGGAGGCTGTCGCTGGAGGCCGCCGCCGCCATCGCCAAGGCTGACACCCGCAAGTATGCCAAGCGGCAGCGCACCTGGTTCAAGCGCAATATGATTTCGTGGAATGTGATTGAATTGAAAGAAATGGAAAGATTGATCGACAAAGCCTTGTCATTTATTGACTGTTAGCGGTTGACCCCCCATTCTGGGCCGGATATAGGCTCAGGCCAGCTTCCCAAACCCTACGCACACTCGGCGCCATGCAGGGCCGAGGCCCGTGGAGATTTTGCCATGACCCAAAAATTGACCGGCGCCGAGATGGTGATCCGGGCCCTTGCGGACCAGGGGGTCGAGCACGTCTTCGGCTACCCGGGCGGCGCGGTGCTGCCGATCTACGACGAGCTGTTCCAGCAGGAGAAGGTGAACCATGTGCTCGTGCGCCAGGAAGGCGGCGCGGTGCACGCGGCGGAGGGCTATGCCCGCTCCACGGGCAAGGTCGGCGTGGTCTTGGTCACATCGGGTCCCGGCGCCACCAATGCGGTCACGGGCCTCACCGATGCCTTGATGGATTCCATTCCGGTCGTCTGCATCACAGGGCAGGTGCCCACCCACCTGATCGGCAATGACGCCTTTCAGGAGTGCGACACGGTCGGCATCACGCGGCCCTGCACCAAGCACAACTGGCTGGTGAAGAGCGTGGACGACCTGGCGCGCGTGCTGCACGAGGCGTTCTACGTGGCGCGCACCGGGCGGCCCGGACCCGTCGTGGTCGATATCCCCAAGGACGTGCAGTTCGCCACCGGCACCTATACCGGTCCCAAGGACGTCAGGCACAAGACCTATCAGCCGCGCCTGAAGGGCGACGCCAAGGCGATCGCGGACGCGGTGGAACTGATGGCGCGCGCCAGGAAGCCGGTGCTTTATACCGGCGGCGGCGTCATCAATTCGGGCCCCAAGGCGAGCAAGCTCTTGCGCGAACTCGTGCGCCTCACCGGCTTTCCGATCACCTCCACGCTGATGGGGCTCGGCGCGTTTCCGGCCTCGGGCAAGGAGTGGCTCGGCATGCTCGGCATGCACGGCACCTACGAGGCCAACCTCGCCATGCACGACTGCGACGTCATGGTGTGCATCGGTGCGCGCTTCGACGACCGCATCACGGGCCGCATCGATGCGTTCTCGCCGCGCTCCAAGAAGATTCACATCGACATCGATCCGTCCTCCATCAACAAGAACGTGCACGTCGACGTGCCGGTGATCGGCGACGTCGCCTACGTGCTGGAGGAGCTGATCCGCACCTGGAAGATGAAGGCGGCCACGGTCGACAAGACCGCGCTGAAGACCTGGTGGGGGCAGATCGACAAGTGGCGGGCCAGGAGGTGCCTGAGCTACAAGAATTCCAGCGACGTCATCATGCCGCAGCAGGCGCTGCAGCGCCTGTACGAGCTGACCAAGGACCGCGACCTCTACGTCACGACCGAGGTCGGCCAGCATCAGATGTGGGCGGCGCAGTTCTTCGGCTTCGAGGAGCCCAACCGGTGGATGACCTCGGGCGGCCTCGGCACCATGGGCTACGGGCTGCCGGCGGCGATCGGCGTGCAGATGGCGCACCCCAAGTCGCTGGTGATCGATATCGCCGGCGATGCCTCGATCCTGATGAACATCCAGGAGATGTCGACGGCGGTGCAGTACCGGCTGCCGGTGAAGGTGTTCATCCTCAACAACCAGTACATGGGCATGGTGCGCCAGTGGCAGCAGCTTCTGCACGGCAACCGCATCTCGGAGAGCTACACCGCGGCGCTGCCCGACTTCGTCAAGCTGGCGGAGGCCTACGGCGGCGTGGGCATCCGGTGCGACAAGCCGCGCGACCTGGACGATGCCATCATGGCCATGCTGAACGCGCCCGCCGATAAGCCGGTGATCTTCGACTGCCGCGTGGCGGCGCTGGCCAACTGCTTCCCGATGATCCCCTCCGGCAAGGCGCACCACGAGATGCTGCTGGGCGAGGAGGTGACGGACGAGGAGATCGACAAGGCCATCGGCAAGGAAGGCAAGGTGCTGGTGTAGGGTTCGCCCGCTTCAGGCCAGCTCCTGCCACGGGTTGACAATCTTGATCGAGAGATCGGCGAAATGATCAATATCGCGGGTGGCGATCGGAATGTTGCGCGCCAGGGCGATGCCGGCGATTTGTGCGTCCCTCGTATCGACGGGAATGCCAGATCTCTTGCGGCGGGCCTGCCACGCTGCCGTCTCGTAGGCTGCCTTTCGGTCAAAGCTCAAAATGCGACCGCCAAGCAGCTCATCGAGCGCCCACTCGATATCTCTCTCGAGTTGCCGTTTCCTCCGACCGTCATGAAGCCCCTCGGCGCCTGCCCGCAGCTCCAGGACGGTAATTGCAGTTGTGAGAAGCTGTCCTGGCCGCTGGCGGTCTGCCCAGGCCAGCACCTGAGGCTCAGGAACTCGGTACATGAGCGAGGAGATCACATTGGTATCAAGGATAATCATTCCTCGAACTTCGGGGCCCGCATACGCCAATTCGCGTTGAGCGCATCTATGCCCTTCTGGAACTCAGCGTACTCTTCATCCGTGAAGCCGGTGCGCTTGAACCGCTCATGCATGAGAGTGCCGAAACCTTTCTCCTTTTTTCCTGGCCGTTCGCGTTTCGGCTTACCATTGGCGGCATCCTCCAGGATTGCGCGCGCTTCTGCCTCCAGGCTGCGGCCGTGCTTTTTGGCGCGGGCCTTCAGCCGTTCCTTCACCGCATCATCGAGTCTGCGAACAACGAGTTGTGCCATCCGAGTCCCACGGGTGATATCATGTGTCATGAGTGATATCACTTTCGGATTTTCTCCTCAAGGTTGTTGATCCCATGCCCAACACCCAGCCCGGTTCCGCCTATTTCCTCGAGGAGCACAAGGAGACGCCGGTCACGCACACCTTCTCGGTGGTGGTGGACAACGAGCCGGGCGTGCTGGCGCGCATCGCCGGCCTGTTCTCGGGGCGCGGTTACAACATCGAGAGCCTCACGGTGTCGGAGACCGAGCATGAGAAGCACATCTCGCGCTTCACCATCGTGACCACCGGTACGCCGCAGGTGCTGGCCCAGATCAAGAACCAGCTCGAGCGGCTGGTGAACGTGCACCGTGTGATCGATCTCACCGTGCTCGGCGAGCCGCTCGAGCGCGAGCTGGCGCTGATCAAGGTTGCTGGCAAGGGCGACAAGCGCATCGAGGCTCTGCGCATGGCCGAGATCTTCCGCGCCAACGTCATCGATGCCTCGACCGAGCATTTCGTGTTCGAGGTCACGGGACGCACCTCCAAGATCGAGCAGTTCATCTCCATCATGACAGAGCTGGGCTTGGTGGAGGTGTCGCGCACCGGCATCGCCGCCATCGCCCGCGGCGCCAGGAGCATGTGAGCCAGGAGCATGTGAGAATGGGAGCCACCGTTTCGCCGTACGGGTGACGGCGGCTGGTTGCGCTGCGCACCACGCCCGCAGCCGTCCCGGCTCGGGCTCAGCTCAAGCTTGCAGCCGCAGGCCGGCGCGGGGGCCTTCACGCGTGATGTGAATTGCTGCACCGCACTGGGCGGTTTAGCCTCGCGGGCGCTTGTCCATAGTGCCCGAGCCGTTCTGCGAGGCAGCGCATGGCCATCTCCATCAAAGTCAACGGCGTCCGGCACAGCGTCGACGTCGACGGCGACACGCCGCTGCTGTGGGTTCTGCGCGACGCGCTCGGACTGACGGGCACCAAGTTCGGCTGCGGCATCGCCCAGTGCGGGGCGTGCACGGTGTTCCTGAACGGCAAGCCGCTGCGGTCGTGCGCCTTTCCCATTGCCGCCCTCGGCGACGGCGAGGTGACGACCATCGAGGGCGTCAATGGACGCACGGCCCGCGCGGTCCAACGCGCGTGGACGGCCCGGGATGTGCCGCAGTGCGGCTACTGCCAGTCGGGACAGGTCATGAGCGCCATCGCGCTGCTGAGCGAGGTGCGGCGGCCGACCGACCGGGACATCGATCTCGCCATGAACGGCAACATCTGCCGCTGCGCTGCCTACGTCCGCATCCGCGCCGCGATCAAGGACGCCGCGCGCACGCTGGAGGGTTGAGGCCATGGCGCGACACGACACGAGGCTGACGCGGCGCGATGCTCTCAAGGGTGTGGCCGGCCTCGTCCTGGGTTTCTACCTGCCGGGCGATGCCGCCAAGGCGCAGTCAGGCGCTGCCCGGATCTTCACGCCGGATGCCGGTGCTGCGGCGTTCGCGCCCAACGCCTTCGTGCGCATCGGCGCCGACGATCGGGTGACCGTGCTCATCAAGCACATCGAGTTCGGCCAGGGCCCCTTCACGGGCCTGGCGACGCTGGTGGCAGAAGAGCTGGACGCGGACTGGTCCAAGGTGCGGGCCGAGCACGCGCCGTCCAATCCCGACCTTTACAAGAACCTGGCCTTCGGCATGCAGGGCACGGGCGGCTCCACGGCGATCGCCAACTCCTACGAGCAGATGCGCAAGGCCGGCGCCACCGCGCGCGCGATGCTGGTGGAGGCCGCGGCGCAGGCCTGGCGCGTGCCGGCGGGCGAGATCACGGTCGAGCGCGGCGTGCTGCGCCATGCCAGGACGGGCCGCACCGGCCGGTTCGGGCAGTTCGCGCAGGCTGCGTCGCACGTGCCGGTGCCCGACAACGTGCCCCTCAAGGACGCGGCCAGGTTCCGATTGATCGGCCGCGAGGGTGCGGTCCGTAGGCTCGACAGCGCGAGCAAGGCCAATGGCACCGCCCAGTTCACCATCGACATTCGCGAGCCCGACATGCTCACGGTGGTGGTGGCGCGGCCGTCGCGCTTCGGCGGCAAGGTGGTCTCGTTCGAGGCCGGCGACGCGCGGGCGGTGCGGGGCGTGGTGGATGTCAAAGAGGTTCCCTCCGGCGTTGCCGTCTATGCCGAGGGCATGTGGCCCGCGCTCAAGGGGCGCGAGAGACTGCGCGTGACGTGGGACGAGGCCGGCGCCGAGAAGCGCAGCACCGATGAGATCATCGAGGCGTATCGGGAGCTGGCGCGCAAGCCCGGCACTGTGGCGGGGCAGCACGGCGACGCGGAAGCGGCGCTGGCGCGCGGGGGCAGGGTGATCGAAGCGGAGTACGTCTTCCCCTATCTGGCGCATGCGCCGATGGAGCCGCTGGACGGCTTCCTGCACTGGGACGGCCAGCGGGCGCTGGCGCGGCTGGGCAGCCAGCTGCAGACGGGCGATCATCAGGCGATCGCCGGCGTGCTCGGGCTGAGCCCCGAGCAGGTGCGGCTGGAGACCATGCTGGCCGGCGGCAGCTTCGGCCGCCGCGCGCAGCCGACCATGGAGCTGGCGGTGGAGCTGGCGCAGGTGGCGAAGGCCATCGGTCCGGGCCGCCCGGTCAAGCTGGTGTGGACCCGCGAGGACGACATCCGGGGCGGCTACTACCGGCCACTGTTCGTGCATCGCCTGCGCGGCGCCCTTCGCGACGGGAAGATCGTGGCCTGGGCCAACACCGCGGTGGGCCAGACCTTCCTCAAAGGCTCGCCGTTCGAGGCCATGATCAAGGACGGCATCGATCCCCTGATGGTGGAGGGCGCGCGCGAGCTGTCCTACGACATCGCCGACTTCCGCTGCGACGTGCACACGGCCGATGTCGGCGTGCCGACGCTGTGGTGGCGCTCGGTCGGACATACGCACACGGGCTATGCGGTCGAATGCTTCGTCGACGAGCTGCTGCAGGCCGCGGGCCAGGACCCGGTCGCGGGCCGGCTCGCCATGATGGGCAAGGCGCCGCGCCACGCCGGCGTGCTGCGCGCGGTGGCCGATCTGGCGCGCTGGTCGGGCCCCGGTCCCTTCAACGATCGCGCGCGGGGCGTTGCCGTGGTGGAGAGCTTCGGCAGCTTCATCGCGCAGATCGCGGAAGTGTCGGCCGGCGGGCCCGAGGGGCCGCGCGTGCATCGGGTCTGGTGCGCGGTCGATTGTGGGGTGGCCGTCAACCCGGATGTGATCCGCGCGCAGATGGAGGGCGGCATCGGCTTCGGCCTCGGGCATGCGCTGTTTGCCGAGGTGGAGCTCGACGAGGGCCGGCCCGTGCAGGGCAACTTCGACACCTACCGCTCGCTGCGCATCCACGAGATGCCGCAGGTGGAGGTGGCGATCGTGCGCTCCGCCGAGACGCCGACCGGCGTCGGCGAGCCCGGCGTGCCGCCGATCGCACCCGCGGTCGCCAATGCCATGGCGCGGCTCGGCTTGCCGCGGCCGCGGCGGCTGCCGATGCTGCGGGGGCTGGCGTCATGAGCAGGCACAGGTTGGCGGCGGCTGCCGCCGGGGCGATCATTGTCCTCACAGGCGCGACGGTGCAGACCTTCAGTCAGGGCACGCCGCCAGCAGGCGGCGGCGACGAGCTGCGCCCGGTGTCGAGCTTTGCCGGCATCGCCGACACCCAGTCGCGCTCCTTGGCCCTGTTCCAGGAAGCGGGCAAGGTGCTCAAGCATCCGCGCTGCGTAAACTGCCATCCGGCGGGCGACCGCCCCGCGCAGGGCGACCGCATGCAGCCGCATCAGCCCGTCGTGGTGCGGGGCAAGGACGGGCACGGTGCGCCGGGCCTGGCCTGCGCCACCTGCCATGGCCGCGCCAATTTCGATCCGGCGCGCGTGCCGGGCGATCCGCACTGGCACCTGGCGCCCATCTCCATGGCGTGGGAGGGGAAATCGCTGGGCTCTATCTGCAATCAGCTCAAGGACCCGAGGCGCAACGGCAACCGGGATGTCGCCGCCATCCTGAAGCACGTCCTCACTGACAGCCTGGTGAGGTGGGCATGGGATCCAGGTCCCGGCCGCACGCCAGCACCCGGCAGCAATGCCGAGTTCGGCGCGCTGCTGCAGGCCTGGGCCGATACCGGCGCCCACTGCCCGGCGCCCTGAGGGGGCGGGTGCCAGCCTCTGCCGTGCACCCGCGCTTCGGCACCCTGCGGCCAGGGTCCTTCCGACTGTCGTGGAAGCGCTCAGCTAGAAGTCCTTCCGCCCTGGTGGAACGACCAAGCCGCGGGCTCGCCCTCGTCCTGAGCGTGTCGAAGGACGGGCTGCGCCCACCACCGCCGTGGTTCGACAAGCTCACCACTGGGTCGGCGAAAGCCGTCCGCGAGGCAACCTGAACCGGAGAGACTCGGTCCTTCCGACGATCGTGGAAGCGCTCAGCGGAGTTGTCATCCCGGACGGCCACAGGCCGATCCGGGACCCAGGGGCCAAGAGCACCAGCACCACGCCTGTAGCCTCTGGGTCCCGGCTCTGCGCACCGCTCCGGCCGGGATGACACCCGCGATCAATCTCAACCGGAACGGCTCTAAGTCGCTATTTGAGCGTGATCGCCAGTCCGCTCAGATCCACGTTGGCCAGCAAGCCGACCTGCCGGCCGCTCAATTCCAGCACGGCGCCCTTCTGGTTGGTCAGCACGATCGCGCGCGCGCCGCGGCCGACCGCAAGCCCTGCGCCCGCCGCCCCGTAGACGCCCGCGACATCCGACGGCCGATTGATGTTGCGCACCGTCCCGTGCAGCTCGGTCTTGGAGCCGCCGAACACGAGGCCGTAGTCGATCCCGCCAGCCGACAACGGGTAGGTGCGCCCGCGGAAGTGGAGGGTGCCGCCGCCGCCCGAGCCGCCGATGATCCACCCCGCCTTGTAGATCGTGAGCCTGACGGTGCCGACGTCGGCAAGGCTGGCGGTGGACAAGCCCACGCACGCGACGAGCGCGATCAGCGCGGTGCGAATGGCCGATGGAATTCTCATGAGGCAACCTCCCGGAGTGGTGCGGAGCTGATGGAGCGACGCGAAGACGAATCGCATGGCAATTTCCTACCGACGGATTGGGGACGCAAGATGTTCACCGTCCCCGGGGGTGCGTCTGCCTCTGCCGGCTGGCGGGGTGAGGGGCGGCTGGGCGCGGGGGGCACATTCCGCGTTGGAGCGTGTTCTGCCCCTCACCCTGATCCTCTCCCCATGAAGAATGGGGAGAGGAAAAAAAGAAGAATGGGGAGAGGGAAAAAAAGGGCGTGCGTCTCCCTCTCCCCATCGTGAAGAACGATGGGAGAGGAGTTCTTGTGCCCCCCGCGGAAAAGCGGGGAGAGGGGAAAGATGGGAGAAGGGAGCGCGCGCCTTCAATAGCGGGTCGCGGCGCCGGCGCCGCTGTTATCGAGCTTGCGCAGCAGCTTGCGCTCATAGCTGTGCTGCTGGGACGAGGCGGGGGCCGTGTTCGTGGCGCCAAGCGCGCGATACTGGTTGCCGAGCTCGATGAGCTGAGGCGGCGCATGGGGTACGCTTGCAGCAAAGGCGCTGATCTCGGCGGCGTTCTGCTGCAGCAGCTTGCGGGCGTCCTCGTAGCGGCCCTGATCGCGCAGAGCCACCGCCTCGCGGGCCCGCGCCCGGGCGACCTGCTCGATCACGGCCTCGCCGACCTTGGTGTCGGCGCTGGCGCGGGCTTCGGCCTCCGACGCGCTGAAGCGGGCGCGGATGGGCGTGCCGAGCGTCAGCGCCGCGCCGCTGCGGGCGTCGGTGTAGGCGATCCTGACGGCGCCGAGGTCTTGCTCGCCGCCCGTGGCCTCTCCCGCGTCGACTTCCACCTCCAGCAGCACGTAGTGCTCGGTGGCGGCATAGACCTGGTTCAACCGGAACTGCGCCGTGTTGGCGGCGATGACACCATCGCGCGACAGCGCCCGCACGGCGCGCACGCCGCGCTTCAGGTCGATGTCGATCGACACGGTCTGGGCGCAGGAGGCCATCACGTCGTTGAACTCGCGATTGAAGATGGTGATGAGATCGGAAGGATCGCGGGCGAAGGCATGATTGCCGTCGCTTGCCAGCGCGAGCTGCAGCATCAGGTCCTCGTTGTAGTGGAGGCCGAGGCCGATGGTGCTGACCGAGATGCGCTCGCCGAGCAGGGCGCGGCCGAGCCGGGTGAAATCCTCGACCCGCGCGGGGCCGACGTTGGCCTGCCCGTCCGACAGCAGCACGATGCGGTTGAGCCGGCGCGGGTCCATGTAGGTCAGCACCTCGCTGCGCCCCCTGAGCACGCCGTCGTGGATGGCGGTGGAGCCGCCGACGCCGATGCGCCTGATGCGGTCGATGAAGTATTCGGGGTCGGTGACCTTCTTGGCCGGAATGAGAACGTCGGCGCGCGTGTCGAACACGATGACGGAGGCGATGTCCTCCGGACCGAGCCGGCCGACGGCCATGATCGCCGCCTCGCGCGCCTGCACAATGCGCTCTCCGTTCATGGAGCCGGACCGGTCGATGACGAACGCCACGTTGACGGGCGTTCGGCTGGTGTTGGGCTCGGGCCGGCAGCCGCCGAGCGCGACGCGCAGATAGTTCTTCTGCGCGCGGCCTTCCTGCATCACCGGCTGGGCGAGCCTGGCATCCAGGGTGATGGTCTCATGGGCGCGCGCGGCAGGCGCTGCAGCAAGCCCGGCGAGGGCGAGAACGAATGCTCCAAATGCGTGGTGTGACATAGACGAACCCCGAACCGTTGTGCTGCCACCCGCGCCTGATGTGAGCGCCGGGCGTGGCCGAAGTGGGGAGGGATGATGGCCGTGCGCATTAATTTTGCGGGGCTCGTCTAATTCTCAGAACGAGTGTAAGAACCGCCGTCCCGGCTTGGGGCCGCGTGTGCTGCAGATCCCGGATAGGCTCGGGCATGCCTCTCCTTCCGGGATGACGGGTAGGCCGTCCATACATGACGGGTGGATGCAAGCGATGCCGTCTGAGCTGTTCTGGGCCCTGCTGCTGTTCGTGGTGGTGACGCTGTTCACGCCGGGGCCCAACAACGCCATGCTGATGACGACCGGCCTCAACTTTGGTTTTCGCCGGGGCCAGCCGCATCTGTGGGGCGTGGCGCTGGGCTTTGCGGTGATGGTGCTGGCCGTGGGCCTCGGGCTCGGCGCGGTGTTTGAAGCCCTGCCCGCGGCCTATACCGTGCTCAAGTATGCGGGTGCCGCCTATCTCCTCTATCTCGCCTGGCAGATCGCGACGGCGGGCGGGCTTGAGGAGGGAGCGGCGGGCGGACGGCCGATCACCTTCATGCAAGCTGCAGCCTTCCAGTGGCTCAACCCGAAGGGCTGGGTGATGGCGGTCGGCGCGGTGTCGACCTACGCGGGCGTGGCGGCCTTTCCGCTCAACATGGCGCTGATGGCGGTCCTGTTCGGCAGCCTGGGCATCCTGTCGAGCGCGCTGTGGCTGGGCTTCGGCACCGCGCTGAAGCGGCTGCTCACCAGCCCCGGCGCGGTGCGGGCGGTCAATATCATCATGGCACTGCTGCTGGTCGCCTCGCTGTGGCCGATCGTGGCGGATGCGTGGCGGTAGACCAAGGGCGCAACGGGCCGATACCTGTTGCGCCGCGTGGCGAGGGTCCCGGATCAGGATGGCTCAAGTCCGACAGCGCACTCCGCCGTCGTGGCTGTCGCCTACTGCTGGAAAGCCCAGGTCAGCGTCACCTCGACGCTGTGGGCCTCGCTGTCGCGGATGCGCTGCACGTCCCCGCCGCTGTTGACGAGGTCAAAGCCGTTGATGTGCTGGAAGCGGTAGCGGGCGCCGAGCTCCACGGCGGGCGACAGCTTGAAGCCGACGCCGGCCAGGAGCTGCCAGGAGAAGGCGTTGTCGGTGTCGTCGGTGACGCCTGGAACGCCGGCAAATCCGGCGCCGTTGGCGCTGACGCGGGCAACGCCGATGCCGGCGCCGACATAGGGACGAATCTGATCGTTGGCGATGGGCAGGCTGAGGTAGCCGTTCACCATGCCGCTGAGCGCCGTGGCATCGCCCTTGGCCGGCAGCGGCCCCGAGCCCCTGGGGAATTGTCTGCTGACGACAGCCAGTGTGTCGAGATCGTTGCGCGTGTAGGACAGCTCGGCTTCCGCCCTCAGGTAGCGGTTGAAGATGAAGCCGAGCGCGCCCCCGAGGCGATACCCGTCTTCAGCGGTGGTGGTGATGGTGCCGACGCCGCCGGGCAGGCCGGGCGAGGCGAACGTGCTGTGGGTGTCCAGGGGAACGTTGGCGCCGCCATGGAGGCTTGCGTAGAAGCCGCTCCGGTCGGCGCCCTGCGCCTGGGCGGATGGGCTGAGAGGGATGGCCAGGAGGCCGGTGAGACATGCAAGGGCGACCGCCCGGTGGCGAAGGCTTACGCTGAACATCGATACCCCAACCCCAAGTAACGCTTGCTTAACGATTGATTCGTAGCAGCCGGTGCGCCGCGGGGCTTGTGAGTCGTGGGGATGCCGAGAGGTGCGGCGTTGCTGCGTGGCCCTTCGGCCACGAGCCGGGCCGGCAGAGACCGGGGTGCGGGAGCTGAAGACCTCGCTCTATCAGTCGCCTATCACAGACAGATCGTTTGCAATCTGAGCATATTCGAGTCCCTCAGCCGACGGCTCAAAGCGGGCTGCGACAGCGCTGTGGCTCCAGTGAATGGCGGGATTCATGGGGCTTGACTGTGGTTGTGAGGCAACGACGCGGCGCGCCGCAAGGCGGTGCTGCCGGCGGGGCGCCCCCCACGGACCGCCGCCCGGCGCGTTTGCGCTTGCCAACCGGCGGGCCGTTGGCTTAGCACTGTACCGTAACGTACGGTACGGCTCCAGGCCGGCCGACTGGGTTCCGGTGAACGGGCGCATGCGGGCGACGACAGACACGGAGGCGGCGAGCGGTCCGAGCCCGCGCCAGGAGGAGGTGCTCGACGCCGTGCTCGATCTGCTGGCCGAGGGCCGCGATGCGCTGACGATGTCGGCGGTCGCGCAGCGCGCGAAGTGCTCCAAGGAGACGCTCTACAAATGGTTCGGCGATCGCGACGGACTGCTGACCGCGACCGTGCGCTGGCAGGCCTCCAAGGTGAGAGCGGGCGACAGCGATGGTGCGCGCCTCGATGCCTCGGCGCTGCAGGCGAGCCTCGAGGCCTTTGCGGCCAACTGGCTCAAGGTGATCTCGTCCCGGACCTCGGTCGCGCTCAACCGCGTGGCGATCGGCCATGCCGGCTCGGGCAAGAGCAACCTCGGCGAGATCGTGCTCGCCAACGGGCGGTTTGCCATCGGCGCGCGGCTGAAGCCGCTGCTGGAGGCCGCGCGCGGGGCCGGGCTCATGACCTTCGGGGATACGGAGGCGGCCTTTCGCACGTTCTTCGGCCTGGTGGGGCGCGACGTGCAGATCAGGCTGCTGCTCGGCGATCGGCTGCGGCTGACCGAGGCCGAGATCGCCCGCGACGCGGCGCGGGCGACGCAACAGTTCCTGACGCTCCACGGAGCAGGAAAGGCGCCGGCTGCGGCCGGCAAGACGAGGTTCAACCACCGGAAGGATACGTGACATGCGCGTCTACTACGATCGTGATGCCGACATCAACCTGATCAAGGGCAAGAAGGTGGCCGTGGTCGGCTACGGCAGCCAGGGCCATGCCCACATCCTCAACCTGCGCGATTCCGGCGTGAAGAACGTCGCCGTGGCGCTGCGCAAGGGATCGGCGGGCGTCGCCAAGGCCGAGACGGAGAAGCTGCAGGTGATGGAGGTGGCGGAAGCCGCCAAGTGGGCCGACATCGTCATGATGCTCACCCCCGACGAGCTGCAGGCCGACATCTACAAGGACCACCTGCGCGACAACCTGAAACAGGGCGCGGCATTGATGTTCGCGCATGGCCTCAACGTGCATTTCAACCTGATCGAGCCGCGCGCCGACCTCGACGTCGGCATGATCGCGCCCAAGGGCCCGGGGCACACGGTGCGCTCGGAGTACCTGCGCGGCGCCGGCGTGCCGTGCCTGCTGGCGATCCATCAGGACAAGAGCGGCAATGCGCACGATCTGTTCCTGTCCTATGGGGCGGCCATCGGCGGCGGCCGGGCCGGCATCATCGAGACCTCGTTCAAGGAGGAGTGCGAGACCGACCTGTTCGGCGAGCAGGCGGTGCTGTGCGGCGGCCTGGTGGAGCTGATCCGCGCCGGCTACGAGACGCTGGTGGAGGCGGGCTACGCGCCGGAGATGGCCTACTTCGAGTGCCTGCACGAGGTGAAGCTGATCGTCGACCTGATCTACGAGGGCGGCATCGCCAACATGAACTACTCGAT
>JAIEQJ010000098.1 GCA_019747815.1 Hyphomonadaceae bacterium
GCCAGTGTCCTTTCGATCGCGAAGTTCGTTCAGCGCCTGCTGCAAGATCCGGCGAACTTCGCGATCGGGACACTAGCGCCGCGGTGCGAACCGGATCGGTGGGCTCCACGACGCGTCCGGTGTCCCTTCATCGCGCAACGCGATGTGCGGCACGATCCACATCGCCTACATTGACAAAATATTTGTCAATGTAGGGCCGCAGGCATGCTCGATGTCGAGGTGATTGACGATCCGGCAGCCGCCCTGATCGCTCTGGATCCCATCCGGAGCCGGCTTCTGGCCGAGCCGGCCTCGGCCGCTGCACTGGCCGGCCGCGTCGGCCTGGCGCGGCAGAAGGTGAACTATCATCCGCGCGCACTCGAGGCGCACAATCTGGTGCGGGTCGCCGAGGAGCGGCTTTGGGGCGGTCTGACCGAGCGTCGGCTCATCGCCATCGCCGCTACCTATGTCGTATCGCCGGCCGCTCGGCCCGATCGGCACCGATCCGGCCCGCACGACCGATCATCTCTCCACCAGCTACCTGATCGCGAGCTGATGCTCCGGCTGGACCGACCGGCACCCGGCGTCGGCCTGATCGGCACCTATGTCTGGGACGGCCAGGTCCAGGTCGCCATCAGCCTCTACATCTACGGCAACGATGCCGATGCAATCGTCGCCCGCGAGGACGCGACATGGCAGGCATGGATCAAGACGCGCTTCCCGCGCGCAGAAACGAGCCCGGCCGGCTGAGCAGCGGCGACCCACGCGCGCGCAGCGCGCGTGGGTCAGCCCCGCCACCAGTTGCACGGCTCAGCAGCCCTGCCTTATGGCTGCCACGCGCACAACCTCTACCTCCCGCCCGAGCGTATCGAGCAGGCGGCGTACGTCCCGCCGCAAGGGTCGGCCAAGCGCAGGCGGCTATCTGCTGGGGGGATTGGTGCGTGCATCAACGCACCGGCCGCCCTTCATGTAGCGATATTCTCCGCACGTGCCCTTCTTCGCCGCGTAGCCATAGACACGCGGACCGCGCGTCTGCTCACCGAAGCGAACCTGACAGTATCTGCGGCATTGGTTCGTGGACCAGCCCTGGGAGCGGCATTGCGTGACGCAATTGCTTTGTGCGCTCGCCGTCTCGGTGCTGGCGCCGAAGACCACGGCTCCGCCGAGCACAATCAAGCTCGTCACAGCCAAGTTGCGGAATGCTAATTTCATCGGTGACGCTCCATGACAGATGAATCTGGCAACGAACTACCTTCCTCAGCCGTCTCAGCGTAGACAGAGCTACAGTGAACTCCCATCCGGGAAAACCCTCGACCGATCGCCCCGGACTACCGAGGGCGCTGAGCGATCACCGCTTGCAAGACCAGCCGCCCGAGCCTGTCTTTCAGACCGTGCCTGGACATGCGCGCTTGCGCTTGCACGCAGCGCCGGGATGACGCAAACGTTGGCGCGTACCGGCCCGCAATGGAACGCCCCAACCGATGCGCCTCCTCGTCACCCGGCCCGAGCCCGATGCGCTGAAGCTCGGCGGCGTGCTTGAGGACATGGGCCACGAGGCCACCATCGACCCGCTGCTCAGCGTGTCCTTGGAGGGCGGCGATCCCATCGACATGGAGGGCGTCCAGGCCCTCATCGCCACCAGCCGCAATGCGCTGCGCGCGCTCAAGGCGAGCCCCGCGCTCGGCCTCGCCCGCACGCTCCCCCTGTTCGCCGTGGGCCGGGCCACCGCGGCCGAGGCGCGTGCGCTGGGCTTCGAAACGGTGATTACGGGCGCCGGCACCGCCGCGCAGTTGGTGGCGCATATCGTCTCGGCGCTCGATCCGGCTGCCGGGCTCATCGTCCACCTGGCCGGCGACACGCTGGCCGTTAACCTGAAGGACGAGTTGGAAGCCCACGGCTTCCGCGTGATGCAGCCGGTCGTCTACCGCATGCTGGCCGCACGCAGCTTGGCGGAGGACACGGTGGAGCAGTTGGCGACGGGCGAGATCGAGGGCGTCATCCTGATGTCCCCGCGCACCGCCGCCGTCTACGCTGCCCTCGTTCGCAAGCACGGCCTGACTGCGACGATCGGCCCGCTGCCGCACTTTTGCCTGTCGGCCGCCGTAGCGCGTCAGTTGCAGCCGCTTGGCGACGTCCGCATTGAAATTGCCGAAGCCCCGCGGCTGGAAGAATTGCTTGCCCTGATCGACGAGGCCGCTGCACAATTGGAGAGCTAGTCAGGGCATCCGCATGCCGATGTGGGCCGCCGCGTTGGCATATTTTCGTTAATTCGAAGCAGCGAGCATTACCTGCCCGCAACCCTTGGTGCTCAGGATCTAGCCCATGACCGACAAGAAGGACGCGAT
The DNA here is from genome assembly GCA_019747815.1 of Hyphomonadaceae bacterium. Classification (GTDB taxonomy): domain Bacteria; phylum Pseudomonadota; class Alphaproteobacteria; order Rhizobiales; family Hyphomicrobiaceae; genus AWTP1-13. Next base: position 2,325 of record JAIEQJ010000098.1, read on the forward strand.
CGGCAAAGGCCCGGCCAAGCCCAGCGAAGGGCCGAGGCGCCCGTATGCAACAATCGACCTGCAGGCCACTGAGGTCGGCGGCGATGCCAAGGGCGGCGCCTCGACCGCGGCGGGTGCCGCCAAACCTTCCTCGGGGGCCTCATCCTCCTTGCCGCCGCCCGGGGACGGTGCCGACACCGGCCGTTCCACACTGGCTGCGCGCCTTGCCGCCGCGCGCGGTTGGTCGCGCCAGGCGACGCAGAGCAACACGTTTCTGTCGCATCTTGCCGCCGGCGTGGCGGGCGCGGTGCTGACGCTGGCTGCCGCTGCGCTGCTTGGCCTTCTCGGCGCCGAGCGCACGGACGGCCGCCAGGACATGAGCAAGCGCCTGGCCGTGCTCGAGGAGGCCGCGCGCCAGCGGACCGGACCGGGCGGAGAGGTGACGGCCAAGCTTGCCCAGACGGATGCGCGGCTCAAGGGCCTGGAAGACCAGACGCGCGCCATTGCGGCGCTCAGCGACACGCAGGCCAAGCTGGCCGCGTCCATCAAGGCCGTCGAAACACGCGCCAACGCCCCCGAGTACGCCGGCCGCCTCGCCAAGATGGAGACGTCCCTGGCAGCGCTCGCGGCCGGCGACCGCAGCACGCAGGCGGCAGCCCTTGCCGACAAGCTGACCGAGCTTGAAAAGCTGGTCGGCGATGCCGTCGAGGTGAACAAGACAGGCGCCGCCCGCTCGGATCGCGATCTGGCGGTCATCAGGACGGACACAACCCGCATCGGCCAGCGCCTCGACACGTTGAGAAGCGAGGTGGAGGAGCGCTTCAAGGGCACAGCCAAGTCGGCCGACCTGGCATCGATGACCGCCAAGCTCGCCGCCTTCGAGCAGGACCTGAAGGGTTTCCTCAAGGGCGAGGGCGAGCGCACCACCAACGCCACGCGCGTGCTGCTCACGCTCGAGATCGCCAACCTCAAGCGCGCCATGGACCGTGGCGGCCGCTATGCCGCCGAGCTCGACGCCGTGCGCAAAGTCGCCGGCACCACGCTCGATCTCAAGCCGCTGGAGCGCTACAGCCTGGAGGGCGCTCCCACACTGCCCGCCCTCGCCAAGGACTTCCGCCGCGTCGCCAACGCCGCCACCGATGTCGAGGCGGAGCCCGCCGATGCGTCCGTGCTCGACCGGCTGATGTCGGGGGCCCGCTCGATCGTGCGCGTGCGCAAGGCTGGACACGGCACGGACGACATGAGCACGGAAGCCGTGATCGGCCGCATGGAGGCCGCGCTGAAGGATGGGCAGCTCGGCGAGGTCCTGGAGCAGGGCAGGAAGCTGCCGCCGAAGGCGGCGCTGGCCGCCGAGGACTGGCTGAAGAAGGTCGAAGCGCGCTATGCGGTCGACCGGTCCGTCGCCGACATCGAGACCGCACTCAAGTCATCGCTGGGCGCGGGTCAGGCACCGGCGACGGAGCCCAAGCGATGATCCGTCTCGTTCTTTATCTGCTTGGCGTTCTGGCGCTGGCGGTCGGGCTGCACTGGCTTGCCGATCGCCCCGGCACCATCACGGTCGAGTGGCTCGGCTACATCGCCGAAACGAGCGTGTTTCGCGCCCTCATCATCATGGCCATCGTGTTCGTTCTCGCAGCCGCTGCGTGGTCGCTGCTGCGCCAGCTCTGGCGCAGTCCCGCGACGGTGGGCCGCTACCTCCATCGCCGCCGCCAGAAGCGCGGCCTCGATGCGCTGACCAGCGGCATCATTGCCGTCGGCGCCGGCGACCGCGCCCTGGCCGTGCGCTATGCCGCGCAAGCGCGCAGGGCGCTGCCGCACGAGCCGCTCACGCATCTGCTGCGCGCGCAGGCGGCCCAGATCGGCGGCGATCGCGCCACGGCGCGGCGCATCTTCGAGGCGATGCTGGCCTCGCCCGAGACCGAGCAGCTCGGTCTGCGCGGCCTATTCCTGGAGGCCGAGCGCGAGGGCGAGAGCGAGGTGGCGCGGCAGTTCGCGGCACGGGCGCTGCAGCGCAACCCCAAGCTCGGCTGGCCCGTCGAGGCGCTGTTTGAATTGCAGTGCCGCGCCGAGGACTGGCAGGGCGCCCTCAACACGCTCGACATCGCGCGCCGCCAGCATCTCGTCGACAAGGCGACCCTTGCCCGCCGCCGCGCCGTGCTGCTGACGGCCCAGGCCCAGACGCTGGAGGATGCCAATGCCGACAAGGCGCTGGAGCTGGCGCTGGAGGCCCACCGGCTGGCACCCGATCTCGTTCCGGCGGCCGCCATCGCCGGCCGCGTCCTGGCCGCGCGCGGCAACACACCGCGCGCGGCACGCGTCCTGCTCAAGACGTGGCGCCTTGCCCCGCATCCAGACCTTGCGGCCGCCTACGCCTACGCCAGGCCCGGCGACAGCCCGCGCGACCGCCTCACCCGCGTGCGCCACCTGGCACGGCTCACCCCAAATCACGCCGAGGCTCAGCTCGCGGTGGCGCTGAGCGCCGTCGAAGCCCGCGAGTGGACCGAGGCGCGCAAGGCGCTCGAGCCGCTTCTCGACGACCGGCTGACCCCGCGCGTGTGCACGCTGATGGCCCGCATCGAGGGCGAGCAGAACGGCGACGCCGGCCGCGTGCGCGAATGGCTTGCGCGCGGCGCCGCCAATGCCGCCCGCGACCCCGCCTGGACGGCGGACGGCGTCGTCTCCGATCACTGGAGCGCGGTGTCGCCGGTGACCGGCGCGCTCGACGCCTTCCAGTGGCGCGCGCCGGTGGAGGCAGGCCGCGATCAGTCGGCCGCGGCGCTGGCGGCCAAGGTCGAGGCGCTCATCGCCTTGGGATCGGCTGCTGAAGCACGCGTGCAGCCGCTGCCCCAGGCAACGGCCGTCACGATCGAGCCGCAGCAGGCCACCGCGCCGGCCGCGCCCAAGACCACGCCCAAGACCGCACCCGCAGCACCCGCCGACGCCGCCGTGGAGCCGCCGCCATCCGCGCCCGTAGTTGCACCGGCACCGGCCGCCGAACAGCACGTCGAGGTCGTCGCATCCCCGCAACCGGCCGCAGCGAGCGTGCGTGAGCGTGCCGCCGCAGTGCCGGCGTCCAAGCCGCAGCCTGCGTCGAAACCGGCACCGGCCGCGCAGCCCCGCGCGCGCAAGCCTGAGGAACCGAAAATCTTCGTGCCGCCGCACGCCCCCGACGACCCTGGAACCGATGCGGAGGATGACTACTCCGCCTATCCAACCTCGGGCGCGAAGGCATGAGACCTGATGTAGCTGAGGTGCCGGCCCATCTGAAGCGGCCGGCCGGAAGAGGAGCCCGAGGCCCATGGAGTTCGATGCTCTCACTCTCGCCCGGCTGCAGTTTGCCTTCACCGTCTCGTTCCACATCGTCTTTCCCGCCTTCACCATCGGCCTTGCCAGCTATCTGGCCGTGCTCGAAGGCCTGTGGCTCTATACCGGCCGCAACGTCTTCCTGGCGCTCTTCAACTACTGGAAGAAGATCTTCGCCGTCAGCTTCGGCATGGGCGTGGTGTCGGGCCTGGTCATGAGCTACCAGTTCGGCACCAACTGGAGCGTGTTCTCCGACAAGACCGGCCCGATCCTCGGTCCCCTGCTGGGCTACGAGGTGCTGGCAGCTTTCTTCCTCGAAGCGGGCTTCCTGGGCGTCATGCTGTTCGGCATGGAGCGCGTCGGCCGGCCACTGCATTTCTTCGCCACGCTGATGGTCGCCTTCGGCACGCTCACCTCGGCGTTCTGGATCCTGTCCGCCAACAGCTGGATGCAGACGCCCACGGGATACACGATGAATGCCGCCGGCCAGTTCGTTGCCGCCGACTGGTGGGCCGTCGTCTTCAACCCGTCATTTCCCTACCGCCTCGTGCACATGGTGCTGGCGGCCTACCTCACGACGGCCCTCGTCGTCGGCGCGGTCGGCGCCTTCCACCTCCTCAGCGACCGCGCCAACGAGGGCGCCCGCGTGATGTTCTCGATGGCCATGTGGATGGCGGCCATCGTCGCGCCCATCCAGCTCGTGGCCGGCGACCTGCACGGTCTCAACACGCTCAAGCACCAGCCGGCCAAGATCGCCGCCATGGAGGGGCATTGGGAAACCGGAGCGGGCCAGCCGCTCATCCTGCTCGGCTGGCCGGACATGGCGGCGGAGACGACCCGCTACAAGATCGAGGTCCCGCGCCTCGGCAGCTTCATCCTCACGCACGACTGGAACGGCACGGTCAAGGGTCTCAAGGACTGGCCCCGCAACGAGCGACCGAACGCAACCATCGTGTTCTGGAGCTTCCGCATCATGGTGGGGCTCGGCACGCTCATGATCCTGGTGGGCCTGTGGAGCCTGTGGCTGCGCTTCCGCGGGCGCCTCACCGAGAGCCCCGCCCTGCTGCGCCTTACCGTGCTGATGGGGCCATCCGGCTTCATCGCCGTGCTGGCCGGCTGGATCACGACCGAGGTGGGCCGGCAGCCCTACACGGTTTACGGCCTGCTGCGCACCGCCGATTCCGTCTCGCCGATCGATGCGCAGGCGGTCGGTGCCTCGCTTGTCGCCTTCATCGTCGTCTACTTTCTCGTGTTCGGCGCCGGCACGTACTATCTGCTCAGCCTGATGCACCGGCCGCCGGATCTCTCCGAGCCCGACATCGAGAAGGGCGTGCCGACCCGCGCCGCCGGCATCACGCCGGCGCCTGCGCTGTGAGGTGCCCAGGCGTGGATCCCAGGCGTGCATCCCAGGCTATGAAGCCTCGGGCTCCGCGCCGGACCGGGCCATGGCGCAGTGCGGACAGTCGGGCTTGCTGTTGAACGCCTCGATCGAGGAGCGATAGCCATCGAGGGACAGGTTCAAGCGCCGCCCGACCAACCCAGGCCTGGTAAACCCCGCCGCCACCTTCGTCGCCTCGTTGGCGGCAATGCCGGCGATGATGCTGAGCGAGGGCGCGCTCTGCCACGCATTGGCCCGCTTGACCGGGCTGGCCCGCAGGCTGGCCTTGCGCCCATGCGTGAGGCTGTCGCTCTTGCCGTACCAGGACGCGCGCACGGCATCGCGGATGCAGAAATTGCACGGCGCGACGCCATCGTTCAGGAACACCGGCCCGACGGCCACATCGAGCGGATCGCCGGCGATTTCAATGATCGGGATTCGCCGCTGGATGGCACAGCGATGCACGATCTCCTCGGCAGTGTTCCGGACGAAATGCGACTGGTTCGCCCAAGCGAGAAAGACCAGCGTCGCATCGCCGATCACGGCTTGCACCTGCCGTTCGTCGGCCTCCACGAACTCGTGGCGCGTCACCACGGCAACATGCGGATTGACGGCGTTGAGCGTTTCCCTCGCCGCCTCGACCTTGGCCACACCCACATGGTCTGGACGATAGAGCACTTGCCGGTTCAGGTTGGAGAGATCGACATAGTCGCCGTCAACCAAGGTCAGACGGCCGAACCCCAACAGCGCCAGGTTGAGGCTGAGCCACGTGCCCCATCCCCCCATTCCCAGCACCACGACCCGCTGCGCCTTGAGGCGCTCCTGATACACAAAACCGGGCTGCGATCCCTGCTCGAGAAGAACGAAGTGGAGCATCTGGCGATCGTAGAGCTCGATCTCGTTGCCGGACAGCACCTCGGACTGCAGCGCACCGTCGATCAAAAGATGCGCGCGATGAAGCTGATCGATCGTCGTCTCGATCCAGGCCTGCGACGCCGTCGGGTGCCGGTTGCGCAGATCGCGGACAATGCGCGGCAGCGTGCGCGACCCGTCCAGCAGCAGAAGCAGATCAATGAAGGCCGCGGGCGGCTGCTTGACCTTGTAGGCCACGTGCGCGGCTTCGCCGACATAGACGTCGCCGTTCTCGGCGCGATGCACGTTGTGGCACGGCTTCAGAAGCGGTTTGACAAGCACATTGCCTGCTGAAGTGGGCTCGCGTGGACTAGCCATGGCCGGCAGCCAGTCAAGAACGCCGCCCCTCGGGAGGGCGGCGTTGCGGTCTACTCGTCGGCCAGCACCCGATCGACGTAGTAGGTGTTGGCCTCCTCGGTCACCCGCGCGATCCGGTCCTCGAGGGGCTCGAGCTCAATGACGTGCTCTTCCATCTGAAACCTCATTGTGAGTTGGCAATTCGTGTTGGCAGTCTCAAGAGTATGACTTGAGAAGTCGACATTAACATTGAATTTGAGACGATGCCAGACCTTCCCACGTCTGGACATCGCAGCGATGGATCACGGCCGGCGCCGTCTCGCGACGAGAACCGTCGCGCTTCTTGTAGGCGGCTCGTGCCGGCGCAGCGGCAGACGCCCCCGAGCGCAAGGAAGGACGCAAAGGACAAGGCAGCAAGCAAGCGAGGAAGTAAGCATTGCATTCAGGGCATCAGGAGGCCAAGGTGGTTGCCTGTGGTCGAGGATATGTCCCAGGATCGACCCGGTCCTTGCGGCCGGATGTCGGTGACGTTGGCAGCGCTTGGAGGCCAGCCTTGCTCGATCTTCTGACGGACCTTGCCTTCATCTGGGCGGCGCTGATCGCCTTCGCCGTGCTTGCCTACGTGCTGTTCGACGGCTTCGATCTGGGCATCGGCATCCTGTTCCCGTTCCTGGCGGACGATCACGATCGCGACCAGGCCATGAACTCCGTGGCACCCGTGTGGGACGGCAACGAAACCTGGCTCATCCTCGGCGGCGGTGGGCTGCTGGCCGCGTTTCCACTGGCCTATGCCGTGGTGATGCCGGCCCTCTACGCGCCGATCACGGCCATGCTTCTGGGCCTCGTCTTTCGCGGCGTGGCGTTCGAGTTCCGCTGGCGCACACAGCACCGCAAGTACCTGTGGGACTGGTCGTTCGCGCTCGGCTCGCTGGTTGCCGCCATCGCCCAGGGCATTGCGCTTGGCGCGCTCATCCAGGGCATCCCGGTCGCCAATCGCGCCTATGCCGGCGGCTGGTGGAACTGGCTCACCTGGTTCAGCCTGATCACCGGCCTCGCGCTGGCGATCGGCTATGCGTTGCTCGGCGCCACATGGCTCATCCTGAAGACCAGCGGCGAGTTGCAGGAGCAGGCCCGCCGCTTCGCCTGGATCACCGGGCTCGGCACGCTGGCGCTGATCGGCCTCGTCAGCCTCATCACACCCTTCCTAGACCCCATCTTCATGCAGCGCTGGTTCGCCTGGCCAGCCATCCTCTATACGGCCCCCGTACCGATCTTCGTGGCGCTGGCCGCCCTGGCCCTGTTCTGGGGTCTCCGCCGCCGGCGCGAGGCCATGCCGTTCCTGGCCGCCATCGCGCTGTTCGTTTTGTCCTACATCGGGCTCGGCATCAGCTTCTATCCCTATGTCGTGCCGCCCTCGCTCACGATCTGGGATGCGGCCGCACCCGCCAGCAGCCTCAAGTTCCTGCTCGTGGGCGCGCTGGTGCTGATCCCCCTGATCCTGGGCTACACGATCCTCGCCTACTGGGTATTCCGCGGCAAGGTCGACCCCAAGGCGAGCTATCACTGATGGCTGGCCGTGGCGGCAGCCGCCGCACGCTCGGCACCCGCCTGCTGTGGTTCGCCGGGCTGTGGCTCGCCGGCGTCCTCGCCGTCGGCGCCGTCGCGTTCCTGATCCGCAGCACCCTGCTCTGATGCCGTTTGCGGCGAGGGCTGGACGGTTTTCGTTCCACAGCCCCTGGCAGGGCAGCAGACCACCCCCACCCGCGGCATTCCACCTCCGCGGCAGAGCAGGTGCGAACGGCGGGCATGGCGTGCTATAGGAGTGCCGCGCTGCGCCGAACCCTCGGCGCCGCGCCGACCAGGCCCCGTAGCTCAGCGGATAGAGCACCTGATTCCTAATCAGGGGGTCGCAGGTTCAAGTCCTGCCGGGGTCGCCACTTCGGTACTGTCCGACCCGGACAGTCGCACAACGACCGCCAACAGGGGACTCTCAGCTCGGCTTCGGCGGGTTTTCCCCTGTGGCGGGACGCATTGCATGCGCGACGATGCATCGCGTGGGCACGCGCATCGGGACGCGGGCAAGTGCCATGACCGACGTGAACCAGATCGTCGTCTCCGACATGATTGCGCGTGGCTGGGAGAACTTTCTCGCCCGTCCCGAGGGACCGCTCAATATTCGGTTCAGTCTCCAGCCCACCATCGCCGCCGCCATGGCGCTGCGCACCGGCATCAGGGACGCAAGAGAAGGCCGCCCTGCCTTTCTGTGGGCTGCATGCTTTGGATGCCGCCGAATAAGCTGCGCGCGGGCGACATCGTCCTGGTGGACTCGACCAACTTCACGACCCTTTTCGGTGGAACAGACAGCTTGAAGAACTTCTGGCTCAATCTGGCTCGGATGAAGGGGCCCTGAGCAACGAGGGCTTCGGATGGCTCGTCCGGCAGGCCGGGCTGGCGCCAAGCATTGAAGCGCTCGATCCCTTGCTGCTACCGGTGTGGTGGTCGGCCAGCCCTTTGGGTTGCAGCCGCAATCCTCGCTTCAGCGCTCGACCTCGAATTCATCGATGATGAGCTCCTTGATCTGCCGCCGCAGCAAGATCACGCCCGGATCGTCCTCCTGGCGCGGTCTCGGCAGCTCGACCTTGATGTCCGCCTTGATGGTTCCCGGACGCCGCGTCATCACCAGGATGCGGTCCGACAGGGTGATCGCCTCGTCGATGCTGTGCGTTACGAGCAGGCAGGTTTTTCGCGCCCGCTCCCAGATGCGCACCATCTCCTTCTGCATCAGGCTGCGGTTCTGCGCATCCAGGGCTGCAAACGGCTCATCCATGAGCAGGATCTGGGGGTTGACCGCCAAGGCGCGCGCGATGGACACACGCTGGCGCATGCCGCCCGAGAGTTGATGCGGATAGCGGCGATCAAAACCCGACAGCCCGACCAGGTTGATGTACTCCTTGACGACGCTCTTGCGCTCGTCGCGGGGCACGTTCTTCATCTCCAAGCCGAAGGAGATGTTCTCCTCAACCGTCAGCCAGTGGAACAGCGCATAGTCCTGGAAGATCATGCTGCGCTCCCAGCCAGGCTTGCCGATTGGCTTGCCGTCGAGCAGCAGCTCTCCCTCGGTCGGCTGTTCGAACCCTGCAACCATGGTGAGCAGCGTGGTCTTGCCGCAGCCGGAGTGGCCGAGCACCGAGCAGAATTCGTTGTGATTGATGGTGAAGTTCACGCTTGAGAGAGCGAGAACGGAGGGATCGTTGGCGCTGTGACCGGCAAATCTCTTGCTCAGTCCGATCGAGGAAAGAACTGCCATATGCGTACCGCTGCCCCTCAGGCCGAGAACGTGCGTGACCAGGGCATCGCGCGCCGGCCCAGGTAGCGAATGGCCCGATCGATGATGAGCCCGATCACGCCGATGGTGATCATGCCGACAATGACGATGTCGGTGCGCAGCAGGGTGCGGGCGTCGTTGATCAGGAAACCGAAGCCGGAGTTGGCGCCGACGAGCTCCGCGGCGACCAGAGCCATCCAGCCGACGCCGAGGCCGACCCGGATGCCGGTGATGATTTGCGGCAGCGCCGCGCGGAGGACGACGCGCCTCAGCACGCGGCCTTCCCCCGCACCCAGACAGCGGGCGGCGCGCACCAGGTTCGGCTCGATGTTTTTGACCCCGGAGATCGTGTTCAGAAGAATGGGGAAGAACATGCCGAGAAAGATGATGAACTGGTTCTGGATGTCACCGATGCCGAACCACAGGATGGACAAGGGGATCCATGCCAGCGGTGGCACCGGTCGCAACACCTCGATCAGCGGATCGATCTGGTCGTGAACCGTCTGCGACCAGCCCATTGCGAGTCCGAGAGGGACGGCTGAGAGGGCCCACAGGAACGCAACGAACTCGCGTTTCAGGCTGTCGCGCATGTGAACGAAAAGCTCACCGGACACGACCAGCTCCCAAAATGCCTGCGTCACGACAGTCGGCGACGGCAGCAGGACAGCGGTTCTCTTGTCGAGCACGTACATGCTGACGACCTGCCAAAGCACGAGGACGGCGATCAGCAGGCCTAGCGTCCTGAGACGTCTCAAGAGGTGAAAACTCGAGGAGCGCTCCAAGGGGGCGTTGCCTGCTGTAGCGACAGCGTCAGCCATGACGGTCCTTCAGGGATGGTCCTTCAAGGATGCAACGCAGGTTCGCCGCCGCAACGGCGAACCTGGAGCTGCATCATGGATTGAAAGTTTTGCCGCCGAACGACCAAGGCTTGGTGAGATCGCCCTTTTCCGGGAACACCTGAGGGTCCTTGAGATTGATCGGCGTCGCGTACTCTGGATAGGGCAGCTTTGCCAAATTGCCCTGCCAGTTGGGCGGAAGGAACGGAGGATGCGCAGGTACGGTCCATCCGATCTTGGCAAACGTCTTGGCCATGTAGCTGGCGTCGACGGAGTTCGCCATGTCCGCGGCCTTGAGTGGACGCTGGATCCGCTTCTGCTTGTAGAGCCAGTCGAAGATCGGCTCGTTGGCCTCGCCCCAGAACTTGGCATGCGGATAGACGAAAGTGGGCTTGTAGAGGACGTTGTAAGTCCGGGTTTGCTGCGTGAGGATCGCTGCCGAGAAGTTCTTGAGGCTTGGATCGCCCTGCAGATGCTTGACCGTGCCCTCCACGTTGAGGCGCGTCCACAGGAGCGACTCGACATAGGCATCGCTGATCGCCTGGACGACATCAGGCACGTTGTCGATCAGCTCCTGCAGCACGACGAGGTTCCCCTCGTACATGTTGTAGGGATAGATCGAGTCGATCATCTTTCCATTCTTGCGCTCTTGCAGGATCACGCTGGCGCCCGCGTCCCACGGCACGACCGCGTCGATGCCCTTGGGCAGCGCCATCTGCTCCCCGATCGGCATGTTCTTGAGGATCACGTCCTTGCCCATCTCGAGGCCCGCCACGTTGGCCGCCATCTGGAAGTAGAACTCGGCCGACGAGCCCGTGACGATGCCGATCGTGGCGGCAGGCTTGGAGCCCTTGAAGTCCTTGAGGCTCGCGATCTTGCTGTCGGTTGGCACGATGGTGGCGTGCAGGATGTTCGGCGTCAGGATGGCGATAGCCTTGACCGGCACCTGCTTGTCGAGCAGCGACGTATAGGGAAAGTTGCCGCTGCTCGCGACTTGGAAGCGCGACGACACCAGCACTTCGTTGACGGCGGGGCCGGAGCCGAACGCCTGCCACTTGCCCTCGATGCCGCGCTTGGCGAGCAGGCCCTCCTTGTCCATGACGATGTGGGCGTTGTTCTGGCCCGACCAGGGTGCCTGGAAGGCGAGTTGCAGCGGCCACCAGCCCTTCTGCTTCAGCCAGGCGACCGACTTGTCCGAGACCTTGTCATAGGGCTGCGGCCAGCCCCACTGGGTGAACTGCTGGGCCTGCGCCGCGATGGTCAGGCTGACCAGAGCAACGGCAGCTGCAAATCCGTGCCTGCACGCTTTCAAGATTGCCATCCGTGTCCTCCCCTCGCTTCGACCCTTCCTAGCCACACGTCATGTGTGCTGGTGATCGTTCTGCGATACGAATAGTATCAAAATTTGCACCTATTGGGTCAAGTTTCGTCATGTCGCACGGTTTTTTCGGCCGTGATTGCACTACGCTGACTCGATCAGGAACAAAATCTGATCGAATTCGACCAGATCTCCGTTGGCGGGCAGGATCTGGGCGATCTGGCCGTCGGTGTCGGCGCTGATGGTGGTGAAGAGCTTCATGACCTCGATCAGGCAGAGTGGATCGCCGCGCTTGACCAGGCTTCCCACCTCGACGAACGGCGGGTCCTTGGGCGAAGGAGCGCGATAGAACGACCCCAGCATCGGAGCCCGGATCGAATGTTGCGACGACTGTGGGGCTGCCGTCGCGGGCGCCGCCTTGGGACGCGCCGGCTCCTGTGCGGCACGGGCAGCGGGCGTGGCGCGCACCGGCGATGGCGCCGGCCCCGCCATCGGTGGCAACGGCTCCGGCGCGCTGCCGCGGCCGGCCCGGCGCACGTGCATTTTGGCGCCGTCCACCTCGATGGAGATCTCATCGAGCCCACTGGCATCGATGATCTTCAGGATCTCTGCGACGTCCTTGTAGGTCAGTGGCACGGTGCGTCTTCTCCTTGTCGCAGCCTTATGCTTGCCGCAGCGCGAACGACTTGATGTCGGGACGCGTTCCAAGCTCCTTCACGAGCGTGAGGAGCGGCGTCTCCATGAGCGGGTAGTCGGGGTTGATTGGCCCCGCATCCTTCAGTGTCCGGAACTGCGTGTCGTCGTAGAACGCCGCCAGCAGCAGGTCGTCGTCCGACTTGAAGGGGCCGCGCGTCTTGCGGATGCGATCGAGAGCGGGAGCAACCCTCGCGCCGGGGCGCTCCCTGATGGGTTCCGCCCCACGCGTGATCTTGTCGTAGAGATTGGGATCGATCGTGCCGGCAATCTCGCCGTAGCCTCCGCGCACGTACAGCCTCACCTCGTCGGGCACGGTCTCGTAGCGCGAGAGCCCCTTGTCGCGGCCCATCACGTTGAGCACGGCCTGCGTGACGATGTACTGCGCAAAGGGGCTGACAACGATCGGGTAGCCGAGGTCCTCGCGCACATGCCATGCCTCTTCCAGGATTTCCTCGAGGCGGCCTTTCAGGCCCATGGTCTCGAGCTGGTAGGCGAGGTTCGAGACCATGCCGCCGGGGCATTGGTGCTGGAAATGGAACTCGTCGTACTCGTTGGGCGTGCCGACGGGCTTGCCTTCCCGCTCGGCGATGTAGGCCAAACGCTCGGCCACCTCGCGGATGATCGTCAGGTCGATGCCGACCTCGTGCCCCCGGCGGCGCAAATTGGCGACCACCCGCTCGGTTGGCGCGTGGGAGACGCCGTTGGCCAGGACGGACGTCGCAGTGTGCACCACGTCCACGCCGTGGTGCACCGCTTGCAGGACCACGTAAGGGGCAAGACCGGAGTTGCAATGCATGTGGATCTGCAACGGGCGCTTGCCAAGCGCACCCTTGATCGCGGGCACCAGCGTCGCGATGCGCTCCGGTGTCAGAAGCCCGCTCGCATCCTTGAGGAAGACAGCATCGACGCCGAGCTTGATCAGGTCCTTGGTCTTGCGCACGTAGTACTGGTCGGTGTGCACTGGACTATGCGTGAAGACCAGTCCCGCAGCGACGTACATGCCGTGGCGCTTGCCGGCCTTGATCGGAATCTCAAGGTTGCGCATGTCGTTCAGCGCATCGTACGGCGTGTGATAGCGCATGCCGTTGGCGAAAAAGCGCTCGGCGGCCAGCTCCACAACGTCATCGGCGAAGAACTCGAACGTGAAGAGGCTCTGACCGCGCGTATGGATGATGAGAGGTGTGTCGTTTACCCAGGACGACACCATACGCATGCGCTCCCACGGATCCTCACGCAGATAGCGCACGCACACGTCGAACACGGCACCGCCCACCAGGTCGATAGCCTCAAAGCCGGCGCGATCGAGCCGGGGCGCCAGCTCGCGCATCATGCTGGTGGTCATGCGGGTGGCCCACAGGCACTGATGGCCGTCGCGCAGCGTCACGTCGATCAGACGGATGGGCGAGCGGCTAGCCATTCGCGAACTCCGTCTCTACCCACCGGGTGTGCACCGAGGCGTCAAGGAAATCCGGATGGGTCAGCACCTGCCGGTGGAAGCTCAAGGTTGTGGCAATGCCCTCAGCGCGAAAGCTGTCGAGCGCCAGGATCGAGCGCGCAATGGCCTCCTTGCGATCCTTGCCGTACGTGATCAGCTTGCCGAGCAGCGAGTCGTAGTAGGAGGGCACCGAATAGCCTCGGTAGACATGGCTGTCGAAGCGGACATCCCGCATGCGCGGCGGCTCCCATTTTGCCAGCGTCCCCGGAGCGGGCGCGAAGCCGCGGCTCGGATCCTCCGCATTGATGCGTAGCTCGATCGCGTGGCCTTCGCTCTTCACACCGCCCTTGGGAAAGGACAGCCGCTCGCCCGCCGCAACACGCAGTTGCTCCACGACCAGGTCCACTCCAGTCAGCATCTCCGTCACCGGGTGCTCCACCTGGATGCGGGTGTTCATCTCGATGAAGAAGAACTGCTTGGTGCCGGCGTCGTAGATGAACTCGACCGTGCCGGCGCCGACGTAGCCGATGCCGGCAGTTAGCTCCACAGCCGCGTTGCAGATGGCGCGCCGCGTCGAGGCATCCAGGACAGGGGAAGGGCCTTCCTCAATGAGTTTCTGATGGCGGCGCTGCACACTGCAGTCGCGTTCCCACAGGTGCACAGCGCGGCCATGCTTGTCGCCGAACACCTGCACCTCGATGTGGCGCACCTTCGCAACGAAGCGCTCGAGATAGATGCTGCCGTCGCCGAACGCGGCCAGGGCCTCGCTGCTGGCCTGCTGGAACAGCCCGGCGAAGGAGGCGGCATCGAGCGCGACCCGCATGCCGCGGCCGCCGCCGCCGGCGAGGGCCTTGAGCAGGATCGGATAGCCGATCGACTCTGCCGCCTTGGTCGCCTCCTTCACATCGGTGAAGGCGCCTTCCGAGCCTGGAACGAGCGGCACGCCGAAACGCTTGGCCGTGCGGCGGGCCTCGGCCTTGTCGCCCATCATGGCAATGGCTTCGGCAGAAGGGCCAATGAACGTGATCTTCTCAGCCTCGCACTTGGCGGCGAACTCGGCACGCTCCGACAGAAAGCCGTAGCCCGGATGCACGGCATCGCACTCGGTCGAGAGTGCCGCCTGCAGTATTGCCTGCTGATCGAGGTAGCTTTTGCCGGCAGGCGCGGCGCCGATTCTGACGGCGCGGTCGGCGGCCCAGATGTGCGCGCAGTTGTCGTCGGCCTGCGAGTAGACGGCCACCGTTTCTAGCTGCAGCTTGCGGCAGGCGCGGATGATGCGCAGGGCGATCTCGCCGCGGTTGGCGATCAAAACTCGCTTCAACGGGCCCTCATATGGCTGCGGCGAAGGTCACAGCGCGATCTTGGCATTCAAAAATTTCGTTTTGCAAGATGTTTTATTCCGAAACATGATAATATCTTCGCGCCGAAGTGTTCCGGCGCGCGCGTAGACATAGTCTGACGGGGCCGCAAGAGGCGAACGGCGCACGGAGGGTTCTCGACATGCAGGGCAAGGCTGATCCCCTTTTTGACATGCTAGGCCGTGTCGTTGTGATTGCGGGCGGTGCCGGCGGCCTCGGGGCGCCCATGGCACGCGCGCTCTGCGAGCGCGGTGCGCGCGTCGTCGTGGCGGACATCGATGCACGGCGTGCCCAGGAGGTGGCCAGCCATCTCGTCGCCCACGGGGGCGAAGCGCATGGCGTCCCTCTTGATGTGACGGACCCGGCCTCCTGTGCGAGCGCCATCGATGTGGCCTTGCAGCACTGGGGGCGGTGCGACGGGCTGATCAACGCCAGCGGCATCTACAGGGTCGGCCCTGCACTCGAGCTGGCGGACACCGAATGGCAGCGAACGATCGATGTCAACGTTACGGGGGCGTTTCGCTTGGCTCGCGCGGCCGGCAGGCTGATGACGCGGCAGCGGGACGGCAGCATCGTGACGCTGGCCTCGGTCTCGAGCATTGTTGCCAACCCCAACTATGCAGCCTACGCAGCGAGCAAGGCTGCTGTTGCGCATCTGACGCGTGTACTCGCGGTGGAATGGGCAGCACTGGGTGTTCGCGTCAACGCGATCGGTCCGGCGGTAACGCCAACACCGCTTGCCGCGCCCATTCTTGAGGATGAGAAGACCCGCGCCGGAGCCCTGGCGCGCATCCCGATGGGCCGCCTCGGAACGCCGGAGGATTTGCTGGCGGCGGCGATTTTCCTGATGTCGCCCGGCAGCGCTTTCATGACGGGGCAGATGCTCTATGTTGATGGCGGCCGCAGCATAAGCTAGCTAGTGGCTCTCTGAGAACTCAGATGAGGAGGGCGGTGCCCCCCATAGCCAGCATCATGCACAGCGCTATGGTGCGTACGCCACGGTCGGTAAGTCGAGTGAACGCCTTCATGCCCAGCCACGTCGTTCCCAAGTAGCAGGCTGCCAGCGCCGCAGTGCCTGCCACCAGCCGCGTCGTCACAGCCCCGCTCATGTACAGCGATATGAAGCCGATCAATGATGTGGCGCTAATGAAGACTGTAAGGATGGCGCGGGTGTTTTGGATGGGGCTCGGTCCGGACAGGAGGAACAGCACGACCGGCGGCGCACCGATTCCGGTCGCGCCGAGCAGGACCCCGGCTAGGCTGCCGATCGCGACCGACATGCTTGATGGGGCCTCACGCGCATAGCGCAACCCGGTGAGCATGGCGAGGCTGGAGATGACGACCATTGCTCCGATCATCCTGCGGGCCAGCACCGCATCGACCCCTACGAGCACCTGGGTACCGACCGGGATGGCCAGGCACGCCGGCACGATCAGCAAGGAAAACTGCCTTAGCGGCAGATCCTTGTGGACGGCAGGCACCATAATCAGCGCAGCGATAGCCTCTAAGCCCAGGGAAATCACCACTGCGGGGACCGGTCCAAGCAGAATGCCAAGTGGCGGCGTCATCAGCATGGCCCCACCAAAACCGGTGATGCCGCGCATGATACCTGCCGCAGCAACTATGCCGGCTACGAGCAAAATGGCGGCAATGTCGGAGGGCACGGTGCCTACCGGCAATCAGCCAGATTGCATTCGAAACGCTGCCCGTGCCTATGGGCGAGCGCAATGCGGACATGCCAGCAGACGGGACTGCAGCACCGGGCCTCGTCGCCGGCGAGATCGTACATCTTGAGCGTCATCATCCCCCTCGAAGCAGTCCCTGGACGCCCCCCACGCCCTACTCTCAACGCGTCAGTCTAATCCCTGGCTCCCTTGTCCAGGCCGCGTTGATCTCTGCGGCTGAACTGTTGGCTGAGCTTGTCGGCGGCCTGCATCATCAAGGGCACCTGCTGCAGAGCCTTGCCGATCGAAAGGCGGGCGGCCGGAGCCGAGATGGCAAGCGCAGCGCAGAGCACGCCGTCCGCGTCGCGGACAGGAACGGCCAGGCACACGACACCAGCGAGGAACTCCTGATCATCAACGGAGTAGCCACGCTTCTTGATCTCGGCCGCCTCCCGATCGAGGGCCGCCGAGTCGCAGATCGTGTTCTCCGTGTAGCGGTGCAGGGTCGATACGCCGAGCAACTCGCGACGCTTGGCTGACGGCATCTCGCTGAGAAACAGCTTTCCCATCGACGTGCAGTGCAGCGGCACGCGAGACCCTGGTTCGAATTTGAGCCCGAAGGGCCACTTCGCTTCGACGCGCTCGATGTAGACGACGGCGTTACCGTCCATCACGCCGAGATTGCACGTCTCGCCGACGGACCTCGATAATTCCTGCAGGATCGCCTGACGCGGGGCGGTCTCTGCCCAGTAGCGCAGGACATCGAGCGCAAAATCCACCAATCGTGGGCCCGGGCCGCGCAGCCGGCCGCGGACACCACGTTGCAGCAGGCCATCATTTTCGAGCTGGCGCACGAGGCGGTGCATGGTGGGCTTCGGAACGTCGGCGAGCGCCGAGAGCTCGGAAACGCTGAGGTCTCGGCGCGTGCGTGCCGCGGTCTCCAGCACCACGAATGCCCGGAGTGTCGATCCACCGAGACCTCCGTCGCCGCGCACCTCGGAGGGCGGCAAGATGACGTTCTGGACGCGCCGTGTCGTCATGTCGGGCTGTGAGGAGCGCGAAGTCTTGGCCATTTGAATCCTGCCGGTGTGCGACGCAAAGCCTGAACGCGAATGCTGCAACGTTGTCTCGGGACTGAGACGAATAGTCAATCGCTGCGAAAGAGAGCCAAGCGCATGAGCACCCTTGTGGGCTTCTCCGATACAGCATATCATTTTATGGTCGTTTTCATATTGAAATATGATAGATGGAGAGACGCTGGTGAAGCCGAACCTTACGCATCCTGGCAAGGTCATCATCACAGTCGCAACGACCGGCGGCTTGCATGGCCGAGAGGCCAACCCGGCCCTTCCCGAGCAACCCAAGGAAATCATTCAGAATTTCAGAGACTGCTATAACGCCGGTGCGGCGGTGGCGCACATGCATGTGCGCGACCAGCGCGGCGTTACCACGGCGGACATCGATGTCTACGGCGAGGTGGTGGACGGCGTCATGTCCGGCTGTGCCGGCATGATTACACAGGTCGGCAATGGCATCGGCCTGCGCTATGAGAACCCCAATGAGGAAGGCAAGCACTTCACGCTCGAAGAGCGCATGAATCTGCTTAACATCCAGCCCGTGCCCGATCAGCTCACCCTCAATCTCGGCACCTTCCACTTCGAGCACAAGAACAGCGAGTTCCTATTCTACAACTCGAAGAGGTGGAACGCCGAGTTTGTGAAGGGATGCAGGGAGCGCAGGATCGGCAATGAGCTGGAGGTCTATGACCTCAGCCATATCCAGAACGCGCTGGACCTCCTGGAGCGCGGCGTGCTGGAGCCGCCGCTGCATTTCAGCTTCGTGCTCGGCATCAAGGGCGCAATACCGGCGACACCGCAGAACCTGATGGCGATGCTCGACGCGATCCCCGAAGGATCGAGTTGGCAGGTGGTGAGCATAGGCAAGCACCAGCTACCCCTCAGCGCGATGGTGCTGGCGATGGGCGGCAACATTCGCGTCGGCATGGAAGACAACGTGTACTACTCGCATGGCGTACTGGCCGTCAGCAACGTGCAGCTCGTGGAACGCGCGGTGCGAATCGCGCGCGAGCTCGGCCGCGAGATCGCCAGTCCCGACGAGGCGCGCGAGATTTTGCACATGCCGAAAGCGCCGCAGCGACGGCCATCATAGATTGGCGCGTGCCGCCGGAGCCGGGACACAGGTTCCGCCTCCGGCGCCGCCCAGCGCCGATAGGACTCCATGGATTTTGCATGAGCAGTGAGCGCGAAGATGAAGCCGACGATCCTGACCTGCGCGGTGACGGGCACGCACCCGACGCGGGAGCACAATCCCGCCTTGCCCGTTACGCCCGAGGAGATTGCGGAATCCTGCATTGGTGCGGCCAAGGCTGGCGCCGCCATCTGTCACATCCATGTGCGCGAGCCTGATACGGGCCGCCCCAGCATGAAAATCGAATACTACCGGGAGGTGATGAACCGCATCCGCAGCAGCGGCACGGACATGATCATCAACCTAACCACGGGGCCGGGCGGACGCTACATTCCAAGCGACGCCGATCCGGCAAAGCCAGCACCTGGCACCCTGTTCAAGATCCCCGAGATCCGCGTGCAGCACGTCATGGAGCTAAGGCCCGATATCTGCACATTGGACTTGAACACCATGTGGTTCGGTGGCGGCGCGGTGATCAACACGCCGCGCAATCTGCGCATCATGGCGGGGTACATGTATGCGGCGGGCGTGAAGCCGGAGATCGAGGTGTTCGACACCGGCGACTTAGTAATGGCTCAGGATCTGATGGCCGACGACACTATCAAACGGCCCGCGCTGTTCCAGATCGTTACCGGCATCAAATACGGAATGCCGTCGAGTCCTGAGGCCATGCTGCTTGCCAAGTCGCTCTTGCCAAGGGACTGCGAGTGGGCGGCTTTCGGTGCGGGCCGCCACGCCTTCCGCATGCTCGCGCAGGCAGTGATCCTGGGTGGCCATTGTCGCATCGGCATGGAAGATACCGTGCACATCGCCAAGGGCACACTGGCTCCAAGCAATGCGGCGCTCGTTGAGAAGGCCGCACGCATTGTTGATGCGCTTGGCAGCAAACTTGCCACCGTGGACGAAGCGCGCAGCCTGCTCGGCCTGAGGGCTGCATAGATCACTACTGACCCATCTGCACCGATTCTTTGCGCTGACTAGCCCATCCTCCGGGGCCCGAGTTGCCTTCTCGACTACTTCCGAGATGTCCAAGGGCTGACCCTGGCTCAGGAACCAGCCAGCGCCCCCAAGTACGTGCGAACATCGGCTTGAGCCACAAGACCGGCATAGTCGTCATGGGGGCAAACTCGGCCACCGCTGACGAACAGAAACCGCTCGCAAATCTCGCGCAGAATATCGAGCTGGTAGGGCGCCGTCGGATGCAGGCAGACGAACACCAGCCGGCCTTCGGCACGCAGCTTGCGGAAGAAGTCCAGCATGAAGCCGATGTAGCCGTCCTGCGTGTTGAACTGCGGCTCGTCGAACAGATGCACGAGCGGATAGGCGCTGCCTGCCGGCTCAAGCAGAAACGACGGCCTGCTCTTGGAGAAGCGCCGCACCTGATAGGACTGGTGATAGTGGATGGCGAGCCGGTCACGCTGGCGGTAGCGTACACGCTGCATGTCCTGTCCGGCCACCACCACGCGGCCGGCAGACGGCGCGTTGGACCCGGCGATCATCTCGAACAGCGTGGTCTTGCCAGCCCCGTTCGGGCCCATGATGCCGACGATCTCGGGTTTCTCGAATGCGCGATCGATATCAAGCTGAAAGGCCGGTGCGCGATCGAACACGCCACGGCGATAGACCTTGGATACGCGCTCAAGCGCCAGCAGCGGTGCTGATGTCATGCGAGCCCCCCGAGCAGCCGGCGCTTCAGGCCGGCATCGGTCGCCAGCGCCGCGGCCTCGCCCGACCATGCGACCTGGCCATGCAAGAGCACCACCACCCGATCGGCGACACCGAGCGCCACATCCGCATTCTGCTCCACCACGATCGAGGCGATCCCAGCGGCCTTGAGGCGCCGGATCACACCAAGCACGTCATCGACGATCTTGGGGGCTAGGCCCTGGCTCGGCTCGTCGAACAACATCAGGCCAGGCGAGCCGAGCAGCGCGCGAGCGATGGCGACCATCTGCATCTCCCCGCCGGACAACGTCTCGGCCTCGCGTGACATCAAATACTTGAGCGGGCTGAAGATGTCGATCACCTCCGTCATCGACCACGCGCGGAAGGCGGTGCGCTTTTCCCCAAGGGACAGATTCTTGGCGACCGTCAGCGTCGGACAAAGCCTGCGGTCGTCGGGCACCCAGCCGATGCCCGCGCGCGCGATCTCATGCGTTGCACGCGTCACGATGGAACGGCCCTCAAAGCGGATGTCGCCGCGGCGCGGGCGCGTTAGCCCGAGGATCGAGCGCAGCACCGTGGTCTTGCCCGCGCCATTGGCACCGAGCAGGGCGAGCACCTGGCCTGCCTGAACAGATAGCGACACGCCGAACAGCGTCTGTGTCTCGCCGTAGAACGTATCGATGGCGGTAACATCCAGCATCAATTGAGCCGCCCCAGGTTGGAAGCCCCGACCCACGGATTGGCCTTGAGCTCGGCCGGCGTTCCGCGCGCGATCACCTGCCCCCAATGGATGACCGAAATCTCGTCCGCAAGCGAGAACAGGAATTCCATGTCGTGCTCAATGATGACGATGGTAAGGGTGCCTTTCAGTTTGCGCACGAGATCGGCGAGACGCGCCCGTCCGTCACTGCCGAGACCGGCGGTCGGCTCGTCGAGAAAGAGCAGCTTGGGCTTGCAGGCCAGCGCAACACCGATCTCCAGAGCGCGGCGCGCACCGTAAGGCAAGGCTTTGGCTGGATCGTCGGCTCGGCCTGCAAGACCTGCACTCTCCAGGATCTGCTGCACGTCCCAGGTCAGGGCTGGGTCGGCGTAGGCCTGTCCAATGGGGTCGTAGCCCCGTGCCCGCGTCGCAGGCAAAGCGACGGCGATATTCTCGAACACCGAGAACTCGTCGAACAGGGTCATGAGCTGGAACGAGCGCGCGACACCAAGGCGCGCGATCTCCTGCGGCGGCCGGCCGGTGATGTCATGCCCTTCCAGCAGGACACGGCCGCGATTGGGCTTGTAGCGTCCGGTCAGCACATTGAAGCAGGTGGTCTTGCCGGCACCGTTGGGGCCCATGATCCCCGACAGCTTGCCGGCCTTGAACGCGAGGGAAACGTTCTCCAGCACTACCCGATCGCCAAAACGCAGGTGCAGCTCTCTGGCTTCGAACAGCGCCATGGCTACCTCTCCTGCGGTTGCGGGTTGGAGACAGGCGCTGAGGTCGTCTTGTGCTTGCGCGTGGCCAAGCCTGCAAATATGCCCGCGATGCCCTCCGGCTTGAACAGCACGAGCGCGACGAAGAACAGGCCGAACCACAGCATCCAACCCGTCGTCAGCGCCCCGATCATGTCCCGCGCGAGAAAGAAGGCGACGGCGCCGACCACGGGTCCCCAGAACGAGACCAGCCCGCCGCCCACCAGCGTCATCATCACGACATAGCCCGAATAATGCAGGCTCATGACGTCAGGGAAGGCTGACGTCTGCGCCATGGAGAATAACCCGCCAGCGAGCCCCGAGAGCGCGGCTGAGATGATCAGCACCGCCGCCTTGTAGCGCCACACGTCGTAGCCGACGAACCTCGCGCGCGTCTCATTCTGCTTGATCGCCTTGACAATGCGACCGAATGGGGAATGCACCAAGCGCCACAGCAGCAGCGACACGCCAACGAAGACCGCCAGTACAAAATAGTAGAGGGCGGTGTTGTCCCTGAGATCGAACGTGACAATGCCCAGGGCAACCGGCAGCCGCTCGATCTTGAGAAGGCCGTCCTCGCCGCCGGTGATGCTGTGCGCCTTGATGGCGATGAACCAGAACACCTGCCCGAAGGCGATGGTCATCAGTGCGTAATAGATACCGCGCCGGTGCGAGATGAAGAGCGCAACGAGCGTGCCGCCAAGGCCCGCGGCCAGCACGGCCACCGCCAGGCCAACCCAGAGGCTCGCTGCCAAATTGAATTGCGCCAGACCGAACGCATAGGCGCCGATGCCAAAAAACGCGCCATGTCCGAACGAGGGTAGGCCCGCATGGCCCAGCACGAGGTTGTAGGCGAGCGCATAGATGGCAAAAATGAGGATCTCTACCCCAAGATACTGGTAGAGCCCGACGCGCTCGATCCACATCGGCACGGTCGCAAACAACAGCCAGCTCACCAGCATAGCCGGGGTGAAGGTGGGCACGAGCCGGCCGGGGGCCATCTCAAACCTCCAGGACGCTCTTCTTGCCGAAGAGCCCGCGCGCGCGGAGCGTGACAACGGCGATCAACAGCAGATACATCGAGAGCATCGACCACTCGGAGGCATAGGCACCGGACAAGCCGACCACCATGCCCACCAGCAGCCCGCCGATGGCGGCGCCCCAGAAGCTGCCGACACCACCGAGCACGATGATCAGAAATGCCGGCACCACTGCGTCCACGCCCATGTGCGGACGGATGCCCCATAGCGGGGCCAGCACCACGCCCGCAAACGCCGCCAGCATGGTGCCGAGCACGAACACCCAGACCCTGAGCCGCGTCAGGTCGATGCCCAGCGCCTGCACGATCTCACTGTCGTGCGCGCCGGCCTTGACCATGGCGCCGAACCGCGTGCGCTCCACGATCGCCCACACGCCGGCCATGGCCACGATCGCCAGCGCTGCTGCCCAAAAGCGGTAGGTCGACCAGATCAGGTCGAGCATGATGAAGCCGCCCGACATCTCGCGCGGCACCGGCAGTATGTAGTCGCGCGTGCCCCACACCATGCGGATCAGCTCTTCCAGTACCATGGCGACGCCGAAGGTGAGCAGCAGGCCGTAGAGGGGGTCGCGCCCGTAGGTCCGGCGCATCAAGCGTTCCAGCACCAAGCCGAACGGCGCGACCAGGATGGGTGCCAGCACGACGGCCGCCGCGAAGCGCCAACCGAGCGGCACGGCGGCCCACATCCCCAGAACGTCTGGCGGCAGCGGCAGTCGCGGCGCGCAGATCGCGTAGGCGAAGTAGGCGCCGAGCGCAAACAGCGAGCCGTGCGCCAGGTTGATCTGCTCCATCAGCCCCAGGATCAACATGAAGCCAAGGGCGATCAGCGCGAAGAGCAAGCCGAGCGTGATGCCGTTCACGAGATGCGGGAGCAGGTTGAGAAGGGTACCCATTCTTCTTTGCTGTTCTGGATGCCGGGGACATGCCCCGGCATACCCGACCTCGCCTTGGGATCACTGCACTAGATCTCGTAGCTCGGGACCTCCGCATCTGGCTTTAGCTTGCATTTGCCAGGCGCGGCGTCATCGAGCGCGCTCTCGGGCTTTGTCCAGCTGATGATTTCGTACAAGTCCGTCTTGTCCACCGGCTTGGCATTGCGGCGGGCCAGATAGATGGTCTGCTGCACCTGATGCGTCGCCGGATCGATGTAGGCATCGAAGTGCTGCATGCGATCGGCAGCCGTCATCTTGTGCCCCTCCAGCGCCTTGATCACCTTGAGGTTGTTGGTGGAGCCGGCCCGCACGATCGCCCGCAGCAACTCCCGAGTTGCCATGTAGCCGTTGTAGGACACGTTGCCCGGCACCGGAATCGGCGATTGCGGATAGGCCGTCTGCCAGCGCTTCACGAACTCGGCGATGCCCGGCAGCGGCAGGAGGTGGTACCAGGTTGTGCCGAACACGCCGAATAACGTCTCGGGCGCGCCCCAGATGTCCGGCCAGTCTTGTTGGTTGTTGATCCAGGCGGCTTTGTCCTCAAGCCTGAGGTCGCTCACCTGCTGGCGCAGCGCCTTGATATCGTCGCCGCCGACGGCAGTCGCGATCACGTCCGGCTTGATCTGCTGCACTTTGAGCAGATACGAGGTGAAATCGCGCGTGTTCTGCGGAATGAGCAGGTTGTCGATGATCTGACCCCCGGCTTTCTCCACCTGTGCCTTGGTCGCCGCCGACGTGGTGTGACCCCACACGTAGTCGTTGGTAAGCAGCAGCCACCGCTTGCCGATCTTCTCCAGTGCGTTCTGCACGGCAGCTTTGGAAAAGTTGGTGCCGTTGCCGTCCCACACGAACTTCACACGCGAGCAATTCTCGCCCGCCTCGCTCGGCGCGGAAGAATTGGTGTTGAAATAGATGGTGCCGTACTTGGCGGCCACCTGCGTGATCGCGTTGGCGACGCCGGAATGCACCGCGCCCAGGAGAAAGCCGCATTGCTCCTGGGCAATGAATCGTTCGGCGATGCGCGTGCCTGTCGCCGGGTTGGTCTCGGTATCTGCTGTAGTCCATTCGATCTTGCGCCCGAGCACACCGCCCTTGACGTTGAACTCGTCGATAGCCAGCCGCATACCGCGCAGGTCGTCTTGGCCACTGTTGCCATACTGGCCGCTGGCATCGCAGGTGAGGCCGAGCTTGATCGGCTTGGCACCTTGCGCCCACACACGGTTGTGCCGCCAGGGCCCGAAGAACGTTGCCGTACCACTGGCTGCGGCCGCCATCAGGCTGCCCTTCATGATCGTACGGCGAGAGAGAGACGTCGCGGAATTGCGGGATTTCCTCATCGCTTCCTCCTCCAGCAGTCCGTCTTCCGCCCATTTGACGGCGGGGCGGTCTTGCGTGATAGAATAAACATTCCAAATTACTTGTGAAGTGAAATAAATGAATCGAATACAGACCACACGAGTCGAGGCGCGTCAGCATGAGCCCTACGAAGCCCTACGTGCCGAAATTGCGCGTCAGCATTCGCGCTTTTCCGACCGGCTCAAGGTCATCGCCGAATTCGCGCTGGATCACCCGACCGACATGGCACTCGGCACCGTGGCTGAGGTCGCCCAGCGCGCGAAGGTGCAGCCGTCAGCCATCGTGCGCTTTGCGCGGGCGCTGGGCTACGCAGGCTTCACGGAGCTCCAGCAGGTGTTCCGCTCGCGCCTCGTGGCTAGCGTCGCGCCCAGCTACAAGGAGCGCATCGCAGGGCTGCGCCGCGACGGCGATTTCCGCAACACCAAGACGCCGCGCGCGGTGCTGGCCCGCTTCGCATCGGAGGGCACCGTCTCACTCGAAATGCTGCAGGAGGGCGTGTCTGAGAAAGACCTTGGGCGCGCCATCGCCATCCTCGGCGCCGCCCACACCATCTATGTGCTGGGCCTCGGCGGCTCGTTTCCCGTTGCGACACATCTCACCTACGTGCTGCGCAAGCTCGGCCGCCGCGTCGTCCTGCTCGATGGGCTCGGCAGCGCGCTCGGGGAGCAGGCGAACTCGGCGACACCGCAGGACGCGCTGATCGCCATCAGCTTCAAGTCCTACAATCCGGATACGAAGCGGCTGTTTCCCGAGCTGGTAGCGCGCAAGGTGCCCGCGGTCGTGATCACCGACAGCCTGCTGAGCCCGCTCGTCGAGGGCGCCAAGGTCGTATTCGAAATTCCCGACATGCCGGAGGCCGCACTGCGCACGATGGTCGCGCCCATGTGTCTTGCGCAAAGCATTGCGGTCGGCCTGACCCTGACGCACGATTGATCATCCGTACGCCGCAAAGGAGGATGCCCTGCAATGCCCGATCGCATTCTCGAAGGCCAGGTTGCGCTCGTGACCGGCGCGGGCCGCGGACTGGGACGCGCGTTCGCAGAGCGTCTGGCCGCACTCGGCTGCCACATCGCCGTGCACGGCATGCGTGAGCATGGCCCGTCGGAGTATGGCGGCACGCAGACGCTGACCGAGGTCGCGCGCGCCATTGCCGAGACGCATGGTGTCCGGACCACGAAGATCCTCGCCGACCTGACCCAGATCGACAACATCGAGCGCACCGTACGCACTGCAACGGCCGAGCTCGGCACCATTGACATTCTCGTTCACAACGCTGGCGGCGACATCGCGGCCCAGGGCGGCAAGCCCATCCCCAACGATGCCGTCCGTATCAAGCCCGAGGACGTGCGCGCCGTGATCGATCGCAACCTGATGAGCACCATCTTCGTGTGCCAGCAAGTCGCACTACGCATGATGGAGCGCCGGCGCGGACGCATCATCACCATCGGCTCGGTCGCCGCCTTCAAGGGACGCACCAACGGCTCCATCTATGCCACTGCCAAAGCCGGTGCCATGCATTTCACCCGCTGCCTTGCGGACCAGATGCGGCCCTACGGCATCACCGTGAACGCCATCGCTCCCGGCGATACGCGCACCGAGCGTTTTCTCGCCACACGCGTCGTCGATCCGGCACGCTTGGCCGAGGATGGCACGCTCGACCGGATCGCCACTGTCGATGAGGTCGCCCGTGTCGTGGAGTTCTTCGCTGGACCCATGGGCGCATTCGTCTCGGGCCAGGTGATCCGCATCGACGGCGGTGGCCAAGCGTGGCCGGCCTGACTTGGTCAGCGAGTCAACGCTTATGCCGGCGGCCTGTCAGAATCGAGGACACCGGTTCTGGCTTTACCCTAGGCACCGGGCACGAGGTTGTTGGGCCTTCCGATCATGCCGGATGGGCAGCCCGCTGCTGTAGCCGCTCAATATCCTTGAACAGTCTTTTACTGATCAGCTGCAAGAAGTAGAAGCCAAACGCCGGATTCTGGAAATAGAGTTGCTTGACCTGGTCGTAGCTGATGGTGAGCAGCTCCCCGTCCTCGATGCATTCGAAGGTGAGGGTCCGTTTGTTGTCCGGGGCAATCAGCCCTATCTCGCCGACGACCTGGCCTGGACCGATCTCCTGTCCAATCTCGTGCAGGCGGTAGCGTCCCGTCATCGTATAGAACATCACCTCCGACACGTCGCCCTTGTGAAAGAGCACCTCGCCGCGCGTGACCGAGTGCGTCGACATGAAGGGCTTGAGCCACTCCATGTTGAGGTCGCCTTGCGAGGCGGCTTTCACCTTGTCGATGAGGTGGAGCATTTCACGCAACCGAAAGGCGTTGAGGGGCAGCAAGATGGTGTGCAGCACCAGCGGCGGATACGCGGCGGCGAGAAGTCCGTAGACGATGAACAAGCAATTCGCACACATCCCCATCAGGCGCAGCGGGATCATCCGTCTCACGGAATATGTGCCAAACGTGGCCACCGCCGCCAAGTAGCCGAAAATGTCCACCCAATGCATGTCGGTCACTCCCATCCCGCGTGGCGCGGGCTATCGGCTGCAGTCTGTCCCGCCTGCCTCCGCAGAGGGGCGCCCCATGTCGTCAGAGTTTGGTAGATTGAAACTGAAAATACCGGGCGGGCATTGGCCATGTCGCTCCTGCAATGTCACAAGAGGCTCGACACTGCCCGATTGTCAGAATGGGGATAGCTTTTTCAGTGTTCTCTCAAGGTTCTTGCCGCCTCGCTCGATCACCCTGATCTCATCCGTGATCGCGTGGTATCTCAGCCGTCTCACGGGATCGATCACCAGCCGCCTACCGACGAAGGGAAACGCCTGCGCGACTCCGACCCCGGGGACTAGGGTTGCCGCCCACTTCATCGGCTGCGAAACGATGCCCTGAAGTGTTGCCTGCACCACGCTCCCGACCTGGCGATGGGGACGGCAAGCGCCGCCCCGGGCACAGATCTCGACCTCGCCCTGATGCAGGAGGATGAACGCATCACCGCCCGGCCCGATGTAGACGTCAAAGATTGTGCCTCGGACGCCGATCGTCGCCGAGGGCGTCTCGATCTTGTAGCTTTCGCTGGCGTTCTTGCCCGTGAGGAACCGCAACGTGCCTTTGAGCAATCTAAGGGCAATCGCCGTCGAGTCGCTGCCGGCTCCCACAGCAAACTCGTCGAGCCGCAGCTCCGCCTGGGGGCCCAGCGCGATCTTCGTGTTGTCGTCGAGCTTCAACTCCGCCTGCGCCTGCGGTCCCGTCTGCAGGAGTTCGCTGTGATGAACCCGAAAGCCCGTCTTGAGCTGCCGCTCGTCGGTGCCGAGGCTCCCGATGACCCGCTTCTTGATGAGCACGGCCGTGCCGACCTCCGGCTTGGCGGCGCCGGCTTCGGCAGCCACGACGGGTGCCGCCGAGAGCAGCGTCAGCAGGCACGCTGCCCACGCCACATGACGCCCACGGGCGAAACCAGCGGCGCGTGCATCAACCATCCTCTCCCCCGATTCTTGCATAGATTGTTTATTATCGGCGACGCTACCATGCGGAGATTTGAGCGTACAGATGATCCGGAAGAGCGGGATTTCCGCTGTCTGAAGGGGGGAGGAGGGGCTTGCGCATCCGTGTGATCTATTGGCTGGCGGTCATGCTCGCGGTTGGCTCCGCGGGGGTATTGCGCTGGTTTGACCCCCAGCCGCTGGCCAGATTGAGGCTGGTCGCCTTCGACACGCTGCAGCAGCTGCAGCCGCGCAAAGTCGACCCCGCCTACCCTGTGCGCATCATCGACATTGACGAGCGCTCGCTGGCTGCGATTGGGGCATGGCCCTGGCGCCGCGAAGTTCTGGCCCGCCTCGTCGAGCAACTGCTAGCGGCCGGAGCCAGGGCTGTCGCCTTCGACTTCGTGCTTCCGCTCGCCGAGCCCGACGTTCTGTCAGTGCTGCCGCAGGCGATGAAGGACACCCCCGACATGCAGCCGCTCCTGCGAACGCTGCAGGCGCTTCCCTCCGGCGATCAGCGGCTGGCGCAGGCCGTCTCCGGCAAGCCCGTGGTGCTCGGCGTGATCGGCCGGCAAGGCGCCTCGCAGCCCACGGTCGTGTCGCGCTCGGGCATCGCGCTGCTGGGCACCGATCCCGCACGCCATGCCCCTTTCCTCCCGGCGATCACCGGCAATACGCCAAGACTGCAGGAGGCTGCTTTGGGTCTGGGGGCCTTGAACTGGTTCCCCGAGCACGACCAGATCGTCCGCAAGGTGCCGATGCTGGTGCGTCTGGGCGACGACCTCGCCCCCTCGCTGGCGGCGGAGACGATCAGGCTTGCAGCCGGGGCTACGACCATTACCGTGCGATCCTCGACGGCCAGCGGGGAAACGCCGCTCGTCGGCGAGACCGGCATCGCCTCGGTGCGCATCGGCAAGCACCTCGTGCCCACCGACCACACCGGCCAGATGTGGCTGTCCTTCACGGCACACGATGCGGAACGCTTTCGCTCGGCCGTCGATTTGCTGGAGGGACGCGTCCCGCGCAGCGAGATTGCAGACCGCATCGTACTCGTCGGCGCAAGCGCGCCGGGCCTGTTCGACCTGAGAGCCACGCCCCTTGATACGGTCATCGCGGGCGTGGAGATCCACGCGCAGGCCATCGAGCAGATCCTTGCCACAAGCATGTTGCATCGGCCGGACCTATCCATCGGGGTTGAGGTCGCATTCACGACGCTTGCGGGGCTTCTCCTTGCGATCCTCGTTCACCGCTCAGGCCCTGTTTCCGGTGCAATCATGGGCGCGGCGATGCTCGCTGCCGTAATCGCGGCGGCGTGGTGGGCGCGCATGCGTTTGGGCTATCTCCTGGACCCGACCTACCCGGCGCTGACCCTGACGGCTGTCTATACGTTCTGCACGGGCTTCTCCTATTTCCACACCGCGCGCGAGCGCAACCAGGTGCGCAGGGCGTTCAGCCACTACGTGGCGCCCAGCATCGTCGAGGAGTTGGCGCGCCGGCCTGACAAACTGCGACTGGGCGGCGAGAACCGCACGGTAACCCTCTACAGATCCGATCTCGCCGGCTTCAGCAGGCTGTCGGAGGAGATCACTCCACACGAGCTTGTGCTGTTGATGAACGAGTATCTGACGGCCATGACCGACATCGTCATGGCCCACTCGGGTTTCATCGACAAGTACATCGGCGACGCCATCGACGGCGTGTTCGGCGCGCCCGCCGACGACCCGGAGCACGCTTTGCATGCTGTGAAGGCGGCGTTGGCGGGCCGCTCGAGATTACAAGAGATGAACGCGGCCGGCCCGGCGGTCCTGCGCGGGCGCAAGCTCCACCAGCGCATCGGTCTTCACACCGGCGTCGGGATCGTCGGCAACATCGGCTCCAGGCGGCGGTTCAACTACACGGTCGTGGGCGACAGCGCAAACCTGGCCTCGCGACTCGAAGGAGCCAACAAGTTCTATGGAACGACGATCCTGGCGTCGGAGGCAACCGTCCATCTCGCCGGCCCCGCGATCGCGTGGCGAGAGATCGATACGGTGAGGGTCATGGGACGGACCGGCCCCGTGCGGATCTACGAGCCGATGGGGCTGGCCGGCGACATGACGGAGGAGCAGACTTTGCTGATGCAGGTCTATGCTGAGGGCCTGCACTGCTGGAGGTCGCGCGACTTCGCTGGTGCCGGCCGCAATTTCGAGCGCCTCTCGGAGACCGACCCGCCAGCCCGCTTCTTTCTGGCGCGCTGCAAGCATCTGGTGCAAGAGCGGCCAGGCGCCGATTGGGAGCATATTCATGATCTCGATCGCAAGTAAGCCGCAATGGCTTGCTTGCACGGCACGAGGGAGATCACATTCGGATCAATGCGGTAAGCCCGCGCGGCCGGACGGAAGCACTCTGACCCGGCCGGCCAGGTGCGTTGTGCCTACTTACGCATGGAATCGAGCGTCTCGTGCTGCTGCTCGACCGCGCGCGCTTTCTGATAGCCCTCGATCAGGAGCTGATAGGGCGGGAAGATCGTCGTGTAGACCTTCACCCCCTCCCCGGCGTCCTCCCGCTTCCACGTTTGCTGCAGCTCGGATGCCACCGCAGGTGTCAATCGGCGCGGAACTTTGACCCTGGATCGGCGTGCAATCTTGACCCTTTCTATCGGTGATGTGCTTCTCG
>JAIEQJ010000101.1 GCA_019747815.1 Hyphomonadaceae bacterium
GGGGCAACATTCCTCGCCTTCATCCAGCTTGCCGCCATCCGCATTTCCTTGCGATCAATCGAGTCCACGGCCTAGCGATCGGAGCGATCCGGCGCGATGAGGTCGTCCAGGCGTTTCTGCTCCTCGGCCGTCAAGGGCGGTGCGCCGGCACCCGGCAGCGGCCGGCGGCGGCGGGCACGCAGCAGAAGGAGGGCGGCGGCGCCGAGCAGCAGCAGCGGCGTGAGCCAGAGCAGCAAGGTCTCGAGCTTGAAACGCGGGCGGAGGAGGACGAACGCGCCGTAGCGGGCTTCGACGAAGGCCAGCACCTCACCATCGGTGTCGCCGGCGGTGAGACGCTCGCGCACGATGACGCGCAGGTCGTGGGCGAGCGGCGCGTTGGAATCGTCGATCGACTGGTTCTGGCAGACGACGCAGCGCAGCTCCTGGGAGATTTTGCGCGCGCGGGCTTCGAGCGCGGGGTCTTGCAGCATCTCGCCCGGCTCGACGGCGTGGACGGGCGTGAGGATCAGCAGGACGCAGAGGACCGCCAGCAGGCCGCGAACGCTCCTTGTCATCCCGGCCGCAGCGGTCGCGCACCGCGCGATCGCGCAGAGCCGGGACCCAGCACGCGACGGAGCATACGGCACCCGGGTCCCGGATCGTCGCTGCGCGACATCCGGAATGACATCTGCGCAATGCCGTCGAGTTTGCAACATGCGGCTCATTCGGCAGGCGAGGGAGCTGCGAGGGCCCGGCGCCGCGCGCGGCGCGGCGCGCCGATGCGCAGGCGGCGGTCGGAGAGGGAGAGGGCGCCGCCGAGCGCCATGACGAGGGCGCCGAGCCAGATCAGGCGCACCAGCGGATTGAAGTAGAGGCGCACGACAAAGGCCCCGTCGGCAAGCTCGTCGCCGAGCACGGCATAGAGATCGCCGCGCCAGGCGACATGGATGCCGGCTTCGGAGGTGGTCTGGCGCGGGGCATCGTAGGTGCGCTTGGCGGGGCTGAGCTCGGTGACCGGGGCGCCGGCGCGCGTGACCGTCAGCAGGCCGATCTGATCCTGGTAGTTCGGGCCCCGGCCGGGCGCGACGCCGCGGAAGGCAAGCTCGTAGCCGGCGATGTGCGCGCTGTCGCCGGGCTTCATGGACAGCACGGCCTCGCTCTGCCAGGCGGTGGTGGCGACGATGCCGATCACGGCAACCCCGACGCCGGCATGCGCGAGCATGGTGCCGTAGGCCGCACGGGGAAGGCCGCGGGCGCGATAGAAGCTGTCGGCCAGCGGAGCGCTGAAGAGCTTGACGCGGGCGACCCACTCCGACAGCGCGCCCGCCACCACCCACACGCCAAGCGCGATGCCGAAGGGCGCGAGCCACGGCCCGCGCCAGGTGAGCGCGAGCGTGACGGTGAGGGCGAGGAGCGCGATCCCCGCGGCGGCCAAGAGGCGCTGCAGGGCGCCCAACAGATCGCCGCGCTTCCAGGCGAGGAAGGGGCCGAGCGGCATGGCCAGCAGCAAGGGGAGCATCAGCGGCCCGAAGGTGAGATTGAAGTAGGGCGGGCCGACGGAAATCTTGTCGCCGGTGACCGATTCCAGCGCCAGGGGATAGAGCGTGCCGACGAACACGGTGCCGCAGGCGACGGTCAAGAGCACGTTGTTGAGGACGAGCGCGCCCTCGCGGCTGATGGGCGCGAACAGGCCGCCCTGCTGCAACTGCGGCGCGCGCCAGGCATAGAGCACGAGCGCGCCGCCGATCAACACCACCAGGATCGCCAGAATGAACACGCCGCGGGCCGGATCGACGGCAAACGCGTGCACCGAGGTGAGAATGCCGGAGCGCACCAGGAAGGTGCCCATGAGCGAGAGCGAGAAGGCAAGGATGGCGAGCAGGATGGTCCACACCTTCAGCGCCTCGCGCTTCTCCATGACGAGCGCGGAATGCAAGAGCGCGGTGGCGGCGAGCCAGGGCATGAAGGAGGCGTTCTCGACCGGATCCCAGAACCACCAGCCGCCCCAGCCCAGCTCGTAGTAGGCCCACCAGGAGCCCATGGCGATGCCGAGCGTGAGGCACACCCAGGCGGCCAGCGTCCAAGGCCGCACCCAGCGCGCCCAGGCCGCATCGGTGCGGCCCTCGATGAGCGCGGCGATGGCGAAGGAGAAGGCCATCGAGAGGCCGACGTAGCCCGCATAGAGGAACGGCGGGTGGAAGGCGAGTGCAGGGTCCTGCAGGATGGGATTGAGGCCGCGCCCCTCGGGCTGGAGGGGAATGCGTACGAACGGGTTGGAGGAGAAGATGATGAACAGCAGGAAGGCGAGGGCGATGGCCGCCTGCACGGCGAGCGCATTGGCGCGCAGCGATGGCGGCAGGTTGCCGCCGAACAGGGCGACGGCGGCGCCGAACAGCGCCAGGATCAGCACCCACAGCAGCATGGAGCCCTCGTGGTTGCCCCACACGCCGGAGATTTTGTAGATCAGCGGCTTGGCCGAATGCGAGTTGGCCCACACGTTCTCGACCGAGAAGTCGGACGTGACGTAGGCGTAGGTGAGCGCCGCGAAGGCGAGGCTGAGGAGCGCGAGCTGGGTCAGCGCGGCGGGCTCGGCCGCCTGCATCAGGCGAGCATCGCGCGTGTGCGCGCCCCAGGCCGGCAGCACCATCTGCACGGCCGCCACGGCAAGGGCGAGGACGAGGGCGAAGTGTCCGAGCTCGATGATCATGGGGCGGCGCTCACATTGGTCTTCCTGGCCGGGGGGCGAAGCGCGCAGAGCCGCAACCCAGGGGCTGCATGTGTGGCTCTGGGTCCCGGATATTCGCCTTCGGCGAATTCCGGGATGACAGGGTGCGGCGTGCCCCTGCGCCTCACCTCGTGCCGGAGGCACGGCTCCGCCGCGACCCTCTCCCCGCGCTGATGGTGCGCGTGGATAGGGGCGCGATACGCGGGGAGAGGGGGAAATGGGGGAGGGGAAAACAGAGCCGTCATTTCGGCACCCCACCCTTGGCCTTGGCGTCGCCGTGCCAGACGCCCTGCTGCTTGAGGGCCTTGGCGACCTCGGGGGGCATGTAGGTCTCGTCGTGCTTGGCGAGCACCATGTCGGCGTGGAAGCGCCCCGAGGGATCGAGCTTGCCTTCCGCCACCACGCCCTGCCCCTCGCGGAAGAGATCGGGGAGGATGCCGGTGTAGGTGACGGGGATCGTCTTGTCCGTGTCGGTGACGGCGAAGGCGACGGTGAGCCCTTCGCCGCGCTTCAGGCTGCCCTCGGCGACCAGACCGCCGAGGCGGAAGCGCTTGCCGGCCGGGATCTGCCGTTCCACGACCTCCTTCGGCGTGTGAAAGAACACGATGGTGTCGCGCAGCGCAAACAGCACCAGGAAGACGGCGAGGCTCAGAATGCCGAGCCCCAGGCCGATGAAGGCGGCGCGGCGCTGCTTGCGGGTCATGCGTCAGCCCCTCGTGCGGTTTCGCGTTCCCTCTCCCCATGCCTGCAGGGCCATGGAGAGAGGATTAGGGTGAGGGGCAGCCGAGAGCTCACGTCGAATGTACTGCCACCCTTGTCATGCCGGCCGAGAACGAAGTACGAGAGCCGATAGCCAGGGCGATGTAGAGAGCGCGTGCTTGTGGTTCCTGGGTCCCGGATATTGCGCTCACGCGCAATTCCGGGATGACAGGCCGGAGTATGCCCCTGCCCCTCACCTCGTGCGGAAGGCACGGCTCCGCCGTGACCCTCTCCCCGCCATGCCGGAGGTATGTCTTCGACATGGCGGGGAGAGGGAGATGCGCACGGGCCATGCAATGCCGTCATGAGCCGAGCCCCAGGCTGTTGGCGAGCTTGGCAAGCTCGGCGAGCGCGCCGGCGTCGCCGGCGAAGTTGCGGCGCGCTTCCGCCAGGGCGGCACGCGCCTCGTCCTTGCGATCCAGGGCGGCGTAGGCGTTGAGCAGGCGCAGCCAGCCCGCCAGGTCGCGGCCGTTGCGCTTGAGACGCTGGGCCAGGCCGTCGACCATGCCGGCGATCATCTGCGCCCGCTCTTGGGGGGTGAGCTTGGCGGCAGCGGCCATGTCGGCTTCCGTGGGGCCGGCCGGCGCACCGGTCTCGATGGCGGCGATGCGCGCCGTCACCTCCTGGATGCGCTGGGTGAGCGGCGCACGATAATCCGCATCCGGCGGCGCCTCGGCCAGCAGGGCCTGATAGTCGGCGAGCGCATCGGCGAGACGGCCATCCTGCTCCCTGGCCATCGCCAGCCAGAAGCGGGCCTCCACGCGCCCCGGCTCCAGCTTGAGGATCTTCTCGTAGGCGACACGTGCCTCCTCCGTGACCACCCCATCGGAGGCGAGCATGGCGGCCTCCGCGCGACCGGCCAGCAGAACCACCGTCTCGCCGTTGAGGCGGGCGGCGTTGGCGTAGGCGTTGGCGGCATCACGGAATCGGCCGAGCTTGAGATAGACCGGGGCGATCACCTCCCAGCCCCTGCCCTCGCCGGGGTTCTCGCGCAGGCGCGCCTCGACCTGGGCGATCATGCCGGCCAGAGCCGCCTGCTCGACGGCGGCATCGGTGCGCGCCGCGAAGGGGCGCGCGGGCTGCCCAGGCGAGCCGTAGGCCAGATAGAGGGTGAGCGTGAGGAGAGGGACGACGACCGCGGTGGCGAGCGCAATGGTGGCATGGCGGGATGACGGCAGCGCAGGCGGCGATGCCGCAGGCTCCGCGTCCTCGGCCCGCGCCGCGCTGGCCAGCAGACGGCGCGAAACCTCAAGCCTCGCCGCTTCCGCCTCGTCGGCGCTCAAGACGCCGCGGGTGTGATCGGCTTGGATCTCCTGGAGCTGGTCACGATAAACGGCGACCGTGCCGCCGTCCGCCGCGGTCGAGGCCTCATCCCGCCGCGCAGGGCGCGCGAGGGGCGCCAACACCGCGGCGAGCACCGCGGCCGTCAGGAGCGCAAAGGCGATCCAGAGAAACATTAAGGTTGCCGATCGCGCGGGTCGAGCTGGTTGGAACCGATACGAAGTGGAATAGGGCTGCGGCCGCAGCGTGGCAAGGCGGGCAAGCCGCCGCGGCCGCAAGTGTCGCGGGGCCGGGATGCCCGGGCCGGGAGCGCACATGGGTCCTCGGCGCCGCTTCACGCCCGGGTTGAGGACGCAGATCCTTGGCAATCCGCAGACATGGTTAGGAAAGTCTTGCGCGCTGTGTCTTGGCCGCGAAAGTCGGTAAATCCGCGGGGCCGGCCGCGGCGCGTGCATCAACAGCCGGCTGCAAACCGGCTCCGCATCGGCCCGGAACCCGCCGGCCTTAACGCGGATGCAAGGCCAGACCCATTAAACAACAGAAAATCCGATGCGTTGGTCGCTGCACTCCTGCGCAAGCACCTGACCGCGCGCCAGCGGCGAGGGACGAGAGGGTATGGCGATGGGTCGCCCAACCAGCACGGCAAGCGCGTCCTCCACGGAGGAGAGCGACGATCGCAAGCAGAATTTCTCTCCCGCCGCAGCCAAACCGGCAGCGCTTCCGCCGCGCCACGACCGGATTCCGGAGCAAGGCCCGGCCCCTGCAGACCCTGCTGCCCACCGGCAGGGACTGGACGTTGCCGAGCGCATGGCGCGGCTGCGCGAGGCCTTCGAGGGACCTGCGCGCCCCGACAGCGACACGGCCGACCGCAAGCGCTGGCCGGACCATGTGCAGGACTATGCATCGGCTCTCAGGCGGCAGGTTGCGACCCACCGCAGCAAGCTGCTGAAGGTCGGCATCGGCGCGCTGCTGCTGATTGCCGTCGGCTGGATGCCGGTGCGCACCCTGCTGCAAACAACCAGCACCGAGGCCGTCATCAATGCGCGACTGATCACCCTGCGTGCGCCCATCGAGGGCGAGATCGGTGCAGGCGTCAGCGCCACGGCCGTCGGCACCCAGCTCGAGCCGGGCGCCACGGTCTTGAAGGTCGTCAACCGCCGCGCCGACCGGGGCCGCCTCGACGACCTGCGCCGTCTCATCAACCGGCTCGACAGCGAGCGGGCGGCGCTGGTTGCCCGACGCGACGACCTGGAGAAGATGCACAAGGACCTGACGGAGCAGACCAACGCCTTCAAGGACGGGCGCCTGCGCCAGCTCGAAGCACGGGCTGCCGAGCTCACCAGCGAGATCGCCGCGGCGGCGGCCACCCGCCAGGAAGCCGAGCGCGCGCTGGCGCGAGCCACGCCGCTCGCCACCTCGCAGACAATCTCCAGCGCCACCTTCGAGAAGGCCAAGCGGGACATGGCGGTGGCGGCCGAAACGCATGCCGCGCTGCGCCACCGCCTGGCCGGCGTGGAGGTGGAGGCGGCATCCCTGCGCAAGGGCGTGTTCATCGGCGACAGCTACAATGACCGGCCGCGCTCCTCGCAGCGGGCCGACGAGGTTGCCCAGCGCCTGAGCGAAGTCAGCGCCGACCTGCGCGAGCGCGAGACGCAGCTTGCCAGCCTGCGCGCCGAGCTCACCGACGAGGCCCGCCGCTACGCGGAGACCGCCGCAGCCGACCTGGCCGCGCCGGTGCGGGGCAGCGTGTGGGAGATTCTGACGGCACCCGGCGAAACCGTGGTGCGCG
This sequence comes from Hyphomonadaceae bacterium, assembly GCA_019747815.1. GTDB lineage: Bacteria > Pseudomonadota > Alphaproteobacteria > Rhizobiales > Hyphomicrobiaceae > AWTP1-13. Next base: position 6,534 of record JAIEQJ010000101.1, read on the forward strand.
GCCAAGAGCTGGTGCGCCTGCTCGACTGCTCGGGCCTGGTCGTCACCGCGACGGTCGGCGAGACGGCCTACAACCGCCTGCGCATCGGCGATGCCGCGCGCTTCCGCCTGCGCGGCGAGAGCCGCGATCACCAGGGGCGCATCATCGGGCTGACGGGCGTGGCGGCGGCACCGGCGAACCTGGCGATCCAGCCCTCCGCGCTGGCCAAGGAGCCATACCGCGTGACCGTGGCCCTGCCCGAGCTTGCCACACCAGGACAGTGCGACGTGGGCCGCACCGGCCGCGTCACCTTTGAACGATGAATCCGACGCTGAGCCTGCTGCTCGAGACGCTGGCGCCAGGCCTCCTGGTGATCGGGGTGGCGCTGGTGGCCCTGCCCTGGCTGCGGCCCAAGGACGAGTGGGCCCGGGCCGCCGTGGTCGCCGTCGTCATCGTGCTGATGTGGCGCTACATGCTCTGGCGCTGGCTTTCAACGCTGCCGCCGATCGGGCTCAACGTCGACTGGATCGTGGGCGTGCTGTTTGCGGGCGTCGAGACGCTGGCGATCATCGGCACGACCATCGGCCTGATCGGCCTGACGCGGGTCAGCAACCGCACGCCCGAGGTGGAGCGCAATCTTGCCTGGCTCAACGCACAAGAGCCGCCGCCGCTCGTCGACGTGTTCATCTGCACCTACAATGAGGACCAGGCGATCCTGGAGCGCACCATCATCGGCGCCACGGCCATGGACTACGGCCGCTTTCGCGTGTGGGTGCTGGACGATGGACGGCGGCCCTGGCTCGAGGCCCTGTCCAGGGAGCTCGGCGCCGGCTACCTGACGCGGCCCGACACCGCGCACGCCAAGGCTGGCAACATCAACAACGGGCTCAAGCATGTGGCCACGCTGCCCGAGCCGCCCGACGTCATCAGCATCCTGGATGCCGACTTCGTGCCCACCGCGCAGTTCCTGCGCCGCACGTTGAGCCTGCTGCGCGAAGGCGATGTGGGCATCGTGCAGACGCCGCAGCACTTCATCAATCCGGACCCGCTGCAGACCAACCTCTCGATCGCCGGCGTATGGCCGGACGAGCAGCGCTACTTCTTCGACGTCGTTCTGGCCTCCAAGGATGCCTGGGGCGCGGCCTTCTGCTGCGGCACCTCATCGGTGATCCGCTTTGCGGAGCTGCAGCGCATCGGCGGCTTCCCGACCGACTCGGTGACGGAGGACTACCTCGTCACCCTCAAGATGAAGCAGGCCGGCTTCCGCACGGTCTATCTCAACGAGCGCCTTTCGCTCGGTCTCGCACCGGAGGGGCTCAAGGAATACATCACGCAGCGGAGCCGCTGGGCGCTGGGCTTCATGCAGATCTTTCGCGGGCCCCTGGGGCCGCTGCGGCGCGGCAACGGGCTGTCCGCCATCGATCGCATCAGCCTGACGGAGGCGTTCCTCTACTGGTTCGGCAGCTATGCCTTCCGCATGCTCGGCATCATCGTGCCCATCCTCTACCTGCTGCTCAACGTCAACGCGGTGCAGGCGGACGTGGCGACCACGCTCTCCTACTACGTGCCGCACTTCGCGGCCTCGGCCATCGCGGCGGGATGGATGGCGCAGAGCCGCGTGATGCCGATCATGACCGACGTCACGCAGCTCCTGGCAGCCTCGCAGATCCTGCAGGCGGTCGCGCACGGGCTCCTCAAGCCCACGGGGCAGCGGTTCAAGGTCACCGCCAAGGGCGGCGACCGCAGCCAGCGCCTCGTGCAGTGGCCGCTGCTCAACATGTTCCTCATCTACCTCGGACTGACCATCATCGGCGTGCTGTGGGCGTTCCTGCTCGAGGACGGGACCAAGCTGCGCGACTCGAGCGCGCTGTGCCTGTTCTGGAGCTGGTACAATATCATCGTGCTGACCATTGCCTGCCTGGTGTGCATCGAGCAGCCGCGCTACCGCTCCGCCGAACGGCTGGCGGCAGGCGGCGACGCGATGGTGCAGACGGGCGCCGGCGCAGCCTCGACCCATCGCGTTCTGGACCTCTCGCTCGGAGGCGCACGCCTGCTGGGGTCGCTGGAGGCCGAGCCCGGAAGCGAACTCACAATGGCGTTCGAAGGACTGCGGCTGCCGGCCAAGGTCGTGCGGCGCGGCGAGCACGATTTCGCCGTTCGCTTCGAGAACCTGGGCACGGCCCGCGCCGACCTCATCCGGCTGGTCTATTCCGGGCGCTATTCGGCGGCGGTCGAGCGCATCGAGCCGACCCGGGTTGCTGCCGCAATCTTCGGGCGTGTCATGCGCTGACGGCTCAGCTTGCGTGCCCTGACCATGCGGGCGCGGACGACGCCCGGCGCCGCAGCCAGGCCATGCGCGCATCAAAAAATAACCAGTGTCTTCACGCTGCGCGGATTTGCACGCTGCCGCACGGAACAGACTTCGCTAGCCTACGTTCAGGCGACAGGCCGCCCCCCGAATGGGCGCACACCACCGGCCATGGTGAAGATCGCGGTTTGACATCCAAAGGACTGCGCCCAATGCGCGCGAGGAGCCGATCGGGGGTCGTTGTCGTCGTCGAGGACGAATGGCTCGTGCGTGACGATATCGTGCACGAGCTGAAGGCGGGGGGCTGGGAGGTGCTGGAGGCGAGCACCGCGGAAGGCGCCATCGGCCTGCTGCACGAGAACCGGCGCATCGACATCCTGGTCACGGACATCCAGCTTGCGGGCTATCTGAGCGGCTGGGACGTCGCCGAGGCCTTCCGTGCGGCACAGCCCAAGATGCCGGTCATCTATGCCTCGGGCAACACCGTCGACCAGTCGCGCGCGGTGATCGACAGCCTGTTCTTCCGCAAGCCCTACCGGGCGGCCGAGATCCTCAACGCCTGCCGCCGGCTGGCCGGCGAAACCCAGGACAAAAAAGAAAAGCCCCGGCCGAAGCCGGGGCGGTAGCATGCGGGCAGCGGACTGAAGGCTCAGCTCACCTGGCTCCAGGTGCCGTCGGGATTGCGGCAGGCAGTGCCGCGCATGGCCTGCGGACGGCCGTCGATCCAGACTTTGTGCACGAAGTTGCGGCACCGCGCGTGGCCGCGCTCGTAATAGTCCTCGGCGATGATCTCGCCGTAGTGACCGTTGTCATGATTGCGCCAGCGCACCGGCCGGCCCGGCGGGCCGCGCTCCCACGCGTCATATTCGGCCTGACGCGCCAGCTCGCGATCGCGCGCATCGAGGCTGCGGCCGATCTCGTTGCCGACGATGCCGCCCACGACGGCGCCCGCCAGCGTTGCAGCCACCCGGCCACCACCCTTGCCGAACTGGTTGCCGATGATGCCGCCGGCAACCGCGCCGACCACCGTTCCCGTGTCCTGATGGGTCTCGCAACCCACCAGCACAAGCGATGCGGCCAGCACCGAGATCAACACCGGCTGTTTCATTGCATACTCCCCCCGTATGGGCACAACGCGCCGCCCGCCGCAGCTTCGGCCTGGGAGGGCGAAAGGCTCGCACATTATAGGATGTTGATACAGCTTCGATTCGGGCAAAAGTACGGCCCCTGCATGCCATATCTGCCACAGCCCGGAGATTTGCGGCCGGCTCAGGTGGCGAGCGGCAGCGTCAGGCGTGCGGAGAGCCCGCCGGCCTCGGAACGGGTCAGCTCGAACTTGCCGCTGTAGCAATAGGCCAGGTCAGCCACGATGGAATGGCCGAGGCCGGAGCCGGGCTTGGTCTCGTCCAAGCGGCGCCCCCGGGCGATGGGCTCGGCAACCTGCTCCGGCGTGAGACCCGGCCCGTCATCGTCGACGCGGATTTCGAGCCAGTTGCCGGACGCTCCGTTGGGCCCGCCACCCGAGGTTGCAGCGGCCACAAGGCTCACGCGCGAGCGCGCCCACTTCGAGGCGTTGTCGAGCAGATTGCCCAGCATCTCCTCGAGATCCTGCCGCTCGCCCTGGAAGCGGGTGCCGGCGGGGCAATCGAGCGAGTAGGTGATCTGCTTGTCGCGATAGATGCGCTCGAGCGCGCGGACGATGGATTCGCCCACCGGGCGCACCTCCGTGACGCGGCCGATGACGCCGATGCGCGCCGCCATGCGCGCGCGGTCGAGGTAGAGGTTGACCTGGGTGGTCATGGTGTCGGCCTGCTCGGCCACCTTGCGCGCCAGCGGCGAGGGGTCGCCGCGCGCCTCGTTGATCAGCACCGCCAGCGGCGTCTTGAGCGCGTGCGCGAGGTTGCCGACATGGGTGCGCGCACGCTCGACGATCTCCTGGTTGGATTTGAGCAGCGCGTTGAGCTCCTGCTGCAGGGGCTTGATCTCCGTGGGCAGCTCGCCGTCGAGCTTGGCCGCCTCGCCCGAGCGGATCGCAGCCAGGCTCTGCTCCACGCGCGAGAGCGGGAACAGCCCGAAGCGGATCTGGAACAGCGTGACGGCGAGCAGGCCGATGCCGGCCAGCGCCAGCGCCTGAATGAGCTGGCTGCGGAAGGCGGCCAGGTTCTCCTCCACCTCGCTCAACCTGCCGGCCACCGCCACCGAATAGCGCTGCGCCGACTTGCCCTCGCCGAACACGTAGACCTGCTCGGCGATGCGCACGCGCTGGTCGCCGGGCCCGACGAAGTTGCCCCAGCGCACCTCCTTGTCGTTGGGCTCGATCTTGTGCTCGCTGGGCAGCGGCAGCCCGTCGCCGGACAGCGAGCGCGAGCGCAGCGTCGGCCCGGGCCGGCCGTCCAGCGGCTTGATCTGCCAGTACCAGCCGGAGTGGGTGATCTCGAACAGTCCCTCGCCCCAGTTGTTGGGCGGGGTGGGACCGCTCTCGGAATGCTCGTCGGCATCGCTGATGACGACCGTCAGGAAGAAGGAGATGCGCGTGTCGAAGGTCGTCACCGCCTCGTAGCGATAGCGCGAGAAGATGATCCAGCCGGCGATGGGAAGCACCACCAGAACCCAGGCGGCAGCGGTGACGAACAGCCGAAAGGCCAGCGAGTTAGTTTTCATCGCCTTCCTTCGACAGGCGATAGCCCAGACCGCGAATGGTCTTGATCATGTCGGGCGGGATCTTCTTGCGCAGCCGGCCGATGAACACCTCGATGGTATTGGAGTCGCGGTCGAAGTCCTGCTCATAGAGATGCTCCACCAGCTCCGTGCGCGAGACCACGCGCTCGTTGTGATGCATGAGATAGGCGAGCAGCCGGTACTCGTGCGAGGTGAGCTTGATGGGCTGCCCGTTCATGGTGACGCGCGCCGTCTTGGTGTCGAGCCTCAGCGGCCCGCACTCGATGTCGCTTCTGGCATGGCCCGAGGCGCGGCGCATCTGCGCGCGCACGCGCGCCAGCAGCTCCTGCATGTGGAAGGGCTTGGCGACGTAGTCGTCGGCGCCGGCATCCATGCCGGCCACCTTGTCGCTCCAGCGGTCGCGGGCGGTGAGAATGATCACCGGCATGTTGCGCTCCGAGCGGCGCCATTGCTCGAGCACGCGGATGCCGTCCATCTTCGGCAGCCCGGTATCGAGGATGACCACATCATAAGGCTCGGTATCGCCGAGGAAGTAGCCCTCCTCGCCGTCGAAGGCGGCATCGACCGCATAGCCCGCATCGGTGAGCGCGGAGACGAGCTGCCGATTGAGATCGCGATCATCCTCGACAATCAGAACCCGCAAGGCTTGTCCCCTCCGCACGACCCAACACACGGGTCCGACCCGCAGAATCCGGCCCGTCGCCTGCAATTATACAGGGGTGCCGGGCGGGTCGGCTAGCGGCGGGGCGGCTCAGGCCCGCGTCACAAGTTCATGGTTAGCTGTTTGCGCTCGAGCGCGGTCGTGGCACGGGCGCGGCCCCAAATCGTCAAAATTGTGCCGATGAGGCCGCCGATGGCCTGCACGAGGACGACGATCTGATCGCCGAGCTGGCGGATCAGCTCGGCCGTGATGTCGAGGCCGATGAGCGGCCCGACGGCCGGCAGCACCGTGGAGAGCCCGGTGAGGATGACGCCCCAGATCGTCATCGACTGGCCCCACCATTTGCTGTCGGGCGCGGCGGGTGGCTGATGGGTTGTATCGGTCATGGCTGGTGGCTCCTGTTGCTGGGAGGGGGAAGGCGGGGCTTGGGCGATGGCGCGGGCGGCCGACAGCGTGCGGTCGACGCGGGCGAGCCAGCCCTTGCCGAAGCGCCAGAAGGTGGAGAGCGAGCGGTAGTGCCGGCGGCGGGCCTCGGCATAGAGGGGAAGGGTTTGCGCCAGGGGACGGGCGGCCGCCTTGCCCAGGGTCTCGGGGCCGATCTCGCCGTCGACCTCGGCGCCGACCGCCTCCTGCAGCAGGCGCGCGGCGCCGGTGACGCCCTGGTTGACCGCGGCGTCGAAATGGAAGAAGGCGAGCGCTGCCGGCAGCTGCGGGCACGCGGCAGGGCGCCAGTAGCGCTGGCGATAGATGCGGCGCACCGTGGCACGCGGGATGGATCTGAGCTCGGCCTTCAGCACGGCCATGCTGTCGGCCGTGAGATCGGCGCCCTTGTCGCGGGCGTAGGTGGCGAGCGTGATGCCGAAATTGGTCGGGCCGCCGGGATCATAGGGATCGTCGGTCCAGCCGCCTTCCATCTGGAGCACGTGGGCAAGGGCGCGGGCGAAACCCGGGTCGGCGGGGAGGTCCCGGATAGCCTCGGCCGAGGCCTCGGCTTCCGGGATGACAGGTGAGGGCCAGCGCAGGCCGAGCAGGCGTGCGCGCGGGTAGGCGGCGACGCTGACGCTGTCGCGCTGGTTGCCGCCGAGCAGGATCAGGCTGTCCGCGGTCTCGCCGACGAGGAAGCCGACGTGGCCGAGGGCGGGATCGGCGGTGCGGCTGAGCACGGCGACGGCGCCGGGGCGGAACTCAACGTGCGGCTGCCCCCAAGTGAGATAGGAGCGCGCCATCAGCGAGCGCGTGCTGGCGAGCCCGGCGCGCTCCAGGCACGAGCCGAGGAAGGCGGCGCACCAGGCGGTCTCGTCAGCCTTGATCTCGGCGTGACCGACATCGGCATAGAAGCGCACGATGCGGGCCGTGTGCACGGCGCCGGGGGTCTCGGCCACGCCGAGATCGCCCCAGGCCAGCGCGAGCCAGCGGGGTTGGGACATGGAGGGATCACAATTCGGAGATGACACACCTGTCATCCCGGCCGAGGGCGACAGCCCGAGAGCCGGGACCCAGGGTCGAGGGAGAAGCGCGTGCGTGCGTGATCCTGGGTCCCGGATATTCGCCTGCGGCGAATTCCGGGATGACACCTCACAGCACAGCGTCGCGCGGGGTGCCGCGGCCGCGGGTGGCACTGATCTGGAAGAGGCGCAGCGCGATCGACGCTTGCGGGGCGCCGAAGTCGGCGATCTGCTGGGCGGCGGTGTAGGTGGCGGCGGGCGCCGTGGCGGTGAGCGTGCGCACCACGCCGGCGCCGGCGAGGATGTCGATCTCGTAGCGCTCCTCGTCCTCGCCCAGCGGCACGTCGATGCCGTCCCAGGAGTCGCCGCAGATGCGGGTGCGGCGGATCCAACTGATGGCGAGATCGCCGCCGGAACGGGCGCCCCGCACGTGCACCGGGCTCAAGGGCTTCAAGCCCTCGCCCACAAAGGTGTGGGCGCTGTCGACATAATGCGGCGAGCCGAGGTCGCGGCTGGCGGGGCCGCTCTTCCAGGTGTAGGCGAGGCCGATCTCGTCCTCGGTCAGGTCGACGCGCGCCGGGGCGCCGTCGAGGAGCACGAAGCGGGCGCCCGCGCCGAGCGGGGGGCGCATGGCGTGCTCGGTGCCGGCCTGGCCGCGCAGGAAGCCGGTGAGCGTGTAGGTGGCGGGCGCGGCGAGCACGGCGGACTGGAACTGCAGCACCTCCCAGGCGCCGTCCTCGGTGCGCACGGCGGCAACGTTGGCGCCGCCGAGCAGCGCCAGCTCGGTGACGGAGGCGAGCATGCCCTGATCGAGCTGCACACTGAGGACCGTCGCCCGATCCAGGCGCGAGGTGGCACCGCCGGGGAGCGGATCGAGCGTGACGCCGGTGACGGCGGGGGCGAGCACCATCGCCTTCAACTGGAAGCCGGAGGTCTCCGGCGAGCGATAGACGGCAATGGGGCCGGGCCAGGGGCTTTGCGCCGCCGCGACGTAGCCCGCGGCCGGCGGCTCGTCGCCGCGCAGCAGCGGCAGATCGAGAAAGACCACGAACGGCTTGCCGGCGACCACGCCGACACCGCCGCCCTGGCCGCGCGGGGTGCCGGGCACGCCGGCATAGACGGCGGGATCGAGGCCGCGCGCCTCGATCTCGCGCTCGCCGCGCTCGCCGACCTCGGTGATGCGCAGCCGATGCGTGCGGCCGTTGGCGGTGAGGTCGATCACATCGCCGGGCTCCAGCGCCAGACGGCTCGGCGGCAGCGCGAACCTGGCGCGCTCGCGCGCCGCCAAGGCCTCGAACAGCCACACCTCGGCGATCTCGGCCGCCTGCTCGGCATCGAGCGCAAGCGGCAGATCGGCGAGCGCCGTGCGGCCGCTGCGGCCGGCCAGGCGACGCGCCTCCTCAACCGCCGGCGCATACTCGCCGCCAGCAGCGATGTAAGTGATCTTGGCGGAGGCCGGCAGATCGGTCTCCTGCGCGCGGGTGAGGGTTGCGAGCGGCGCGCCGGCCCGGGTCTCGACCAGGTCGTCGGGCGTCAGCGCCGCCGCCGGGTCCGCCGCGCCGCGATGGGCGAAGACGATGCGGCCGCCGCTTTCGCGCGTGTCGAAGAAGAAGGCGAGCTCCAGCGGCTGGATGGCATCGCGGGCCGACATCACGCGGTCGATGACGAGGCCGCCGAGCGTGCCGTTGAGAGCGCTCGCATCATGGGCGGCGAAGGCATGGTCGGCGAGGATGGCGCGCACCGTGGCGCCGAGCGGCGCGCTGGCGATGCGGCCGGTGAGCCAGTGGCCGAGGCGCCAGTTGGGGCCATCGCCCCAGGCCGCCGCATCGGCCGGGAAGGCTGGATAGGGCCGCGCATCCCAGGCGTAGACGTGCATGCGCTCGAGATCGACCATGCGGGCGCCGGTGACGGCCGACAACGGATTGGCGCCGGCGACATAGTTCTCATGCGCAGGATCGAGGCCCGCGTGGAACGCCTGCAGATAGCGGCGCTGCATGAAGTCGTCGCGCCGGCCATGCGAGAAGTAGGGCAGGAAGGATTCCGAGCTTTTCGGATCGACGAACACGTTGGGCTGGTTGGCGCCCCTGTCGACCGCCGGGCAGCCGAGCTCCATGAACCAGAACGGCTTGGACTGCGGCACCCAGGCGGTGGGGGTGGCGGATTCGACGCCGGCGGGACGATCGAAATGGCTGTTGAGCCACCAGTTGCGGATGTCCTTGAAGCGGAACACCCAGGGCTTGCCGGCGCTGCCGTCGGCAATCGGCGTGCGAGCCTGCGCGGCACGGTCCTCGGCGCTGGCATAGTACCAGTCGTAACCCTCCCCGGCGGCGAGATTGTGCGTGAGATAGGCAAGGTCGTAGATCGAGGACGCGCCGGCCAGGCGGTCGGTATGATCGGCGCCGTCGCGCCAGTCGGCGAGCGGCCAGTAGACATCGATGCCGACGGCGTCGATGTGGGGCGAGGACCACAGCGGATCGAGGTGGAAATAGACATCGCCCGTGCCGTCGGCGGGGTGGTGGCCGAAGTACTCCGACCAGTCGGCGGCATAGGTGAGCTTGGTGGCGGGGCCCAGAACCGACTTCACGTCGGCGGCCAGCTCGGCGAGCGCGGCGACGAAGGGATAGGTGCCGGCGCCGTCGCGCACGGTGGTGAGGCCGCGCATCTCGGTGCCGATGACAAAGGCGTCGACCCCGCCGGCGGCTTGGGCCAGATGCGCCATGTGGAGAATGAAGCGGCGGTAGGACCACTCGGCGGGGCCCGCATAGGCGACCGTTTCGCCCATGATGGAAAAGTCGGCAACATCGGCAAGGCCGACGAAGGCTGCAACCTGCAGGGCGGCGGCGGCGGTCTTGTCGGGGGTGGCGGGCCGGCCCGGCGCGGGCGCCACGGTGATGCGGCCGCGCCAGGGATAGGCCGGCTGGGCCGCGGCGCCCGTGTAGGGGTCGGGGAGGGTGTTGCCGGCGGGAACATCCATGAAGATGAAGGGCGTCAGCGTGACGGCAAGGCCGCGCTGCTTGAGATCGCGGATGGCGGCGATGACCGTTTGATCGGACGGCGTGCCGCCATAGGCGGCGCGGCCGTCCACCAGGCTGACGCGATGCGCGTCGGCGCGCGCGAGGCCGGCGACGCTCCAGGCGATGGGCTCGGTGATCTTGTCGGCGGCATCGACGCCGGGGCGGAGCGCGCAGACACCGGCGCGCAGATCGGTGCCGAACCAGCCCACCACCAACGAGACCGCGCCGACATTGGGAAGGGCCGCCTGGAGCTGGTCGAGGGAGACGGCCCAGTCGGTGCCGCCCTGGCGCGTGTGCACGTTCTCCGAGACGTTGGCGGTGGTGCCGATCTTGCGCGTGACGGGGGCCAGCGCATAGACGAACTCGCCGGCGCCGGGGATCAGCGTGACGGCGCGCACGCTGCCTTCGAAGGGATCGACGGCGCGGTGCACCTCGAAGGAGAGCTGCGGGATGCGGTTGCCGAAGTTGGCAAGCGCCAGGCGCTCAAACACCAGGTAGGCGATGCCGCGGTAGGCCGGCGCGTTGCCGGCGCCTTCGCGCGCCTCGATCAGGCTGTCGGGCGCCTGCGTCTGGCTGCCCGTGTGGAGACGGTGCGTGAGCGTGGCGAGGTCGAGCTCCTGCCCGTCCGCCCACACGCGGCCGATGCCGGTGATCTCACCTTCGGCAAGGGCGACGGCAAAGCTTGCATAGTAGCGATACTCGGTGGTGGTGCTCCTCGGCCCGCCGCCGCCGAAGCCGCCCTTGCCGCCGCCGCCCTGCGTGGTGGTGACCACCTCCTCCTCGAAATCCGTGGCCCAGATGATCTGCCCGCCGAGGCGCGCGCGGCCGTAGAGGCGCGGGATGGGCGCTCCCTGCGACGCGCCGGTGACGCGCAGCTCGGAGAGGCGGGGGCCCTGCAGCGCGCGCGACTGGCCCGAGGCGCCAAACAGCGCGCGGTCGACGAAGGAGCCGGCGAAGGCGCCGATCTGCGAGCCGATGGCGGCGCCCGTGAGCGTGGCGCCGAACAGCGTGATGCCGGCGGGAAACGCGGCGGCGCCGACGGCGGCGCCGGCAACGGCGAGAGCGAGGGTGGCCATGGGCGGTGCGTGCGGTGAGGTGCGTGCGGCGGGCCGCGGGCGTAGCGCTCACCCCCCTCTCCCACTCTGCCGTGGGGAGAGGGCGAGCCTCCGCCCTCAGCCTAACCCTCTCCCCGCAGAGGACGGGGAGAGGGAAGGCGCGGCGAGCGGGGAGCGGGAATGCGTGCAGCGCCGCCGGGGAATGCGAAGGCGCCGGCGACGTGGCGGCGCCACCAGGGAGACAAGGCGACCTCGGCGACGGGGGCGCCTTCCAGCGCGTGGATCATGGCGGCGGGCGCGGACAGGATGGCGCAATGCTTGGCGAGCATGCCGCGGCGCCAGCGGAAGACGAGAACGTCACCGGGCGCAGCCTCGCCGGGTGCGATCTCGACAAGGTGGGAGCGGGCAGCTTCCAAGAGCGTCTCGCAGCCGCTGCCCTCGGCCCAGTCGCGCGTGTAGGCGGGGAGCGCCTGCGCCTCTTGGCCGTAGAGCTCGCGCCAGACGCCGCGGATGAGCCCGACGCAGTCGGTGCCGACGCCGCGCACGCTCGCCTGATGATGATAGGGCGTGCCGAGCCAGTCGCGCGCGAGGGCGACGATGCGGGTGCGGGTCTCGGACATCGGGGAAACCTTTTGGGGGAAACCTCGGGTGAGCCGCGTCGAGCCGCGGCTGGGCAAGCTCGGGCGTCGTTGGCGACGCGGCCACTCCCGGCTCCCGGGTCCCGGATATTTCGCTGACCGCGAAATTCCCGGATGACACACCTGTCATCCCGGCCGAGGGCGACAGCCCGAGAGCCGGGACCCAGGGTCGGGAGAGAAGCGCGTGCGTGTTATTCGCCTGCGGCGAATTCCGGGATGACACTGCCGGGATGACCGCAATCAGCCCTTGGGGGTGGTGACCGGCTCGCCGGGGCGGGCGACGGCAAGCACGTAGTCGCTGCCGGGCATGTGCGGGAAGCCGCGGAAGCTGGCGGCGTTGGCGAACTTGGCCCGGCAGGTGGCGAACTGCTTGTCGCAACCGGCGGTGACGGTGAAGGCATCGCCAGCCGCCATGGCGCGCGCCATCGGCTGCCACAGCTCGATGGTTGCGACCTCGCCCGCCAGCACATGCCGCTTCACCTCCTGCGCGCGGCCGGCGTTGGCGCCCGCAGTGAAGGTGAGGAGGCCGCGCGTGAACCAGCCGGCCACGAAGCCTGAAAGTCCCGAGGCGGTGAGGAGGCGCGGGCTCGACGCGGCGATGATGATGCCGGTGCCGCGCCAGGCGGAATTGGCGAGATCGACGCCGCAGCGGGCATCGCCCAAATCGGCATCGCAGCCGGCCTGGAAGAGCCGGCCGTTGGGCTGCTGCAGATAGTGCGCAAGGCCGCGCACCTCGGCCGTGAAGGCTGCCCCGGAGCGGCGCACCTCGCCGAGGGAGCCCGAGCGCATCAGCACGCGCTGGTTTGTGTCGGCCCAGTTCACGCGCCAGATCTCGACCGCGGCATCGTCATAGAGGCCGGCGGCGAGATCGTCCTCGCTGAGGCGATCGGACTTCAGGGCGGAGGAGACCTCCAGGTTGTCGACGGAAAGGCCCAGCGCATCCTTGATCTCGCTGGCGGTGAAGCCGGTGGCGGCTTCGAAGGTGGTGCCGTCGAAGGCGAGGTCGCGGTCGTGATCGGTGAAGCCCAGGATGGCGCCGTCGTTGCGCCGCACCCGCCAGCACCAGGCGAGCGTGGTGGCGCCCAAGGCGAGGTGATCCTGCAGGCTGGGCGGAAGAGATTTCATCGGTTGGCTCGCTGCTGCGGCGCACGCCGGCACGGGGGGTGCGGCCCGCCACCTCCGTCCCGAGCCGCACCCCTCGTCCTGAGCTCCGTCGAAGGACGGGCCGCGCGAGCCGTCCTTCGACCCGTGGACCCTGCGGAGCGGCACGCGCCGTCGGCGCCCTTCGACAGGCTCAGGGCGGGGACCGTGACACTTGCGGCAGGGACCGTGGGCATTGTGGGGTGGGAAGAGGCGGGAATGACGACTACAGCCGGATCTCGACGATGGGGATGGAGGGAATGGCGCCGTGGCGGAAGCCCTGGATGTTGATCTCGAGCTTGTCGGTATCGAAGCGGACGGGCACGTCGAACTCGAAGCCGGCGGTCACGGTGGCGCCGGCGGCGGGCACGTGGCCCGGCTGGAAGGCGACGAGGCCGGTCGCGGCATCGACGGTGAAGGCGGTGCCCACGGTCTGCGGCGCACCGGCAACGGCAATCAGAACCGTGCCGGCCACCGGCTTCTTGATGGCGCGCGTCCAGGGATTGAAGGCGGAGCCGTAGGTCTTCACGAGCTGGAAGGCGGCGCTTGCGCCGTTGCCGATGCCGATCGGCTGATCAAGCGCGGTGGGCGTGCTCTCGGGCGGACAGGACTTGCAGTCGCTGGGATCACGCCAGCGAAAGCCGATGAGGCGCCCGCGGCGCTCCTCGAAGAAGGCGATGACGGCGTGCAGATCGTTCAATGACTTCACGCCCCAGCCGGCGTTGTAGCTGCGGCGGGAGTCGGCCCAGCGGGCATTGCGCTCCTCGGCCCCCGAGCCCAGCACGACCACGTCGGTGCGGCGCTCAGGGCCGCCCTGGGCGGCGCGCGAGATGGCGGTGGGGAAGCGGGCTTCGTGGAACATGTGAGCAGGGACGGCGCGTGGCGAATGGCGAAATGGCGAGTAGGGAGCAGGAATGGCCGGGGAGCGATTTGATCTATTCGCTGCTCCCCGTTCACAAATTGCGCTGCCCTTGCGCGACGGCGCGGGCGAGCAGGGCGGCAAGCTGGGTCTCGGAGCGGCGGAAGCTTTCGACGTCGGGGGTGCTGATATTGAAGGTGATGCTGACACCGCCGCCCTCGGCCCGCACGCCGAGGCGGCCGTCGGCACCGCGGGCGAGCGGCAGGATCGCCTCGGGGCCACGCTCGCCGGCGAGCCCCACGCGGTTGCCCGCGAGGGGAAAGGTGATCGGACTGGCGATGACGCCGCCGTCGGCGAACGGCACCGGCAGGCCCTGCCGGATCACGCCGCCCTGGGCGAAGGCAGCGCCGCTGACGGCGCCCTCGAGCACGCCGCCCAGTGCATTGGTGAGCGGCTTGAAGGCGGCCTTCAGCGTGATCTCGGACAGCTTGAGCGCCAGCGACCGCAAGACGTCGCTGAAGCTCTTGCCCTTGAGGGCCAGGTCGACGAAGGAGGTGGCGAGCGCGTTGCCGAAGCGGGTGCCTTGCCGAGAGGCCTCGGTGATCTGGCGCTCAAAGGGTCTGGTGTCGGCGTCGATGACGACGGTGAGGGTCGGGGCGGAGGTGTCGTCGTTCATGCGATCTCGTCCATGCTGTCGTCCCGGAATCTGCGACGCAGGCTCTCCGGGACCGAGGGCCGCAAGCACGTGGCGTCACCTTGATCCTGGGTCCCGGATATTTCGCTGACCGCGAAATTCCGGGATGACAGGGGCGAGCTGCGGCCGGGATGACAGGGCTCAATCGGGATAGCGCGCCATGAGATGCGCCAGCGCCGTGCGCGGGAGCGGGGCGGCGTGATCGAGGGGACCGAGGAGGCCGCGCAGCGCGGCTTCCAGCTCGCGCGGCGTCATCGCCCAGAAGTCGGCCGGGCGCAGACGCAGCAGGCCGAGGCCGGCCGCCATCACGTCGCTCCAGGGAAAGGGGTGGGCTGAGGGCGCCCCTCCCTGGACGCGCCGGCCGTGTCCACAGCCTTGGCATCGCCGCCCTCGGCGAGCCCCGCGACGATCTCGCCGGCCATGGCGCCGATGATCGGCGCCGCGGGCCCGGCAAAGGTGGCGCTCAGAAGACGCGCGACGATGTCGACGAAACCCGCCGCGCCGCCTTCCGCCTGCATGCGGCCGACCGCGTCGTCGGCAATGTCGTGGCCGGCGCCGCGCAGGCCCGCGCCGATGATGCGCTGGGCATCGCGGGCGGAGAGGCGCCCGTTCTGGAAGCGCCCGGCCAGCGCCAGCATGTCGTCGTTGTTGAAGGCGCCTTCCAGCTCGGCCAGCGCGCTGAGCGTGAGGCAGAGGCGGAACGACGTGCCGTCGAGGCAGGCCTCGATCTCGCCGCGGTGGGGGTTGGCCATGGCAATTGTTCTCCAACGGAAACGCTTCAACCTCTGAGCCCAGCCCCGTGCACGCCGGAGCGGCACGCGCCGACAGCGCCCTTCAACAAAGCTCAGGGCGCGGGGACCGCGGCACAAGGGTTGACACAAACCTCATGGTGAGCTGGCGAACCGTGCGCGGGGCCGCACTCTCGCCCTGAGCCGCATCCGCACCCTCGTCCTGAGCCGGTCGAAGGACGGGGCGAGGGCAAGCGCCCCTCGCGCCCTCCCTGTGCTCACGGCGGGCGCGCCTCACGCGGCCGCGAAGGTGAGCTCGCCGGCGGAGTCGAGGGAAAGCTCGAAGGCGACCTCGGCATCGTGGCGGCCGGTGAGCTCGAAGCTCGAGATCTGGAACGGCCCCCTGACGGTGCCGAAGTCGGGAATGATGACCTGCCAGTCGCGGATGGTGCCGTCGAACACGTACTGGCGCACCAGCGCGTCGGAGGCGGCATCCTTGAAGATGCCGGCACCCGTCACGCGCGCCTGCCTGGCGCCGGCGCCGGCCAGCAACTCACGCCAGCGCCCCACCGACTCCGCGTGCGTGATGTCCACGGTCTCGGTGTTGAAGGCGAGGCTGCGCGAGCGCATGCCGGCCACCGTGATGAAGGTGCCGGCGCCGTCGCTGTCGACCTTGAGGAGCAGGTCTTTGCCTTTCTGGGCGGCCATGGGTGAACTCCAGACGATGCTGAGGCTTGGGGAGAAGACGGCCGTCGGGCCGGGCGGCACGGCGGTGGCGCGACAGGCGGAAGCGCCTTCGGCGAGATGGGAGGATGCGAGACCTTCGCGACCTGTTGTTGAGGACCGTTGCCCCTCATCCATTCGGCCGGATGACTTATCTCCGCGCCATCCGCGGTGGTGCCGATCTCCAGCCTGGCGAACGCGGCCGCAGGGCATGGCCTCAGGTCCTCCCCCGGGGGGGAGGAGTTGCGCGCTGTCATCCCGGACGTCTGCGACGCAGGCTCTCCGGGAGCCAGGGCCACACCTGGTCGCGGGCAGCCCTGGGCCCTGGGTCCCGGATATTTCGCTGACCGCGAAATTCCGGGATGACAGGGCGCGACGCAGCCGGGATGACAGGCGGCGCGCGCTGCTACACGTCCATTTGAACGCCTGCGGGCTCCATTTGAACGTTCTCGGGCCTCACTGCGACCAACCGGGAAGAGGTTGCGCACGTAACCACCGTACGGCTGCGAGCCCTCCACCACCCGCTGCACAGAGCCCGGTTTGCAATGAAGCGAAGTGTCCACATAGCCCGGCTGGCCATCGCCCTCATCGCGTTTGCCAATGCCACCGCCGCACTGACCGTGCCGCGGGCGCTGGCGCACACTGCGACGGGGACACCGCCGGCGATCGAAACGACCGGTTGCCGGCAGGTGGGCCTGAAGGTGCAGCGGCCGCCCCGCGTGCCGCGGCGCGAGCGGCTCGAAGCCGATCAGATGGCGGCGCCGGCGGCGGGCTCGGATGCGTAGCCTTCCGGGCGGGCCGGGCCGCCGCCTGGCGATGGGGTCTGGCCGGCAGGGTTTGGCCGGCAGGGTCTGGCCCTCGACCATCGGTCAGGCAAGTCCGTGCAGCGGGCGTTTCCCCACCCCGATCCTCCCTGCAAGGGATAGGCGGCTCCTCCGCTCAGGCCGGCTCGGTCACGGCGCGGAAGCGCAGCGTGGCGCGGATGCTCTCGCCGTCGGGATCGCGGCGGGTTTCGGAGACTTCATGCCGCAGGTTGACGAGGCGATGACCGGCGAGCGCGAGCGGCCGGTCGTGCAGAGCGGCGCGGACGGCGCCGATGATGTCGTGCGCCTCCTTCTTGCCCCGGGCGCTGGACCACACCTGCAGGACGAGGCTGTGCTCGCTGCCGGCCTCGGTGCCCGGCTCGCCGCCGGTGGACCAATCGCGCTCGGTCATCTGGCCCAGCGTGAGGTAGGGCAAGGGCGTGCCCTGGGGCACGTCGTCGTAGACCCGCACCCCGCCCAGCAGCGCGGTGAGCGTGCTGTCGGCGGTGAGCGCTGAGAACACGGATTGCTGCAGGGACCAGGCGGCGGAGGGCATGGGATGGGCCTTTCAGGGTGTCATCCCGGAATCCGCCGCAGGCGAATATCCGGGACCGAGGGCCGCAAGCACGTGGCGTCACCTTGATCCTGGGTCCCGGATATTTCGCTGACCGCGAAATTCCGGGATGACAGGGGCGAGCTGCGGCCGGGATGACAGGGGCGGGCAGGATGCTCACAGCGTCGCGCCCCAGATGCGGCGAACGGCGCGCTCGAGCGCATCGCGGCGCGCCTCGGGATCGGCGGCGCGCTCGGAGGCGCGAATGCGCTGCAGCTCCTCCTCGAGATCGAACGTGAGCCGCCGGACCACGCCGCGGGACAGAGCTTCGACATGACCGGTCCGCGCGCGCGGACGATCGACAAGGCTGCCGCGGACGGTGACGCTGACTTTCATAGCGTGCGCTCCTCGCACAGGCACTTGAGGCGGGTGCGGCGCTCCACCTCCACCACGGCGACGATGGCGAGGATGCGGGCCTCCTGGCGGAAGCGCATCGCGGGCAGGACGCCGGGGCGGTAGCGGATGAAGACCTCGTGCGTGAGGCGGCCGGCGAGCTGGTCGTGGCGCAGACGCTCCTCGCCCGTAATGGGGCGCACCTGTGCCCACAGCGCCGTCACAGCCTCCCAGATCACGCTGGCGCCGCCGCCGCCGTCGGCGATGCGGACGGGACGCTCCAGCGTGACACGCTCGCGCATGGCAGCGATGTGCATGGGCTGTCCTTTCATGGACGACGGCGGAATTGAAGCGATGCGGTGCAGGTGGCCGAGCCAGGCACAGGCCCAGCGCACGGCCCCCGACACCAGCGCTGGTCATCGCTGCCACCCGACCCACCTGCGCTGCCGCTGAAGAGAGGACAGGCTCACTCTGGCGCAGCGGGGAGTGGACGGGACTTGCGGGGAGAGGGAGATCTCGCAGATCACAGGCGCAGCGCGCGATAGGGGGAGAGCAGCCTCGACACCTCGTCGGGCGCGGGCTCGGCCAGCGCGCCGACCTCGAACGGCGTGCGATGCTCGTACCAATGCGCAATGAGCAGCAGGAGCGCCTGGCGGATCGGCGCGGGGACGTCGGCCGCGGCATCGCCGTAGCCGGCCGTGAAGGCGACCTCGATGCCGTTGGCCGTGCGGCCGGGCTTCGGCCACAGGCGCGCGCCCTGCCGCACGAGCCGCGCGGGAGTTCCGGCGCCGTCGAGGACATAGCTGGCCGGCGCCAGCGTGGTGGCGACCGCGTTCTCGTCGTAGAGGCGCACGGCGGTGATGCTGCGCACCGGCCGCAGGGGCAGCTCCAGCGCGCGGCCGCGCGCCCAGGCATCGAGAAAGTAGGCCCAGCCCTGCGTGACGAGCGCCAGCCCCATGACCGCCTCGACATGCAGGCGCGAGGTGACGATGAGGCTGGCGATCAGCGTGTCCTCGGCGGTGCCGTCGACGCGCAGGTGCGCCTTGGCCTCGGCGAGCGAGACGGGTTCGACGGCGGGACCCGACGTGAGAACGAGGGGCATGGGTGGGCTCCGAGGTGTCGCCCCGAACCTCGCCCCCGGCGCGGGCGGCGGGGCAGGTTGCTGCGAGCGGGGACGCAGGCACGCACGCCGCGGGCCGCTCGCGTCCCCGGCATGACAGGCGTTGAGGAGTGCGGACGGGACCCACGCCGTGGGAGGGGCACGGCGCTGCCGGGGGGTCCCGCCCGCGTCGCCCGAAGCGCGGGAGGGGGCGCTGGCCTCGGGCGAAAGTTCGGCGTGGATGACAAATTGCGGGCACGACCGGTGCCGCGACGCGCGAGGGGTGCTTGTCGTCCCCGAATTGCGCCCCGGCTCGGGGCCGGGGCAGGCTGCGCAATATCCGGGACCTAGGAGCCAAAATGCAGAGCGACGGGCTCCTGATCCTGGGTCCCGGATGGCCGCATGCCGAAGGCATGCTTCCAGCATGACGCGGCCTCCGGGATGACAGGGCTCCGGCCGGGATGACAACTACGCGGCGAACTTGAGGAGCTTGATGGCGTTGAAGTCCTGCACCCCGCCGCCGACGCGCTTGGTGGTATAGAACAGCACGTAGGGCTTGGAGCTGTAGGGATCGCGCAGGATGCGGATGCCGACGCGGTCGACGATCAGATAGCCGCGGCGGAAATCGCCGAAGGCCACCGCGTAGCTGTCGGTTGAGAGATTGGGCATGTCCTCCGATTCCGCGACCGGGAAGCCCATCAGCATGGCGGCGTCGCCGGCCTTCGCCGCCGGCTGCCACAGATAGTTGCCGTCGCCGTCCTTCATCTTGCGGATCACCGCCTGCACCGCGCGGTTGAAGACGAACGTGCCGTTGGCGCGATAGCCCGACCGCACCGCATAGACGAGGTCGATCAGCTTGTCGCCGGGATCGGTGGCGGCGAAGGCGCCGTTCACGCCGGTCTTGACGAAACCGATGTTGCCCCAGCTCCAGGCGCCGTTGTCGATCTTGGTGTAGTCGAGGAAGCCCTTGGGCCTGGCGATGCCGTTGCCGGTGACGAAGGCGGTGCCTTCCTGCTGGGCGAAGGCATCGCGCACCTCTTCCGCGATCCATTCCTCGATGTCGACGGCCGCATCGTCAAGCAGCGCGGAGGTGGCGGCCGGCATGGCATAGAGCTCCAGGGTGGGGAAGGCGAGCTCGGCCAAGGTGGGCGTGCCGGTCTCGGGCCGCACCGCAGCCTCCGCGATCCAGCCCGCTTCGGCGCCTGTGATGGCGAACGGCTTCTTGTAGACCGAGCTCGATACCTGGCGGATGCCGGCGATGGCGCGGATCGGCGAGATGTTGCGCACGGCGCGATTGACGGCGCGCTCCAATTCGTCGGGCACCAGATAGCCGCCGTCGGGGTCGGAGCCGACCGAGAGGGCCTTGGCTTCCAGGTCGCTGATCTGGGTGGCGTCGCCCTTGCGCACGTAGGCGTCGAAGGCGGCCTTGTGCCGGAACGAGGCGCCGAAGCGGGGCGCCGCGCTCCCCAGATGCGGCCGCGCGGATTTGAGCGCGAGGTCGTCGACCACGCCCTTGTACTCGTCGAGCGCGCGGTTGAGGCGATCGACCTTGTCGGCCGTGACGACGTCGACCGAGGCGCGGCGCTCGAGCTGGCTGAGGCGCTCGTCGTTGCCTTCCTTGAAGGCCTCGAAGGCGCGCATGAACTCGCCGAAGGCGGCGTTGACATCGGCATCGGTGGCGGACTTGGTCTCGAGGTGGGTCATGGGGGGTCCTTTGCGTAAGAGGCCATGCCCTCTCTCCGCTTGCGGGGAGAGGATCGGGGCAAGGGGGAACAAGGCGGAGCGTGGCGTGTTTGGCTGCCCCTCACCCCATGCCGGAGGCATGGCTCCGCCATGACCCTCTCCCCACGCCGAGAGAGCGCGTGGAGGGGTTGGCGACGCGTGGGGAGAGGGTCGACCTCTTCCCGGCTCACTCTCACGCCGTCGAAGCGAGCGGAGCGGTGGGACGAGGCCTGGAAAGAGGGAGGCCTCACCCCGAGCCGCGGAGCAGCCGCGCCGCGTCCTCGATCTGGGCGATGAGGCGATCCCGGGGGCGGCGCCCAGCAGCGTCCTGCATGATGAGGCCTTTGTGGCCGTGGCGGAGCACGCCACGGGCCTGCGCGCGCGTGAGCCCAGCGTCCTGCGTGAGCCAGCGTTCGAACTCTCTTTCGGTGGGCGGGCGCTGCGCGAAGGCGCGCGCCTTGACGTGGGCGACCCGCGCATCGGCGAGCAGCGGGAAGGTGACGATGGAGATTTCCCACAGATCGATCTTGGCGAGGCGGCGCACGCCGGTCCTGGCATCGCGCTGGCCCACGACGGCGCGAAAGCCGATGGACAGGCCGTCGAGCGCGCCGGCGCGCATCAGGGCGAGCGTCTCCCGCGCGCGGGCGACGTCGAGCATCAGGCGGCCCCTGGCGAACAGGCCGCGCGCGTCCTCCTTGAGCTGCTCCCACACGCCGATGGGCTCCTCCGGCCGGTGCTGGAAGAGCATCTTGATGCCGCGCGGACCCCGCTTGGCCAGGCTGTCGCGGAAGGCGCCGGGCAGCACGACGTCGCGGCCCAGGTCCTCGGTGTTGAACAGGCTGGCGTAGCCGGAGAAGGTGCCGTCGGTCTCGACCTGCTTCAAATCGAGGGCGGTGAACTTGAGCTCGGGGGCGGTGGGCATGGGTGTGGTGGTTCCTCATTCCCTCTCCCCGTGAAGGACGGGGAGAGGGATCGGCGCGCTTCTCGTTCTGGGAGAGGAAGGTGGCCTTGTCGATGCGGGTCCACCCTCGGGACAAGCCCGAGGGCAGGCAGCGCTTCGCGTTCGGTGCTCAGGGCTTCGATGGAGTCGAGGTCGGGGCGGAGCTCCAGAGGTGCACCATCAGCGGAAGAAAACTGCGGCCCCTGGGTCCCGGATGGCCGCATGCCGAAGGCATGCTTCCAGCATGACGCGGCCTCCGGGATGACAAAGGCGGGCGAGCCAGCAGGAGAGCGCCTTGGCGGTGCGGGTGACGAGGGGGAGGACCGTGGAGCGCCAGAAGGTGCGGGTAGCCTCCTGGTAGTTGGAATAGGTGTTATCGCCGGGGATGCCGATGAGCGTCAGCGCGAAGCGATGCTCCGCATCAACGCGAAGCGATGCTCCAGCTCGGCCTTCAGGCGGTCGTATCCTGGTCAGTCAGCCTTGGAGATGCGGATCTCGATTTCGCAGCCTTCATCGCCCAAGCGGTGAGAAGTGACTTCAGGTGAGGGGCGCGGATTGTTCCATCGATGTTGGTTTGGAGACAAGCGGAGCTCATCGATGAGCTCTGCGTAGCCCCAGAATGCCCGCACACGCAGCGTCGCTGCTACGCATGCTTGCGATGGGTCATAGAAGCGATGTTCGAGAAGCGGAGGCTCGGCGTTGTGGCCGACGAGCACGAGGTCGGCATTGGACTGAGCGGGTGGCCGATCTCCCTTGCCGACCGTCACCTTGATGCGGCAGCCGTCGTTGCCGAGCAAGAAGGTCAAGCCGCTGACACTCTGCACGGCGTAGATCTTGCCGCCAGCGGCTGCATAGGCTGGCCGCACCGCAACGCTTCCGGCCCCCATGCTGACAAAGAGTACCTGCCGGGCGTCATCGGCGCAGCTCTGCCGCAGGCCTGGATAATCGATGCCATAGCGGGGCGGGCTCGAGGGGCCTGGCCCCGAGGAGAAGGTGTCGGCAACGGGTATGGTCTTGTCGCGGCTGCGCACCAGCAATCCGCGCGTCTCCTCGAAAGCCGCGAACAGGCGTGCTTGCATCTCGTCGGCGGCCGCCTCCAGGGGGCGGCCCTGTGCGCGGTAGATGCGGGCGCGGATGCGATAAGCCAGGCCATACTGTGGATGCACCCAGAGCGCCCGGTCGACATCGACGAGGGCTGCTGCCAGTTTGCCCTGTTCGAAGAGGGTTTCGGCTCTGTCCACAAAAGCAGCGACGAACATGCGATGCCGCTGCAGCGCTTCGCTGAAATCGGCGATCGCTTGGTCATAGGCTTTTCGACGGCGGGCAACAAGACCACGGCCATAATAGGCATAGGCATGGTTGCCGCGGTCGCCCGGGAAAGGATCGGCCGCTCGCAAGACGGTCTCGAAGTCCCGCAGGGCGCGCTTCTCGTCCCCTTTCACAAGAAAGAGATGGCCTCGGCTAATCAGCGCGTAGGCAAAGCCAGGATCGATGCGCAGAGCCGCGTCGAAGTCGGCAAACGCAAGGTCGTGCTCGCCGAGCGACTGATAGTTGACGCCGCGACGGTGGAGCGCAGCAACTTCCGAAGCGTGGGGGCCCATGTCCACTTGGCCCGACGCTCGGTCGGCAGTAGGGGTGCTTGCCGCCGCCGCTATGCTCAGCAGGAGCGCCTGCGTACGCCGCCAGCTACTGGGAATGGGCATGGCTTGGGCCTATATTCGACGACAATGCGCTCGGCCAATTCTTCTACTATATGCCAGGGGCAACTGGCCTCGTATGGGCCTCAGCCTCGCTTGGATTCACGAACCTCAGCACACCATCGGGATAGGTTTGGCGATCTTCGCCGGCTGTAGACCTCAGCCTGGTTCCCGGCGGGCCGTAGTAGGCCGTCCAACCTGTGACATCCACGGGGCCAAGGGGTGTCGGATACACGTTGTTTGTAAGCGGGCTGACGGTAAACGTCGATATGGTTCGCCCCGCTGGCGCTTGGAGGTAGGCGCCGAGGACGGGAGGACTCCTATCAGATCCCGTGTCCGTCATGGCAGACGCACCACCCACCTGCGCCAAGCGTATGGGCTGGTTGGTTCGCGTGTCGCGACGCTGGTCGCGCCCCTCACTCCCGCTATCACCACCGCCTGCGCCGCCCTCGCTGGTCCATTGGCCGCCGCCTGGCTGGCCGGCGGGAATGCGGGGCTGGTCGGGATTGAAGTTGGCCCTGCGCAGCAGGAGCTGGAGTCTGATGGCTGAGACCTCGAAGGCGTAGCCGGCGAGCCGGGCGCGCAGCATGACGAGCTCTGACAGGGGATGCTGAGGCATGCGCAAACCAATCGGCGGTTGGGGTCCTTGCCGAAGGTGCCGTCCTTCGACAGGCTCAGGACGGGGTTGGCGGACGCTGCGAGGATGGGGTGGCGAACGATGCGAGGACAGGGTTGGCGTCGAACATGTGGCTGCTCCTCGCGCGCCCGTGGCTGCCCCTCACGAGTCTTTGTCTGCCCCTCCCCCCGACCCTCGATCGCGCCGTAGCCGACCCTCGGGTCAAGCCCGACGGCGAGCGGCGCGCTTTTCGTTCTGGGTGAGGAAGGTGGCCTTGTCGATGCGGGTCCACCCTCGGGACAGCAAGCCCGAGGGCAGGCAGCGCTTCGCGTTCGGTGCTCAGGGCTTCGATGGAGTCGAGGTCGGGGCGGAGCTCGAGCCGGGGTCACCGCATCAGTACGGGTTCGGGCGTAGCGCGGCGATGAACTCCTCAAACGAGTTGGCCACATGATAAAGGTCGCTCTCGCGCCACTCGCCGGTGCCCCAGAAGTGGCGCTTGTCCCAGAAGGCGACGCGGTCCGCGCCCTGGCGCAAATCGAGGCAGACATAGTTTCCGCTGCCGTCCCCCGCGATCGGCACAACACCCTCCGGAAGGCCGCCTGCGTACAGATCATAGGCGTAGGCCAACTCCGTTGTGGGCCAACGCACGCCAATCCCAAAGAAGACTTGGACCGATCCCGTGGGATTGAGCGCCATTCCCCCTATGGAAAATGTTTGATTGCTTGGAACGCCTCCGTTCGTCGCGAGCAGAAACTGCCTGTAAAGATCCGGCAAGGTGAGTCCGCGATCACGCTCAAAGCGCTCGATGGCAGCGAGTGTCGTCGGAGCGCTGCCATCGGTTATCTCTGGAAACATTGTCGGTCCTATCTCTTGCCCGGCAGATTGCGGATGCCGCGTGAGCCGGTGTGACCTGTCCTCGTATGTATGTCTTCCGGAACGAGTTGCATTGTGCGCCCGTCTTGATGGTGATGCCAAACCATCCCGGGTGGCGTCGACGAGTATCCTCTTTGTCGATTTGCCGTCGCGCGATCTGTATCCAGATTGCCGGTGTGTGGAAACGTTGCGGTATCCCGCACCACGCTGGAGAAGTCCGGGAACCCCTGACTATCGAAGGGAATGCCCGTGTCGGGATGCCTCCCGCCAGCCAACGCTTGATTGCGGATCGTGACGCCGGGTGGAACCGGCACTGGTGCGGCAGGCGCCGGTGTCCCAGGGGTGCGCGGGATCATCGGGATAGGCGGAGGCAGGGCTGGCACTTCAGGTCCTGGCTTGGGGGGGCCGGACGTGGAGGGTCGCGTTGGCCACGGTCCGCGGCGGCGAGCGACCTGGTGCACGAGGCCGTCCGCGTCGGGGCGCCGCGGTCTTCCGGTGGAGCGTGCGGGTTGCGCGCGGTTGGGGTCCTTGCCAAAGTCGTAGCGACCGAGCACGCTGCGGGGCTGGCCGGGCCACTTCAGGGACAGGGCGTCGGCCGCGGTCCGGGCGCCCGCGCCTGAAGCTTTCAATTCGTCGCCGTCGTCGACCGGGCCGTAGCCGACGGCGGCGCGTTTCTCGTTCCGGGTGAGGAAGGTCGCGCCTTCGATGCGGGTCCAGAGTGCCTCGCGTTCGGTGCTCAGGGCTTCGATGGAGTCGAGGTCGGGGCGGAACTCGAGCGTCCGCACCCCTCAGTACGGATTCGGGCGTAGCGAGGCGAGGAACTCCTCAAAAGAGTCGGCGACGTGATAGAAATCGCTCTCGCGCCACTCGCCGGTGCCCCAGAAGTGCCGATGGTCCCAGAAGGCGACGCGGTCGGTTCCTTTGCGCAAGTCGAGGCAAACGTAATTTGCCATCCCATCCTCCGCGATGGGAACGATGCCCGGTGGGATGCCCCCGGCGTACAAATCGTAGCCATAGGCAAGCTCTTCGGTGGGCTCGGGCACGCCAATGCCGCAAAATACTTCCGCTACCCAAATCTGCGCGCGTGGATGGCCCTGGAGCGGAAAGGCCGATAATTCTGAGATACCACCGTTAGTTGCGAGCAAGAACTCCTTGTAATGGGACGGCAAGGCGATGCCGCGATCAGTTTCAAACCTCTCGATCGCGGCGTGTGTCGTGGGTGGGTTAGTCTTTCTCATCTTTGGAAGCATGGCTATCGCCCTCATTTTTGCCTGCCAGGCAGATTGCCGATCCCTCTTGATCCCGTGTGACCCGTTCGACGGTGAATGTCGCTTGGCACAAGTTGCATTGTGTAGCCGTCCTGATGATGGTGCCAAACCATGCCATGGGGCGTCGTGGAGAAACCAGCGGCGCGATTGGCGGCTCTGACGTCAGACGCGGTTCCCGTATGAGGTATCCTGACGGTGTGGGAAGCAACGCTATCGTAGATTGGAAAACCCTGACTATCGAAGGGAATACCCGTATCGGGATGCCGTTTCCCTGCCAGCGCTTGATTGCGGATCGTGGCGCCGGGTGGAACCGGCACTGGTGCGGCAGGCGCCGGTGTCCCAGGGGTGCGCGGGATCATCGGGATAGGCGGAGGCAGGGCTGGCACTTCAGGTCCTGGCTTGGGGGGGCCGGACGTGGAGGGTCGCGTTGGCCACGGTCCGCGGCGGCGAGCGACCTGGTGCACGAGGCCGTCCGCGTCGGGGCGCCGCGGTCTTCCGGTGGAGCGTGCGGGTTGCGCGCGGTTGGGGTCCTTGCCAAAGTCGTAGCGACCGAGCACGCTGCGGGGCTGGCCGGGCCACTTCAGGGACAGGGCGTCGGCCGCGGTCCGGGCGCCCGCGCCTGAAGCTTTCAATTCGTCGCCGTCGTCGACCGGGCCGTAGCCGACGGCGGCGCGTTTTTCGTTCCGGGTGAGGAACGTCGCCTTGTCGATGCGGGTCCACCCTCGGGACAGCAAGCCCGAGGGCAGGTAGCGCTTCGCGTTCGATGCTGAGGGCTTCGATGCTGTCGAGGTCGGGCCGCAGCTCGAGTCGGCTAGCTCACGTCGAAGACAATCTCGAAGCTACTCCCAGGCGATGAGCGCGAGACCACGGTGTAGCTGCCGTCTTCATGCCTTGCGATGCTTACGAAATCCGCGTAGGCGACAAACTGCGAGATCCGCCAGACTTCGCTGCGCATCAGTTCACGGAAATCGCCCTGCGTTTGGCTCCCGGCGGGCGGCCTGATCCGAAAGCGATCCGGCTCTTGGACAAACGACCAGCCTTCCTTGAGAGCAAAACGCAGCTCAGCGGAAAGGCCTTGAGCGGTATCAGGGGTCATGTGAAAAACCTCATGGCCTTGGGATATATCTACCGCCTGGAGCCGGCGAGAACACCGTTACTATTCCGCCCTCCTCATTTAGCACCACCGTATTGCCCCTGGCATCAGTGTATTCCCATGTCTTTCTGCCATCTTGATCCACTCGGCCTACTCGCGTTCGTGCATTATTTTGCACGATGGCGTCGATGCGCTCGTCAGTAAAGTCGCGGTCTCTTGCCTGCTGCCTCCCATGGCTGGTGTACCTATGCCCACCTGGTGTCGACCCGTGATCACCGCCGGGATCTTTTGGCGCGGGTTGCCCGTGGGGTGGCGGCTTCGGCTCGGCCGGTTTGCCCGGGCCTTTGGGCAGCCTTCTGGCGATTTGATGCAGCAAGCCATCGCCGCCTTCGCCAACCCATTGCCCGCCGCCGGTTTGGCCGGCAGGGACGCAGGGCTGGTCGACGCGGAAGCCGGCTTTCTGTGAGAGATCGTCGCCGCCATCAACGGGGCCATACCCGACGGCGGCGCGCTTTTCGTTCTGGGTGAGGAAGGTGGCCTTGTCGATGCGGGTCCACCCTCGGGACAGCAAGCCCGAGGGCAGGCAGCGCTTCGCGTTCGATTCTCAGGGCTTCGATGGAGTCGAGGTCGGGGCGGAGCTCGAGCGCTCTCGGATCAGCCCAGCGGAGTCCGTGCCGTTTACTTCGCGGAGCTGCTATTCGATACGGGAAGCAAGCTCGGCTCGTACCTCCTCGAAGAAGGGCCTGATCGGTACTATGCCCCACTGTGATCCACACTCGGACCAGAGTTTGCACAGTTCCTCGTCGCTGGCGTTGGAGGCCAGCAGATCTGTGAGGTAGGCACTCAGTTCATCAGCGGCGGTGGCGTCCAAGGTGGCTATATACCCCGACGCGGCGCCTTCCAGTCGCGGATACTGATGTTGAATGTCCTGATGGAACCACTCGGACAATCCAAGAAAGGAGTCTGGAGGTGATTGCGTTCGCTGCATGGCTTGGCTCTCTGAACTGCTCATCGAACAAACGGCCGTGAAGGGAGTTTTATTCTTCCGCTTCAACGCCAGATCATCCGTGCTCTTGGAGGCGGCGCAGAGGCGGGAAACGCAGTAATGATTCTGAAGCCACCAGACATCGATGGATCTCTTCCAATTACAACAACGGCTAGACTAGTCCTCCTAAATTGAACCTGAGCTGTCGGAGAGCTGCGGTACGCCTCCTCTCCGGTAGGGGAGTCGAATGCCAGCCCGAGTGTTATTCCCCTGGTCCCAAAATCCCCCGCAATCACGCGATCGACCGTTGCTGTATGAGCAGAAAGAGTTGCGCCTATGACCCGCTGTGCAGCAGTTACCGATGGAAACGTACCCAAGAGCCGACGATATACTATTCCTCCCTGATCGTCAGACCACATATCTCTTCCCATCTGGGCAATCATTGACGCAGTGGTTCGGCCCACGTGTTCCCTGATGGTATGGCCTTCGATGCTAGAGTCCCCGATTGGACCTTCATGCTCCGTCAGGTCAATCAGAAAACCGCGACGGTCTTGCGTTAGGTGTACGAGGCCATCGCCGCCGCCTTCCCCTACCCATTGGCCGCCACCAGACTGGCCGGCAGGGACGCGGGGTTGGTCGACGCGAAAGCCGGCCTTCTCTGAAAGGGCGTCGCCGCCATCGACTGGGCCGTAGCCGACGGCTGAGCGCTTTTCGTTCTGGGTGAGGAAGGTGGCCTTGTCGATGCGGGTCCAGAGTACCTCGCGTTCGATGCTTAAGGCTTCGATGGAGTCGAGGTCGGGGCGCAGCTCGAGGTGGGCGTCGAGCCCGTGGCCGCCCCTCACCCCGGCCCTCTCCCCGTGAAGGACGGGGTTGCCGTCGCGGGCGGTGTAGACCAGTGCGCCCGAGGGCCGGGCGCAGTTGTCGAGCAGTGCCTTGTTCCAGCGCGCGTCAGTTTCGACCAGCTACTCTTGCTGCCGCCACCACTGGTAGCCGCGCTCGTCTAGTATCTGGAAGGCTTTCTCACGCGCTTCCGCTGTCGAAAAGATCACGGGATAGCGCACTTCCCTAAAATCACCCTTGCTCAACGTCCAGAATGACGTCGCGGCGTCGAACCTGAACCAATCCCTCAGGCGGGAAACAAGCTCAAGGGCTGCTTGCTTGTCGAGCGTCGTTTGCTTTCTGGGCGAGAACTCTTCAAGACCCACGGCCACGAAACCGCGTTCCACAAGGCCATTCAGAGCCTCCTGCAACGCCTCGACCTCTGTTGGATCGCCTTTGGGTTCAATGATCGTGTTGAGCATCGTAAAGATGTTCTGCTCCCAAACCTCTTCCAGCTCCGCGAGAACACGCTGCTCTACTTCCGTCAGCTCGATCATCTGATGCGCATCCTACTTAGTCGTTACCTATCTGGAATCGGTGTGTGAGCGCCTTCCGGTCGGCCGAACCCTGGTCGATAACGGTAGTAATAGCCGAATATGTGCTTTTCCGATGGGTCGCTTCGGTAGTGCCGTTCCGGCCGCTCCATGATGCGCACCTGTTCACCCGTTTGAGGGTTCTCAAGTATGTACCCTCGACCGCGGCGTGCTGGCTGTGAGAGGATGTAACCTTGCTCACTCAGCTCGCTCCGCAGGCGGTTCACACCCCATGATGGGTTGGTGTTGGGGATAGCGTCACGGAGGATGTGCGCAAGGCGGGCTTCGGCGGCACGGGCCATCATTTCGTAGTGGCCAATTTGTCCTTCGATGCTTCCAGGTCTGGAAACGCTTTGCGGCCCTTGCCAATTGGGATCCAATTCGCGAAGGCGGCGCAGTGCAGCTCGAGCCTGAACCTCGGCAGCGGCGAGACGCGCTTCCTGGGCAGGTGTCCCCGTTTGTCCGCCGCGACGCCGGGAGACAGTGTGCACCAGGCTGTCGCCGTCACCGCCGGGGCGCCGAGGTCTTTCGGTGGACCGTGCAGGCTGCGCGCGGTTGGGGTCCTTGCCGAAGTCGTAGCGACCGAGCACGCTGCGGGGCTGGCCGGGCCACTTCAGGGACAGGGCGTCGGCCGCGGTCCGGGCGCCCGCGCCTGAAGCTTTCAATTCGTCGCCGCCATCAACGGGGCCATACCCGACGGCGGCGCGCTTTTCGTTCTGGGTGAGGAAGGTGGCCTTGTCGATGCGGGTCCAGAGGGCTTCGCGTTCGATGCTCAGAGCCTCGATGGAGTCGAGGTCGGGGCGGAGCTCCAGAGGTGCACCATCAGCGGAAGAAAACTGCGGCTCCTGGGTCCCGGATGGCCGCATGCCGAAGGCATGCTTCCAGCATGACGCGGCCTCCGGGATGACAAATGCGGGGGCGAGCCAGCAGGAGAGCGCCTTGGCGGTGCGGGTGACGAGGGGCAGCACGGTCGAGCGCCAGAAGGAGCGCGTGGCCTCCTGGTAGTTGGAGTAGGTGTTGTCACCGGGGATGCCGAGCAGCATCGGCGGCACGCCCAGCGCCAGCGCGATCTCGCGGGCGGCCACGTGCTTGGCCTCGATGAAGTCCATGTCCTTGGGCGAGAGCGACATGGACTTCCAGTCGAGCCCGCCTTCCAAGAGCAGCGGGCGGCCGGCGCGGGCGGCGCCGGCAAAGCCCTGCTCCAGCTCGGCCTTCAGCCGGTCGTACTGCTCGATGGTGAGGTTGCCGTCGCGGGCGGTGTAGACGAGCGCGCCCGAGGGACGCGCCGAGTTGTCGAGCAGCGCCTTGTTCCACTTGGACGCGGTGTTGTGGATGTCGATCGCCGTGGCGGCGGCCTCGATGGGCGAGAGGCCGTAGTGGTCGTTGAGCGGGTGGAACAGCTTCAAGTGCAGCACGCGGTGCACGCCGGGCGCGGCCTCGCCGGCGAGGCGGCGGATCTTGCCGTCGACGGTGTAGTCGAAGGCCGCGGGCCAGCCGTCGGCGCCGGGCACCACCTTCATGCGGTCGGGGCGGAGCGTGTGCAGCTCGCGGATGCTGCCGCCGAGGGGCAGCGCCTCCAGGTAGGCGTTGCCGGCGACGAGGAGGAAGCCGTAGAGGGCCTCGAGCAGGTCGGGCGTGCTGGCCGCCGGGTTGGGGCGGGCGAGGAGGGCGAGGAGCGGGTGGTCGGTGATCTCCTCGTCGCCGGCGTAGAGCAGCAGCGGCACGGAGGCTGCGGCCTCGGCGATCATGCGCACGGAGCGGTAGAGGATGGCGTTGCCCATGAAGCCTTCGCGGGCGAAGGCGGCATAATCGCGCTGGCCCCAGGCGGGCGAGCCCAGGCGGTCGAAGGCGAAGTAGGGGGCGGTGAAGCTTTTGGTGGCTGGAGGAGTGTGGAGCCGCCCCTCACCAGCCCCTATCCGCCCCTCACGAGCCCCTATCCGCCCCTCACCAGCCCCTATCCGCCCCTCACCCCGACCCTCTCCCCGTGAAGAACGGGGAGAGGGGGACGCAGGCGGCGTCTGCGGCGTGGGCGCCAGCCCGAAGCCACGAACTGTGCGGGCGAGCCAGTGCGTCAGCCGACCGTTGGGGCGCTGCTGGGGCATGCGTGGAGCCTTCAGGTGTACATGTGGCCCTGGGTCCCGGCTCTCGCGCCTTCGCGCTCGGCCGGGATGACAGTTGCGTGCGCAGGCTGCGCGCCTCACCACATCCCGTGGACCTTAGGCTCGGCGCGGCGCTCGGCGAGCATCAGCTCGGTGAGGGCCCAGACGAGGGCGTCGAGGCGGTCGGGGCTCTTGCCATGGGCGAGGTTGTCGGCGGCGAAGTCGCACATCTCGTGCTCGAGGTCGGGGTAGGTGCCGACGTGGGCGACGCGGCCTTCCCCGTAGAGCGCGGACACGGGCTCGGCACGCGCGAACTTGCCGCGGCTGGCGTACACCGTCTTCACGGGCACGCGCACGTCGATGCTCTTGAACATCTGCACCAGCAGGTCGCCGCCCTGGTTGGTCTCCACCACGATCGTGTCGGCCTCGTAGTCGTGGTAGGCGGCCACCGCGGCCTTGGCCCACACCGTCGGCTCGCGGCCCTGCACGGTGCGGTCGCCGATCACATAGGCGCGCCGGTCGATGCCGAGACCCGCGACAATGATGCCGCAGGCGTCGGAGCCCGAGGTCGAGGTCACCGGCGGATCGACGGCCACGACGATGCGCACAAGCTCGGGGCGCACCGAGAAGCGGCTCTGCTCGATCGTGCTGCGCTTCCACAATCCCGTGAGACGCTCCTCGACGATCTCGCCCTCGAGCTCCTGCCGGCCGAGCAGCGTCGCACCGTAGCGGCGCTCCATCTCGGCGATGAACGCGGGCGACAGGAACGTCGCGTTGTCGGCCGTGCGCGAGCGCGTGACGGCGGTGGCGTGGTCATCCAGCATCTTCTTCAGGAGCGGGATGGCGCGCGGCGTGGTGGTGACCACGCACTGCGGCCAGCGGCCGAGGCGCAGGGCGAACTGCAGCGTGTCCCAGGCGTACTCGGGCCGGCGCCACTTGCACAGCTCGTCGCACCAGGCGGCGTCGAACTGCGGCCCGCGCAGACTGTCGGGATCGTCGGCGGCAAACATCTGCGCGATGGTGCCGTTGTCCCAGACGAGCTGGTTCTTCGACACCTCCAGCTTGGGGCGCTTGTCGGGCGGATAGACCGACATGAGGCCCGACACGCCCTCGATCATCACGCTTCTGACCTGGGCGATGGTGTCGCCGACGAGCGCGATGCGACGCGAGCGGCGGTCGGCCAGCGGCGGCTCGCCGACGACCTGGGCGCGGACCCATTCCGCACCCGTGCGCGTCTTGCCCGAGCCGCGGCCGCCGAGGACGAGCCACGTGTGCCAGGGCCCGCCGCCCTTGGCGAGGATGGGCGCGAGCTGGTCATCGCGGGCATTGGCGGCCCAGTGATACTTGAAGCTCTCCCACTCCTCGCGCGTCAAATTGGCGACCAGGACGTCGGCGGCCTCAGGATCGCGGGAACAGTTTCTCAAGGCGTTCCGCAATCTCTCGGCGGAACTCGTCCTTCTCGGATGCAATGGCGAGGCCGTCGGGGTCGATGTCGGCGCTGAGGGCGGTGAGCTCGGGATTGGCGGATTTTCTCCTCCCGTCGGCAGCAGAGGCGGGTTCAGAGGCCATCTCCGTCACTTGATTGATATTGTCGATGAGCGCGGCGAACGCGTCGCGCTCATCCCTGCTCAGCGTGGACGGCTCGACGCCGTCCGGGTTGGTCTGCAGGGCGTCCAACTGCTTCTGCATGTTGAGCTCCATCATCCTGATCTTGAACTCGATGACGCTGTAGAGGCGCTGCGCCAGACGCCGGCGGATGTCGGCGGTCGCGGGCGAGGG